>JBEKGF010000178.1:0-2623 GCA_050012935.1 Edaphobacter sp. | reverse complement strand
CGGCGATGACGAACGGCATTGGCCGCAGAGGACGTGCGATCAGCCCGGCCGGAGGCTCGTCTCCCGTCGCGCGGAGCGCAAGATCGTAACCCTCCTCGATCAGATCCACGAAGCGATCTTCGAACGAAATGTCCACCACGACTTCCGGATACAGTTGCCGGTAGGCGGCAATCACATCCACCACACCGCGGGTAGCAAACCAGGATGGAGCGGTCACCCGCAGCGTCCCTCGGGGCACACCGCTCACGGACCCGACCGCCAGTTCCGCCTCTTCAAGTTCTTCGAGGATGGCCTTGCATCGCTCGAAGTACAGTTCGCCGGACTGGGTAAGGCTCAGGTGCCGGCTGCTGCGATTGAGCAGGCGGGATCCCAAATGCTTCTCGAGAAACATCAGTTGCTTGCTGGTCATCGCGGTGGAAAGATTCAACCGCTCGGCAGCTCCCACAAAACTTCCCGACTCGACGACTTGCCGGAACACTTTCATGCTGAGCAGAGTGTCCCTACGCGACATGGTTTACCTCGCCTCTGAATTGACCGAAACGACACCCACCCACAGGTCCGTTATGTAAGAAGGAAAACTGGCAAGGCGCCCTTCTAAGATGTAGTGTACACCGCATGAAAGAGAATCGAAAGAATCTTGAAATCGCCGTCACGGAGTTGTTGTCAGTAACAGGCCAGCTGACTCGTCGCCTACGAGCCGTATCTAATACACGTGAGCTGACATGGTCTCAGGTTGCCATCATGGCCAGGTTGGAAGAGGCGGGCCCCTTGACGACAGCGGACCTCGCACGCGCTGAGTCGGTGAAACCGCAGTCGATGGGTGGGACGCTGGCGGCGATGGAAGAAGAGGGGCTGGTCGACCGCCAGCCACACCCTACGGACGGGCGTCAGATCCTGTACGCGCTCACTGATGAGGGTCGGGAGGCAAGAAAAAAAGTCAGCTTGGCCAAGCGCGAATGGCTGCTGGCAGCTATCGCGCAGCTTTCTCGAGGGGAACAAAAAGCACTCCTCGCAGCGGTGGACATCATCCGCCGTTTCGGCAACCTGTAGGCGTTCTGGATCATCATGGAGACATCCTTGCCTCCAGCGCGGAGGTCGCATTTCGGCTTCTGTTTCGTTGCACCGCTTGCACTCGGATCAACACTCAACCCGATCAACTCCACAATGATCTCGACCGCGCTCACACCCATCGCAATGGCGTTCAATACGAGCGTCGCCCAGACGGGCTGGTTGATTGCCGGACTTTACCTGACCAGCGCGATCGCCCAGCCGACGATGGGAAGGTTGGCCGACCTGTTCGGTCCGCGACGCACCTATCTAATATCCCTCGGGGTAGTCGCCCTCGCCGGCGTGGTCGGCGCGCTCGCCTCCTCACTGGCGTTATTGGTGGGGGCCCGCGTACTGCTGGGTATCGGCACCTCCGGCGCCTATCCATCGGCCATGCGTATCTTCCGGTCCCAGGCGGATCGGCACGCTATGGCTCCGCCGCGATTGGCCATGGCCGTATTGTCTTTTGCCGGCATTGCCACGACAGCCCTTGGGCCGGTGCTGGGTGGTCTCATAACGGGTTCGTTCGGCTGGCACGCAATCTTTACGATCAACGTACCGCTCGCGCTCTTGACCGCCAGCCTGGTAGTACTTTGGGTACCCAAGGATACCCCGCATGCGGCAACGGTCCGGCAGTTGGTTCAGGAGGTTGATCTGCTGGGCATCGTACTGTTCGGAGCGGCGCTCACATGCCTGATGATCTTCCTGTTGAATTTGGACCACCCGCTGTGGTGGATGTTGCCGATATCCGCCACCTTCTGGGCGATCTTCATGGGCCATTCTTTGAAGCGCAGGCAGCCGTTCATCGATGTGCGCATGCTAGCGAGGAACGTACCACTGACAATCACCTTCCTGCGGGTCGGCCTGTTCCTGACGATCAGCTACTGTATTCTGTATGGCTTCGCGCAGTGGCTAGAAAGCAGCGCGCACTACTCCGCCAGCGCGGCCGGCCTCATGACGCTGCCGATGTCAATCGTGGCAGGCATCTGTTCGTTGCTCGCCGCACGGACAAAGGGTCTGCGACCACCGTTCGTCATCGCCGCAATCGGCGGTATTGTGGGATGTGTGTGCCTCATGTTCGTTCACGCCGACACGCCCGCTTGGTTCATGGCAACCGCTGCGATGTTCTTCGGCGTACCGATGGGGATGGCATCGACCACGACCCAAGCCGCGATCTACCTGCAGGCCCCCGCCGCAGAGATAGGGACGGCGGCCGGACTACAGCGGACATTCACCTACGTTGGGGCGATCGCAGCTACAAGCCTGCTAGGAATCTTCTTTGGTCATAAGCCCAGCGACAGTGGCATCCACAGCTTGGCCATCGTGATGGCGTGCATAGCCGGGTTGCTGCTGGCGTTCACGCTCTTCGACCGCACTCTTCCGAGGGGCGTGTTCGGTTAGTCCCACTCAGCCATCTCCACTCAACCCCTTCCATCTCACCAAGGAGTTCCTATGCCTCTCTCACAACTGGACAAACACCCCGCATTAATCGTAATCGACTTACAGAAGGGAATTGTCAGACTTCCTCTCGCCCATCCGTCTCATGAGGTTATCGGCAAGGCAGCTTTGCTCGCTA
>JBEKGF010000177.1:0-2627 GCA_050012935.1 Edaphobacter sp. | reverse complement strand
GAGGCTAGTTCCGAGCCAACTTCGCTGGTCCAGCCTTCCGTCCTCAAGTGATGACGGTGCAGGAATGGGCATGACGCGGACTTGACGCCATTTCGCAGTTTGGCACTTCTTGGACATCACGGTCGCTTTGGTGGATGTGTTCCTGGGCGATCAGCGGGGCTTTCGAGGAATGTCCGTTAATGAATGACGATGTTGGGCCTCAGAGTGAGCGATGACCACGCGTCCGAGCAGAGTCGCAGCCGACATCAGCGGCCAGTTAGTGCCTTGGCGCCCGCATCGTAGATGTCGTCGATAGCTCTCTTTGCGTCGGCGTCCGGCGCGCCTTGGGCATCATAGGTACTCATCCATTTCAATAGGGAACCACCCGCGTCGCCAGTCACGATCACCGTCGAGTGATAGTTGGTGACGGGTAGTCCGGATAATAATGTATACCTGTAACTGCGATTGAGGTTGTCCCAGCCTTCCAGCTCTTCAACAATCGTTCCGCGACCTTTGAGTGAGAGTGTGCGTTGTTTGCCATCGGCACTGAGCACACATTTGGCAACCGCCGGGTGCCATGAGCCGATGCCGCAAAAATCGCCGACTCTTTTCCAGAGCGCGTCCGGTGACATCGATGACATCTTGATAACTGTCGAGTCTAATGCGTGAGCGGACGCTACCGACACGGCAAAGGCTGTCAACGCAGCGAGAGGCAATGTGCGGCGCATCACGTCATATCCTTCATGCCCATCTCCAGACGGATGGCATGGCCCAAACTGGGGTGGCCATATTGCGGCAGGCGACAGTGGAAAAGTGTTAGCCCTTGAGCATCGCGGCCGCTAAACTGCTCTTCGCTCCGCAGAGATGTCGTGCGAATAATGCGTGCATTCCACGACGGATAAAAGTGCGGCCATTTTTAGCGCTGTCGGGTCTCGCTCGCCCTTCGCGGCGCATGCAAGAATGTGAGATGCGATTTCGGCTTTCATGGCCGACGTGCGCTTCGGCTCGGGTATCGTCAGTGTGGCCTCATCGAGCACCGACCTCATCAATTGGATTAGCTCGGGTTGAAAAACTGCTCCTTCTGGATTCATGGTTGCCTCCTGCTCAGCGACCTGGGTCATCATAGTAGGTTCTGGCTTTTCGAAGAAGCAATATCAAATGTTCCCTTCCGAGAAGGTTTTCTCGCCGCAACGCAACACGGCTCCTACCATGGTCCGCGCCGCCGTTGCGACGATGGCGTTCCTGATCGGTTACTGGACACCTTCCGGGTCGAGCACTTAACCCTTGCTGTCAACCACCCCGCCGTTCTCTGTGATCGGGACGTAGATGCAAGAGCGGCCGTTGGCACCAGTTAGCCTAATGGCCCGGGGCCATCGTGTCGGGAGATCCGCCGCGCCCTGCTCCGAGGTTAAAAAAAGAAGCCCCGTGCTGTCTGCGGGTCTTGGGGGACATCACAAATTCCTCTCGATCACCTTTTGACGCGGAACTGAATTCAAAGAGCGCCGTTTTACCGGAAGTGCACACACGGCGCGCGGTTCACCGGCGATTTTTCGGAGCCGGGGCCGCGCGCTCTTGAAGCAAGAGTTTAGCCGATTTTATCCTGCCAACAGATGGAGTTACCCATGGCAATCCAGATCGTAGTGGATCGCTCGGGCGACACCCGGCATACATTTGACGCCGGTGATCGCGCTGCGGTCGAGGAGGCGGAGAAGCGGTTCATGGACTTGACCAGCGCTGGTTTCACAGCAGCGGTGCGTACCGGACCTGGCCAGCAGCGGGTTATCCGTAATTTCGATCCTGCCGCGGAAGAGACACTATTTCATCCTCGCCTGGTGGGCGGTTAGCTGGAATATGGACCCGAGGTTCGCGCTCGTGTGGTCGTTTGCTTATCTGGTCTTCATCGTGGCGGCGATGGGGGCGGCATGGCTTGGCCGGGTTCAGCTCCCGCGATATGCGGTATTGTGTTTCGAACGCAATGCACGAGGTCTCAAGCTATTGAAGGATTGGCTCTCGCCGGAGCAGTTAACCTGCTACGAGCAACATAAGTATTTTGAGGTCATCGGCAGCGATAGCGCGAGGGTGTACCGGATACACCACGGCACGCAGACAAACATTGAGGAACTCGACGGTATTGGCAAGCCAGTTTGCAGTTGGTGCTTCGTGCCAGAGGGCAATCTCGTCGCCGGAGATGTAATGTTGGTGCAGAAGATCGCCCTCGAAACCAACGAGCGCGGCGCGCTCGCGGTGGCAAATCGATCATGGGGTGCGCTCTAACGAGTCGGTCCATCTATAAAAAGTAAGACCCTGGATTTTGCCCGAGACCTTACGGCTGCCGGGGCTTTCTAGTTTCTATTCCGCCGACGGCGTCGGCCATTGCTGTCGCCGCGCATGCGCCAGCCACTCCTTCGGCTTTTCGATCGCCGCCGGAATATTGCCGCCGCCGAAAATGGCGGGATCGGAAAATCCGTTGACGAAATCGACGATCAGCAGGCCATTGACGCGCGGCGACTTCTGAGCAAGAGCCGCAGGCCGGTGCCATCCCAGAACACGATTTTGATGAGTTTGGCCTTCCGGTTCCGGAACACGAACCGGTGCCCCGAGAAGGGATCCTGCCGCGGTACGCCCTGGACCAGCACGGAGAGATCGTC
>JBEKGF010000176.1:0-2894 GCA_050012935.1 Edaphobacter sp. | reverse complement strand
GCCCTTGAAGGCTAAGTTCTTTTAATTGTTTGTCAGATATCTTCTGTCCCTTTTTGTAGATATGCTTGTCGAGGATCGCTTTCACTTCGAGCCCGCTCCGAGTTTTGGTGCCAGCGATGAGGCTGATCACAGTTTCATAGCTGACCAGAGGTTGTCCTCTCCAGTTCATACTGATATGGGAGAACAGGCGATGCTCGACCTTGTTCCATTTGCTGGTTCCCGGTGGATAATGACAGACGGTGACTGGAATCCCGATCGCGTCAACAAGCACCTGCAGATGAAACTTCCACCCGCGCGAGCGATTCGCATTACTGCCGCCGGAATCAGCGCAGATCAGCAGGCGCTTTGCCTTGGGATAATAGTTCCTTCCCAGCATGCGCCACCACCGCTTAATGCTGGCCACGGCAAACTCCGCTGTATCGTGGGAAATGCCGACGTTGACTAACGCGCGGTCGTCGGCAACGTCGTAGGTCCCGTAGGGAATCGCTCGGCCCTGCCCCAGGCTTGGAAAATCGTGGTCGAACACCTTTTGCGGGTCTCCTTTCTTCCGCCAGGTCCGCCCGGCGTTGCGAAAATGACCGACCTGCTCCTTTTTCTTAGAGTCCACTGAGATCACTGGATCCCCGCTTTGCCGGAAGTCCTTTGCCTGCCGGTTGATGTAGCGGAATTGCACATCCCTGTCCGGGTGCTGTTTGCCCTCGATGCTCTTTACATTGCCCTGCAGCGAATAGCCCATCGCTTCCATCGAGCGCCATACAGTCATCGCACTGACGGGGTGTCCGAAACGGGTCAACTGCTCGGCAATCGTATGCGTCGACTTGTTGGTCCACTTCAGCTCGCTCATGGGATCTCCGGCTGTGTTCTGTTCAAGAATCTGCTCCAGCAGTCGCGGAATATCCGGGTCGGTCTCCGTCAGCGCCTTTCGCCCTCCCCCAACCCTGCGAATCCGCGCCGTGGCTGGAGAGGGCTTCCACTTCTTCTGGCTGCGCAGTTCCTCAATGCCGCTGTAAATGGTGGGCCGCGACATACCGGTCAACTGCGAAACCCGACTGATCCCGCCTCTTCCCAGTTCCAGAGCACGTTGACCTGCAAACAGCCGTGCCTGGCGCTCATTCAAAGTACTGAGCACCCGCAGCCAGCACTTATCCGACTCTGACAGCGATCGATCTGTGGCCATACCAGAATAGTCTCGCACACCGCAGATTGCCATAAGTTGGCAGATATGTTCTCAACTAATTACTCTGCAGGTACCTATATTGTAAATATTATTTTGGTACGGCCCCTATGCCTCGGGTGATGAGAGCGCTGCGGATACCTTGCTGCGCAGCCACGAAAGAGATTCAAACATCGAGTGGGCCACTGAGGCGGACAAAGCCGTCGTCGTTCAGCTTGCCCAAGAGGCGCGACAAGAACTCGAACGGACAATCCTCTTTGTCGATCCAGATGCCATTTCCTATCGGTTTACCCCAGCGCTGCTGGCCGTAGTTAGAAAGTGGACCGAGACATTGGTGAAGGCTCGGCGCTGGGAGTTTCCTCGGGATCTTTCCATTGGCAACGTGACATTTGGTGATGTGCGCAAGTTCTGGAGCGCTGTGACGGTGCTGGCGAGCATTCACGAGATGGCGCACCTGATCGTCGCCCAGGGTGAAGCAACGAAGCGGCCGCGAGGCAGTATCGTCGCTGTCAGAAGCCGGGAAGAGTAGGGGGAATTGATTCAGGATGTCGCCGGTATTGGTGCCGGTGCGGCTTCGGAACTGCTGTGGTGGTATACGTTCGACCCCAAAGTGTCGGAGCCGAGCGTACCGATCCAGCCGTTGATCGAGATTCTACCCGGCAACCTCGCTGTGGCAATGAACCTCGTTAGCCATAACAATGTCGAGCGCAACCTTCAAAAGCTACTCAACCGACATCCGAATCTGCGGCCGTTCTACGAAAATGTAAAAAACGTGAAGGAAAAGATTGCATTGGCGCATCTCAGCAGCCTCTTTCCTTTCGTGAGCTTTGCCGTCAAGCCAACCGTAATCATCAAGGGTGTCACCGATGCGGATCTTCTTGTCTATGACCGCGCCTCGGGATTCGTGCTCGTGATTCAACACAAATGGTTGATCGCCCCTGAAACAGTATCCGAGTCCAGTTCCAACGATGAACAATTGAGCGAAGGCGTGAGGCAAGCGGTTGCAGCAAGAGACGCGTTCCGCAAGGACCATGCTCTTCTTCGCAGGGTCCTCGAACTCAAGGATGATGATCTGCCGATCGACAGGGTAGAGGCGGTGGTCATCTGCAGGGGTGCCGAGCAAACCGGCTTTCTTGGAGAGCTTGCTGTCCCTCTCGCGCTGGAACGCGCCTTCGAGGAGCTGTGGGAACAATCTTCCCCTTCTCTCTCAAAGGTATGGGAGAAGCTCTCTTCCCGACCGGATCATGCGCAGGCCGCAAGCCGCTATGGCGATACTGCCGCGCGTCTTACTGTTGGGGGCCTTAAGTTCTCTTTCCCAGCTCTCTCACTGGAAGTGCAGCCATGATGCCGCTGGCGTCACGTTTTTTTGCGAGAAAACTTGACAACGGTACTCTTCACGCCAACTCTCCGGGGAGACTTAGCAAAAACATATCTGACGAGACTATAGTGAAGGCGGCGGAGAACCCGCCGCGACAACCAAATGGAAGGATTACGGGATATGGTGGAACTTGTCACAGGCCACAGTGAAAATAGGGCGAAAAAACCCTGTGGCAAATTTGTACCGCCGATCGGCTTTTTGGGCCATTTTAGCGATTTTAGCCGCCTTTAGAATCAGCAAGTTACTGAGAAATCGTCGATTTTTCGGGTTCGACTCCCGCCGCCTCCACCATACCTTATTGTTCATGTCCACACGGATGGACCGTGACCATTATTCTGGCAA
>JBEKGF010000175.1:0-2898 GCA_050012935.1 Edaphobacter sp. | reverse complement strand
TGATCTCGGCAATATCGCGATAATTCATCTGATTGATTTCCCGCAAGACGATCACTTCACGAAACTGCGCCGGCAATTGCGCCAGGGCCTTCTGGATCTCCTCGGCATCTGCCTTGAGAAGCGCGGCTTCCTCCGGCGTCTCTATTTTCGTTCCGTGCAACCCCTCATATTCAAGTTCCTGTTGCTCCGCCACATTGAGGTCGTCGATATACGTGACCGTCCGTGGCCTGTTCTTGGTCAGCCAGCTCAGAGCCGTGTTGCGCACGATGGTGAGGGACCAGGCGCGGGGGTTGACGGCGCCGAAACCCTTGATGCCCCGAAACGCCCGTATCGCGGCTTCCTGCACAATATCTTCCGCATCCGATGCATTGCCGGCAAGCCACTGCGCGAGACGGTATGCCTCCGGCAAATACGGCAGAAAGACTTCATCAAACGCGTTTCTTTCGTCCTTGTTTTGCACTACGGAGACCGACGTTTGCTGATGGCCAGACACTCGATCCGGGCCTTCCAGCCGGTCTTTTAGCATGTCGTTTTCAGGTTCGGTACACCGGAAACCTGTCCGGTGTGTCCTGGTGGAGCGGATTTGACATTCGCTACCCGTCCCATCGCGAGTCTCGAATGCGAATGTCAAATCCAGAGCTCCTCTAGTCATGACGTGATTACTTCACGATGATCTTTCCCTGCATGTGGGGATGCAGGCCGCAGAAATAATCGTAGGTGCCAGCGCTGGCGAACGTAAAGGAATACGAGTCGTCGGTGTCGAGCGCCTTGGACCGGAAGACCCTGTCCTTGTTGATTACGTTATGCGGGATGTCGTCATGATTGACCCACTTCACCGTCGTGCCGACCGCAACGGTCAGCTCCGGCTGTGTGAAGGTGAAGTTGTCGATCGTAACGACATCGGCCTCCTCTGCCGCGACGGCGCCGTACGCCACTAATGCGCCGACGAACGGGCCCACGAGCATCGCAACGACGACAGCGCGACCCAGGCGCAGACGGCTTATCAAAGTTTGCATGGCGGACCTCGATTAACTGGCCAGCGTCTTGTCGACGAAAGCGAGCGGCTTGTTGCCTTGCATGACTGTGACCGTGGACAGTCCA
Source organism: Edaphobacter sp. (assembly GCA_050012935.1). GTDB lineage: Bacteria > Acidobacteriota > Terriglobia > Terriglobales > Acidobacteriaceae > Edaphobacter. The sequence goes on along the minus strand of JBEKGF010000175.1, from coordinate 1,797 downwards.
AGTTTGCTGCGGAGTTGATCGGCGGGAACGACCATCGGTCCCGGCGAAGGTGCACTGCCGGGGGCCGGCTGCGGGAACGCCGTCGACATCGCGGTGTGGAAGGTCATGTTGCCTTCGACCTTCTGGACCAACTGATGGATGTGGCCGTTCAGCACGGTAACGGAGCCGAAGCGCTTCAGGAGATCGAGTGCGCGCGTGCCGTCTTCCGTACCCCAACCCCATTCCTTGTAAACGATCTGCATCGGGATATGAGCGAACACGACGATCGGCGTGCTGCTCGATCTATCCTTCAGGTCGGCCTCGAGCCACGCGAGCTGCTCGGCGCCGAGGTTGCCCAGGCCGCCGCCCTTCAGATCGACGACGTTGACGAGGCCGATGAAGTGGACACCGTGATCGTCGAAGCTATACCAGCCCGCGCCTTTTGAGCCCTTGCCGTAACGATCGAGATACGCCTTGCCGCGATCCTCATCGATGATGTCGTGCTCGCCGGGAACCCAGTGCATCTGCACGCCGGTCTCGCCGAATACCTTGTCGGCGTTGTCGAACTCGGCGGGCTTGGAGAGATGGGTGATGTCGCCGGTGTGGATGATGAAGGCCGGCTTGGCCGGCATCGCCTTCACTTTGGCAACCGCCTCCCGCAGCGTGCCCAACGCGTCCGGATTGGCAGCCTTGTCGAAGCCGATGTGGCTGTCGCTCATTTGCAGAAAGGTGAAACCGCTGGCGGGCTCGGCGGCTGCCGCTTCGCCGATCAGCCCGACAGAGTGGGGAACACCGCCGCTGATGGTCCAGAGAACACCGGTTCCCGCCCAGACCATGCATTCCAGCACTTCGCGGCGGCCCAATCCCTTTTCCTGATCGTCAAGGCCCTTTTTAGCCATGTCATATTCTCCCTATGGAGCCAGGCAGGCTCCAGATGGCGCAGGATCGCGCCGCACAAGGGAGACTCGGACTTTCCGGGCTTTATTCCCGCTAGAGCCTATTCGGTTCTGATTGAATCAGAACCGAAGCTCTAGATTCTTGTTTTGACGCGTTTTCTTCACGCGAACCGGCATCCACTTCGCTTGAAAACGCTTTAGCGATCGTTGGGCCGGAAAGGGCAAGCGAGAGCGTTGACAACATCAGCTCAAACGAAAAGGGGGAAGCGGAAATTCCGCTTCCCCCAAGTAGTTAACCTACGATCAGGTCTACGAGTTCTAACTTAGAACTGGTAGCGGAGACCAATACCTGGATCGTAGTTGGAAGACTTATTGCCACCAACGCTCTGGACGGTCGTACCGGCACTGTTGACAATGAAGTTGTTGGCGAGGCCACCGGTGACCTGCGAGTACATAATACCGGCGTACATATCCATGTGACGGGCGAAGCGCCAATCAACCACCAGCGAGACTGCGTCCAACGTACCGGAGCACTTGGAGGACCGCGCGTCCTCACAACCGGCAACTGCCCCGAATCCGGCTACACTTCCGTCAGCCGCGCCACCGAAGCTGTTCTGCCACTGGTGGTAATAGGCACCGGTGATGTCGAGGGCCGGTGTGATCGAGTACCTCACGCCAACCCACGCCGTCTGAAGGATCTTGTCGTTGGTGAAGTTGGTGTTGTTCGGAGCGACAAGGATGAAACCACCCGCAACGTTAGAGTTAGCCGCCAGCGGGTTTTGCGGGTTGGAGAACTGAATCCACTCATAGCCGCCGAACAGCTTCCACGGGCCGATCGTGTAGCGCGCACCAACCTGGAACACGGTGTTGTCGGAGATCGTCCCTGCGATCTGTCCGGTGCCCATGGCGAAACCCGAAGCCG
>JBEKGF010000174.1:0-2957 GCA_050012935.1 Edaphobacter sp. | reverse complement strand
CGATTGATAAGTTTGTGAAGGCCTACAACAAGAATGCAGCGCCGTTCGAATGGACCAAGGCCGTGGTTCATCCAACGGCCCCCAAGCCTAAATACGCTGATTTATGCAATTAGGTACTAGATGCTGAAGCGGCACTCAGGAACCTATCGCGCATATCACGTCGATCAACAGCCGCCGCGCGATTCGTATCCTTAGATGGCCTATTCGGCGGCGATCCCGCTCGACGGGTAGCCGATCCTTTGAAGCTCTGGAAGCCCAGATTGCAGGGCTCAAGGAAGAGAAAATTGTCGCAATAGGCGAAGACTTCGAATCCGGCCAGGACCATGCAGACTGCCAATAGCGCTTCCAAGTCAGCGGGCCACAACATGGAGCGCCTAATGAGTCAGTATCAACAAGCAGATCCTATGGCTGCAGCGGCTCTGGTGGACTTGCTCGGCCCAAAGTTCTACCGGTTTTTTTCCAGCCGACCGGGCAACAAAACTGAAGGGGAAGACATGCTACAGGATTTGTGGTTACGCATTCACCAAGCGCGGCACACTTATCGTCCGAGTGAGCCCCTGCTGCCTTGGGTGTATGCGATAGCTTTGGGCGTGCGGGTAGACTACTATCGCAAACGGTCGCGCATCGCATCGCACGAGACAGGAGCCAAGGTGTTGACTGAACGTCCGGCAAACAAGCGAGAGGACAGCAATCTTCCAACGTTCGAGGACCTGGTGGCGGCGCTGCCGAAGAGCCAGCGTGAGGTGTTGACGATGCTCAAGGTGAATGACTTGAGTATCGAAGAGGTTGCTCGCGCCACCTCTTCGACGGTCGGCGCCGTCAAGCAGAAGGCCCACCGGGCATACGTACGGTTGCGCAATTTGCTGGAAACGGCGCCAATCGTACAACCCACTCGCAAAAGAGTGGCGCAATGACCGCATTGCAGAAAATACCGTTGCCGAGGTGATCCTGACAGTTGGAAAGGCACGCAGGCAGGCCAATGTCACGCTTCCCGTTCAGTAAAAACCGAGCGACTGCCGCCGCGCGTGACTCCGTGGTTCACTCCAACGAAAGAAAGATGTAAGTAGCTTTCGGCCATGACGCCACCCTCCTCACTGACAGTACTCGCCCCAATCGTTTTTGCATAAGCGCTGCTGACAGGTTGCGCGCCATCATCTCCAGTGCGGGCGGCGTCATCGTCGGATATGAGCCGCAAAGCCGCTCCGGACTTCACCCTCACGGATGCCAACGGGGCCTCGGTCAAGCTCTCCGATTACAAAGGCAAAGTAGTTCTGTTGAATTTCTGGGACACGTGGTGCGGCCCGTGCAAGATCGAAATCCCATGGTTCATACAGTTCGAGAAGGCCTACAAGGATCGGGGCTTCATGACCCTGGGTATCTCGATGGATGAAGATGGTTGGAAGGCCGTCAAGCCCTTTCTGAGCCAGACGGGGATCAACTGTCCGGTGATGGTCGGCGACGATCGCCTGGCGGAACTCTACGGCGGCCTCGATTCCCTTCCTTCGACATTCCTGATTGATCGCGAAGGAAGAATCGCTTTCATCCATCTCGGCCTTGTTGCCAGGCGTGATTACGAAGCCGAGATTCAGGCATTGCTCGGTCAATGAGACGCGGCCGGAATCTTCTGCTGCACCTGACTCAGCAGTTGCTTTGGGAAGAGTACCGGCAGGCCAACCCGGATGGCTATCGCTACTCGCGTTTTTGCGAGCTGTACAAGTGCTGGCGCCGCAAACAGGGTGGTGCCGCGCCAGGAACACAGGGGCCGGCGAAAAGCTGTTCGTCGATTGGGCGGAAACCACCATGCCGATTTACGACCCGAACGGTGGCCCGTAAAGCACGCACATCTGTTCGTCGCTGTGCCAGAAATTAGCCGAGTTCTTCTATGGCACAGACCGTAACTTTTGACGTCCTTCGCCGAAACCAACAATAGGAAGCAACTTCAGTTCTTCCACTAGTTCCACTTTTGAAAGGGAAAACGTTGATATCTAAAATCTTCGCCTATAAATCAGCCGCGCTTCTGGTGGCCCTCTCGTTGGCAGGGGCCGTCCAGTCGAACGCGCAAGAAACGAACACGACCACCGGTGCTGTGTTCTTGATGACAAACAGTAACACTGGTAATGAGATTTTGCAATTCGTACGAAATCCGAATGGCTCTCTCTATCAAGTAGGACAGACGCCCACTGGCGGAAATGGCAGTGGCGGTACAACTGATCCTCTCGCCTCTCAGAATTCGCTCTTGCTTACCTCAGATTCCCGCTATCTGCTGGCAGTCAATGCAGCGAGCGGCACTATTTCGTCCTTTGCAGTGTTTGGCGCATTGCTGATACCGACCGGTATCGAATCCACTGGTGGTGCTTTCCCCGATGCGATCGCACAGTTTGGCAACCTTGTATACGTCCTCAATGCGTCGGGAAACAGTAACGTCGTTGGTTTCAACATGGAAAACGGCCGTCTGGTTCGAATTCCGAACGCTACCGGCTTTCTGACAACCGAACTTTCGGGCGGCAGTTCGCTTACGTTTTCGGCAGACGGCAAAGTTCTGTTAGTCTCGGAACGTACCACGGGCCTGATTGACTCGTTTCCGGTCAATGCAGACGGCACCTTGGGCGCGGCTACTCTCACCTCATATCCTGGCATCTTCGACTTCACGACATCATCGACCAACGGCCTTCTCATTACTGTCGGCGGTCCCACCATCAGCTCAACCTCGGTGGCCGATAATGCCAAACTCACGCCAGTCGACAATATTCCTATTTTTTCCGGCGCATGCTGGGTAGTTGTGACGCCGAAGGGATTCGTCTACGCCGCGACCGGCGGAGCGGGCATCATCAATGGCTACTCGCTTTCCAAGGCAGGTGTTTTAACTCCAATCGGAACGGGCGAAGCCGCCAGTATCCCTGGCTCCGCGCTCCTCGATCTGGCCGTAGCGAGCGGCGGCGGGTTTCTCTATTCCCTGA
>JBEKGF010000173.1:0-3015 GCA_050012935.1 Edaphobacter sp. | reverse complement strand
CAAACAGCAGAAGACCTTTACCGTCCTCTCGCTTTCCACCAAGTCCGGCTACAAGGACAAGCAGACGAACGAGTGGGTGAACCACACCGAATGGCACCGCATCGTCGCCTTCGGCAAGCCCGCCGACTACGCGAAGAACCTGAAGAAGGGCGACTACGTGGAGATCGAAGGCGAGCTGCGCAGCACGGAGTTCGACGTCGAGGTCGGCGAGGGCAAGAAGAAGACCACGGTCAAACGCCGGGGTTGGGAGGTGCGCGCCAGCATCGTCAAGAAGCTGGCGCAGCCCGCATCACAAGGCACGGAGAATCCCGATGCTGATCCCATCACGGAGGACGACGCGGCTTAGACCGCGTTGTCCTCCCTCGGGAGGTGCAATCATGACGACTCTTTTTGAGAACACCGTCACCCTCAGAGGTTTTCTTGGCAGCAACGCCGAAGCTCCCGCGTCCGATGGCATCACCGAGGATGCCTACGCAGTCCTGCTGCTGGCGACCGTCTCCGGCGTGTGGGATCTCGGAGCAAACGAATGGCATCCGCGCACCGACTGGCATCGCATCATCTGCCCCGGCCCGTTCTTCTGCGGAATGGTACGGGGCATGAGGCGCGGCGACTACCTCGAAGTCGAAGGCGAGCTGCGCAATCAGGACCAGCCTCGGACGGTCGTGGTTGCTGGCGAGTCCCACTCGGTCAGCAAATCCAACTACGCCGTCCATGCTGTTCGCATTCAGCGGCTGGATCGGCCCGACGCACTGGTCGATTTCGGCGAGGACGGCTAATCCCGTCCCGCCTCTTTTCGCGGAGAGGCTAACGCCTCTCCGCATTTTGTTCTGACAAGGCCGCGCCGTTCGCGGCGGAAAGGACCCCATGATCGCCAATGCTGCCTTCGTCGCCACGCTGATCTTTCTCGCGCTGGGCTTCTGGTCGATGCACACGCTGCGCTTCCTCGTACCGTGGCGCAGCATAATCCTGCACACCTGTCTCCAGAGCATCGCGCTTTACTGCGCTCTGCTCTTCGCCAACATCCTCGGCCTCACCATCTGGATCGAGCGCAAGTTCTTCCTGCGCGACGCGGGCCGCAAGCTGAGGCACCTCGACCAGGAGATACACACCGGGCAAAGTGAGCTGTCCGAAGAGATACTCGCGCAGTTCGGCGATGAGGAGGAACGCTGATGCAGAGCGAAGACCAGTACCTCGAACGCACGCCGGACCTTGTCGCCAAGGTCCGCGCCATGCGCGTGGCCGCCGAAAAAGAGATGAACCGCTTCACCCGTGTAGCCGACTATGACGTTCGTCGTGTCGTCGGTCACCGCCCGAAGCCCGCGCCGGTTTCTACCGAAACCGTTGCGCCTGTTCGGGCTGGTGAGCGCGCCAGGAAGCGCGCCACGCCGTCCGCCTCTGCTCAGGGCTCGATTGAGTTTGCGCCTGCTCCTGCGGAGCGCGCCGACACCGGGGAGGACGCATGAGACTCGACATTCCCCAGGAACAGCCCCGGTGTCGCGAGATTGCGTCCAGCCCTCCGGCTGCCGCCGACCGCAATCTCCCGAAGGAGCAGCACCCCATACTGCGACGGCTGAAGGCGCTCTCCGAGCGTGCCAGCGAACACAGACTGAACCACGAGCCGCCACGCCGTACCCGTTCGGCTCCCCAGCAGAAAAAGCACGACGCCCCGGCCCCGCGCGAGGTCAGAGACCCGCGCGAGGCCCATGATTCCCGGCGCACCCAGCGGAACCATATCCCCACGCAGACCATTGGGATGCAGCTCAGGCCGGAGGAGCGTAAGACAATGCTGGAGCTGGGACGCTTCCGCATCATCCGCACCGGCGACCTCGCCGATGCGGTCTACGACGGCAAAGAGCGCAAGCTGCGCGAGGACCTGAGCTATCTGCGCTCCAACGGTCTGGTAACGACCCGGCATATCAATCTTCGCCGCGACGGGAAACGCCGTCACATCGATCGCATCGAAGTCGCCACGCTGACCAAAGACGGTCGCGCGTGGCTGCGCAAAAGTGGCGAGGTCCCGGCAGGGCAGACAGTGTATGCGGAATTCGTGAAGCCGCGCGAGATGGAGCATGACTCACTGATCTATCGCGCCTACCGGAAACAGGCGGAGAAGATAACCGATCAGGGTGGTACAAATCTTCGGGTCAAGCTCGATTTCGAGATCAAGTCCGATGTCCAAAAGGCCATTCATGCGGAACGTAAGGCCGATCCAACGCGCGGCATGGGAGAGATAAAGGAGCAGGTCGCCAAGCAGCAGGAACTGCCTTTCGTCGATGGCCGCATTCAGATTCCTGACGCGCGGATCGAGTTCGACCGCAAGCTGGACAACGATCAGGACCAGGGATCACGCACCGGCCACGAAGATATCGAAGTGTTGACCGCCGCCTACCGGCCCGGCCAACTCCGCGCCAAAGCGCAGGCCGGCTTCCGCGCCTTCGCCGCTGGCGCCGACCGCGCCAGCATCACCGCGAAGATCGAAGACGAACACGACATGATGCGGGACGTTCTCGACCTATGACACTCCCTTACGATCCCGTCCCAGTGCTGGAGTCCGTGGGGTACACGGAACGCGAGGCCGCGTTCCTGTACCTGGTCGCGCTACACTCCGGCTACTTTCTGCGCCGGCAATATGACCGCTTCATCCAGCGGGAGCGCGGTGCTATCGCCGCGCAGTTCCTCCGCAAAGCCGCCGCGCTTGGCCATCTCCAAAGCATCGCCTGCGGACAGGCTCGCTTTGTGTATCACCTCACTGCCAGAGAGGTGTATTCGGCTGTCGGGCTGGCTGCTTCGCAGCACCGCCGACTGAAAGGTGACGCCCAGATCAAGTCCCGCCTCATGGTCCTGGACTTCGTCCTCGACCATCTCGGCGACAGGCTCCTCGATTCCGTCGATGCAAAGGTCAGCTTCTTCACTCAGGCCCTCGGCCTGAGCGAAGGCACGCTGCCCCATGCGCCGACAGCAGACGCCCACCTGTTTCCTGAAGAGTTTCCCATCCTTATAAATGGAGAGCAGTCC
>JBEKGF010000172.1:0-3091 GCA_050012935.1 Edaphobacter sp. | reverse complement strand
AGCGGTATACGCAGTTGACGGTGGGGCAGGTGCAGAGGGTGTATGACGAGACGCATCCGCGGGCGCGGTAGGGACTGCGGGAGCGAGTCTTGGATTCGTGGTTGAAAACCGATTGAAGTTTGGGTGGTCCTTGCTTGGTGGCGGGTCCTTCGACTTCGCTACGCTTCGCTCAGGATGACAGAGAGTTGGGGTGAGTTGGAGATGGGCGGGGGTGGTCGCGCGTCTTAACGCGCGATACCCCACCCTGCCACGCGATGGGACCGCATGTCGAGGATGGGGCACCCGGTTTATCGGCGAGACCCTTGCGGTTCGAGTTAGCGGAAGCGGATGAGGTAGATGGCCATGGCGATGCCGAGGGCCGCGAGCATGAGCGCGAGAGTGACGGCGGTCTTTGAAGGTTGGCCGGGCTGCCAGGTGCCCGCGGCTAGTTTTCTTATGAGGACCAGATGATTGATGGTGGCGGTGATGTTGATGATGACACCGAGGACGACCAGAATCACGCCTGCGATGACGGAGTGCGTGGTGGAGGTTTGGGTGAGTTGGTGTTGGGTGAGGCCGAACTCGCGGAGGAAGAGGCCGAAGCGGCTGACGGCAAAACCGACACCCATGAGGCCGAGGCCGGTGCGGATCCAGGCGAGGAAGGTGCGTTCGGCGGCGAAGTAGACGCGGGGGTCCTGCTCTGGGGGCTGGTTCATCGGACACATGGGGATTTTAGATGCGGGATATCGGGCGACGACCGGGTTTGTCTTATCAACGGAAAGAATGTCCGCCGCTATGTTGAGCGAAACGGTGGAGAGAAACCGTTGAGCAAAACAGGGCAGACAGATGTTGCCGGGTACGCAGAATATGGCGATGAGGTGAGGTATGGCGCACATGAGCAAGCCGCACGTACTCCCGCAGAAACCTCCCCCTCCTGCCGTCCCTCATGGGCCTGACTTGCCGCCCGGTTATTTTTTGGGTTAGGGAAATTCTGATTCAGTCCTCGAAACGTACCCGCAGCCTGTGAAGCCGTGACCTACCCTTCGTCTGACTTAATCAGAGCTTCCCTAGGGCTCGCTCTCCTCGATCCACACCCATATTTTGTTGCGGCCGGAGTTCTTGGCCATGTAGAGTGCGTGGTCGGCTCCGTGCATCAGTTGATTTGGATCCCCGTTTGGCAGTGGCCAGGAGGTAGCGACTCCGATGCTGATGGTGATCTGCGGAAGCTCGCCGTTGTCGTCGCTGATGCGCATGGCGCCGATGGTCTCTCGCAGATGCTCCGCGACTAGATAGGCGGCGGCAGAGTCGGTGTTCGGAAGTACGATGGCAAATTCTTCGCCGCCGAAGCGGGGAGCAAGGTCGGTGGCTCGATGAGCCGCTTTGCGTAGTGCATTGCTAACTGCTTTCAGCAAGGCGTCGCCGGTTGGGTGTCCAAACCGATCGTTATAGGACTTGAAATCGTCGACATCGATGATGAGGACGGTGAGACAGGTCTGGTCGCGGATACAACGCTCGCGCTCCGCATGGAGGCGAACGTCAAAGGAGCGCCGGTTGGAGAGTTGAGTCAGGGGATCGAGGCCTGCGAGTTGCTCCATGTTCCGACAATGTATGGTCCGCCGCGCGACTGCAAGGATTAGTTCGTTCGAGAGACAAGTCTGCGGCAATGTATTCGGCCTTTGGTGGAGTCATGTGCTCCTGGCCAGGATGAGTTCCGCTGCGTATCTGTCCTAACAAGCCGAGCGGTCGTTGAAGACCATTATCGGAAACAGGTTTCAGAGACGCCGTTTTTGACTGTTCTTTCGTCCTTACTGTTCCTGTGCAGACCTTGGTGGGAAAAGTCGTCGTAGTCGTAGAGTGGGAAAGTGGGAGCGCGTAGCGCTTCCAAGCCGCAGGCGTCTTTTCCGCTCTATCTCATGCCGCGGCCACGATCACTCCAGGCCGATAGTCTTTTCCGGTGGAGAGCACGGCCCATGCGATACGGGCGAGCTTGTTGGCCATGGCCACGACCAGTACGTTGCGCGGCGCTCGCGCTTCCAGCGCGTTCATCCATCCTCCGATCGCGAAACGATCTCGTTTTATGCGCATGGCGGCAGCGCGTGCGCCGTGGATCAGGATCTTACGCAGGTAGATGTTGCCGCGCTTGCTGATGCCCAGCAGTCTGGTCTTGCCACCGGTCGAATACTGCCGTGGGACGAGGCCGAGCCAGGCTGCGAAGTCTCGGCCCTTGCGGAACGCAGCGCCGTTGCCGATGGCAGCAACGATGGCCGTCGCGACGATAGGACCGATGCCTGGGATCTGCCGGATGCGGCAGCAACCTGCATCACTGGCAGCGATCTGTTCGAGTCTGTCGGTCAGTTCGTCGATCTGATGCTCGACCGTCTTCCACTCGTCCCACAAAATGCCAATCATGTTGCGCATCATCGGCGTCAGTGCGTTTTCCGCGTTCTCGAGAACGTCAGCCATAGCAGCCTTCAACTTGGCCGGCTTCTGAGCAAAGACCATGCCACGCTCCAGGAGAAACGCGCGTATCTGGTTGATGACCGCAGTGCGCCGCGAGACCAGCCGGTCACGAATCCGATGCATCGCCTGCAGGTCGAGCTGGTCGTCGGTCTTGATCGGAACGAAACGCATGTTCTTGCGTTCGACGGCTTCGGCGATGGCCTCCGCGTCAACGAAGTCGTTCTTGTTGGACTTCACAAATGGCTTCACGAACTGCGCTGCAATCAGTCGCACATCATGGCCTTGCTGCCTCAAAGCTCGTCCGAGAAAATGCGCTCCGGAACAGGCTTCGAGACCAATCAGCGACGTCTCCATGTTCGCCGTGAACACCAGCAGCTGCTTCTGCGTGAACTTCTTCTTCACCAGCACCTTGCCCGATGCTCCCAGTGCAACAAGGTGAAAAGTCGTCTTGCCAAGGTCAATGCCTACCGAACGAATCTGCATGTCGATGATCCTCCTCTGAAACCGCTGCTACCATCCTCCGCCTTAGCGGAGACTTACAGCGGCGGACCATCTCATTAGCCGACTTTATCATTACTAATCCCGTAGTTTGCGAAACACCGCTTCAGGAGCGCGGATTATCTGGATGGCAGCACACAGTGGAACTGAAGGA
>JBEKGF010000171.1:0-3216 GCA_050012935.1 Edaphobacter sp. | reverse complement strand
AACCGCTTAAGAGGATCGGCTTTGGCAGCGAGGGCTGCCTCCCTCAAGTCTTCGAGTGTCACGTTGATTTCGCCATACCGCTGCACGATGTTCCTGACTATCTCTTCCGCTGCATGCACCACCTCTTCCTGGGAGACCAGCCGTATGCGGCTCGTCAAGGCGTACAGACTCACCAACTCGTTAAGATCGAACGTGTTATTGGTCATCGCATCGGCATGAAGGCGCGTCCCTTCGGAAATGAAGTCGGAATACAGTCTTTGCCTCTCTGCGATTTCACGGTTGATTAAATCTCTACGCGCAACTCGCCGTTGCAGGACGTAATTGCTGAGAACCGGGGAGAGTGATCCTATAGCCGCCCCTCCGAAGACAGCCACCGCACTCATCGCTGCTGGATTCATGCTCAATAGAACTTCCTTTCCACGCACCGCCTAAAATAGTTTGCCAAAAGTAAAGAAAACCTTGCGGTGGCTTGCATCGCCTATCGCACCACCGAATGTGATTGCGCCGACAGGCGTGCTCAATAGGACTCCTCCAAATGCATCCTGTCGGAAAATAGCCGGGTGCTCGGGTGACCATACATTGCCTTGCTCGTATCCTCCCGTGAGATAAATCCCTTGGCCAATACCAGTTGGGAGCGAGGCGATGCGCCGCAGGTAAATTGCGCGTGCGAGTTCGGTGTCGGTGCCGCGATATTCGTCGACAGAGGATGCGTAGAGACGCAAGGGACCGCCAAGCGTGAATCGCAGCGGGTCGGCTACAGTGTTTCGAAAGTATGTGTTCACCTCGGTCGAAAGACTAATGAGATTGTTCCGCGCAAAGGTAAACGATCGTCTTGCATTCAGCTTGGCAGACGGTGCATCTGCACTTGCTGAGGTGTCGAAAAGATGCCCGACCGTGAAATCGATCTGGGTGCCGTGGGGCGATGCAATTGCTGCAGTTCTTGAGGTGTAGACAAAGTGCGCTGCTGCACTCTCTACACGTCCCGAAAGCTGCGGTGTGGGGCTCGAGTCCGCTCCGCTGACAAGTTTCCACCGAATTGTCGATGCCCGATACTCTAGCGATGCCTGCAAGTTTTGGCTGACCGCCAGACCGAGATCAAAACCGCCACCCGCGTGCTGAAGGAATCGCTCCGACACTCGTTTCTGGTCCTCCCAGAGGTACACAGGCTCCCGGAGAATCTGCACGCTAGGCTGAATGAAGAACCTCGACGCACCCAGCGGCCGATAGTATTCGGTGCCCGCTTGCGTGAGATATCCGATACGGACATCCGAGCGTAGTTCCGAGCCGTAGCTGCCGAAGTTTTGATCGACGAATCGAAAGTCGAAAATGCTGCTTGTAACGTTCGAAGTAGACGCCACAACTTCTGTACCCAATAACAGGTAGGGCGGCCCATCTGCCTTTTTGTCCCAATAGATTTTGACTCCGTCATCGGGCACGCTGGCCGCTTTACCGTCAGAGTTCGGCCCTGCGGCCGAGCTCTGGAAGGTTTCATAATATGCATCCAGGGCACCATTACCTCTCACCGTCGAGACAACGGATTCCGCCCGTTCTGGTTTAAAGGGACGATCTTGTAACCGCTTCCCAACCGCGGCCACATGCGAAGACACTGATGGGTCTGGGCCGGACGCGGTCGTTACCCTGATGTCAGTTGGCGGACGCCTTAGCCTTCCCGTTAGTAAAGTTTCATAAGCCTGCCAATCAGACTCAGATATTGCTAATGGAAGTAATTTGGTTCTTTGCGTTTCAGCGGCATCGTAGCCAGCCTTGATGAGAGCTTTTGCCTTGGTGTAATCCGTCACCGAGAAGTCATCCACCAGGGGGGCGATCTCAATATCTGCGGAAGAACGATTCAGTTGCACATTCCGGCTAGTCCCGGCCGACAGCGTGCGCGCGAAAATTCCGACCAGAGAAGTCGCATCCTGCTGTGAAAGTGGTGAATCACCGAGATACACAGAAATGACGATCTGAGCATGGAGCTCGCTACGGAGCACATCTGTAGGCAGATTATCCATAATCGCTCCGTCGACCAAAGTATCCTGGCCCCTTTGCACAGGTGGGAATACTCCTGGAATCGAGATGGAGGCGCGTACGGCAAATGGCAGGGAACCCGACCGAAACACCGCGGGCTGCAATGTCGTTAGATTTGTCGCAACGCATCGAAACGGAATGGGCAATGCATCGAAGTTCAGATTCTCGCTGTTGTAGGCACTCAGTTGCCTAGCAAGAAATGCGTTCAATTCACCGTCCGCTATTAGAGCGTTTCCGATCGACGGCGTCCCGTGACGCAGACCTATCGATATAGCCTGGGGCAACTCATTTTGGTCCGCTCGCCTCCTGAAGCTGAGATCGCTCATAGAGGGCTTCAATGTGAAGAGACCGTCGAAGTTTGTATCGGCTACCAGGTGTTGAATCTCTTCGGAGGAGTGCCCCGAGGCGGCCAGGGAACCAACGAGGGCTCCCATGCTTGTCCCTGCGATTTCATCGACCGGGATGCGATGCTCATGGAGCCACATGAGAACACCGATGTGAGCGATTCCGAGAGCTCCTCCTCCTTCCAGGGCGAGTCCAATCCGAGGCCGGGCATCCACCGTCGCCTCCGGCGCATTACGGCCGACGCTCAATGAGCTTTGAGCGTTCACAGCAGGGACACAGAAACCGGCGATGGATATTGCAACGCAGACGAGAGTTCTTCGCATTCTGTATCTCGAACGTATTTCATTCAATCGCCGCAGATGACTCCTAACCAAGGACCAAACTGAGAGAAGGAGCATTCCTACGTGCTTAACGTTGGGCAACTGCCGATGGCGATCAATCACTGGGGCGCTGCTCCGAGCGTTCCCGTTGTAAAAGCAATCGTGGCGGCCGCAGACAAAGCGGACGTGTAGGCATCATCCTCAGCAAGCTCCGCCTGAAACAGATGTGTCTCAGCGTCGACAGATGCGGTCACCGTGCCAACCCCCTGCTTGTATGCATCCAGCGTCGCATCATAGGACGTCTGCGCGGCAGCTTTCAAAGCGAGTGCTGCATCGTTTGCCGCGAGGCTGGTCCGCAGCGCAATTTGTGCAGACACGATCTCCCGCATGGCGTTCAGGCGGACCTGATCAAGAGTTGCCGCGGCTTTGTCCTCATCATTCTTCGCCTGACGAATCGCGTTGGCACGCCGGTGAGCGTCAAAAATCGGGACGGAAATTCCCACCAGGACCGTTCCGTTCCATT
>JBEKGF010000170.1:0-3331 GCA_050012935.1 Edaphobacter sp. | reverse complement strand
GCCACCGCAGATGTGCTCGATAGCTTATGGAATTATCTCGCAGGGACGCTCTGCCCCATCGCCGCTGGGCTAGCAGTGATCGGAGCGATCTGGAACTTCGTGTCACACAGGCCGGTACTGCCAATGGTCGGCGCAACTCTGGGACTGCTGACAGTCTCGTCCATCTGGAAGCTGATCACGACAATGATGTAACAGGCAAGAAATATGTCTTTCTACAACGGACTCCTGAACCTGACCAACTGGGCCGGCAACGTGATCATGCCGACGCTGGGAGCGCTTTTCATCGCGTTCGCGGTAATCCAGTTCGCACGAGGTTATCACCATCTGTACTCGGCTTGGGCCTACGGAGGTCTAATGTGCCTGATGGTCTCCGGCCTCTTACGCATGTTCGAGAAGTTTACGGGTCAGCTCGGATGGAATAACCCGGATCTCTACTGGAACTCGCTCTTGAACCTCGTGGATTGGTTCGCGAATGTCATTCTGCCCGTCTACGCCGGAATGCACGTGGCCGTGGGGGCATTAAAGTTTGGAGGGCTGTTCGAGCAGCAGGTCCATCACCAGTTCAGCCACACGCGGCACTTCCTGGGAGCCATCCTGTGTCTCATGGTCTCGGGCCTGCTCCGGCTCGGCGAATTCTTCGTGACAAGAGGCACGGCAGGCGTTAGGTGAAAGGAATTACCCCGATGCGAATTGTCGAAACAACAAGGGGGAAGGATTTATGGCAGTTACGGTGACACCAGTCCCAAGAAATCTCGCGACGAAAGTGACTTTTCTGTACATGGAGTTCGAGGATTTGTTCGTGATCCTCGGCCTGGCAGTCGTGATGAACATGTTCGGCCGATTCTTGCAGCGGGAGATGTTCGGTATCCCCATGAATATCTTCCTGCAATACGTGGTTCCGGTACTGAGCATTCCGGCGCTCATCCTATTCAAGTATGGGAAACCGCGCGGATACCTGCAGGACTGGCTGATGTTTCATATGAAGCCGCATGTGTATTGCGCCCTGGAACCGGACTCAGAACAACGGGTGGAATACCTGACGGCGGAGGAGTCCTAAATGCCTGTGACCCTTCGCCAATGGGAAGATTCTCTGCGCCAGCCGGCGCTTTGCGAACTCCTGCCGGTTCGAGACTATCTGGACGGCTGCATCATCCGCACAAACGGTTGCTTCGTAGCCGGCTATGAAGCAAGTGGACTGAACACATTCTTTCATGCGGATGAGACGCGTAATCGAACCAAAGAGGTGCTGGAGGCGCTGGTTCGCTCTTTGCCCGAAAGATCAATGCGGATGCAAGTTCGGTATGAAGTGACGGACGGCCATGGCGACCTGACCGAGCGTTACGTCAAAGAACAACGAGTCGAGAACGCCGTTCTTCAGGCGCTCGATCGGGAGCGCCTCCGATTGTGGAACCTGCGCGAGCAGGAGGGACACTACCTGCAGCGACGATTTCACGTGTACTTCATCTGGAACCCTGACGTCCACCACGACAGCTCGGATTTTGAGTGGCGAAAGACACGCAAGAAAGCGAACAAGTGGAGCCTCTCGGCGAACAAATGCATCCAGCGAACGCTTCGCGAACATGAGGACTTCTTATCGGAGTTTGAGAGCTTGATGGCAGGCGCACAAGCCACGCTCGAGGCTACGGGAATGCAACCGCGACGCATGACCGATCAGGAGATGTTCCTCGAAATCAAGCGAGCACTGAGTCCGCTCGCCAAGGATACGCGGCCCTATAAGCAGGGCCTGGCCTACGAGAGCGCGCGGACGCAAATCGCGAATGTCAACATCGAGGACGAACAGGACGACCACTTGAAGGTCGGCGGTCTTCTGTACTCCTGGGTCAGCGTAAAGGAAATGCCGGATGCAACATTTCCCGGCATCACCCGCGAGTTGGTCGCGCAGGAGTTTCCGCTCGTGATCAGCGCGGAGATCGCGATTCCGGATCAAAGCAAGATCATGCGGTTATACAAGCGACGTCTTCTCCGTATGCAGGCGGCACAGAGAGACATCCATGGTGGTTTCAAGATCAATGTCGAGGCACAGATCGCCCAGGAACAACTGATCCAGACTCTGCAGGATGTCGTGTCCAGCTCGTTGAAGGTGTGTCAACTCAGTTTGCTTGTTGGCTTGCGAACGTCCAACCCGATCCGCAACGCAATGGAGCGGAGAGAGGCCGAGCGTATTCTTGCA
Organism: Edaphobacter sp.; assembly: GCA_050012935.1. Lineage (GTDB taxonomy): Bacteria > Acidobacteriota > Terriglobia > Terriglobales > Acidobacteriaceae > Edaphobacter. The sequence goes on along the minus strand of JBEKGF010000170.1, from coordinate 1,140 downwards.
GACCGCCGTCAGCGCATCCTCCACGCGGTAGCTCGAATGAATGGCGCACGCGGTATACCGGAGACGCTCGCCCAAAAGCGGATTTATGTCGGGACGCTTCCGGGGATGGCAGAAGAGACCAAGCGGGAGCAGGAGTGCCTTACATTGCACGCGGCCGACTTGTTGCCGGCTGAAGTCCCCTGGCAGGGATTGACCTCAGCGGCGATCCTGCTCGAAACCCCCTCCCGCCAGATGGTGCCCTTCTCGCCGTTCGATGCAAGTTTAGGCGATGCCAACATGCTGATCATGGCGAAAAGCGGTGGAGGTAAGACCTTCATGGCTCAGCTGCTGCTGCTCATGCTGGGCCGGACGGGCGCGCAGATCTCTATCCTGGAGCGCGGCGATTCCTACCGGCCCCTTGTGGAGCTCATGGGCGGCCGAGTGATCGAAGTAAATCTCGACGGCAACGAAACTCTGAATCCCTGGGATCTCCCTCAAGGGGAAAAGACGCCATCGAAGGAGAAGGTCGCGTTCTTGAAGAACCTCACTCGGCACATGATCGGCGACGCGCCGGGCTCCGATACCACGCTCGTCGATAACGTCATCAGCGAGGCGATTGCGCGGACCTACAAACGGGTCGGACTTCGCTACGCCAATCCGGTGCCGACCTTCTCGGACCTCCGGGACGAACTCACCCAATGGCAAGACGAGGAAAAGATGCAGCGCGCGGTCGACGAAGCGAAGCTTGCGGCGATCAAACTGCGAACGTGGACTGAAAAAGGCATCTATAGCCGCCTGTTCGACCGTCGCACAAACATCCATACCGAAAATAGCTGGTTGTTTTTCAATGTGGAGGGGCTCGGCTCGGATGCACATCTCGAAACCGCGATGAGCATGCTGATCGCGAATGCGATGGCGGAGCGTGCCTCGGGCAGGTCCGGACAGCCGAGCATCACCGTACTCGATGAGTGCTGGTCGTTGCTTGATTCGCCGGTCCTGGCGCCAGAGGTCGTGCAATTGTTCCGAACGGCGCGCAAACGGAATTCGAGCGTCTGGGGCATCTCGCAGACGCTCGAAGATTTTGTAGGAACTTCGCACCAGCCGCGTCTGCATGGACCGGGTATTGTGAAAAACGCGAACACGAAGCTGATCGGTCAGCAA
>JBEKGF010000169.1:0-3338 GCA_050012935.1 Edaphobacter sp. | reverse complement strand
CACGAACACATCCCGCGTGTCGGCCCAGTCCTCGATCGGGTTCTGCAGGCGTGGAAAGTGTTCCCACCAAAACGTGTTGTACTCCAGCCGGTAGTAGTTGAGGGCAGAGGCCAGCATCGCGAACCCCTGCTGCTCGGCGGTGCGCGCTGCCTGTGTTCCATCTCCCGCCAAGCCCAAGAGTCGCTGCGTCAGATCCTGGCGGGCCTGCGCGACCTGCGGGCTCGCCTTAGGCGCCGCTTCGGACTCCACTGCCTTGCTGCGGGGCTTGATCTGATCGAACACCCCCGCATCCTTGGCTCTTGCCAGGAGCCAAGCCCGCAGCCGAAGCGTCGAGAGGCAGTCGTAGCGGTTGTAGTCCTCCAGGTCATCGAGGTGCTTCCGGGCTGCCGCGGGGTCGGCGTCCCGCAGTTCGCGATACTGCTGGTAAGCCACGATGGACGCGCCGCCCGAGGTCACGCCCTCCTCACTGCGCAACTGATCGCCCATGTAGAGCGGCTCGAGCTTCTTGATGCTGTAGGAAGACGCCGAGATACGAATGGCGCCACGCACGGTCGCGTACAGATCGACGAAGACTTCCTCCCGCAGCAACGTGTCGAGCTCGTCCTGCTTGACCTGGTAGGTCATCATCATGCGCTTGAGAGCCGTCGTCTCGTACGTCGCATAGTGGTAGATGTGCATGTCGGGATACTGAGCACGGCGCGCGACGATGAACTCCATGAAAGCCACGAACGCTGCCTGCTCTTCCTTCCAGGTATGAGCCCAGTGGGGCGCGAACTCGCAGCGCTCCGCGGCATCCATGATGCCCCACAGGTACTCCAGGCCGCTGCGGCTCGGATCGCCCTCGTCATAGAGCGGATCCCCCTCGAAATCGAAAAACAGATCGCCTTCGGAAGCCGCCGGGAGCAGCGCTAACGTCCGCGCAGCGGTGGGCGTCAACTCGGCTGTCATCGGCCCCTCCGGACCTGCCTGCATCCGCGTCCACTGCAGTCTCGCCTGCGCCTTGAGCTTCTCGAACGTGGTCGGCGGCATGCCGTCAGGGCCGGCGCCGGCGGCTGCCAGATCCCCGATGGTGATGAATCCTGCTGCCCGCAGCTTTCGACGCTGTGCCACGTTCAATCCCGCCACGAGCAGCAGATCGTTGGCCTTCTCGGCAGCCGCTTCGCACTCATCACAGCGACCGCAGGCTGCATAGCGCTCATCGCCCCATTGCACGGAGACGCCCCCGATCCGATGCTCCTGAAGTATCCGTCGCAGGCGGTCGCGGCGCTCGCGGAACACCGGCAGCACGTCATCCGTGCGGAAATCGGCTCTCTCGCCACTGCCGAGGAGCAATGAGACCTTGGAGGACAGCGGCAGCTGCATCCGTCGGAGTTGCTCCACGTAGGCCCCGAGTTGCAGCAGCGCTCTCGGCTTGGCCGATCTGGCGAGCTTGGCATCGCAGACAATCCAGCCGTTTTCCGCCAGCTCGACAAAGTCCGCGTAACCGTGGAACTCCGCGTCAAAGAACCCGGCCTGGTATACGACAGAGGGCCGTTGGAGGAACGCGGCTCGAGTTACCTCGTCCGCCGCCTTCAATGCAGCCGCCGAGTATGGCGTAGGCACCCGCGACAGTTGGACCACCGACCCGCCCGCCTGCCGGGACTTCAGCAGCCGTTGCTCATGGCGATCTCCAAGCCTTGCGATCTGCTTCTGCAAGGGATCGTCCGGAAGGTTGAGATTCTCGGCCCACCCCAGACGGTAGTCGACCGTCCGAAGCAGCGCGTACTCGCATTCAGCCGCAGCCGTAAGGTCGGAGGCCGTCCAGATGAGTCTTCCCTCAAGCAAAAACATTCGGTGGCACTCCCTGTCAGGATGTTCATTGTCGTTCGGAACGGGAGCATATAGCATGCGCGCGACAAATTGCGTTGGGGCTACTTCGTACTAGCTCCTCTTTTGAGACGCAATCTGTCTTGAGCGAGTGCCAGAGGCCCCTTTTTCGCGCCGCGTCTCGGTGCGACGGCAAGGAAGTCATGACTGCCATCACCCAACTGGAACCGAGTTGCTGAACGATTCGCAGCCAATCAGAGGTTGGTTACGGTGGATGAAGCTTAAGATTCTGCGCATCTAAAACCACCATGCGATATTTTCGAGCCAGTTCTGCGTGATGACCGGTGCGTGCATCGCAGTCACGGATTACCCGCTTCCAGGCGCTTTTAGACTCTTTCTTTTTGTCAACCATACAAGCTCCGACGTCTTTGAATCACGGTCAACAAACGGGCCGCGGCTTTGCTTTAGACGTCGGCAATGAGTTGGATCGTGGAGGATCACAACGCCTCTTTGATTCCACACGCACCACGACAGCCAACTTCCGTTGCTGTTCGTTCAACCAATCGCGCAATTTCCGCCAGTCAGCCGAATTTAGTGTGTGTACGCGATGACCGCGACGCGCATTCTCCAACATGCGAAATCCGAAATCGGCTGGCATGACTGAGCTTCCCCCAGCAAAGCGCCACACGGGGTCGAATATCAAGACGAAATGGCCGCCGACATCTTTTCCTACGGATTCCGGGCCATGTACATCATTTGGAATCTGTAGAAACCCTTCGCCACCCGGATGGGGCTGATACAGGTTGTCCGGTTTCTTACATTTACCAGGCTTCTTCTTGGCGAATCGCCGGTCAGTCCAATAGTCGGGAAAACTGAGTTTCTCCTTAATAACCCCAGCCCATCGCACTGCGTGCCGTTCCGAGCTTTCGTTCGCACCGGTGAAGGCCAATACGACGTCTCCAACGTTCGCAGATGAGCGAATCATGGGTTTACAGATAGCGAGCGTCGTGAATGGTGGATCGTAGTTCGGCGCGGAACCGGCATCCGTAGCAATAACGTAACAGTAAAGATCCATCTATGCGGTCTCCATGAGGTGAGAAATCCATTTCCGGGCGTCAGCGCGATCACCAATCGTAGCAACAAATTCCTGCCCACGAGAAGCGGCGACGCAGGTCCCAGATTCATTCCATCGCGTATCCGGATGAAAGGTCATCCCAACACCACCGATTTTGGGATTCAACCACCGAGGAACGTTCCATTGGGAAGGGCCGGTCGCGGTGGGCGCGGTGTTGCCGGACATGCCACTCTTTCTCGAACCGGGCGCGTATGTGAACGTACCACTCGAAGCGACCTACAACGCCGCGTTCGACGGGATCTCGCGCCGCACCCGCGATCTCCTGAACGCGCCGGGCTGATCCATGTCCGACGAAGCCGCGTTCTTGCGCGCGATTTAGACGAACCCGACACATTTCAAACCAGCATACAGCTTTGTCGAGAAGATGCACCTGCTAGAATGGGGAGCAGCAATTCAG
>JBEKGF010000168.1:0-3484 GCA_050012935.1 Edaphobacter sp. | reverse complement strand
TGATGTCCACGAGCTTGGAAGGTTCTACGATTCCAATGCGAGTCCAGTTGAGGAGTTCAGTTCCCCCGGCGAGAATCATGGCATCCGAGGTCGCGGCGAGTTCGATCGTTTGATGAATGGAAGACGGCCTTGCATAGCTGAAGTTCTTCATCAAGCATTCCTCTTGGCCACCGCGTTAACGGCCGCAACAATCTGGGGATATGCAGAGCATCTGCAGATGTTTCCGCTCATCCATTCTCGGATTTCGGCATTCGATCCTGTGTGCCCCTCCTCTACGCACGCTACCGCCGACATGATCTGTCCGGGGGTGCAGTACCCGCACTGGAAAGCATCATGATCGATAAAGGCCGTCTGCATGGGATGAAGCTGATCGCCGTTGGCGAGTCCTTCGATTGTCTCGATTTTCTTCCCATCGGCAGTGATCGCAAGCACCAAGCACCCGTTGACCCGCCGTCCGTCAAGATGAATCGTACAAGCGCCGCATTCTCCGCGATTACACCCCTTCTTGGTGCCGGTGAGGTGGAGGCGTTCTCGCAGAACATCCAACAGCGTCGCACGTGGTTCAACCTCAATGCGATGGCTAACACCATTGATCGCCAGGGTGATGTTGGCGCGAGAAACAAATGGTGAGTCGGACGCTGAGTTGGGTGTGGTAGCTTCGGACACTCCGCTAAGGCTTGTGACAGCAACGATGGCTCCGCTCTTGAGCAGTGCCCTACGGGAAAATGCTTTTCGGGTTTCTTTTGGATCGTCCATGCCAAGGTACCCCAGATAGGATTGATGCTACTGAAGCGCCCTATGTATACCATCGCAGGCTAAGTCCAGTCGCACTATGATCGCCGCCATATCGAGGCGCTATTTGAACTCCAGTCCCGTACCGCCCAAAAGTTTGTTGAGATGCTGCCCACCGTCCGCATCGGCATCTCGCACCTGATCGAGCGCGATGTGCGCGGCGGCGAGATCCTTGAAGGTCTCCTTCTGTGCCTGCTGGTAACTTCACTCCCGCTTCGCGCTACACTCACCCCGTTAGATGATGCACGTGAACTGCCAACGTGAAATGGTTGAAAAGAAAAGAAGAGACGTGCCGAACGGTGCAGCAAATTCTGCGAAATTCGCGGAAACCGCGAATACTGTGGATTCTCTTGCTGTGCAGGTTGAATGTTTGGGGCGTCCGGCGAACATTCAGGCCTGGTTGCGATCAGCGGTCATGAGCTAAATGCCTACGGGGCATGACGCTTCTCCAATACTTGTTGCGTCAGATGTATAGGTAGTAACAAAACGGACACCGCAATAGTGAGTCACGACGTTTCATTTATCAGATTTTCAGAAAGGGAGACAACTATGGCTCGTGTTTTCATCACCGGATCATCCGATGGCTTAGGCCTCATGGCCGCGCAGCTCCTGGTGGAGGAGGGCCACAGCGTTGTATTGCATGCTCGAAACCAACGACGGGCGGATGAGACTCAGAAAAAACTTCCCGAAGCAGAGGAAATAGTGGTCGGGGACCTCACCAGCATTGCTCAGACAAGACACCTTGCCGATCAAGTCACTCAACTCGGAGCCTTCGATGCGGTGATTCATAACGCCGGCCTCGGCTACCGCGAGCCAAGGCGAATTGTCACTGAAGATGGCCTATCGCATCTTCTCGCTGTCAATACGATTGCGCCATACATCTTGACGGCGCTGATCGCTCCACCGAAGCGGCTTGTTTATCTGAGTTCGGGGCTGCATCAGGATGGAGACCCGAGTCTAAACGACCTGACATGGGCCGCCCGGCCCTGGCAGGGACAGCAGGCCTACTCAGACACGAAGCTCCATGATGTGCTGTTGGCGTTCGCGGTTGCCAGACGATGGCCGGGTGTGCTTTCCAATGCTCTGGAGCCAGGTTGGGTCCCTACCAGGATGGGCGGTCAGAGCGCCACGGACGATATGGACCAGGCGCACCGCACTCAGGTATGGCTTGCGGTAAGCGATGACCCTGCCGCTTCGGTGTCCGGCGAGTACTTCTATCACATGCAAAAGCGGCGTCCGCTCCCCGCCACACGCGACATCAGTACCCAGGACCGTCTGCTGGAATTCTGTTCTCGTGCCACGGGCGTGGAACTTTCAGTTTGACTTCACTATGCCGCCAACGACCTCACAACCCCGAACAATAGTTTCGATTTTCTCTGCAATGGGATTTGCTCTCGGCTCCAAACCTCAAGCGCACCCGATAGAGAGGCGATTGCGCTGAATGCATGGGAGGTTTTGCAGTATACTTATGAGTAATATGCGGTTGCAGACACTCCGACAGGTCGACCTGAATCTTTTTGTCACCTTTGCAGTCATTGCAGAGGAAAAGAGCATCACTGCGGCCGCGGCGAAGTTGCATCTCAGCCAACCGGCTGTCAGTAGAGCGCTGAAGCGTGCGCGGTTGATGTTTCAGGACGATCTATTGGTCCGCTCTCCAAACGGCTTCGAACTGACTCTTCGGGGGAGGAAACTCCTGGATGAGCTGAATCAACTCTTGCCCAACATGGAGCGGCTCGTCGTTCCAAACGTCTTCAATCCCGCTCGGGAGCCGAACACCTTCCGCCTTTCGGGACCTGATAACGTTTGCTCAGCGTTGCTTCCCCATGTGCTACGAAACAGTATGAAGCCAGAGTTCGTAATTTGCCTGGACGTTTTGTCATGGCAACTTGGGACCGCAGATATGCTTGAGCATGGACAGCTTGATATGGCTTTCCAGATCGATGACGGTCTTTTACCCTCACATTTACTGTCAGAGAGGCTGTACCGCGAAGAGTGGATCTGCGCGGTAGCTCGCGACAGCAGCTTTGGTGACCGCTTAACTCTGAAACAATATCTCGAAGCCGAGCATCTTGTTGTGTCAACGCTAACGAACGTACAAAACATCCCAGACAAACAATTGGCCGCAATCGGTAAGAAGCGAAAGTCGCGTATAAGGCTCTCGTACTTCAATGTTGCGTTACATTGCCTGCCGGCATCTTCGCTTGTTCTTACGCTGACCAGCGGAATGCGCTCAATCGTGGAAAGCAACCCGCATTTGCGCATTGTTCGTGCGCCATCGGAGCTGCAGGGCTTTCACATCCTGATGGTATGGCATCCGCGTGTCAATACTGATCCTCGACACGAATGGCTCCGGGGGATCGTGCGGACAGCAGCGGAGAGCCTCAGATCGTAGGCGACTGCCGAATATCCCGGCTATTTCGCGGGAGCTTGCGTTGAACGCATAGGAGCCATTACCACTTTGCAATTCCTTTGTTATAGCTCCTAGGGATATACCTGTTAAGACGCAGAAGGAGGAACTGGTCAGCGCATCCTGTCAGCGGGATGTGTGAGGGAGACCGGTTGCTGTGCTCGCCATGAACCTGCAATTGCTTGAACCCGCGATTGCACCTTACATCTCAGGAACACATCAGTGGTGCGCATCGCGTTCCGCTCGGCTGGTCATCAGTTTGTTTGCCGTGTGGCTGTTTGCCAC
>JBEKGF010000167.1:0-3535 GCA_050012935.1 Edaphobacter sp. | reverse complement strand
CAGAAATCAGAATCCTGTGGCAAATTTGTACCGCCGCAGCTTTTGGCATAGACTGTGGCCACTATGTTGTCTGTCTATGTCCGCCATCGGAGTACGTGCAAGTACAAGGACGACGCCACCTCCAAACGCTGCACCTGTATCAAGTGGCTGGTCGGCACTCTGCCTGGTCGCACCGGTCGCTTCCGTGTCTCTGCAAAGACCGCCTCCTGGGAGCAAGCTGAAGGGGTCGCCCGTCAGTACGAGACGGCAGCCTCAGGCGGCAAGGACATGGATGCAGCCATGTCGCTGCCCACGGTGAAAGACGCGGTGAAGGATTACCTGGGCGATGCCCGCGCCCGTGGGCTGGCCGAAGACACCATCAAGAAGCTCACGACGCTCTTTGAAAAGCAGCTTTTGGCCTTTTGCGAGAAAGAGGAGATCCGTTTCCTCCGCGACCTCAAGACCAAAGAACTCACGCGGTGGCGGCAAGGCTGGAAGATGGGGCAGCTCGCCAAAAAGAAGCAGCACGAACGTGTGGTCGGCTTCTTCTGGTTCTGTATCCGGCAGGGATGGATAGCCACTACCTTCGCTAAAACTCCAAGTCTATTTTGCGCAGACAGTATTCCATCCGGGAATGATGGCGGAGCCTGCCTCTGATGGAGAGCAACTGAAAAATGAAGGAAGGCATCTGTTTGGTTACCCCCATCGCAAGTTCTTGTCTAACGATGAGGACAAGGACCAAAGTTCGCCCTGTTGGAGCGCCCATGCTCAGCAACATGAAGTTGTCGGAGACCTTGAAGCTGCCGTCAAGGTCACGGAATATGGTCATTTCACACGCGCCGGCGAGAAGATCAACCGCTCGCAGACATCGGTCAGCAAGGGCGTTCGCCGTGTCGAACAGACGCTCGAAGCGGAATTGCTCGACCGCAAGGCGCGTCCGGTCGGTGCTACGCGATCCGACGAGATCTTCTCCTACCAGATGCGCAAAGCGCTCTACTTCATGGAGCGCGGTATCACCGGCGCGAAACGCGCGGCCCATTCGACTGGAAGCACGCTCCACGTTGGGCACACGTCCTACCTCGATCTCGACCTACTGAGTTCGCTGCTGAACATCGGCAAGCGCCCCAGCGCGAAATTCTCTGCGGTCTTTCACAGCTCGTCGACGGCAGAGGTGATTGCCAACGTCCTGGCAGGAATATGGCACTGCGGCTTCGTAGTAAGCCATGCCGACCTCCGCGGCCTTCGGTGCGTCCCGGTCGCACACGATCCTCTGGGCATCGTGATGGAGAAAGATCATCGGCTGGCACGCAAGCGCTTCCTGCGGATCGACGACATTCAAAACGAATCGCTGATCCTGCCCTCGAAAAAAAGAAACCCCGGATTTCGCAGTTGGTTTCTGGAGCAATGCGCCGCCGCCCGCGTCAAACCGCGGATCGTCCAAGAGGTGAGCAATCCCCATGAGGGGAGTGTGCTCACATCTCAGAATGTCGGCATCGCTCTCACCGTGGCTTCCTCGGCTAAACACCTTCCTAAACGGACGACCTTGGTGTTTCGCCCCTTCCTTGAGGGAGCCCTGGATTCCGAGATGCAGTTGGTCTTTCCCAAGGGACTTCATACGCCCGCGGTCCTGGCCTTCGTCCATGTCGCGACACGGATAATTCGGCGGATGCAAGTGGCGTCCGTCGGCACTGAAGCGATAAGGCTACAGGCAGCCTCATAGGCAGACCTCTTCTAACTCGAAGACCTCCATCGGCCGGGCGAGATAGCGCCCTAATAGAGTGTTCATTTGAAGCCCGATCACGTTCTGCCAATGGTCTTGCCGATCCTCATAGTTACTCCAAATCTCGCGCAGTGCGAAGATCGACTCCCGTTCGAGAATGCAATAGAGGTCGAAGAAGAGACATCCTGGTTGATTCCGTGTAGCCCAAATAAGGGGTGCAATCTCTTCGAGAAAAGTTTCACGTTTCTGTGTTCCGGGCTCAAGGAGCGAAACAAATACAACCTTATCGTTCATGTATTTACCTGCTCTGCTTGGGAAATGGGCTCGGCGCTCGTGGTCTTCTGGCCGCAAGCGGACAGAGCCCTTACAACGTAGGTTGCTTTTCTAGGACGGTAGTCGAGATCTCCGTTCGGGGGTTTCAACTCCACTCGCCGTTGTTTAGGTCCTCTAAGTCAACAATCTGTTCTTTGTCAGGCTCAAAGTAAATATCGTCCCCTTTGGATTCGATTCCTCAAGGACGACACTCCCTTCATGCTCTTCAGCAATCCGACGAGCCAAGGTGAGACCAAGGCCTGTTCCGTTGGGCTTTCCCATGGTTACAAACGGGTCGAACAACGTCTCGCGGACAGAAGCAGGTATACCTGGACCATTGTCCATTATCGTGATGTAAAGCCGTTGTTCGACTTCGACAAGGAAGACCTCTACCAAGGGCATGTCTACTGAGCGCGTAGCGGCCTGGCAGGCATTGAGCAGTAAGTTGAAGATGGCACTTTGAAGACTCATCACATCGATGTCTGCTTCCGCTAGCGGAAACTTGCCGACTCTGATGGACACGTTCCGCCCGGAAGGATGAGATTTCACTGCGGCAATGGCTTTCTCGACGATTGTGGAAACTCGCTCATGCACGAGCGGCTTTCTCCGTCCGCTACACGCAAATTGCAACAGTGAATCCAGGCTCTCCGTCATTTCGAGCACGACCTCTTGAATTTCGCGCACAAGATCGACCCGAACATGCGCTGACATATTCGGGCACTCAAGGAATTCCGCGTTCGCATAAATCGCCGAGAGCGAGTGGCGCATATCGTGAGATATAGTGCACGCCATATCGCCGATTATCGACGCCGTCTCGGACTCTGTCAGTTGGTTTTGGGCGCGCCGTTTCGGTTCGTCTCGCAGAGCCAAACCAACACGCTTTGGGAACATGGTGATGTTGCCGCGGTCTGAAATTGTGGGTACCGTTTGGTGTAGTCGCACTGTTCCTCCTTGTGGTCCTGATGTCGTTGTTGGCCGCACGTTACAGCGGGCTATTGCCCGGTAACGCCATGAGGGCTAACCTTCAGCATTACTGGGTTGCAAGTCACTCGGCCCGTGGGGCGCGAAATGGTAGCCGAACCACGGATCTGTGCAAATTAACTTTGGGTATCGAGGGTCAACTTCGACTTTCTTTCGGAGTTGACAGACGAGCACTCGAAGAAGCTCAGATTGACTTCCGCACTGTGATCCCCACATTGCTTGGAGGAGCCTACGGTGTTTCAGCGGTTTTCCTTGATTCTCGACTAACAACCGAAGCAGCTCGTGCTCCTTAGGTGTGAGGCGCATTACTTTGCCTGCCACACATACTGTTCTTTGCTCAAAGTCAATTGTCAGGTCGTTAGATACAAAGATCGGACGCTCCCGCTGCGCGGATTTTCGCCGCAAGACCGCACGAATCCGCGCCAGGAATTCTTGCATGGCTAGCGGTTTGACTATATAGTCGTCAGCTCCAGCATCCAACGCATTCACCTTGTCTCTCTCGCAATGTTGTGCTGCGAAGACGAAGATCGGCACATCGCTCAC
>JBEKGF010000166.1:0-3543 GCA_050012935.1 Edaphobacter sp. | reverse complement strand
CGCTGCCATGCCTGCGACAACACCATCGATCCCACTGCCATCTTCTGCAACCACTGCGGATCAGCCGTCGATCACTCCACCATCAACACGCAGCCTGTCGTCTAACCGGACTGCACCCAGGCGTCAGCCTCCACAACGCGCATGGCCTACATATTCGTATGGCCGCCGCGCATCTCCTCATTGAACGTCGGCTTGATGAACTCGAGCGCCGCCGCAACCTCAGCCACATACTGCCCGCGATGTCCCATCAACGCTTCTGTCGGAGTCGCATACTCCGTATCTGCGGCCAGCCGAACAATGCCCTCGCCCGCCAGCGCCGTCACGTTCTTCTTCAACTCCTCCACCGTCGTATTTAGATACTGCGCATCCGTCGGATCCAGCACCCACACCGGTTGCCCCGCCCCCAGCACACCCGAAAGCCAGAAAATCTTCGCCGCTAGATACTCTTGCCGTTGCGCCTCCGTCGTGTCGTTGAAGCTGAACCTCTTCTTCCACGGACTATAAAACCGCGTCGTCACCGGAACCGGCTGCCGGTTGCCGCTCTTCACCAGCTCCAGTTGTCCCTGGTCCATCGTCTTCCGCACCGCGTTATAGATAAACTCCTCCGCAAATGGCTGCTCCGGAGCCTTCACAATCTCCGCGAACGTCACCGTCATCGACGCCGCCACCTTCGCATGCAGCGGACTCTCCTCGCCGTTCGCCAGCCGAACCTCGCCGTGCACCAGAAACGTATCCGCGCCCGAGGTCGATCCATGAAACGGCCACGTAAACTTCTCGAAGCTCAACGGCAGCCCATGCAGGGTCAGGTAGCAGTCCGGCCGCGGATTCTTCAGCCGCTTCGCCGCCGCCCTCAGATACGTCCCAACCTCCGCCAGCAGATCCGGCCGGCTGATATCAAACTTATCGCTCAACTCCAGCACCTGCGTCTTCGTCGGGTCTGCAGCCAGCGCCAGCTTGAACCGCGTCGTCGAGTTCCCCGAAAAATCCTTTCCTGCATCGCTCGAAGCGACAACCAATCCGGCAACCTTCGCTGCCGCCTCAACCTGCACCGCCAACACTTCCTGCGTCCCCATTCCCATCTGCCTCGTCATCCTCTTCTTTTTATCGGTAATCACTCCATTTTACGACCTCCGCAACGATGGGAACTACCTTGAGAAAAGGTTGTCTTCCCAGCAAAAACTATCGGTGAAATTTCCACATCCTTTTGATGGCGTAAACACTGATATAAGTTGACTTACCCCACCAAAAACACCGCCCACCGGAAGTAATTTCCCTCCTTTCCTCAATTAATTCCATGTCTTCGCTTCACAAGATATTTACAAAAATCTATCCCCTGTCCTGCGAACACAGAAATTCACACAACAGTTCATTCTGTGATGGCAGCGGACGTGCATCCCATACCCATGCACGACCGCACTTAAATCTTGTTTGTTTGGAGCCCTCCCTTGAAAAACTGCATTAGGTTTCTGAACGTGTTCGCGCTCGTCTTTGGCGGTATCGTCTCCGCCCACGCTTCAACCATCCTTGCCCTTGGAAGTTTCGCCACGACAGCCACTAACCCTGGAGTTGGCAACACCGCAGTTACCTACGACTCTACCGACTCAACCGTAAACAATGGATCGACCTCCACCTTCGACATCAGCCCTGGCACCGTCTGGCACGCGCCAACCGGAACGTCCAGCTACATCTCCTTCAATGCAACTAGCGGCCCAACCTCCAATGTTGTAGTTCCCAACGGCACTTACATCTACGACACTACCTTCACGCTCTCTCCCAGCCAGGTCGCCGGCGATACCGGAACCCTTACTGTCCTGGCCGATGACACTGTCTCCGTCTTCCTCAACAACTCATTAATCCTTCAGGCCGCCGGCCCCCTGAGTGCCTCCAATCCCTATACCGAATGCTCCAACGTCGGACCCAACTGTGAAACCCCACTCACCTTCACCTTCACCGGCCTTCAGGCAGGACTCAACCAACTCCAATTCGATGTCGAGCAGGTCGCCGGCGTTGACGAGGGCCTCGACTTCTCCGGCTCGATTGACAGCTCCGTTGACGCCTCGGCCGTTCCAGAACCCTTCTCGCTCGCCCTGTTCGGAACCGGCATTCTCGGTCTCCTGGGCCTCTCCCGCCGCTACGTCAACGCCAGATAATTGATTCCAACCAATCAGAGACCGGGAGTCGTCGCGGCTCCCGGTTTCTTTGTCACCACTGCCGGTCATCCTATGCATGCGTAAAGCGCGGGTCGAAGAGTCTATCCTGAGCTTGTCGCAGAAACCCGCGGTTGTCGTTCCTATTGTTGTTGCGTTTACTCTCCGATCCACCCAAATTCCCGCCAGTCACAAATCTGCACAAATCTCGCACAGCAAGTCTCGGGTAAACTCATCCCGGAGAAACCAATGCGTCCAGGCATCACTCTAACTGCGTTCTTACTCACCATCCTCGCCGCCGCAACTCAGGCCCAATCCCCCCAACTCTCCCCCGACGTCCTCAAGTACGTCAAAGTCAACGCACCCAGCGTCCTCCTCACTCACGTCCGCATCATCGACGGCACCGGCGCCGCCCCGCTCGAAGACCAATCCATCCTCATCGAGAACGGCAAAATCGCCCGCATCTCCAAAGACACCTCTGCCGCTCCCGGCACCGCAGTCATCGACCTCCACAACCACACCGTCATCCCCGGCCTCGTTGGCATGCACGACCACCTCTACTACATCGCCCGCGCCGACGAAGCTGCCGACGGCTCCTCCGAACCACCCCTCATCGTCCCCCAGATGACCTTCACCGCCCCGCGCATGTACCTGGCCGCAGGCGTCACCACCATGCGCACCACCGGCAGCGTCGAGCCATACCTCGACCTCAACATGCGCCGCGAGATCGACGCCGGCCGCCTCGTAGGCCCGCACATGGACATCACCGCGCCCTACCTCGAAGGCCCCAACAGCCCCTTCGTCCAGATGCACAACCTCACCGGCCCCGACGACGCCCGCGCCTTCGTCGAATACTGGGCCTCGCAAGGAGTCACCAGCTACAAGGCCTACATGAACATCACCCGCGCCGAGCTCAAAGCCGCCATCGACGCCGCCCACGCCCACCACCTCAAAGTCACCGGCCACCTCTGCGCCGTCACCTACCCCGAAGCAGTTGAAGCGGGCATCGACAACCTCGAGCACGGCTTCTTCGTCAACACCCAGAACGATCCCGGCAAGCAGCCCGATCTCTGCCCCCGCACCACCGGCAACCCCACCCTCGCAAACATGGACCCCGACGGAGCCGACGCCACCGCCCTCATCAAACTCCTCGTCGACCACCACGTCGCCATCACCAGCACGCTGCCCGTCTTCGAGAGCAGCATCCCAACCCATCTCCATCTCCAGAACCGCGTCCTCGAGGCCATGTCCCCGCCCACCCGCGAGGCCTACCTCTACACCCGCAATCTCGAGCTCAGCCGCACCCCAAACCCAACCCGCGCCCTGGCCTACGAGCACGGCGCAAAACTCGAACACAAATTCGTGGACGCAGGCGGCCTCCTTCTCGGCGGACCCG
>JBEKGF010000165.1:0-3596 GCA_050012935.1 Edaphobacter sp. | reverse complement strand
TAGACAAGCGCTGCAACGTTTGGATGATTGCCCGCTTCGGTGATGATGGAGCCGCCGTAGCTGTGGCCGACCAGAACCACTGGTCCGCCCATAGCGTCGATGGCGGCTTTCGTGTACTTTTGGTCGTCGGCGTACGAAGTCTCGGGAGGCTGCGCCACCGACACCTTGTAGCCGTCCTTCTTCAGAATGTCAGCGACAGCCTTCCAGCCCGAGCCATCGGCGAAGGCACCGTGCACCAGGACCACGTTCTTGATCTTCGTCATCGTTAATCTCCTCTCGAGTTTTAGCTTGCGCGAATCGTGTGTAAAGTATTGAACACGAAATGGATCGTACCAGGAACGGGCACGATACTATTGAAGACACGGACCACTTTTGTGGATTCCTGCTTCTAATGCCTAGCGAGGATCTATTCGTTTGAGGGAGAGGATGGCTGTTCGCCTATTTCGACAAACATCCTGCGGTGTGCGTGCTCACGCCGCCACTTTCCCGGTGTCGCGCCAACAACGTTTGCAAATGTCCGGGTAAGAGCGGCTTGATCGGTAAATCCGGTCTGTGCCGCAATTTCCACGAGCGAGTTGTTCGTTTCGGACAAAAGGACTTTGGCGATCTCCACGCGCCGCAGAGTCAGGTAACGATGTGGGGAGGTCCCGAACGATCTCCTGAACGCTCGCGCAAAATGGCTGGCCGAAAGCCGGCATTCCCCGGCAAGAGTTTCGAGCCTTAACTCGCCGTCCAGATGCTCTTGGAGCAGCTCCACAGCGCGCCGCATTTGCCACGGTGCCAGACCGCCTTTGAGTTGCTGGGTAGGTTCGCGAAGCTGACCATACCGCCCCACGAGGTGCGAACAAACCGTCATGGTGAAAGAGTCCACGAACAATTGAGAGAACATCTCCGGCCTGTTCAGACACGGCAGAATCGCTTGAGTTAGGTGGTGGAGAACGGGGTCGGGAGTTCCGTAAACACAGTGGAGGCGTTTAACCTGACGCATTCCAGCATCGTCCGTAAGGGCCTTGAGAGTGGTCCGGGGAACATGGAAATGGACCCAGTCGATGGGCCCCGGGTTTCGAATACTAGAATTCGACTCGAGGTCGCACATCGCGACTCCGCCCACGGGCCACGCCCCCGTCTTTGTGTATTTTTCGTCGGTCCACAGTTCCCATTCCCCGGAATTCGCATGGTTCAGATGAACCGAAACAACGTAAGCCTTTTCAGGAGGAATGGACGCGGTTCGCTCCGGGATGCCGCTCCGTGCAATCAGCCGGGTAATCGCCAGTTGCGGCCGGACCACGGAAACCGCAGAATCTATGGCGACATGGGGCGGTTGGTTCAGGGTGAAGTACTTCGCCATCTGCGCGCCATGGGCGCTTGCCGCCTGCGATGGATCCGTCATGGATGCCTCCGGGCTGGCGCGTCATTGTGGCCGAGAGTCTCGGGCCAAGCTTCGGGCCGTAGTCCCGAGTCCCGATGCTGTTCACCCTGAGTTCTATGCATGGCAAGTTCTAGCTGGAGACCTCCAGCCTAGCTGAAGAATACACCTCTCGCTGTACTGTTTTCAAACAAGTCCCGAGAAAGCGCCAAACTTGTTGATCGGAATTCACAAATCGGGCGCCTTTCGACAAGGGCCTGCGCGCGCAACCCCTTATGAGATTCCGGTTTTAACCAAACCGATCAGCTCGTCCCGAACCCCATGGAGGATCTCTCGCGACAAGTTCGGATCGGAGACAGCACGGGAGAGATTGAGCGCTCCGAGTAGAGCGCTCAGAATAAGCAGGGCACGTCCGCGCTTATCCCCGCGCTGGTTTGATGGAAGAAGGGCGCTCATGAATGCCGCGCTCCGCTTCACGCGCTCGGTGTAGAGAGCCCGCGCGGATTTGCTCGCCCGGGTCACGTCGCCCAGTAGGGCTGCCATCGCACAGCCGCTTCCCGGCGCATCGCGGTGTGCCTCCGTCAGGTAGTTCTGGAGAAGGTGCGCCATGTCCGGCGTATGCTCTTCCCAAACGTCAAGATCCTTGAATGCCGTCGCGAGCGCCTCCACGACCAGTTCATCGCGCGAACCGAAGTGTTTGTAGAAGCCCCCAACCGTAACGCCCGCTTCCTTCATCACATCGGCAACGCCGATGCCTTCGAGACCGCGTTCGCGAAACCGCTTGGCGGCCACCCTGACGATCCGCGTGTGTGTCTCCGCCTTATCGCTCTTTGAATAACCCATCTGCCATCACCATTTCCTCTAGAATCCGCATGGATCGCTCCAGGCAGAAAGAACCGCAAGAGTATTCTCGTACTCTATCGGATATGGATGCGAGCCGTCTAGTTTTGGTTGGTCTGAAAGAAGATCACCGCATTGCTAATATCGCCGGTGGAGTTCGAACAAACGAGGAACAACGACGTTTAAATAAAATATCTTGAAACTTCTAGATTACTGTCATACTCTACAATAGTGAAAAGGGCAGATCAATCCCTCGCGAGTACAGGAGAAGCAATGAGCAACTCGTCCCCAGAGCGAAATAAGGCAACCGTGCTCGAAGCATTCGAGACGCTGTTTAACAAGCGTGACTACCCTGCGGCGGAACGCTTCTGGTCACCGAAATACATCCAGCACAGCGCCCACATAGCACCAGGTCGCGAAGGGCTGTTCGATCTCGTCCGCTCAGCGCCGGAGACGTTGCATTATGAGAACCAGCTCATCATCGCAGAAGGCGATTACGTCATAGCGCATGGCCGCTTTACGGGGATGGGACGGCCCGCCGCCTGGATCGCAGCCGACGTCATCCGGTTCGAAGACGGTCTACTCAAAGAGCATTGGGACGTTCTGCAGGACGAGGCGACCAAGGCCGAATCTGTGAGCGGCCTTCCCATGTTCGGCGACACCTTCCCCAAATGACAACCGAAGGCAAAGCAACCAGCCTGATGGTGTTCGACGCACTTTTGACAAGACCAAGGAGATCGTAACTATGAGTTCACCCGTTGTTTCGAATGAAATGTATGTGGTTTTAGGGGCGACCGGCCATACCGGCTCGATCGTCGCCAATTTCCTTCTCTCGAAGGGCCAGAAGGTGCGCGTCATTGGACGCGACACGGGACGACTGCAGCGCTTTGTGGACAAAGGCGCCGAGGCGTTCACGGCCGATTTGAGCGATGCCGCTGCGCTCGCCAAAGCCTTCAGCGGTGCGCGTGCGGCATACCTGCTGTTGCCACCAGCGAAATCTCCGGAAGAGCAGGAGCGAGATAGCGATGCAGTCGCCAAGGCCGTAAGGGAATCTGGCCTTCGCTACGCGGTGCATTTGAGCAGCTACGGCGCACAGGTTGCGAAAGGCGCTGGCCCCGTCTCAGGGCTGCATTCTTCGGAGCAGAAACTGAACGCGATCAGCGGTTTAAACGTTCTGCACGTGCGCGCCGCGTATTTCATGGAAAACAATCTGGCGGCGATCGGCATGATCCATCACATGGGAATTTTCGGAAACGCGCTGCTACCGGACTTGCGCCCCGGAGGTTTGGGATCCTCTTCGGCTTGCCGCGCGAGAACGGAGCAGCTTGGCGTTTGGCGGCCCGCAACGCAGCTTCCAACTCGTTGCGCAGCCGCTCATTCTCCTTGCGCA
>JBEKGF010000164.1:0-3606 GCA_050012935.1 Edaphobacter sp. | reverse complement strand
CAGGATTCTCGTCCGTCTCCGCCGAAAGCCTCTCACCCGACGGTGCAGACAAAATCTCCGCCGCGCGTTCAGCATCCTTCGGTTTCACCACAACCCGCGGTCCGCGACTGCCGAACCTCGCTCCGCCTGCCGAAACGACAATCGCCTCAATTCCTTCTCGAACCAGCGCGTAGTACGCAGCCTGCGCCATCCGCTCGTCGTCAAAATCAAAGATGCACTCCTCCGGGGCAACCTCAGCATAGCTCCGCATATCGGCAAGATCGTCTTCAGTCAAAATCCGCCTCTCGACTTTTCCAGGCGCAATCTTCAGTCCGCGACGCGTCAACTCCCCCTTCAACGCTTCCTGCGCCATCTCCGTCAAGTCAGCCATGCCGCGCCCAAGCACGATCAGCTCCTCATCGCCGTAGCTTCCATACAGCGCCACAAGCTCCTGATACTGCGCCGCATCGCCAGTCATCTGCCGCTCCAATCGAACAGGACACCTATTGCTGGATCACCGTCTCCGACTTATCCATCTTCTTCGAGACATCCGCCGGCGTCGGCAGTTGCGTCCTGTCCCAACCCCCGCCCAAAGCCTCAATCAACATGACCGACGACGTCATCTCCATCACATGCAGTGTGGCGAGCGTCTGCTGATTGGTAAGCAGAGTCGTCTGCGCCGTCACCACAAGCAGATAGGGATCGACTCCCGTCTGATACCGCGCCATCTCCAACTCCAGCCCCTCCTCAGCCGACTTCGTCGCCTCCTGCTGTTTCAAAATCTGTTGCGACAGGAGCCGCACCGCCGCCAGGTTATCTTCCACCTGCTGAAACGCCGTCAGCACCGTCTGCCGGTAGCTCGCAACGTCTCCGTTATACGTTGCGATGAACTGATTCACCGTGGCGCGGCGAAGCCCGCCATCATAAACCGTCTCGCTCACCGACGGTCCAATCGACCACACTCGGCTCGGCCAGTCGAATAGATGCTTCCACGTCGAGCTCTCGAAGCCTCCCGACGCGCTCAACGTCAGCGTCGGATAGTACGCGGCGTAGGCTATTCCGATCTCCGCATTCGCTGCCGCCAGCGTTCGCTCGGCCCCGGCAATATCCGGCCTCCGCTCCAGCAACGCCGACGGCATCCCGATCGGAATCGCCGGCGAGTTCGTCAGCAAAGGCTTCACCGGAATCGAGAACTGCGATGGGTTCGCTCCCACCAGCACCGCAATCGCATGTTCAAACTGCGCCCGCGCCACACCCAGGTTGATCGCCTGCGACTGCACGCTCTGCAGTGTTGTCTGAGCCTCCACCACCGAGATCCTGTCACCAATGCCCGTATCGTACTGGGCCTGCGCGTACTCAAGCGCCTTGTTGTCCGCCACCACCGTGTCGTCCAGCAGCTTCTGCAGCGCATCCTGGCCGCGTATCTCAAAGAAAAACTCCGCCAGGCTCGCCTGTTCGGTCAGCTTCTCATTCTCCAGGTCCGCCGCGCTCAACTGCGCGTTGTACTGCTGCTCGTGAATGGTATTCCGGACCTTCCCCCACAGATCGGGTGCCCACGATATATCGGCAGGCAGCGATCCCAGCGAGGATTCATGTCCTGGATTCGCGGTACCCGAGACCCCCAGGTTCGACGACGACCGCGAACGGCTATACGAAGGCCCTATCGCCACCGTCGGATACAGCTGCGAGCGCGCCTCCGCGATCAGCGTCCGCGCCTCCATGAAGTTTTCAAAGAACTGCTTGATGCTCTGGTTGTCGATGTTCAACTTCTCTTCCAGAGCATTCAACTCCGGGTCGCCATAGATCTCCCACCACTTCCCATGCAGCATCGCATCTTGCGGCTGCGCCACCTTCCAGCCATCCGTATCCGGAAACTGTGTCGGCGACTCCTTGTACGTCACCGGCGGAGCCGTCGCGGTCGGCAAAGGCGAGGGCGCATGATACTTAGGCCCCACCATGCATCCCGTCAGCAGGAACACCGTCATCGCGGAACCTGCAGCAAATCTCATTCGAAAGTTCATCATAGTTTTAAAATATCGCCAATCTACTCCGCCCCGGCGGCCGCTGGGCCGTCGATTGAATGAAACGTATCGCGTTCTTTCCCAATCACGCGCAGCCGCAACCGGTCGAGCGCAAGATAAACCACTGGAGTCGTGTAAAGCGTAAGCAACTGGCTCACAATCAGACCCCCAACAATCGTGATACCGAGCGGACGACGAAGCTCAGAACCCGTCCCGCTTCCAAACGCCAGCGGCAACGCTCCAAACAGTGCCGCCATCGTCGTCATCAGAATCGGGCGAAAACGCAGCATGCACGCCTGGAAGATCGCATCTTCCGTCGCTAGGCCGCCCTCGCGTTCCGCCTGCAACGCAAAGTCGATCATCATGATCGCGTTCTTCTTCACAATGCCGATCAGCAGAACAATACCGATGATCGAGATCACGTTCAAATCTTCCTTGAACATCATCAGAGCCATCATCGCCCCTACGCTCGCCGAAGGCAGAGTCGACAGGATCGTGATCGGATGCACCAGGCTCTCATATAAGATGCCGAGAACAATAAAAATGGCAAGGATAGCGGTCACAACAAGAAGCGGCTCAGTGCCCAGAGATTGCTGATACGCCAGCAGTGTTCCGGCAAAGAAGCCATGCACGGTCGAAGGCGTCCCCAGGCGCTGTTGCATCTGGCCGATCTCGAGCGTCGCTTCGCTCAGCGAGACACCCGGGGCAAGGTTGAACGACACCGTCACCGAAGGAAACAGCCCCGTGTGGTTCAGCGCCAGCGGCGTTGTGTTGGTTCTGCGGGACGACATCGCGGCAAGCGGCGTATTCCCGGTAGCCGTCGGGCTGCTTGCTCCCGTCGGATGAAAGTAAACATTATTCAATCCGTCGGGACTCTGCCAATACTCAGGCGCCACCTCAAGCACAACATAGTATTGATTCAACTGCGTATAGATAAGAGAGGCCAACGACTGGCCGAAGGCGTCTAACAGTTCTGTGTCGAGCGACTGTGCTGTCTGCCCCAGCTTCGCAGCCGTAACGCGATCGTAGCGTAGCCGAACATCCAGGCCGCCATCCTGTTGGTCGGAACTCACATCCTGAAACCCCGGCAGCTTCGTTATCTCAGCCAGTAACTTCGGCCCCCAAGCTGCCAAGTCCTCAAGAGTATCCGCCTGAATCGTGTACTGATAAAGCGCATTGCTACTGCGTCCGCCGATACGAAGATCCTGCGATGCCTGCAGGAAAGTCGACGCCCCCGGCAACTTGTTCAAGTTTGGCCGCAGCCGGTTGATCACATCCGAAGCGCTGATCTTGCGCTCATCCAAAGGCTTCAACGCAATGAACAGATTCGCAGTATTGTTGGCGCCTCCGCCCCCGGTAAACGAGATCGCATTCTGGACTGCAGGATCGCTCTTAACCACCTTCAAAATCTTTTGGATCGCGTCGTTCATCGAATAGAACGAGGCGTCCTGAGGCCCACGAACCGCCCCGCCCAGTGCGCCCGTGTCCTGCAGCGGAAAGAAGCCCTTCGGAATCTTCACGATAATCGCAACATTCAACGCAATAGTCATCAACAGCACGGCCAAAATCAGCACTGGGTTATCCAGCGCCCAGTGCAGGGTGCGGC
>JBEKGF010000163.1:0-3630 GCA_050012935.1 Edaphobacter sp. | reverse complement strand
AATCGAGCTGACCAGGGATCTGAAACGCGTGAAACTGCGACGCAATCCGAAGGACCCAAGGAGAATGAACCAGCTCCTGCCAGCTCTCGAGCGACTGAACCAGTTTGAGATCCGGGACCTGGATCAGCGACGTATCGAGTTTGCGTTGGTGTAAGATCATCTAAATGCAAGACATTTTGATTTCGCCGAAAGTAATGTTTTGCAATTTTTTCGCAAAGTTTACCTTTTCGGGCATTATATTTCACCTGAGACCGTCAGAGATTGGCTTAGCCGACTAGGCTATAAGTCGCTAGGGCTGCCAACGATGCGATCATCAGGTTGCAACATTCAAAGTGAATGGCAGATGGATTGAGGCCGCGCGGGGATATAGATCAGTGGCAACAACAGCAGAAAAGCTGCAGGCTATTACAGACACCGCCGACTTCGAGATTCTATCGATCCGTGCGCTAAAGGAGCTTGAGCCTAGCTGCTCAGCACCGGTACATCTCGGGATTAATGCGGCAGGTAAGACCATTCCCGTGGCGCTTGACGGGTTCGTCCGTGTCCAGGGTTTGTCTCCAACACAGTATGTCATGGCTACCTTTACAACGACGGATGCGTCCAGATTGCGGAGCAAGTGGCTTGGCGGTAAATCGGAAAAGGTCAGCACCGCAAAACGCACCACCGTGGGAGCACGTCGGATGAAACTTGCACCTCTAAAGACGGTCATAGCTAATGGCTCACCATTGGCTTTGGCACGAACCTCTGGAAGACTGGAACTTGTGATCACAAGATTTGCGTGGTTGAAAGAGCTATCGTCTCATCTTCTACTAAGTTCAGCCCGACATTGATACACCACAGTTGTTCAGTGCCATATCAAGAACGAAACTCTGTGTGAGCGGAAAAAGCACCTGCCGTCAGATCGATATCGGCGGCTGCAATATGCTCTTTCCGTGCGATACTCTCCCACTGGTCTACCGCGGAGGCGACTTCTTCCAGGATCTTTCTGGCGGAGTCATAGGTGATGCCATAAAACTCTGCTGTGTTGAGCACCGTCTCAAGGCTCGGACGATTGTCTCCATCATCCAAGTTCAACACGTGCTCGGCCTTATCGATATTTGGATTCACATCGAAGGCTGGCGCGAGCCGCCATCCCGTCTTCCCGAGCAGGAAGCCGTGATTGCGGAGATGATCATCCCGATTGCCCACCGCGACGTTGAAAACGACTCTCCTGAACAGTTGCGCCAGATCGGCTTCAACATGCTCAGCGTCGCCTTGCGAGCGAATGAACTGTGCCAGCTCGAGATAGCTTGTGCCTTCGCTGTGTTCCTTGCGCAGCAAGGTCATTGCGGAGGCATAAAACCGGCGGGTACCACCGACGCGGTCGAAGCGCTGAGTACAGAACGTGTGAAAGTCGTTGTTCAACTGAAGCAGGGTGGCCGGAGGAACGTCCACAGCTGCTTTCATGGCTAAGGCATGCACCACATATTCCCATGCACCAACGTCACGTTCATCGTCGCGCGCGGGGAATTTGCCGATCCAAAGAGAACCGTCGCTGTTGGTGAAATTGGCTTTGGGCCTTGCGCCGCCTAAGGATGCACCAGGTGCCACCAGCACGGCAAGCCACTTGCGCAACGAATCAAGATCATCGATGCGACGACTGCTGAGTTGAAATGCAACTGCTTCGAGTTCACGCAATGTCGTCACTGGCGGTGCGGCCATCTTCTCATTGCCTAGAAACTCTTCCGTGCCTTCCAGGCGGAAACGCAGCGCGCCCTGGCGCGTGAAGTCTTGCACCCCTATCAGGAAATCCCAGGCGTAGAGCGTGCGAGGTGTTCGTTTCTCGTCCTTTGCCAAGAGCGGCTCACGGCGTTTCATCAGAGTCTGGCCCCATCG
Organism: Edaphobacter sp.; assembly: GCA_050012935.1. Taxonomy (GTDB): domain Bacteria; phylum Acidobacteriota; class Terriglobia; order Terriglobales; family Acidobacteriaceae; genus Edaphobacter. The sequence continues at coordinate 1,755 of JBEKGF010000163.1, read as the reverse complement.
ATCTGGGGACGAGTCCATGAAGATACCGAAGTTGCCGACCTCCGGCCTTGGGAAAAATGGCGCATCGTCGAGTGAGAGATCGGGGTCCAGCGCAAACGCGCGGGGATCTCGCAGCCAATCACTGTTGTAGTGGAAGCGGATCTGACCGCGGTTATGCGCCAGGGTCCCAACTGGGCAAGCGGGGCCCAGGTCGCAATCGAGCCACACTTCGAGACTGTTGCCGCGCGCGCTCACGATCCCTCTTTCGCCGGGAAGTCCGGCGGTTGGTTGGTGGATTTGTCCGCGACACGTTTACGCGGCGCGCGCGGGGACGAAGGCTCCAGTTCTAAATCCTGCAGCTTTCTTCCCACCTTGTCGTCAGCCGCCAGTCCTTGAAGATCATTTTCGAGTCCAAGTACTGCCAGAACCCGAAGACAAGAGCCCATCGTGACCCCGGGATCTCCGGTCTCGACCTTATATAAGGTGGATCTGGAAATGCCAGCTCGTTGCGCCACAACAGCATTGCTGAGCTTCCGCCGTCGACGGGCAAGGCGTAACCGTTCTCCTAACCCGGCCAGCAGGCGCTGTTCTTGAGGAAAGACGATGGGAGGCTTCCGCGGCATGTTTTCTATTATAGGCAAATATATTTAAATTTGTCTATAATAGAGAACAATTGAGAGGGACCGGGTCGCTCAGCTCAAACTACCGCAAATGTTGATTTGGGGGTAGTGCCCAGATTATACGGCCACCCTGAGAGGAGATACCTCGATTTCCAGGATCGCAGAGTACGCTAAGAGAATAGGTACTGACGGGACACAGGCCCTTATCAATGACACCAACATGAATCCTCACTTGCCGCTTCGCACCGACCTTTTACGCGCAGACAGCTTCTTGTTTGCCCTCTTTTTCGTGGGCTTGAATTGGAGTGCATCTATTGGCTCCCGAGGCGTAGAGACAGCCATCAACCACGCCTCAAATCCAAATTCGAGCCCGCTTGCCGGTTTGATCTCGCCTAACACCTGAGCGGCTTCCAGCGCCACGGCTCCATGCAGGAATGCCCAGAGCGCGACGGACGCCTGCGCAGCCCGGTCAGGCCCGGCAATCCGTTGCACCTGCTCGACAGTGAACGTCCAAAGGCTCTGGTGGAAGGCGGCATCGTACTCCGGCGCGTGGAGACTCATCATCGCCTCGTAGAGGTGACGGTTGTCCCTTGCGAACTTAATGTAGGCAGATGACATCTGGCGGATTGCTGTAACCGGTTCGCATCCATCGGCTGCTTTCCTCAGCGCCAACTCCACTTGCCGGGCAGCTTCATTTGCCAGGGCAGCTTCAAGTGCCCGGCGATCCGAAAAGTAACGGTAGATCGCATTGGGAGCGAGGTCGAGAGAAGCAGCAATGTTCCGGAGAGATAAGTCCCGGATACCTCCTTGGACCAGTTCCTTGACCGCTGCTGAAAGGATCGTTTCACGGTCTGTTTTCGATGGATACGGCATACAGAACACTGTACACCTTGACATGTCGCGCGCCAATATGTACGCTGTACATGTTGAAGATGAACAGTGATCATCTTAGGAGAAATGCAATGGCGAATAGTAAAGATGTCGTGGTCACGGGGGTCTTCACCGGAATCGGTTGGGGAACCACAAAGGTGTGAGTTCGCTACTCCGGCGTGGCCCACTTCGCTCACCTAATTTGGCCCACCTGGACAGCGGTACTTCGCCGCATTCCACCAGTTTTTGTTTGAGTACGAAGGGTGGGGGCAATTTTGGCAGGATT
>JBEKGF010000162.1:0-3635 GCA_050012935.1 Edaphobacter sp. | reverse complement strand
AAATGAGCGGGATTTGTTGCTTGATTTGACGCGCCGATTGATAAATGGGGAGGCGAGTGGTCTGCGGGCTCGTTACCAGACTTTGGGAAAGGGCGTCTTCTGATCGTTCAGGCGATCCACACCCTTCTGGTGCCAATCATCGATGGAAATCTCTTGGGGCTTTTCCGAGGGCTTGCTCGTAGGCTTCTTGCCCGATGCGGCCGGCGCGATAGTCGCGCTCGAGGATGCTGCCAAGATTCCGTTTGATGGCTTCATAGCTGCCTTCCGATTCAAGCAGTGGCAGGTGCTGCCAACCGCTCAGTACTGTGCTAATTGTACCCCTGCGGTCAACTAGGCGCAGCTTCACGGCTTCCCCGAACCGTTCCTGAACCGCTCTTAGCCCGTCGGGAAGCCGTCCCTGGATAGAAGCCATCGCCTCGATACTGGCGCCGCGACCCTCCGTCTCGAAGCGCTGAAGAGTGTTCCGCAAGGCCTCCTCTGCCGGCAGGTGGACAACTGTAATCTCGGGTCGAAGTCCTGCGCTAAGGGCCTGTTCGATCTTCTCGATGGCCTTGCCAGCGTTGGCGAGCTGGCCTTCATACAGCACCTTCACGTGGGTTGGTAACGCTCCCCCGCCTAGAACAAAGGTCGTCTTTCCCGCGCCAGGGACGCCTGTTAGAAACAGGGCGACGTCCCGTCCTAAATCGGATATGTCGGAAATGACCCGACGAAATTGTTCTGCAGCGAGCACGGCAGCCGCATTGTGGACTGGAGCGTTATATCGATTCCGGGTCTCGTTCGATCTTCTGTAGTCCTCGAATGTCTCCTTCATGAGGTCTGAATTGACGAACCGGCCACCCAATGAGCGCGGGTCTGCAACATAGCGTGCCAGGAAGGGTTCAGGATCGCGTTCGACCTCCTTCGCAACACGTTCCTGCACTGTGGCGCGATCCTCCTGGGGAAAGGTGCGTCGTACGATGGGTTCGAGTTTCACGGCCATTGGCTCTTTCGTGTTTGCTGGGTTTGTGTCAACCACAACTACAGTTTCCTATTTCATTTTCTCAGCACACTGTTGTGGATCGTTCGGGGATACCCCTGGCTGCGTTGAATTACGGATGGGGCGATTGTCACTCGAAGAGGGATCCCTGCCTTTCGTCCCATTTGTTGTCGAACCAATCGAGCCCATAGCGGGCTTTGGTCTCGACGACAGCAGGCGCGACAACCAGAAACTCCTCTCTCGTCGGAGACGTGCCGGCGCAGTGCTCACGGTAGAGGTAGGTGATCCCTCGCCGCACGGCGATTTGATTCGCGGACATGGCCAGTCCGTGAAGATGGTCGACGGCAGCTAATCTCGCAAGATCGTCGGTGATGCGTTCGACCGCGCGATAGGCGATACCTTTTTTGTTAGGCTGCGCCTTGCCGTTCTTGTCCTCGCGGGCGTAGTAGAGACGGCGAACGCGATATACGGCCCAGGGGCTCCTGTCGAGTTTCGTCCGATAGTTGTCCGCTGCAATGTAGTTTGCATTGGCATCGGTGATTTCGATGAGGGATCGATTGCGATATAGAGTTCCCCGAGGATTGAGAGACAGGCTGACATGTTCAAGCATCATGGCATCCGCAATCTGGTCCGGGTGCTCCATCTGCCGCGCGATGGCATCTCCTTTGAGCGCGTTGAAGGGACATTGGACGCAGGCGCTACGGCGCCAGATGATTCCCAGTTTCTGGTAAAGATAGTCGATGCAATGTTGCCGGGTCCATCCCCACTCAAGGAGCGGGTAGAAGCTCTGGCGGAGAGGCGAGTCGTAGGTCGCCGCTTGATCGATGCGCGCTATCTCATCCGCGTTGAAACCGAAGGCGATGCGGCGCAGGTTTGCAGCTTCACTCTTGGCAACGCGTTCCGTCTCGTCTGCGTTATACCCGAAGGCGTGCCGGGCAGGATGGTGTAGGTGATTGGCCAGCAAATGCTCTATCACCCAGGCCTTGAATTTCAAGCTGCAGACGTGATGATCTCCCCCGAACTAAGGCACAGTCTCCCCGCCGCGCGCAACTCATCAGAGAGCTTGTAATCGCCTTCGATGAACAGCCGCTCTGGCTCACGAGTGTCGGACAGGACCGTGATGCCATCGGCCTCGAGATGGCCTCTCCGAGCGACCTGCACGTATCGAACACGATGGTCGCAAAGGCGCGGCAGGATGTGGCGTTCGACGTCCCGCTTGGTGTCCCGGTATTCGTCGTCGGTTTGAGAGGTGATCACGACGAGGTCCTCCATGGAGCATGGCCTTAGAGAGGGCTCTTCGACCCACCGGACCAGGATGGCAGACGATTCGACTCCCATCCCGTAAGAGAGGACAGTATGCATCGCTCGTTCCTTTCATGGGAGGGTGAGTTGGCGCGAATCGGTAGGCGGCGAGAAATATCCGTAGACGCACCGTCTTCCAGCGCGCGAGCAGTCGTGTGTGTCATGAATGACGCCGTCGATAACTGTCGTGAGGTGCCGGGAGACTCGAACCACCAGCGTGCCTCCTGGAAGCTCCCGAGCCCTAAGGTGTACTGTGCATCCCGAGCCAATGGACATCGTCGAGTTCCAGCGCCACCCCAGCGATCTGAGGTAGCGCTCATAGGTCTTGCGGAACACTCCGGAATTGCTGTTCGACTTCTTCTTCTTTCGTCTCCCGATGCGCTCCGAAGATGCAAGTGCATTGAGGGCATCGAAGACCTCTTGATAGGGTTTGCCAGTGCCGATGGCGATGGCGCGTGTCACGCAGTCGCCGGCTCGCCCGCGATGACCGGCCACGGCCCTGCCGCCGTCGTTGAAGACGAATCTCATATTGTCCTCGAAGTTTGGAGTTTCTTAGGTCAGCAGCTTGTCTGACCACTGATGCGGGAGTCTGCGAAGACGCCCACGATGGCTGCGCTGCGGGTTCCGGATCGAATGCGCCGCTCGACATACTGCTCCCAGACGCGATCGAGCTCCAAAATCACCAACGGATATTCCATCCAGGTCGGAGCATCGGTTGCTGGAATGGGTGATTGCAGGAAGCAGTCAGGATCTGCGGCGAATCCAGAGCGCTCGCGCTCTGTCATTCCGGTGGCACTTGCTATTGCGGACAACTGTTCTTCAGCAATCCACAGCGAAGGTGAAGCGATGAGGTCCGTGTAATCGACCGACTCGGCGTTAAGCGCGAGGACCTGGGAGTCGACAGCGCCGAACAATGCCGTTGTCTCACTGGTACGAAGTTCAGCCTCAAGCCTGGTGAGCGGGCGGTTACGTCCGGCTACGGCGCGCAGCATGTTCGAATCCATGCTGATCGTTGTGCCGGAGCTGAAGTAGCGAACTGCTTCGATAAGCTTCTCGGCTCGACGATTATTGATTCCCATGCCGAGCAGGTGAACATGGCGAGGCTTCAACGCGTCGATGAAGCGAAGCAGGTCTTCGATTGAGGTTGTAGCTTTACGCATCGGCATAGCGGGCGTCAAAGGCACGCCCGCAGCAAGTTGGGCTGCCTCGAAGAACTCAACATGGGACATCGTCCCGACCTGTAGAGGGACAAGCAGCTGAGTGTACTGGGGAGATGCTTTACTCATGGTTGAAGACGAGGCGGATATGATCAAATTTCTTCTGTTGCGCGGTCACCGTGCGAGCTGGCGGCTTCGCA
>JBEKGF010000161.1:0-3708 GCA_050012935.1 Edaphobacter sp. | reverse complement strand
GATCCAGTCAGGATGATCGATCCGCCCTTGCCCATCAGTGGCAGCGCCTTCTGGACCGTGAAGATCGTACCCTTCACATTGATGTCGAAGGTTTCGTCAATGTGCTCGGCGGTGATCTCGCCGAGCTTAAGCTGGCTTCCCACCCCGGCATTGGCGAATACGATGTCCAGGGTCCCGCGCTCCTTTTTCACGGCCGCGTAGAGGCGGTCGAGATCGGCCTCATCCGAGACCGAGCCTTTCACCGCGCGGGCATTGGGCCCGAGGTACGCCATGGCGGCGTCGAGTTCCTTCTGCCGGCGGCCGAAGATGAAGACGAAGGCGCCCTCGTCGATGAAGCGCTTTGCTGCGGCGCGGCCGATGCCGGTAGCGCCACCGGTGATCACGGCGGTCTTTCCATTCAGTCTGTTCATCTCACGCATCCTTCGATGGAGTTGTACGAAAGCAGGGAACTGCCTCATGACCGCAACGGTGATGGCTCCGGGCGAGGCGTTGGAGGGAGCCGAAGTCGCGAATAAGTAAGACTACAGAGCAGGCGAGGACCTGCGGTATCGCAAAATCCCCCTTTCACGCCGGTCTCGTACTGACGAAGCGCATGCGGAACACCACTCCCAGCCGTGAACTCGTAGCGACTCAAGATTAGACAAGAAACGAGAGACGCAACTTCGATGAGAAAGGCGCACGTTACAAGTGTCTTCGTGAGGCGTGGCCAATAAAGCTCTGCGCCGTGTCAGCGGCGCACTTCATAAGGGCCGAGCCAGCCATTCAGAACTCGGGGCGATAAACGCTGCGTCACAGTGCCGAACCTGCGGTATCGCGAAAACACCTGCTTCGCGCTCAACGTCGGAAACCGCCCGCGGCAGCCTCCCGGCACCAGCGCGCCTGATCAGCGCTGGAGAGCAGCCTGGAATGCGCCGGGCGTCACGCCTAGCGTTCGCCTGAATGTGGCGACGAAATGCGCTGGCGTCGCAAAGCCGGTGCCATCCGCCACCTCGGCAACGGACTTGCCAGGTTTCTTCAAAAGCGAGATCCCGCGCTCGAGTCGGCGGAGAACGACGTGCCGATGCGGTGTCACGCCCGTCTGCTGGCGGAATGTCCGGATAAAGTGATTGACGCTCAAGCCCGCGGCGCTGGCCAGCTGGTCCAACGTTGGCGACGGGACGGTCGCGTCGACTAGGGAGGCGGTGATCAGGTCGTCTACCCGCCGCTGTGCCGCGCGAGCAAGGCCGCGACGCGCGGTCTCCGGAGGCCGGTGACGAACATGGTTCTGGAGCCCGGCCCCAAGACGACGGATACCGGATTCGAGGAGGAGTGAATCGTCCGGGTCCCCCCGTGTGGCTGCGACGAAAACCTGCATGGCCGCCGCCTGCAGTTCGCTGTCATGCGAATTGAAAAATGCCGAACAGGAAAATTCACCGTCAACCGCATGATCGAGAAACTTTTCACGGAGGAATATCTGCAAGATGTCGGCTTGACCTTCGATTTCCATCTGGGTGCGCTGATGCGCAGGTATCATCGAGACGCTTCCGACCGCAGCAACACACGCATGTGACGGCGCGCTCCCCGTCTGACGGCGGATGGGCACGCCGTCTTGCAGGTTGAACGTAACCTGCACGATATCGGAGGGCCTAATGTCGAATTTCCCTCCGCCGTGACGAAACCGCGCGACCACAGCGCTGGGCGACGATTGTTCTCCCACCGACTGCATGAACAGTGGGAGACCGATTGCAGCGATTGTGTCGGCGACTGGCGTCATTCGTCCCAATATTCATCGAAGGCCGTGGTCGCGTCTGTGCGCTAGCGAGCACAACGTGCCCGCGGCGGCGGCTTGTACCCCTTGGAAATCGCTACGTGCAGTTCCGAGCGCGTTGTGGGGAGAGAATCAGGTTGTGTGCCATGCGATCCGTGGCTGATTCAAGTCTTGGGCACGTTTCCCGGCGGCCACCTTCAAACGCTGGCAAAACTGTTTCAGAGCCGGGGCAGGAACACGAATTCGCCGCCTTCATGCCCCTCCTTCACAGGGAAGTACTGCGGGATCTGTTTGGAGTCGCCACCGACGGTGCCCTGGATATGCCTCAAGAAGAGCTCGGCTGCGGAAAAGGTTAGTGTTCCAGGGCCAATCCGTCCAGAAGCGCCTGCGCGAAGATGGAGTGTTCGCGTCCACCGCCGTCCGCCACCGGCTCGTTGGCATCGCTGGTCAACAGATTGCGGGATTGGCGCAGGCTCACCTCGTCGAGGAACTGGACGCGGCTCATGTTGGCCAAGTTGATCGACGTATCGCCGCGCTGACGGAATGCACCGGAATAGCATCTGTCGTCAATGACCAGCATACTTGGCTGCTTGGTTGAGATCGAGAAAGCACATCACCCAGCGTGCGGTGCTGCGGAGCGTTCAGCACGAGATCGATATCCGACCGAATTTCCGTCATCAACACTAATTTCTGTCCAATCCGTCAGCAATTGATGTCCGGTAAGAGACGCCGCCAAATCCCGCGGTACGATAAGCTAAGCCTTATCATGCGCTACCGATTACTGAACAATCCTGCTCACATGGATCGAGCTTCTCTTGCAACATTGGCAGAGGGGATTGAACGGCTCGCATCATGCTTTTGCGGCTGAAAGAACTGTCTCCGCTCCACCAAAACTGCGAAATAGAGCTACAACGCGATCGCAAGCATCCGGCGCATAGAACATCTCTGTGTTCACCATCGTGTCCGCCGTCATGTGCTGCATGCGCTTAAACATTTCGACCTCGTACGCTGCAATCGCCTCAGATGAAGATTCCCGGTTGAGAAGCAGCCTTGACAGCATCAGGGCGTCGAGCATGGCCATGTTCACGCCCTCGCCTGCGTACGGCGGCATCACGTGCGCTGCATCGCCTATTAAGGTGACGTTTGCCTTCGGCTCCCACTTCTGATCCGCCGGGCAAACAAGGAGCGGACGCCAGACCATGGACGCGGCTTCCGTGAAGAGCGGGCCCCATAACTCGCTCCAGCCCTGGAAATTCGCGCGGAACCATGCCACGCGCTCGTTCGGATTGGTTGCCTCTTCGAAGCTATGCCTCGCGGCATCGTCACGGCTCTTCACTCCTGCGTAAAACAGCACGCTGCCGTCAGGCTTGGTCCCCATACCGATGGTTCTCTCGCCTCCCAAAGCAATCAGTGCTGATCCGCCGAGAAGATTCCACAACTCAGGTACCGCGTGGCTTGCTGCGGGAATAAGGCCCTCCACGAGCGAAACCCCGACATACTCCGGCCGGATGGAAGTGACCAGCTCACGCAAGCGCGAGTTGGCGCCATCACTCCCAATAGCGATATCGGCCAGGGCAGTTCTGCCGCCAGCGAAACGTAACAACACCTGCTCGACTTGCGACTCTGCAGACTCGAGCTTGCAGTCCCATTGCACAGTGCCAGGCTGAAGGGAGTCCAGCAGAATATCCCGCAACGGACCTCGCTCGATCTCAGGACGTTGCCCGGCACCCGACATCTGGCGGCGATGATCGTGTAGAACCGTTCCCTTGTCATCGGTAAGGCGAAGGTTGTTGAGATCAGGCCGGTGGTTGGCCCAGAACGCATCCGTCAGGCCCGCAGCTTCCAGTGCCGCTAGTCCAGAGCTCTCGTGAAGGTCTAATGCGCTGCCTTGGACTCTCGCACTGCGGCTCTGATCACGCTCATATACGGAAACCTGCGCACCGCTTTGCTGCAGGAGCCGA
>JBEKGF010000160.1:0-3870 GCA_050012935.1 Edaphobacter sp. | reverse complement strand
GGTAGCGACGCCACCACCTTGAACACCCTCAACTCGAGCTTCACCGTTCTCTCGCTCGCCACGAAGTCTTCCTACAAGGACAAGAAGACCGGCGAGTACAAGGGCTCAACCGAGTGGCATCGCTGTGTCGTCTGGGGCAAGCTCTCCGACTTCGCGAAAACTCTCACGAAAGGCGCACATCTGGCCGTCGAAGGCGAGTTGCGGAGCCGCGAGCGCGAGGACAGAAAGACTAACGCAAAACTGCGTGTATGGGAGATTCGCGTCTTTTCAATCCTGAAGCTCGACCGCGCAGAAAAGGCCACGCCGGAAGAGTTGGAAGAGGAGGAAGTCATTCCGGAGGAAACGGCCGTTTAGGCCTTGTTCTTCGTATTTGGGAAGCCCGGCTTTGACTGGGCTTCCATCCCAGGAGATACCCCTTATGAGCTTCGAGTTGATCCTTCCCTTCCTTCGCCCCATCGAGCCGCTCTTGCTCGACGAGAGCATCAGCGAGATCATGGGCAATCCCGACGCATCCTGGTGGTCCGAGCGCGACGGGATACTGTGCCGCGAACTATCGGTCCGCTTCGAGGCCGCCAGACTCCGCACTGGCCTCGAGGTGATTGCCAACCATCTGGGCAAAAAGCTCGACGAGGACAACCCTGTTCTCCATGCGCAGCTCCCGGATGGAAGCCGCCTTGCGGCGGTCATTCCTCCGGTCGTGAAGTCCAGTCCCGCCGTCACCATCCGCAAGTTCACCAGCCGCCATTACACTGTCGATGACCTCATCGCCCGGGGAACGCTGACGCGGCAGCTCGCCGAGTTTCTAATCGAGCAGATTGTCAGCGGGAAAACGCTGCTCATCAGCGGTGGAACCGGAACCGGCAAGACGACGCTGCTGCGGATCCTTGCCGCTGGGATTCCGGACGAGCAGCGCATTGTCGTCATTGAAGATACTTCAGAGCTTCACCTTGAGAAGCCGAACATTCTGGCCGTCGAATCCCAGACGGACACCTTCAAGGCGAGCATCACCTTCGACGATCTATTGAAGTCTGCTCTCCGCTGGAGACCGGATCGGATCATCCTTGGCGAAGTGCGCGGAATCGAGGCACGGACGCTGCTCGATTCCTTCAACACCGGCCATGCGGGGTCCTTAGCCACCATCCATGCCAACTCGGCGGCCAAGGCTCTCTCCCGCTTCGCCAATCTCGTCATGCGTTCGCACGCTCAATCCACCATCTCCGATGTAGAAGCCGAGATCGGAGAAGCGGTTGACTTCGTCATCCATGTCGAGCGCCAACCAGGCCGGCGCATCATCCGCGAAGTGCTCCGACTGCAAGGCTACGACCGGACCTCTCAGACTTTCCATTGTGAGCAGGCCTACCAGGCTGGGGCGCCAGGCATCGCGGAGGTAGAGTCATGCTGAGGTCGATTCGCAAGCCCGCCTTCTCTCACTCAGAATCCGCTAGCGCGCTCCGCCGGATTGAGGACACGGTCTCCGCTCGCCTTTGGATTGCTGATGGCTTTCCGATTGCGGACGTTCTCACCCTGCTCGAATTCCGCCACCGCTTTGAGTTCTCCCCTGATGCTGCTCGCGCCTATGCGATCGAGACTCTGCTTGCTCTCAAGGCAGAGACCATCGTCACTCATCAATATTCCTCTGCTCACCGAAAGGAGCCCCGCAATGCCCTTGCCTGAGATTGCTCAGAACCGTCCGATCAGCTGTGTGATCCGTCTCAACCAATCCACCGCCGAGCTGATCGATCAGTATCGAGCGAACTTCCAGGTTTCTGCCGAAGAATTTGTAACCAGGGCGCTCACCTACGTCTTCTTGAGACACCGCGACTTCTGGAAATTCCTTCGGATGATTGACTCGAGGCCTGCCGCCGAAACGTGTCGCAAACGACGGAGGCCGCAGCGCGGTTCCGGAAATGGCGTTGGTCCGGAACTGCTCCAGCGTGTTGCCGAGGTGGCGAAGGCCTTAGAGGCAGTCAGTGCTCCGCGGCCTAACGACTAGAGATCTCTCGTAGAGTGTCCGAACGGCGCTGCACTACAGAGGCCTATCGCTATGTTCCGTTTCTAAGAAAAACTGCCAGAACACTTTGGCGCGCCGGGTCGGGCCTCGACAACGGATGAGTTTCACGCCGTAAATCGCGTTCTCTAACGGGAACCATTGATGGGAGAAAACATGACCGAACCGAACGAAATTGGTAATGGCAGTTTGTTGTGCCTGGGAGGGAAACTGGCGCGCACACGAAAGATGTGCACAAACCTCACCCTCGATGAGGAACGACAGATATTGGCTGCGGCTGCAGCCCAGGGAAAAGCACTCAGCGAGTGGTCTCGTGAAGTGCTGCTCGCTGGCGCCATGGCCACCAATCGCGGAGAGATGGACATGCATATCTTCACCGAGCTTGTCGGTATCGAGATGCTTCTGATGAATGCCCTTGAGCCGCTGTTGCGTGGAAGCACGATGGCCCAGGACCAGCTCACGATTCTCTTTCGCCAGGTCCAGACAACCAAGGCGTCGCAAGCCCAGGAACTGCTTGCCAAGCGCAGTCAGAACAAGGAGAAATGATCATGTCAACCGTTCAGCATTGGGGTCGTAAAGAATCCGTTCTCTGGCCGCCCAGCGGCTATGTTTATACCCTCGGAGCATTTACGTTTGCATGCATCTTGACTGGCATTTTCATTTACATTCGCATTCAGTTTGGCATCTCTCCGCTCGAGCACTACTACCTTCCGTACTACTTCCGGACCGAGACTGCGGGCCTCTTTCATCCAGTGGGCCAGTATCAGTTACTCTATGTTTCGGACGGAGAAAAGCTGAGCCGTGCCGCTCTCGATGCCGACGTCGAGGCGGGCTCTACCCCTCAATCTGGCGGCAAGCCATTGCCTCTCAAGCTCAGTCCCCAGGCATCGGAGCACGGACAATTCTTCCTGATGCGCGAGGGTCTCCGCAGCTACCAGAACAAGCCGCTCCACGCGTGGATTGCACACTGGATCTTTCAGGATGGACCGGTCTACTCGCTCTTCACGATGCAGTTCGCGTTTGGTCTCACTGCCTTCGCCCTCGAACTTCCTTTTTCCATCCGCAAGGACATGCGGAGAATCAAGGATCTTCGCTACGGGCGCCGACTCAAAGGCCCCTTCCTTGTGAACGCAAAACAATTCACAAAGGCGGTTGGGGGGACCGGGATCGGCATCACGACGGACGATTCAAAGCTGCCGTTGCGCATTCCCCGGGAAGCCGAGAACAAGCACTTTCTCGTCGTCGGCGATACCGGGTCCGGCAAGTCAAGCGTCATTCGCCAGATGCTCTACCAGATTGAAGTGCGCGGCGACTGCGCTATCGTCTACGACCCCGCGTGCGAGTTTGTGAAGCAGTTCTATGACCCGCGCCGCGGCGACATCGTTCTCAATCCGCTCGATGCCAGGATGCCCTATTGGAGTCCGTCCAGGGAGTTGCGCCGCAAAGCCGAGGCCAAGGCACTTGCCGTCTCGCTCTACCAGCCTGAAGGGGTATCCAATCGATTCTTTGTCGAGGCTCCACAGAAGATCTTTGCCCACCTGCTGACCTATTTACCGACCCCCGAAGACCTGGTCAGGTGGATGTCCGATCCGGACGAGATCGACCGCCGCGTCAAGGGGACCGAGTACTGGATGCTGATCGATCCCAAGGCTCCGCCGCAGCGCACCGGCGTTCTCGGTTCGCTCAATATGTACGCCGACAGCTTCCGTCTGCTACCCAGGCAAGAGGAGACGAGATCGGCCTGGACGGCGACCGAGTGGGCCGAAACCCGGCAGGGATGGATCTTCATTACCTCACGTCCGACGATGCGCGAAGCTCTTCGCCCGCTCATCAGCTTGTGGATTGATACGCTGGTGTTGCGC
>JBEKGF010000159.1:0-3909 GCA_050012935.1 Edaphobacter sp. | reverse complement strand
TTGACGCCAATATTCTCATACGAGCCGCCTTGGGGAAGCGAGTGCGTAAAGTGATCGAAACGTACGCGGGCCAGGTATCGTTTTTCGTCCCAGAGGTGGCGTACGCTGAAGCCGAAGAGCACTTGCCTGCGCTCGCGATCAAACGTGGTGGCGATCCGGAAAAGGTACTCGCATTCCTACGCTCTTTGGCCCATCTCGTAGAACCGATTGGAAGCGAAGTTTACGGCGAGTTCGAAGCAGAAGCTCGCGAACGGCTGGGCGAGCGGGATCCGGAAGACTGGCCGATTTTGGCCTCCGCGCTGGCCGTCGGCTGTCCCGTGTGGACCGAAGATACCGATTTCTTTGGGTGCGGAGTGCCCACTTGGACTTCCAGCCGCGTCGAGATGTATCTGCGCGATCCTCAAAAATAACCAGGGATGCAAAGGCACTGAATCTGATCGGCGCACAGTTGGTCGGGTTGGCTGCCGGTTGGGACTTCGACAAGCCTGGTGGCGAGCTTGGCAACGAGGCGCCCGGCAATTTCCACGCCAGCATTGCGTCCCGCTTTGTCGCCGTCCATCAGCAAGACGACATTCCGAAAGTGGCTCTCCAGGAGCGACTCTTGTCGTCGGGAGAGCGCGCATCCCATCAGGGCAACTACGCATGGTAAGCCGGCTTGGTGCACGTTGAGACAATCGAAGAATCCCTCGACGACGATCACTGTCTCGCCGCAGCCGATTGCGCGGTGGAGATTGAACAGGACGAGCGATTTTCGAAAACGAGATGGGAACCGATACTTGGGTTCGGCTTGGCCCAGAGTCCGTCCAGCGTAAGCTACCAGCAAGCCCTCTTCGTTGTGGATCGGAATCACGATTCTGCCCGCCATGCAGCCTCTCCCCGGGAAGAATCCGATTCCGAAATGCCTAGCGGTCTCGGCGCTGATTCCGCGTTCGGCGAGATAGGGATGATGGACGTCGATGCCCTGAAGCGCAAATGGCAGCGGAGCGTTTACATCCACGGGACCACAGTCATTATTTTTGATTGCGGCCGGAGACGGAGACGTGCACGGCCCAGCAGGTGAGGCGCTCAACCCGAACCACTCTTGAAGCCGGAGTGCCGCTTCTCGGACCGAGCAGCTTTCCATCCACGCAACGAAGTCGAGAACATTGCCTCCGAGCCCGCCGCGGGCTGACGCGCAGGAGTCCGAATGGCAGGCCCATGCGTTCTTCTCGGTATTGACGACGAAGCTCGGCGCGCTGCCGCGAGACCGGTGTGACGGGAGGGGACAACGGCCGCGTAGATAACAACGGTCAAGACGGTGGAGAATGACGCCATAGCTGGCGAGAGCCATCTCCATCGATATGGCCTGTTTGACTACCTTGAAGTTCACCCATTGTCGAGTCATTGTTACCGCTTCTTCTCGGATGGCGGAGTCTCTCTGTCATCGATCTGAATAAGGTCGCTCGCCCGGAGTTCGCGTGGCGTTGGGCCCGCCGGTGTGGGTACGTCGGCCAGTTGGGAGAGAAGCTTTTCAAATGCCGCTAAGCCATCGTCCACGGCAGCAAGTTCGGCGTCGTTTAGCGGAAGCTCCTGGCGCATGCGCAACAGGCTCGCCTTGCCTTCGAGCACCTGAGCGCGGCCAGATCCTTTTAATATGTAGAAATCGCACTTCGCGCAGGCCATTCGGTGTGGGCACTGATCGAAGAAATCGTAAGAGCAGTAACCATGCCCCAGGTCGTAGAACTTCCAAGGTTCTGGCGGTGCGGCTCCACTCATGACCACCTCGCGGTCGATCAGTACCTCGATTGCGCGTACGTTTCGCGCAAAATATCCAGCCTTTTGAAAGGACGTAGCCATTTTCGCCGGGCTGATATCCAGATAGTGTTGCGTAGAGTTGATCCACTTGTGGCCCAGCCATTTCCCGATTTCGAATAGGGACATCGGTTCTTTGGAGTTGAACAGTTGCGTCGCGATCGTCGAGCGGGCACGGTGGCTCGTGATGTTTCCACGGGCGTCTTTACGGGGTATGCCAGCCTTCTCGCACAAGATGGGAACGAGGGATTGGTTGATGTAGTCCGGAGCGACCCGATTGCCGCGAAACATGAATAGGAAATCGACGATTTCACTGGTCTTCTCGTCGACCGCCGGAGGTTGTACGGGGCGTTCTGCTTCCCAGTCCTTTACAGCCTCACCGATGACGTAGTCCACGGGTTTGGTGAACGCCGTGCTGGTCTTGTTCACCGGGACAGCCAAGTCGCATATTTTGCCGGCGCCGCTGGAAGAGTTCTCATGGGAGTGAGTGCAGCCGACACGCAACCTACGAATCTCGTCCGCCCGAAGGCCGCCAAATAGCCAGACGATAGTCAATGCTTTGACCATCTTCATGGGATAGAAGTGCCGCGAGCAGGAAAATGATTTTGTAAGGTCGTCTTGGGTCAGATTGAGACCGGCCCACAACAGCTTCGCCCAGATGTCGTCCGCGATCACCCGCGGGTTGGGTGCGATCAACGCTCGCAAGCTGCGGGGCGCCGCGAAGCAACGTCGCGGATCGAAGCGGCGGGGAATCCATTCCCACTCCTGCATGTCCCTGAAAAATGTGCCCAAGGATGAGAGCAGATGTGCCCTGGTCTTCGCCGACAGCGGCTTGCCTCGACGTTTCTGCATTTTTTCATCTACTTGCGTCCAATCACCAATAGTCATGCGGCAGACGGCAGCCACCCATTCGGCGGCTATCTCACGAGTCCAGCGATCCGGGGTGACGTACTCCGGGTGTACGCTTGCGACCCAGCGGCCGGCCTTAAGAAGGTATACATAGATGCGTTTGCGACTGCTCGGTTGCAGGGTGGAGGTGTCGCGCCATCGCTCCACCAAATGCACCCATTCAGGGGGGACACCGTTACGAGAGTCGCCGAAATGCGATCTGGCAGTTGGCTTGGATAATGGGTGTGCAATGATGCCGAGGCCGGCCAGCGCGCGTGACACGACCCCGATACTCGCTCGCCTGTTTCGAATAGGGGTTAGCTTCCGTTCCGTTTCGAGTACTTCGAGTGTGACCTCCTCCAGGCGCGGGCTCTTTACGGCCAGCAAGAGGGTGCAGACAGCCCACTGCGCATCTATAGCCCCGTATCGGCTGTAGCCCCAAGAGCGAATCAGATCGACAATCCGCTTGATAGAATTCTCGACCCTTTGCCGGCCAAAGATCCGGCATGCCAGGGCTGTTCTATCGATGATCCCGAGCCTCCTGAAGTCATCGAATACCCGCAACAAGTACATGCCGGCGGTCAACATCTGCCGAGCATGGCTGCTGGTATGCGGATAGTGCTGGTGGAAGGCTATCGCTGTGGTGTGGAGAATTTCGATCCACTCGTCAGAGGTCCACCCCCAGAACGCCCGCTTGCGCTTGTGCATTTCAATCAGCATCACAGTCATCGCTCCGGAACGGGACTGTGGCGGAGGGCTTATGGCGTTCATCACGTCGTCTAGCGGATCGGTAAGCCGCAGCAGGGCCTCTTTTGTATGCACCGGGAAGTGACCGTATGGCCTTTGTCGTGCGGCGAGGTAAGCGAGTTCCGCGATCTCATTCTTTCGAAGCCTTGGAGACCGGTCGTACTTCCGGGGATCCACAGGCCAGGACCACTCCGTCTCCTCTTGTGCGGAAATGGAGTTGGCGGAGTTGATGTAGAGCTTATTCAAGGAATGCCTCTTTCACTACCCGCGTACGCCATGCATGGATTTCAGCCATGCCCTTCGCGAGCTTGGCTGCCAGTTCGCGGCCGCTCAGATGTATATAAAGGAGAGTCGTCTGAACGCTGCGGTGTCCGGCGAAAGTGGCGATTTCGTGGACATCCCAGTTCGCTCGCGCGAGATCCGTCAGACACAAATGCCGTGTACTATGAGTGGTGAACTCGCGAATGCCGCTGCGGTCAGATA
>JBEKGF010000158.1:0-4084 GCA_050012935.1 Edaphobacter sp. | reverse complement strand
TCCGGCATAGCGCCGTTCTGCTTGCGATACTGCTCGTTCTCGACAGCCAGCTCCGCATTCGCGCCCTTGAGCGTCACCCCATCGCGCAGCCGCGCGATGATGTTCAAGTACCCCACTCCCTGACGCAGTCGCGCCGGCGGAAACAGCGAAAACTCAAAGTACCGCGGCGTCCAAACCGCCGGCTCGCCCAGTATCGGAAATCGCGTCCCCCGCGGCAGCACGCCAACCACCGTCGAAGCCGCAGAATCCAGCTGAATCGTCTGCCCAATCACATGCGGATCGGCATGAAACCGCTCCCGCCACAGCGAATCGCTCAGCATCACCACAGCCTTGCCCTCAGGCCGCGCCTCTTCTTCGCTGAAGGTCCGCCCCAACTGCGGCGTCACTCCAAGAAGAGGAAAGAAATTAGCAGAAACGCGCGCCACCTGCACCTGCTCAGGCTCACTCCCACCCTCAACATTCCCAGAAAGATTCAGCGTATCCCCAGCCCAAACAGCCACGCCTTCAAATGAGCTGTTATGGTCGCGCAGCATCTCATACCGCGTCAGGTTGATCCCGCGATCCTGCGTCTCATCATGCGTCGACACGCTCACCAGCCGCTCCGGCTCATGAAACGCAAACGGCCTCAGCAGCAGCGCATCCATCACCGTAAAAATCGCCGTATTCGCGCCAATCCCCAGCGCCAATGTCAGCACCACAGCCGCGGTAAATCCCTTGTTCTGCCGAAACACGCGCACCGCAAAGCGAAGATTGCGAAGAAGAGTCTGCATAATGCCAGAATTATAGGGCTAGCCTGCTAACTCGCCATCGCGCAAAGCGCGGCTGACTCGCTAACAAATAAAATTGAATGCTCAACGTCTAACCTTGAAACCACTACACAAGGCGAGGCCCGTTTGAACACGCGACACACTTTCACTCACATCGCGCTCTCCGCATTCGCCGCCGCCATTCCATTCACCGCCTCTGCACAATCCCCCGCCCCATCCAATCCCCAACTAACCGTACAAACCAACCTCGTCCTCGTCCCCGCCCTCGTCCGCAACAAATCCGGCGCCAATGTCTACACCCTCACCGCCAAAGATTTCCTCCTCACCGACGACGGCACTCCGCAAAAACTCTCGCTCGTCCAGGACACAGACCACTCGCCACTAGCCCTTGTCATCGTCCTCGAAACCGGCGGCGCAGGCGCGCGCGAATTCCAAAACTACTCCACCCTCGCGCCGCCGCTCGCACCCATGCTCACCTCCATCGTCGGCAACGTCTTCCATCAGATTGCCGTCGTCACCTTCGACAGCCAGCCTGACCTTCTGCAAAGCTTCACCGGCGATACCGACGAAGCCATTGAAGCGCTCCACAGTCTGCAGCCCGGCTGCACCCGTCAGGAGCATTACGACAACTGCACCGGCCCGCAACCCGTACACAACATTCCACTCGGCGACAACGGCGCAGCCATCCTCGACAGCCTCACCTATGCCGTCGATCTGCTCCGCACTCAGCCGCCCATCTATCGCCGCGCCATTCTCCTCATCAGTGAGACCCTCGACCGCGGCAGCACCACCACCATCCAGCGAGCCATCCGCGCCATCGCCGACACCAACACCACCATCTACAGCATCGGCTTCTCCACCGGAAAATCCGAAGCCGCGCACTACGCCGAACGCCAACTCCCCGAACACATCGACAGCCGCCAGAAGCCAGGCTGGCTGCGCCTGGAGAATCCTCACCCCAATCCGCCCCACGGCTGCATGGGCAAGCGTCCCGATCCCGACCCGGACGCGGACCCCGACGCCACGCACAACAAATGGATACAGGCCTACGACTGCCTCACGCAGCTAGCCCCACCCTTGGCCTTTGCCAAAATGGCCGCCATCGAAGCCGTAGACGGCATGAAGACCAACATCCCCGAAACCGTAGCCCGCATGACCGGCGGCGAATACTTCAAGCTATCCAAACCCAGAGAGCTAGAAGGCTATCTCTCCACCATCGCCAACCACGTCCCCAACCGCTACGTGCTCAGCTTCTACCCCCAAAACCCCCACCCCGGCCTGCACACACTAACCCTCCACACACCCAACTACGCAGGCTTGGAAATCACATCCCGCACAACCTACTGGATCGACCCTCCCACCACCACACCCCACCACAAAACTGACGGGCAGCAACCCCGCTAGAAGCGTGATTGCATTCGTCTGCAAAATTAGCTAACATATTCCTAGCATTTTAGAGGATGTCATGACTGAGTCAACGATGTTCGAAGCCAAAACCAGATTGTCGGCCCTCGTAAAAAAAGCGCAACGCGGCGAGAAGGTCGTGTTGACCACCGGCCGAAAAAAAACGCCCGTGGCAATGCTTGTGGCCCTCAAGCCGGTCAAAGAACGGCCCTTCGATCTCTTCCACCATCCCGGCTTTGAAATTCCCGCCGATTTTGACGAGCTTCCGCAAGCCGAATTGAAGGCGTGGCGCGGAGAGAGTGAGTGAAGCTCTTCCCATGAAGTTCTTTATAGACACGCACTACGTTCTCTGGGCAGCAATCAATTCAGCCCGCATCGAACCGTGGGCGAGAAAACTCATCGCCAATCTCGACAATGAAGTGCTGGTCTCCGCCGCAACGGTCTATGAAATCAGCCTGAAGGTGCGTATCGGCAAGCTTCCCGAGGCAATCAATTTTGAGAACGATCTGATTGCCAACATCGAAGATCGACTGGGCTACACCCTCGTACCGCTGGAGCCGGAGGTCATGATGCGAGCCGCGCGCTTTGAGTCCAAACATGCCGATCCCTTCGACCGCATGATCGCCGCACACGCCATCCAATACAATCTCCCGCTGCTGACCACAGACACAAGGCTGGACGCATTCGGCATTCGACGCCTGAAGAAATAAGTTCACCCTCCTTGCATCCGACAAAACCAAAGGGGCCAGCTTTCGCCGGCCCATCGTCCATCAAAGCCTAATTCCGATTCACTCCACAACCCGCCAACTCTCCGCCAGCCTCTTCAACTCCTCAAACTCCGGCAAAGACGCAGGCACATAAACATACCCAAACATGCGGGCGGCAAATTCGCTTCGCTCCGAAATACCAATCCCACCAACTCGGCCCTTGATCTGAAAAACGCTGCGAATCTTTCCGCGCCGCACTGTCCTGCGAATCAAACGCCACTTCAAAATCCCATACGATCGAAATTCGCTACTGATTGACTCTTCGTCGACGAAGAAATCTATGGATGTTCGGGGCTTTGAAAGGATCCATGGCCGAGGCAGAAAGGTCATAATAGTGCCCATCAGCATAGCCCACAGACCATCCTTAAGCGCGACGCTCAACACGCTCCTTTCTTTCTCAATCGGCGCAACAAAATCCCAACCGAAGCGGATAGCGAAGAAAACTGCTGTGAAAACAAGCGCAGCGACTACCCTGTATCTCCAGCTGACTAGAGGTCTTTGCAAGTCGAGTTCAACCGAATATCTTTCCATGGAGACGCTTACACGGAATCTTACTGCAGATCAGCCAAGACGGATAACATCCCCACCAAAAATCAAAGGGCCGGCTTTCGCCGGCCCTCTCATCCTTCGTCATTCGTCCTTAGTCCTTAACGCGCACCTTAGGCTCAACACTCAACCCCGGCCTAAGCTCATGATTCGCATCCTCATCCTTCAGATTCGCAAAGTCAATGCGGACCGGAATACGCTGAACCACCTTCACATAGTTGCCCGTCGCATTCTCCGGCGGGAAGAGCGAAAGCACCGAGCCCGTCGCGCCGCCCACCTGCGTCACCGTGCCCGAGTACTTCTTGCCCGTAGCATCTACGGCAATCTCCACATGCTGGCCCTTACGCATCTGCTTCAGCTGCGTTTCCTTGAAGTTCGCCGTGATCCAGATATCGTTCAGGCTCACCAGCGTCAGCAGGTTCTGCCCAACGGAAACATTCTGGTTGATCTCAACGCTCTTCCGCGTAACAATGCCGTCTTCCGGAGCCACAATCTTCGCATAGCTCAGGTTCAGCTTCGCCTGGTCCAGTTGCGCCTGCGCCGCCTGCACCTGCGCCACAGCCTGCTTGGCCCTTGCAGATTGCACCGCCACCTGCTGCG
>JBEKGF010000157.1:0-4127 GCA_050012935.1 Edaphobacter sp. | reverse complement strand
CTGTCGTAGCCTCCTTTTTCGCGCTCGGGTCCCTGCTCGCCAAAGGCGCTGCCACGCACATAGATGATGTTGGGATTGTGAGCGCGGATATGTTCTAGGTCGATCTTGAGCTTTTGCCGCTGAGCGGGAAGGTAGTTGGTGAGGAATACGTCGCAGGACGCGGCGAGTGTATAGATAAGTTGCTGTCCCTCTTCCGTGGAAATATCGATTCCGATGGATCGCTTGCCACGGTTGGGGTGGTGCGTGAGCGTGCTTCGCTGCGGATTGATCGCGAAACGCTGAAGCATCTGGAGCCCACGCTGGGCGTCGCCCCGGACGGGGTGTTCGACTTTCAACACCTCGGCGCCCCAGTCAGTAAGAACGCCGCCGGCTGCGGGGACGAAAGTGAACTGCGCGACCTCCAGTACCCGGACGCCTTTCATGACTTGGGTC
The DNA here is from genome assembly GCA_050012935.1 of Edaphobacter sp. Taxonomy (GTDB): domain Bacteria; phylum Acidobacteriota; class Terriglobia; order Terriglobales; family Acidobacteriaceae; genus Edaphobacter. The sequence goes on along the minus strand of JBEKGF010000157.1, from coordinate 3,695 downwards.
ATTGCCAACCGCTCCCCGATTGCTTCAGCGTGAAGTTCATAACCGTGACAGCGACAGCAGACACGTTCGCGCGAACGGCTTGCTTCGAATGCGACATTTGTTGGCGCCCCTCTTATCCAGCCATCATACCCTTCAAAGCCATCAAAACACGGTCGTAAATATAAGTCAATGATCCATCATTTATAGATACGACGAGACTGACGTCTATCGTCTCTTCTGCCATGCCAACTTGACGGTAGAGGCATTTGCAGCTACGCTTTATAAATGATTATTCATAAATAGAGGCATGCCATGAGTTTCGTCTTTAGCGCCGACGGGCATATCGTCGAACCAGCTGAACTCTTCACCGAGGGACTCCCTCAATCATTGAAATATCACGCTATTCTTAGTGAGGTCCGCGGGGAGCACCGCGTGACCGTGACAGGGGACAAGGTACTCCATCAGCTGCGAATGCGTCCTGATTCAAACACCAACGATCAAGAGCAAGAAGCCACCGCCATGCGCAAGCGCGCAGAAGGCGAGCAGCCGGCGCGCAAGGCGCTCGGTCACAAGAATGTAGAAGGACGCCTGGTCGACATGAAGGCCGAGGGCATCGACGCGGAGATCGTATTCCCAAGCTTGGGTCTATGGACATTTGGAATCGAAAATATCGATGCCGAACTAGCAAGCTGCGAAATCTACAACAACTGGAACAATAAGGTCTTCAAGGATTATCCGCAGATTTTCGTTCGCTGCGGTGTATTGCCGGTGCGCAACCTTGCTAACACAATGGCCGAGATGAGACGTATCGCGGCGATGGGTTTCACAGCCGCGATGCTGCCAGTGTCGAGCCCGGTCGGTGTTCCGCGTTACAACTCTCCACTCTGGGATCCGGTGTTCAGCCTAGCAGCTGAACTCGAACTCGTTATCGTTCTTCACACTGGCACGGGCTTGCCCGACGTGGTGATTGAGCGCGGCCCGGGCGGTGCGGTGATCAATTACGCTCGCCAGCTATGCGACGGCGCGGATGCGGTCATGTGGCTTGTGGCGGGGGGCGTACTCGATCGCAATCCGAAGGTGCGGGTGGCAGTGATCGAAGCCGGAGCGAGTTGGCTGCCGGCAGTCGCGGAGCGGATGGACGAGGTCTATAACGCCCATTATACCTTCGTTCGGCCCAAGCTGGGCCGCATGCCAAGCCAAATTATTCGCGATCAGGTGAAGTGCTCGTTTCAATATGACCGCGCCTGCATCATAGCCCGAGACATCGTCGGTACTGGCGCGATTATGTGGGGTTCGGACTACCCTCACGCGGAGGGCACCTTTCCCAATACCAGGTTGACGCTCCAGAGGCTGTTCGAAGGCATCGACATCAGCGAAAGGGAAAAGGCCGACATCTTGGGGGGCAATGCCGCACGGCTGTTTCGGCTGCCGCGCGCTGAATTCACGAGTTTCGGCTGACGGGGGACCGAGTCCAGACGTCGCGGATTTGAGCCGGAGGATCGCGATGCGCACGTTGGGTGATCGATGACGGAAGGCGGGTGGCTGAGAGAGCGAGCCGCGATCGTCGGCTTTGGACACACGGCCTACGGCAGGCGGGGGGAGTTCATTGGTCGCGGACACAGGTCGCTCGTGGTGGAAGCGGTCAAAAACGCTTGTGAGGACGCTGGCATTTCGCCCAGGGAGATCGACGGCTACGCGTCCTATTCGGATGACCCGACCGGCGCGGGCGAGTTGGCCTGCGCCTTCGGTGCCCCTCATCTGCGTTTTACAGCCATGGGCTGGGGAGGCGGTGGCGGCGCTATGGGCGGGGCGTTCATGTATGCCGCGATGGCAGTGGCCACGGGTCAAGCCAACTTCGTCGCTGTTACAAGGGGCATCATCCAGGCGCCGGAGTCCCGGTTCGGCGGAGGCGGAAAAGCCGTGCCCAAGTTCCCCGGGCTCCAGACACCTGGACAGTGTTTTTCGCTTGCCGCACGGCGGCATATGCACATATATGGCACCAAGGTCGAACATTTCGCCGAAGTGGCGATCAATGCTCGGCGCAATGCGGCCAACAATCCCGAGGCTCGGTTCCGTGAGCCGATTACCTTCGAAGACTACCAAGCGTCCCGGATGATATGCGATCCGCTGCGACTGTTGGACCATTGCATGGAATCCGACGGCGGCGCATGCGTGATCGTGACTTCGGCTGAGCGGGCGAAGGATCTTCGCCAGAAGGCAGTTCTTATAGCCGGCGCTGCCATGGGCGCCCCCCGGCGCTACGGTCACGGCCTGATAGACGGTAATAACATGTCGGCTGAGGATTTCGCGTCCGCCGGCCAGCGCAGCATCGCCGAGGATCTCTACCGCAATGCGGGCATGGGTCCAAACGACGTCGACGTGGCGATGATCTACGACCACTTCACGCCGATGGTGATTATGGGCCTAGAGGACTTTCAATTCGCGCCTAAGGGTGAAGGTGGGCCTTTCGTTGCGAGCGGCGCCATTCGCCGTGAAGGGAAGCTTCCGGTCAATACACACGGCGGCAATCTGGCCGAAGTCTATCTTCACGGCATGACGCATGTTTTCGAAGGCGTGCGCCAATTGCGCGGCACATCCGTAAATCAGATACCAGGCGCCGAGGTGGTGCTCGTGGTCGCCGGGGCGTCCCCCACGCCGTCGGGCGCTCTGCTGCTGCGCAAAACCTCATGACCGTCGATATAGAGCGGCGCAACATGCTACCCAGCCCAGGCTGGAGTGAACACACAAAACCCTACTGGCTCGCAGCCGGACGAGGGGAACTAGTAATTCCGCGCTGCGATGGGTGCGGAACACACCGCTGGCCTCTTGACGCTGCCTGCTACGCCTGCCACGCCACGGAGTTCTCGTGGAGCCAAGTTCCCGGGACCGGACGCGTGTTCACCTTTACCTGGGTTGATTTTCCGCCTCCGCCAGACGGGGAGCGCAACATCACCGTGGTCGAACTTGACGGCACTCAAGGCGAGCCGGTGCGGGTTCTGAGCTGGGTCGTCGGCATTCAGCGTGAGAGTCTCGCGTGCGACCAGCCCGTGGAAATCGTCTTCCTGACGTTCGATGACGAAGTTTCAATACCTGTCTGGCGTCCGCGTCGCTCAGGCCTGAAGCTGCAGATGCCAACCTTAGGCTGACAGAACCAGCGTTATACCCCGCGGAGCTTGAATGCTAGTAGACCTCCCGGAATTGTGCCGAACGCCCTTCGGACCTTCGCCGGGCCGGTTCCATTCGCCGGACATCGACGATCGACGAAACATGGCCGACCGGTCATTTCCAACCCATCAAGGCTTTTCGGTCGGTCGCGTGATCTGCTGATACCGCCTGATGGATCGGCCCCTCGCGTCTTGGCGCAGGACGAACTTCTCGTGCGGCATTGGCCTCACCGTTACATCGATCAGATCCAGCTGACTCCTGAGAGGCACTACGCTGTCACGCTTGCCCTCCGATCCACCGAACCAGAGTGGCGTTGATCGTGAACTCGCCGGAGTGTGCATCGCTTCTGCGCTGGAACCACCGCCTTAGGCCCGGGCGCTCCGCCCGTGAATGTATGTTACGTCCCGCCGCTTCCGCATCCCAACGATCCAGAAGGCTGGCATGATCTAGTCGATCTGCCTCCGGTATCGATGCGCCGTGCGCGTCGTCTCGATGTCTGGATTGACGAGTTCATCGAGCTGGAGGTCCATGTTCCAAGACAGTATGGGCGA
>JBEKGF010000156.1:0-4145 GCA_050012935.1 Edaphobacter sp. | reverse complement strand
GATTCACCAACGATCACAACCTCATCCATAGGAGAACACCATGAGCAAACTGAAACTGGAACACGGCGTCAGCAGAATACGGCGCGCGAAGCTGCAATCCTCCATCGACCAGACCGTCGCCAATGACATCGAGTTACTGGCCGAGTGGTCGAACAATGAAACCAATTACGTCGTCAACGAGCTGCTGCGATTCGCGCTGGTGCAGGAAGAAGAGTTCCAGAAGTACAAGGCCAGCGCTGCCGCGAGTGCTACACGGCCAGGCAGCGGTGTGAAACCAGCATCCACGCCTATCAAGCACGTCTCCGAGTCCGCGCCGAAATCAGACAGCTCGGCTGCTCACGTATAGGGGGAGGACTTAGACCATGCGCCAGTTGCCATATTTTCAAAAGATCGTCCGTCTACTCGTCGAGCATCGCTTCCTGCTCTCGCTGGGTCTGAGCGCGGCCTGCGGCATCACGCTCGACAGCCTCTTTCCGATGAATGTGGCGAATCCGCTGCTGCGCCTGATCGCGCTGGAGAGGCCTCCAGTCTTTCACGCCATCGTCGGGAGCTACGGCCTGTTTCTGTATTCGACGCCGTTCCTGCTCTTCTCCATGATCTTCTCGCTACTGTACGTCCATCTATATAAGAGTGAGCACGAGTTGGCCGCTGGCACACTCCCTCCGTATCCCGACCCGCATACGCGGACTGAGCTTTCGCTGGTGCTCGGCGAGGTCCACCGCCAGCTCGTTCCCAAGCCCAGCCCGGCTCCACAGTGGTTGTCGGTCCCGGAGCACGGCCTCTATACCGGCATCGCGTCTTTCGGTTCTATCGGCAGCGGCAAAACCTATGGGCTGATTCTACCGGCCATGCGGCAGTTGTTCGCGTACCGCGCGGACGATCCTGAACGCAGATTATCGGGCATCGTCCTTGAGGTCAAAGGCGACCTGTGCCGCCAGCTTCAGCGCATCCTGAAGTGGTGCGGACGGGAACAGGATTACGTCGAGGTTTCGCTCGACGGCAATATCCGCTATAACCCCCTCAACAACTCGCTCGATCCCTACGCCCAGGCGTTCAATATCGCCTCCATCATCACCTCGATCTGGGGCAAGGGCAAGGAACCCTTCTGGCAGCAGTCCTACACAGACCTTGTCCGGTACGTGATCCTGCTGCATCGCATCCGCGACGGATACCTCACGATGGTCGATCTCTTCCGCACCGTCATCAGCGCCGGCAGACTGGAAGAACTGCTGAACGAAGTCGGCAGCCGTTTCAGTACCACCAGCTACATCGGTATCGGCAAAGACGAGTACCGCGAGTATGAAGCTCTGCTGTCTCCGCTCGGATTCGAGTGGAACAAGGATGCGGACCTTTATCTCATCGCGTGGACCGAGGCGCTCGAAAACCTGCTGACACAGCAGACCTCCGCGGCCTTCGATGTCTTCACCCGCAAGCCATACCGGTCGGAACAGCATGACCGCTTCGACAGCGTCCAGTATTGGTATTGGGAGCACTGGAAGTTTTTTCGCTCCGAAGTTAAGACCAGCATCATCCAGGGCATCGCGGTGTTCCTGTCGCTCTTCGAGACCGATCCCGATGTGCGCCGTGTCTTCTGCCCGCCGAAGGAACTCTACGACGGCAGATCGTGTGCCGACGATCCGCGCGGTGTTGTTCTGCAACCGTTCGAGGACCTGATCGAATCGGGCGCGGTCGTCGGCCTGAACTTTCCTGTGGCATTGAACCCGGCACTGGCGAAGACCATCGGCACCATGATGAAGATCGATTATCAGCGGGCCGTGATATTACGCATTCCCAGGATGGAGGCTCACCCCGAACGGCACTTCCGTCCAACGGTATTTATCTGCGACGAGTACCAGAACTTCGCTACCGTAGGGGCCGACAATCCGACGGGGGACGAACGCTATTTCAGCCTCTCGCGTCAGCCGAAGTGCATCCCCATTGTTGCCACGCAGAGTGTGTCGAGTCTCAAAGACGCGCTGCCCAACGAAGGCGTCAAGACCCTGCTACAGGCCCTTCGCAATAAAGTATTTCTCACAACCACAGACCCTGAAACAGCCCGGTACGCCTCCGAGCTATGCGGCAAGGCCGATCGCACCCGCATCAGCTACACGGTCTCCGAATCCTCCACCAATGCCAATGTCGGATGGCTCTCTGGCCGCACCTCATCCAGTAAAGGCTCCGTTTCCGCCTCCAAGCAATATCAGAAACACAAGGAGCCATTATTCGAGGAGAAAGTTTTCTTCGATCTTCAAAATGCGCAGTCCGTGGCCGTCGTCTTCGATGGTGTCAGCCCATTGCCTCCGACCTACTGCTATCTGAAACCTGACTTTCTTCCCGTCACCATGACCTGGTTCGATCAGGAGCGGATCGGCTTTGAGCCTAAGAGGATACGCCAATGAGCTTCGAGGTCATCATTCCATTCCTGCGTCCGATTGAGCATCTGCTCGAATCGCAGACCATCTCCGAGATCATGGTCAACCCTGATGACTCTATCTGGATCGAGGAGGGAGGACGCATCAGGCATCTGCCGGATATTCACTTCGAGGAAGGCGCTCTCCAAACTGGTCTTGAGGTGATCGCCAACCGCTTCGGCAAGAAGCTGGACGCGGACTCTCCGATACTCAATCTGCGCCTGCCGGACGGCAGCCGCCTCGCCGCCATGATTCCGCCAGTTGTCAATCCCCGTCCGCTTATGACCGTCCGAAAATTCGTCACCAAGGGTTTCGCGCTGGCGGACCTGATACGGGTCGAAATGCTCACCGAGGAACAAGCCACGACGCTTACCGACGCTGTGCGCGAAGGGCAGAACATCCTCATTGCCGGGGCTACTGGTTCAGGCAAATCGACTCTATTAGGAACGCTGGCCGACGCTATCCCCGAACACGAGCGCATTCTGCTGATCGAGGATACCGCGGAACTGAACATCCGCAAGCCGCATGTCATCTCCGCCGAGTCGCAGACCGACACTCATCGCAGTCAGATCACCTTCGATCATCTGCTCAAAGCCGTCCTTCGGCACCGCCCGGATCGTATCATCGTCGGAGAGGTACGTGGGCCGGAGGCGCGGACCTTGCTCGACGCGATGAATACCGGGCATCGCGGGACACTGGCCACTATCCATGCCAGTAGCGCAACCGAAGCACTTTATCGCCTCGAAACGCTGGCACTACGTGGCGACTCCCATGCAGACGCGCATCGGGTCAAAGGAGACGTTGAACGGTCCCTCGATATGGTTGTTCACATCGCAAGGATGGATGGAAAGCGATTCGTCCGGGAAATCCATGAGGTTGCGCGCGAGAACAGCCATGTCTATACGACTGGATAGCGCTGAAGAACCTGCACGTCGCCCTCATAGGTCCGGTAGAGTTCCCCTTCGGCCTTCATCCCAACCTGAAGCTTGATAGAAAGAGACACGCCATCCGTGAATCTTATATCCACCTCCGGCGCTCCCGATGGATCGTAGATGTAGCGGATATGTTCAATGGTTCTACCCGCAGTCTCCGGGAATTCCAAACAGCAATGATTCATAATCTTCCCCTGTGATATTGGATTCTTGATTCAAGCAGGCCGGATGCACGGTTGCCGGAGGATCATTCCCGATTTTGGGGAATGATCGTACAGTCCCGCAATCTCGATTTGTGAACAAAGGTGATGCGGGATACCAACGAGCGTATCAAGCGTTTTTGAAACGCCTGATAAAAGCGCGACACGACGCAGGTTATCTCCAGGAGGAGGTAGCAAAGCGTCTTGGCAAGCCGCATTCCTTCATTTCTAAGTGTGAGCTTGGCGAACGCCGGCTGGACATCATCGAGTTGCAGCGGATCGCCAGGATTTACGGCAAAACCATCAATTATTTTCTCGGCGAGGACTAAGATACCCTCTTCACTTTCCGGGTTTCCTCGCTGTCTGCGATTGACAGCGTAGCTGAGACTGGCCTTCGCCTCAGATGCACATCCTCAGCCTGACGAAGCGAGACCTCCAGCAGTTTCTGCAACAAGGGGGAACGGTTGTCTTCGCGGATGAACACGCCACACCGTCGCATCAGGACGTGAGTAGAAAGTGGTTTCACTGTGATCCCCGGCCAGCCGGCAACCGATGTGGCCGCCAACAGGCAGATGCCCGTCTTCTGCTCAACGTAGGCCAGA
>JBEKGF010000155.1:0-4216 GCA_050012935.1 Edaphobacter sp. | reverse complement strand
TGTGTTCTCGAAGCCTACGACCCGTTGCACGGCGTCGTCTGCAGCGACTTTGTCGTCTGGGGACGTCCAGGGTACTCACGCCGATCCATCTGGCTGAACTGTCGAGCGTCTCAGCACCGAAAGTGGTGGATGCCCTAAGCAGGCGCCGATTCTTGGCAAATTCCGCTTCCCTGGAGTCGGACTGCGTGCCTTCAGATCGGATGGCGGCGTCAGAGAAGCCGCGAGCCTTTCTCAGGAATTGCCTCAGAGAGCTGGAGGCGCGCGCGCCTTTCCCGCCACTCAATGCCCGAGGAGATCCGCCGCTCTTTGGAAGTGCCGGAGGCAGTGCCATGGGGTTGGCGCCACATGTTCGCACGCCACCTGCGCCTAGATCAGCGCGCGAATTATGGGATCTCGGAAGAGAAGCAGGACAATCGGGCGGGACGCGAAACACCCGAGTGTACCCTCGAACACTCGAGGGTGCCTGTGAGCATTGAGCCGGACCGTTTGATCGCCCAGAGTTGCACTCTAGCCACCGCGGGGACGCCAGACCACGCCGGCCGAAGCGTGCCGCGATTGGCGCGACGGGACAGTCTTGTTCGGGGGCGGCTTGTCCGATGATAGTGTTTACACCGATCAGCGCTGGCAGAAAATCATTTGCCAGATCTCGATGAAGCGCCTTACCTCCTCGGATCTAAACGGTCTTGCGAGCACCCCAAGACCTCCAAGGTTGAGTACTTCTGCACGCAGACGGTCGTCTGGGTCAGGCGAAACAACGATAAGGGAGAGCATCCCGTCGATCTGCCGCATTTCAAGCAGGTCTCGCCAGGATCCCTCCCCTTCGATCTCCGTGTCGCATACGACCAGATCCGGCCGGCGCCTTTCAATCACAGCGATCGCTCCGCAAAGGTCCGGCACATTCACAACTAATTGCCCAGACGAACCGACGAGTCGTCGAAATGCCTGAGCATCCGCACCAGAAGAAGAGACAAACACGATGAGCGCGCCATGGCCTAGCGGGCTCCAGTCCGAGCCTGGTTTATTGTCTTTTGGCATATGAACGTTTATCCTCGGAAACTGCGCACATACTCCTGCGAGCGTCGCGGATCGAAAATCGGCGCCGCTCCGCGCTCAACGACTGCACCTTGCCTGCCAAAGGCGCTGCCAGAATCTTTTTGCTTTTAGGGTTGCCCCAGCGAGACCGCGGTTAATTGTATTCACGGCCGATCTTCAACTTCTTCATCCGCGCTTGGAGCGTGGTCCGTTTAAACCCCAGACACGCGGCAGCGCCCTTCGGTCCGCCCAATACGCCCTTGGCCTCTTTCAGTGCCCGCAGAATCCTCTGGCGCTCGATGGCCAGTGCCATTTCCGCGCCGCGCCCTTCAGAAATGCCAGTTGTAGCCGGAACCTCGGGCATCGCGATTGTCAGAATTCTGCCCTGTGTCAGGATTACGGAGCGCTCAATCACATTCTGTAACTCTCGAATGTTACCGGGCCAATCGTATCGAGTCAGAGCCTCGATGTCGGCTGAAGGAATGGAGTCGATGTGCCGGTTCATACGGGACGCATATCGCTCACTGAAGTAGCGAACCAGAAGCGGAATATCTTCGCGGCGCTCGCGCAAGGACGGCACTCGAATCGGAAACACATGAAGACGATAGTAAAGATCGCTACGGAACTTGTGCTCATCGACCATTGCCTTCAGGTCGCGGTTCGTTGCCGCGATAAGCCGAACATCCACACGAATAGTACGGTTGCTGCCAAGCCTCTCGAACTCCTGTTCCTGGACCGCACGCAGCAACTTCGATTGAAGCTCCAGCGGAATCTCGCCGACTTCGTCTAGAAAAAGGGTACCTTGATGGGCAAGTTCAAAGCGTCCGATCTTCTGAGCAATGGCTCCGGTAAAGGCGCCCTTTTCATGACCGAACAGCTCACTCTCCAGCAATGTCGCTGGGATGGCCGCGCAATTGAGCTTCACAAAATTCTGTGTCCGGCGGGTACTCCGCTCGTGAACGGCGCGTGCGACCAGTTCCTTGCCGCTTCCCGTTTCGCCGAGAATCAGCACGGTAGCATCCGTCGGCGCCACTATTTGCACGGTCTTCAGGAGCGACCGGAACGAACCGCTCTCTCCCACCATATTGCCGATATTCTGGTCGTACCGAATTTCGTCTTCTAGATACAGCTTCTCCGTTGCCACCTTGTCTCGCCTCTCGGCGAGTTCGCGATACGCCAGGGAGTTTTCAAGTGCGATGGCAATCTGGCGCGCAACCTGGCTCCCGAGGTTGATGTCTTCGTCGGTGAACGGGGTTCGGGTCAGACGTCCCAGATCCAATGCACCGATAGCGCCATTTGAAGTCGTCAACGGAAGAGAGCAAATAGCTCCTGCTCCCGCCTGCACCAGATCTTTGTAGCCTTGTGACGGGAATCGCTCAAGATCCGGCTCATTCACTATAACTGGCCTCCCGGATGCGATCGCCTCGCTCGCCGGGAGGCCATCCGGCCGAACCGAGAGATAGTCTATGGGGAGCCGCGCGTCACTCGTGAAGTGGAGCGCGTGAACGTGAATTTTGCCGTTCTCCTTCTCGAGTAGCGTTAGAACTGCAAAATCGTGGGCTATCACCTTGCTCAACTGTTCGGATATGGCGGTGAACAGATCCTCCCGCGACAGCTTCGAGACTAGCGCGTTCGTGATGTCGAATAGCACTCGCAGCCTGTCGCGCTCACGTACCACCATTTGCTGCATCAGGAAAGCATCGACCGTGACCGCAAACTCTGAAGCCACCCGTTCGAGAAAAGCCAATTCTGCCAGGCTGGGCTCGCAAACAGTCCGGCCTCCGAAGCCGAGAACTCCTACCCGCCGCTCCCCGACCGTCAGCGGAACCAGGGACAGGGAGCAAAGATCCATTCGCAGACCTAGGGCGATATACTCGGGCCACCGCTTCTCATCGGCGATGCTCGAAATTAACAATGGCTTTTGGTGGCGCCATACCCACGCGGCGGGGTCCTGATCCATCGGAAATTGCGAGAAGGCTTCGACTGCGGCCAAGTCTGCCGCCCTCAAGCCTTGCCGGCGCATTACATTCCCCATGGAATCGTAGAGGATGAGGCCGAGATAGTCGAACTGAACCACCCGCCGAAGGGACGGTAGCAGCCCTCGGCAAAGGCTGCACAGGTCGGTGTGACCCGAGATGGCTTTCGGCAAAGCGAAAAGGACCTCATATCTGTCGGCTTCCGAATGGCCAGGAGGAGCATCGGGTGCTTTCGCGTGCCGGTCTTCGGCATCTGCCATTGGCAGGCGCCGAAAACCGAGGTCTAACTCACTTCTCGAAGTTGGCATTTTTGTTTCCTGGAAACCACGGAGAACTGCCGGAACACCCGTACAGGCAGCGCGAAAGGGATCCTTAACCGGCGCCAAAGCAACTGGGCGCGATCCTCCCATAAGCAGTTCATGCGTACCACCATCTATGCGAAAGCGATTCTCGTCATTTGCGGCTTCGGTATCGATTTTCACGGAATCCTCTAAGGCATCTTCCCAGGCTTTCAGTGCATTTCGATGCCCTCGTTAAATCGATAGTACAATAAAATGACCTGTAGTACAATAAAAATGACTGTAGGGTCATTGCGATGACTACATTAAAACGAACGAAGCAGGATGTGGTTTCGGAGTTCCGCTCCACGGAAGTCTTGGTATCCGCGCGCAAGGTCTTTGCTAAGAAAGGCTTCGCTGACGCCACGATGGACGATATCGCGGCCGCCGCGGGTTTGGCGAAAGGGACGCTCTACCTCTATTTCAAATCGAAGCGGGAGGTGTACCTGAAAACGCTCCAACAGGGGTGCGCCGAACTACTCGCCCAGGTGGCGACGAACATGCAGGCGGCAGAAGGAGTACGAGCCAAGATCCGGGCGCTGGTCGCAACGCGGGTGAAATATGCCGACGAAAACCGGGACTTCTTCAAGATCTACCTGACGGAGTTCAACGGCGCCACACAGACCGCACCAGTAAGCAAGGAGTTCCGCGACACGTACTTCAAACAAGTACAGGCGGTTGAGCGGGCGCTACGCGACGGGGTGGACGGCGGCGATATCCGGGAACTGGATGTCGAAGCGACCGCGTTCATCATCCAAGATATGTCCAAGAGCTTGATTACGCGCCGCTTGCTAGGTTGGTCTAAGAAAGAAGTAGAAGAGGACATCGACTTTTTGTGTGGCTTTATATGGAGGGCGATCGGGTGTAAAT
>JBEKGF010000154.1:0-4262 GCA_050012935.1 Edaphobacter sp. | reverse complement strand
ACTCGGCCATTTCCACTCAACCCCTTCCATCTCACCAAGGAGTTTCTATGCCTCTCTCACAACTGGACAAACACCCCGCATTAATCGTAATCGACTTACAGAAGGGAATTGTCAGACTTCCTCTCGCCCATCCGTCTCATGAGGTTATCGGCAAGGCAGCTTTGCTCGCTAAAGCCTTTCGCGCCCGCGGCTTTCCAGTCGTACTGGTCAATGTTGCCGGGGGCGCGCCGGGCCGCACCGACGTATCCCATCGCTTCGATCCGCCCGCCGATTGGGCGGATCTCATACCGGAACTCGATCAGCAGCCCGGCGATCACACGGTCACGAAGACCCGGTGGGGCGCTTTTCATAATACGGATCTCGATGCGCACCTGAAGAGCCTAAATGTCAGCCAGGTTTTCCTCTGTGGCATCGCCACTAGCATCGGCGTTGAGTCAACTGCTCGGCATGCTCACGAACATGGATATCACGTCGTACTCGTTACGGATGCAATGACTGATTTGGACCCCCTTGCGCACCAGCACAGCATCGACAAAATCTTCCCACGCCTGGGCGAGAGCACGGCAACAAACGATCTGTTGTCTTTGCTCAAAGAGAAGCAATGACCGAGGTAGCTTATATCGAGGTGACGCAGTGACACTGGAGCAGGACGAAGCAACCGAGACCGTTACGGCGGCTGCCGCGTCATCATGCGCGCTGGAGTGGGCGGACACATCGTGACCTGGCCGCGCGGAATGGTGCGTTTTTTGGGGGAAATCCCGCAAAATCGGGTGGTTGGTGACCCGTACCGGACCATTCCGCACGTTCGGGTACACACCCCCGTAGAGCGCCGAGAACAGTTGGACTTGGCTGAACTTGGCGCTGCCTGCTGCTGACCTGACAGGCTTGCCCAAAAAAGGCCGTTACTTAAGCCCGCTTTTGGCAGAGCTCCGGGAGGCGCCAAAGAACTAGGGTCACGATTTGCACTCTCCTACGCGGGCGGCGTCCAGCGCGTCTCTCAGCACCCGCAACAGTAGCGTGTCGCCGTCGTGTTGGCGCCTGATCCAGGCAGCTCATCCGAACGTAAAGTCGTACACGCCGACACCGGCATCCAGAAATTCGATTTCAAATCGTCGCCCTGCGATGGTGCCGTGTTGGCGAATCAACTGATACATGCGCGCTTCGCTGACCAAACCGGCTCCGTGCTCATCCACGTCCACGCCTTGCGAACCTGCCGGTTCTTTTCCATTGATGAAGACACGGAAACGCACAGCATTTGAAGAGATTTCCGGAGCAAGAACCAGATTGAGGTCGCGGGCGTGAAATTGGAATGCGACCCGTCCTCCGCTCACGTTGAGCACCGCGGCCTCCCTTTGAATTGTCCAATCGCCAACGAGAGCCCATTCGTTCAACTCGAGCGTGGCGGGTGCAGTATAGACTCGACGGGCGTTTGAATGCTGTCCACCGCGAGAGGCGAAGTGCTGAGCCTGTTCGTAACCGACATAGGTCTCCGGCGTTCGCAGATTGCGTAGATCGGCTGGCAGTTCCGCGCCGTCTGTATCCGGCGTCACATGGCTCGCATTGACATCGTGTCCCCCCTCACGCAGAAGCTGCTGCAGGACGGCTTCGCACCGCTCATATTCACCCTCGCCGAACCGCCGGTGCCGGATGTGCCCCTGAGCGTCGATCAGGTACAGAGCTGGCCAGTACTGATTATCGAACGCCTGCCAGATGCGGTAGTTGCTGTCGATCGCGATGGGGTAGTCGATCTTCATGGCCCGAACTTGTCGCTGCACGCTGGGTACATCGTGCTCGAAGCTGAATTCCGGGGTGTGGATGCCGACGATCACCAGTCCGCTCTGCCGGTACTTCGCTTGCCAGGCGCGCAGGTACGGCAAGGTGCGACGCCAATTGATGCACGTGAAGGTCCAGAAATCGACCAGGACGACCGTGCCGCGCAAATCCTCCGCATCCAAGGGCTTGGAATTCAACCATTTGACGGCACCCCGCAGGGGCGGCATCTTCTTCTCGCCCAGCCAATTGGTAGCTCGCGTCACCCGCATTGGTCCGGCCAAGGAGACAAGGCCACTCAATAGTGCTCGTCCCACGAGTCGACGAGAGGGGCTCACCGTTCAAGTCCTCCCTGCGAGCACGGCGCCATGATGTCTCAGCGCCCATCGCCACAACGCTAACATCAATGGCAGGCTCAAAATTGAAACCCCGCACCCGGATAGGACCGCTCTCCTGCTAAGGCCTGTTCGCCCCGCCTGTTGCGAACATCTCTTCGTGCCCAATTTCACCCTTGTGAGTGACGCTCGTATTCATCAAGTCGAATATTTTTCCCTGATAGGTCATCCATTCATCGTGGGAGATCCAACCGTCTCCATTGGTGTCAATCTTTCGCGCCAGTTCCGTGCTATCCAGGCCGCGCGCATACCCGCCGGTTGCGAAAGTCGTGATACGGGCTTCGGTGCGACGGGCAAAGATTTTGGTGTCCAGCTTACCCCTCTTATGCGAGTCCAACGTATTGAACACTTTCTCTTGAAACGCATCCCACTCGGCTCTTGAGATCTTCCCATCACCGTCCGTGTCAATAACGGACATCATTTCCTGGGTGCGCAGTCCTCTCGCATATCCGCCGGTTGCGAAGGAGGCTACTGGGTCCTGTGCAATAGCGCTCAGCGGGACGACGGCCGCTATAAGCGTTACACCAACGACCGCCGTGTGAGCGATGGATTTGAATATCTTCATATCCCTTTCTCCTTGATTTGAATTTGCTTATGGAGTGTCAATTGCCGCGGGCGCCATTTACAATCCAATTCGCGACGTAACTAGGAGGTAACTAGGCGGGGCCTGCAGACGTTATGATAGCGCGGTCCGGGCATCCAGAATATCCGCCCGGAACAGGCGGGCGACCAAAGGAGAGTAACCGGATCCTGGGGGTGAGCACCGCACAACGGGATCAGGTCAACGTCAGGTTTAAATACAAACGACGAGATCCGCCGCGCAATGAGAAGCCGGCCGCTGTTTCGCTGTTGACCAGTCATTCTCGCTGCATCGCACACCCACAAGATCCGGTTACTCTCTCAAGAGAGCATGAACAACCGTGGAGACACTGAAGTCCCATGGTCGCCAGCCGCCGATCTTCCAGGAGAGTTATATCGAGAAGAACGGCGTTGGGCAGCGCGTCAGGAAGTTATCTCTTTGGAAATTCCGTGAACACATAGTCCCGCGTTTTGACGACGGTGTGGCATGCAGCGCCGCACTTGGCATCGTTATTTTGCGGTGGCTGGTCGGAAGCATTGGCCGGCCGAAAACTGTCGGAAGCAGCCTCATACTCGAAGGCGCCATATCCCCATCCGCCGCTGTCCGCAAACCTCTTGTTGTCCTTCACCATGAGGTCGACATCGTGAAAGGAGCCGGCGACCAGCGGCTGGCCGGGGTAGGTTTCCTTCTTTTTAACTACCCAATGAATTTTTACCATCTTGGCCCCATCGGGGAAGGCGTTGCC
Source organism: Edaphobacter sp. (assembly GCA_050012935.1). GTDB lineage: Bacteria > Acidobacteriota > Terriglobia > Terriglobales > Acidobacteriaceae > Edaphobacter. The sequence continues at coordinate 772 of JBEKGF010000154.1, read as the reverse complement.
ATTCTCCGGAATACCCGACTTGAATGCCTCGATCATGAGGGGGTTCCCGAGAATCACGGCGAGCTTGTCTCCGTTGTGGCTGACAGAAATGACCTGCCAGGTTTCGTAACCCTTGAACTCGGCAAAGGCGAGTCCACCAGGCACTTTGAGGCTGTATCTGTCTTGAGCGGAGATTGCAACGCTGGTAGCCACGGCGCCGAGTAATATGGCGCCGATGATAGTGGATGATACTGTCTTGGGATTCATCGTTTCGGCTCCTCATCTGTTGGTTGATTTTCTCCGGGGCTGCGCGATGTCGAAAGCAGTCCACATCGGTGCCACGTTCTCCTTCCGGTTCGCGCGTTACGCGGTGGTCAGTTCTGCTGCGAGTCTCGTCGAACGCCTAGCTTGACACGCACGTCGTTGACGGGCGTCCCCACAGTGCCGTCCGAGATCATCCTCCAATCGCGGTATCCCTGGGGGATCTTGATTCCATAGATCGGGGCGGCTCTTCCAGCGGCCTCTTCAGCTGCGATCGCGGCACCAATCAGGGTGAGCCCGATGCGGCGTATCATAATACGCTGCACCGCAGCCAAAAAAAAAGAGCCCTAGAGTGAACCTACTAATCGCCCCTCATTGACATCCACAGAATCTCGCGGGAGAGTGAGGGCGCATTTTTCCGGAGGTGACGGCGCGTTCTTGGAAGAAGTTGGAGTAGAGATGCCCATCGCTGAACACCCCCTCCACAGATCCGGACGAGCGGCATTACCGCATCCGGCTCCCACCTCGGGTG
>JBEKGF010000153.1:0-4326 GCA_050012935.1 Edaphobacter sp. | reverse complement strand
ATCTCGGAGGGAGTAGATATAGCTGTTCGCTTCGGCCCACAGCCGGCGTCCACCATGTCGTCCCGACTTCTGCTCGAGACCCACGTACTAACGGTCGCCGCGCCGTCATATATCAAGATGCGCGGAAGGCCAAAGTCTCCGGAGGCGCTTGGCGCGCATGACTGCATTCAATACCTCGACCAACAGCGCGGGAAGCCATACGAGTGGGAATTCCGCCGCGCCGAAAAGGTCCTGCCGGTACATACCGTCGGCCGATTGACGCTCGCGGATGTGGACACGATGATCGCAGCCTGCGTCGCGGGCGCGGGAATTGCGCAAGTCCTCGCGCTTAGTGTCGAGCCCTTGGTTGCCAATGGCACGCTGGTCGATCTTTTTCCGGATTGGCCGGGTGAGACGTTTCCGTTGTTCGCGATCCGACCTTCGCGACGGTTGCCTCCCGCAAAGGTCGAAGCATTTCTGGATTTCTGCACGGAGGTCTGCCGGCGGGTTGCCCGCTCTTCGGCGTCATGACGGCCCCAGATGGCTGCAATGGCCCCGACACGCAGTCTGTCAAGATCGTGGTCTGATAACGGAGCATGATTTGAGCACTCCGCGCGTATCGCATTTCTTCATTTACTGGTGCAATAGGGCAGGATGGTATCCGGGGATGGTATCCTGCGCCCCGATTGGTAATCGGCGCTTCACGGCCTGTTCACAGCCTTTCGGGGCGGGTTACCAACCCGCTGCAGGTTGCCAACCTGCCCTACATTTCGGCGGCATCTGTCACGGTATTTTGCGAGACTCAATCGTTTCTGGCCGGCGCCAGCAATTCGTCGAGCCGGACGCGATGCAGCATTTCGGTCCACACGCGATCGATAACCGCGAATGCAACCTCCGCCCCATCCTGCGTCGGATCGATGTGGATGCGGAACGGACGTTTGCCGAAGGGCGCATCCACGACCTTGACGATTGCTTCTGCAACTGCGCCCGCGTCGGCATCCTGTGGAACGATAGCAGCAAACGCCTCTTGGAGTTTTCCCCCGTATCCTTTATAGGCTCCCACCTCGTACTCGGCGGCGCGTCCCTTGTCGGCCGGCAGGCCGGAATGCGCGAAATGGTTGGTGCCGCTGGTGAACGCACCAGGAACGACGATCGAAGTCTCGATGCCCCAGAGAGCCAGTTCCCGGGCATATTGGACGGCCAGGGCGTCCATGGCCGCCTTCGCTGCAAAGTACGGCGCGAGATAGGGTGGCGTTCCGCCGGCGACACTGCTGCTCGATACCCATACCAGCAGCCCGCGTCCCTGTTTTCGTAGCTATGGTCATCTTAGGGAAATAAACCCAATGCATAATGGCAATAGCGATTATGCGCATCACGCATCTGCGTCAGGCCGACCTTAACCTGCTCGTTGTCTTCACGGCGCTTGCGGAGGAACGAAATGTCACGCGCGCTGCCTCCCGGCTGCTCCTGAGCCAGCCCGCGGTCAGCCGCGCGCTGCAGCGCCTGCGGGAGATGTTTCACGATGATTTGCTGATCCGGACTTCATCCGGCTACGAGCCGACGCCCAAGGGAGAACGCCTGTTGCGGGAGTTGGCGACCACCTTGCCGCGCCTGGATCGACTCCTTAGCGGCGCTGAGTTCGACCCACAGGAGGAGGAGACGACTTTTCGTGTCGCGGTGACCGATCATGCATCGCACGTGCTTTGTCCTCCGATCTGCAAGATGGTTCTGCCCGAAGCCGCCAAAGTGTCCTTTGAATTCGTTTCTTTCGGTGGCCAGACATTTGAGGCGATCGAAAAAGGCAGAATCGATTTGATGCTCAACGCTGACGACGGATATCTTCCGCCTCGCTTCGCGAGCGAAATGGTTTTTGACGACTTCTTTTCATGCGTCGCGGCCAAGGAGAACAAATATCCACGGGTGCTCACGCTCAAGCAGTATCTTGCGGCACAACACGTCGGCGTTGGGATCTGGGGAGAGCTACAGACTCTCCCCGATAAACGGTTAGCGGGTATCGGCGAAAAACGCCGCTGCCCCATCTGGGTTCCCTATTTCGGCGCCGCGGTCCGCTGCGTTCCGGGTACGCCATTTCTCGCGACCGTTCCAAGTCGCCTGGCAGGATTCGAATCAAACAGTCCCGCTGTGAGAATACTCAAACCTCCAGAAGTGCTGGGAAGGTTTAACTATCTGATGGCCTGGCATCCGCGTATGAACACCGATGCTGCTCATCTGTGGCTGCGTCGCGCGATACGCGAGACAGCGAAGGCTCTCGCCATCCAAATAGCCGCTGGTTAAAATGACCGCGACGGACGAGCAAGCCAATGCCGGCACCGGGCGCGGGATCTGACGCCCCGACTTGTCCAAAGGGTTGTGGATACTGGCCTGTTGTTAATCCTGAAATCATCCGCGAGCTAAAATTATCGAAAGACGAGGAATTTTCAATGAGGGCAGCTTGGTACGAGGGGTAGGGGCCGGCGCGGGAAGTGTTGGTGGTCGGCGAGATGCCCGACCCTCGGCCTGGGCCTGGCGACGTTCGCATTCGGCTCGCGGCCTCTGACATAAACTCCGGTGTTGTGGTCACGGTGTGATCCGCTGAGAAGGATTTGGCGGATGCGGCTTGCGGAGAAAAGGAGAAAAGAATGAGCAGGGCAATCGAGAACCTGGAGGCGGCATTCCAGCGGGCGACGGCGATCCGCCCGAAGGCCGGGGGCTTCCCGTACCTGGCAGAGACACTGCGGCAGGCGGGCGTTACGCGCAACATCTGGTCGCTGCCCGCATGTCAGAGCTTGTATTTGACCCAGCTTGGGCCAGCTGTGACCACTGGCGCGCCGTTGGCCTCCGGCAGCGTGGATGGTCCGGAATTCGACCGCGACGCGCGGATTGCGGCACTGCGTACCGACCAGGCCGGCAATAGCACGTTCCCTGAGTTTCTCGCTGCATCATGGCGCGCCGGTGTCGTTCGCTACGATGTCGACTTCGCAGCTCGAACGGTCGCATATCTTGGGTGCAATGGTGAAGAATATGTCGAGGAGTACCCTGCGGTCGATCTGAAATCCGCGACGGGAGCGTAGCTCCTCACAGGAATGCGACCAATGCCCCCATGGTTTCCTCGGGACGCTCTTCCATCAGCCAATGCCCGATATCTTTCATGTCGATCGCGGTGACCTTGGTCGCCACGAGCTTCATCTGCGGGACTAGAATTGCGGCGCTGGCTTTTTCGCCAGCGATGGACAAAACGGGCATCGTTAACTTCGTTTTGGCCATTTGTGCGAAGTCATTTGCCGTGTCCGGCCAGGCGGCAAAGTAGGCCCAGCCGGCACGCATACGGCCCGGACGCGAATACGCTGCGACGTACGCGTTACGGTCAGCTGTGGTGAGCGAGCGCCTTTTATCAGCCGCCAAATCGTTCCAGAAGAATGCGAAATAGATTTTTTCGCGTCCCTTGACGAGAGCTTCCGGGGTCGGACCGTGAAACCGAAAGTGCCACTTGACCGGCCAATTTTTCCTCATTCTTCGGCTATTTCAATCGATCCAGTTGCGATGCAACAGCAAGCAATCGCTTGTCGAGGCGCTGAATCGTGCGTTGGATTCTTACGTCGGTAAGCTGACGGCGGTACATCTCCAGCAGATGGCGTGCGGCAGCGAGCGCCTGGCGGACCCCCGGAAGATCAGCGGTAGCAGAACAGTCGGGCACGGAGGGTATAGAAAGGCGATGCGATTGAGTCGCATTCAATCGGGCCGCGTGGAATTCACGTTGTAAGTCGTGTTGAGTAACCTGCACGTAGCGCAGGGTCATGCGGATGTCTTTGTGCCCGAGCAGTTGCATGAGAGCCGGAAGGCTGACGCCGAGGCGGATCATCTCGGAGGCATAGCTGTGCCTCAAGGTGTGTGGCGTTACCGCACAGGAGCAGGCTGCTCGATTGCCAGCCGCCGCGAGGTCTTTCCGAAGCCGGTGATACAAGGGTTGACTGCGACCGAGACGCGGCAGTAAGAAGCCATCGGATCTTGCCAGTTGTGCGGGCGAAGCCAGAGCACGAAGTTCCAGAAGACGGGATATGGCGCGTCGGGCGTCCGCATCGACGGGAACCAGGCGTTCGTTGTGCAGCTTGCCGATGGGGACATGGAGAGCCCACGCCTCACTGCCTAACTGGCGGAGGCAATCCAAAGGCAGATCGATACATTCGCGAATGCGGAGACCTGTACCACGAACGAGCAGCAACGCATTGGCAGTCCAGTCGTCTGCGCGTTGCAGTTCCTGCTGGAGCAGTTGATCGTCCTGGAGAGAAAGCGGTCGGGGCAGATACCGCGGCGCGGGAGGAAAATCCTCGCGGCGGATGAGGTCTGGCG
>JBEKGF010000152.1:0-4455 GCA_050012935.1 Edaphobacter sp. | reverse complement strand
CGGCAGGCTCCGGGCCGCCGATGCCGGGTAAAGGCAAAGGTGTCAATAAGGGAACGATGCAAGGATCGGTGTCATCCGCCGATCAGAAATTTCTAAAGCAGACGATTGCCGAGCATGCCACCATGCAACAGATCGCCGATGACACCGGAGGGAAGGCCTTCCTGGATACAAACGGGCTGCGGGAGGCCGTGGGGCGGGCGATCGCGGATGGAACGCGATATTACACGCTCGGCTATACGCCCCATTCAACCAAGAGCGACGGAACATTCCGGAAGATCGTGGTGGATGTGGATGGCGGGTTTCAGACGAGCCACCGGCGCGGCTACTATGCCGACGCTTCGCCCAACAACGCCCCGAATAGTAATTTGGCCTCCAGTATGATGAAGGCCGCAATTGAATATGGCGCGCCAAACGTATCAGAGATTCCGTTCAAGGTTCGTGTGATTGCAACAGATGATCCGACTGCGAAGGGCATCAAAACTTCACCTGATCCGGCAGGCCTGGAATCCAAGAACCTTAAGGGAATCAAGGTGCGCTATCTCATCGACTACGCGGTCGACGCACATCGCTTTGTCTTCACCTCAACAGCTGACGGAGTTCGCCACGACCAAGTGGAGTTTGCCGTCGTTGCGTATGATGCGAACGGACGGCTTTTGAACCACGCTGATCAGGGGATCGGGATCAACCTGAATCCCACGCTCTATCAGCAAGTGGTGCATTCAGGGTTTCCAATGCATCAGGAGATCGATGTGCCTACGGGCGACATCTTTCTCCGCGCTGTCGTGCATGAAATGGACAGTGGCCTGATCGGCGCGGTCGAAATTCCACTGATCGTGACGAAATAGCGGAGGAAGGTGTGAATTGAAATCCAATTTCTCGTTGCACGGGCCTGACAACCATCTTATGCACGTCCAGCCAGCATGATGTATCTTGTCCTGCCGTCCTCCTCGCACAAATATCTATGTGGGTTTAGGTTGCCGAGGCTCCACCCACCAACTGCGGCGCAATCCGTCTGGGTTTAGCACGGTCACTACAGTCTCAACCTTGGATACGAATGCAGCTTCAATAACGACAAGCTGCAACTGAAGACGATAAGCCCAGCGACTACGGGTCCAGAGGTAAAAAATGAGCCGCTACCTACTGATTTCTCTTACCATCGCTGCATGTATCAATAGTTCGGCTGAAGCAAATAAAAGGAATGCGCCTGATGTTCCAAGCATCAAGCAAGATGGAGCATTCCAAACCAACCAATGGATAGGCGCACACGGTGCCGTCACATTGCCACAAAAGCACTGGCAGGAAGTGATTGAGAACCACGGCTCAAGTGCAATTATTACGTTCAATGCGCCTTTTCGCTGCCCACTTCCGGGGGGGCGGTTGGGCAGAAGCTCGCTCGCTTCACGATTCTCTTGCCCACTACGGCAGCGACTCCCCAATACCACCGGGGGGTAGCCGCCAGATTGACGCTGCGGATCCTAAATCGTGCCCCGGCGGTGTAGACGCACTTGTGTTTGCCGATGGCCATACTGAAGGAGATCCGCAACAAGTGAAGAATATATTCGACCAACGTCTGGGGATTTATAAAGAAATTGATGAAACGATCAAAATACTTCAGGACGTTGAGACAGGCAAGAAAAGTCCGCAGTGGACGATTGGCTGGTTGAGGGATCGTGAAACTATGATCTCAAATGGTGGCCTTGGAGGCAATTATTTTGAACGGCAAGGCAGAAGTGCGCCTGATACAGTCGCCAGGTTGGCTCTCGAGGCTGAACATGGAATGCATACTCCTTCTGACGACACAATTGAAACCCGGCTACCCGGTGTCGAAAAAGTAATGGAGACGGATCACCTCTCGCGAACGCAGGCGAACGCGTTAGTTGTTAGAAGGAAATTCGAGCAGTGGAAAGCAGATTTGGCAGGCCATACCGAACCCCCTCATGGTCATTGATAAATAAGGTTTCTTCATTACTCTCGGCGAAATTATAATATAATGCAGTTAAATGATACTAAATCAACGCAAACTCGATACGTCGATGATCCAGGTCCCGGATCTCAAACTGGTTCAGTCGCTCGAGAGCTGGCAGGAGCTGGTTCATTCTCCTTGGGTCCTTCGGATTGCGTCGCAGTTTCACGCGTTTCAGATCCCTGGTCAGCTCGATTTCAGCCGGCAACAGCAGGATCGTATGCAGGAATCGAGCCAGGCTCATTTTGCTGTTGCCCATGCACTGTTTGAGAAACCAGCAGCTTAGGTTCACCAGGCTGATGCGGAAATACGCCATGAGCTGATCGAGTTCGACGTCGATCTGATAGACGAATTCTTTGCTCTGCAGGCGCAGCCACTCCTTCTCGTATCTGCGCAGCTTGCGCAGTTGTTTTCCCCACTCCTGTTCAATGGCTTTGCTCTGCCGGCGGCACAAGGCGATCTGGGGGGCCAGGGTGGCAAGCCGCTCCTGGTTCTCCTCATCCACGACCCGCCGGCCGTCGATGATTGCGCAGCGGTTTTGGATTCGCCGCTGTTGTTCCAGTTTCCGTACGAGCTGTTCGTCCTGCTCGGCCAGGGCTTCGAGCGGCGCCGTGAGCTCGTTTCGCAATTGATCGATTCGCCCGGCCAGATCCTTCTGCTTGGCCCGCGCCCGCTCATCCGGCAGCCGCTTCTTTCCATACCCCGCCACCCGGTTCAGGCAGGCAAAGCTCTTCATGCTGCGGAATTGCAGTTCCTCGTTCGGCCAACGATCGAAATATCCTTTGACCACTACGCTTGCTCCGACGATCGTTTGCGGCAGGCTGGTGATCAGCACCGTGGTCTTGCCCTTATCCCAGTCGATCCGGATCGCTCGCACCACCACCAGATAACCCTTTTCGTGAGAATCCTCCAGTTCAATCTGACAATCGTAGAGCGTCGCGTCGCGGTTTTCGTATCGCTGCGCCCGCCCCATCTCCCGCACCTTGGCTGGACTCCACTGGTTGTCATCAAGAGCGGTGATGTAGTGATAGCGATCCTGCTCGGCAAAAGCTCGCAAGGTCCGTACCCCGTTGCTGGCCGCATCCATCACGATCACCCGCGCCACCTTCAGATCCGCTCCCGGCCCTTCCAGTGCCGCTTCAATTTTCTCCATCATCCCCAGAATGTGCTCCCCCATCGGCCCCTTGCCCGCATAGGTTTCCAGATATACCGGATGACCGAACCCATCATGGACAAACACCTGCTCCAGACAGCCCATGACCCGCCCCAGCATCGTCACCTTATTCTGCTTTACCCGCTTCTGCGACCACAGCGCCTTGGTATTGCCGTCGACGTAGTAGCACAGAAGCGGCAGCTCGGAACTCTCGCCCAGCTTCCGCCAATGTTCCTGCCAGAAACCCACCTGGTTGCGGAGCAGATTTTCCGACAGGCCCAGGTATTTCAGCTCGCGCAGGAACTTGTCGAGTGTGTGATGCTGATAGTTAAACCCGCAAAAGTGATCCAGGGTGTTCCCCAGCGGCGTGTTGGCCGAGCGCGTGCCCCCGTTGAGCGTAATCAGGGGAAAGGCGAGAATCGCCAGGGACTTGCGCTCCAGAACCGAGCGGCTGGTTTCAAACAGCGCCATGCGCGAGTAGTTCTTGTTTTCCCGCTTCTCCTCCACCGAGGCAAAACGCTTCTCGCGCACGTCTTGACGCTGGTTATAGCCGGCGGTGAATCGGCCGGCCTCGCGGCCTTGCCGATCCTTACTGGTGCGCTGGTCCCGGTAGGCGGCAGTACGCCGGAAGCGGCGCACTGCATCACCGATTACCTCGGCTGTATGCTCAACAAAGCCCAGATGTATGGCGAGCGCCGCAAGAATTTCGAAACCGCCACCAGAGGTGGTGATCCGTTCCGGCTCCTGCGGGCGCGGCCATACCACCGGCTCACCCACACGCTGAAAAAACCGACTCAAGGTAGAACAGTCCACTTCCATACCCATCGCGTTTTTCAGGGCTCGACCGAGATCCCCCAGGCTCATTTCCGGGCGATGCTCGTGCACCCCGCGCAGATATGCCTCTGCCTCGGGAGTGAGTTTGCGATTGTTACCCAGGCTCCGCCCATCTTCCAGACCGGCCGCCCCGTCTTTCGCCATGCGCCTCTTATACCGGAAGTATTGGGCTTGGCTAAAGGGCACACTACATCTCCGAAAGTATTCGCCGACCGACAAACCCGACGAGGAGATCTTCGCCATCGTCGCCACGATCGCCTCGACTGAATCCGCCTGGGTACGCTCGGACGCTCTCATCCACCTCAACATAAATAGAGCGAAGAGAAATGTCCAGCACGCATGGCGTGGTTTTCGACTGGTGACGCACTTGGGGAATAATATGTGTAAACATGAGACGACAAAGACGGCTGTTGCTTATCGAGAGTGAAGAGTGCGGCGGGAAGTAATCGCAGCCCGGGGAGTTGTCACTATCTTGCTCATTTTCAATAGCTTATTATACGATCAT
>JBEKGF010000151.1:0-4459 GCA_050012935.1 Edaphobacter sp. | reverse complement strand
TCCAGACAACGGAGTGAAATACCGCAGGCCGCTCCAGCGCAATCAGGCGGAGCAATCGGTTGGCTGTGTCGATCGGAAAGATGCTGTTGAGGACGATGCCGCAGGCCGCGCTACCCCCCAACGAGAGTAGGAAGCGATACTCGACTAGAGGCCGGATGAGTTTTTGAAGATGCGGGTTCTGGCGCACGATGGGTATACCTCCTTTATGCGTGGGCCGCTGTGCTCGATATTGTTGGGTCCGGCTTTGCAGCCGGTTCGGATACAGGCTTGATGGTCGTCGGCGCGGGCTTTGAAGTAGTGGCAGCCCGCGCAGCGGTCGCGGCAGAGCTGACCTTGTACTTCTGGAAGTCCTCTTCCTGCGTCAACGCGAAACGCAGCAGTTCGTTGATGATGTAGTTGGGTTGACGCGCTGCGTTTCTACGAGTCCCTTGTCGCGGAGGTAGCTAAGATCGTTCTCCAGCTTCCGCGACTTACCATCGTAGATCGTCTGGTTCAGGTCCTCGACCCGGACCACCCGGAACCGTCCTACCTCCGTGAGCAGCTTCTTTTCTTCCGCACGCAGCTCAAGACCGATGACCTCATGAGGCACACGACGTGCGCGGCGTGTGTCCTCGGGGTCTACGGTCCGTGCGCGTGGCTCCCGCGGAACGGCGCGCGAAGCGGCGCCATGTTCCACGCGGGGTCGCGGATGATAAGGGTGGCGATGGTCGGCGCGTTCCCGCAGAGAGTCCAAACGTTGCTGAACCGGCGTCTCTGGCATAACAGCCGAAGTCTTTCTGCTATCCGATGACGAATGATTATCCGGCGCAATCTCGCGGCGCCGGGGAACATCCTGGGGAATATTCAGTCTCATTCGCCCTCGCTGTCATCGCTCTGCTCCGCAGGAGCGGGCGCAAACTCGATCGATGTCTGTGTAGTCGAGGATTTTGCGGCAGACCTCTTCGGTCGCTCCACGGCAGGAGCAGGCGGGACGGTTTCGATAGAAACCGGCGGCGCCTTTGGCTTCTGGCCGACGACGCGACGAATGTCATAGTCGGCCACGCGGGTGAAGCGGTTCATCTCTTTCTCGGCAGCTTCGCGCATCGCGCGGATCTTGCCCACGAGGTCCGGGGTACGCTCCATGTACTGATCTTCGTTTGGCATCGCCTAGCGCTCCTCCTCATCGCCGAACTGCGCGAGGATTTCGTCGGACAGTTCGCTCTGGCCGGTGTGTATCTCCTGATCGAGATGGCGGAGCTTGCGGCCCGTATCGCGCAGGAAGAACTTGCGCTCGATCCAGACGGTGAGCCCAAGTATGTTGGTGAAGAGCAGAGCGCAGTAAAGCGCGATGCTCTGAAGGTCGTGGTGCAGGATGAAGCTGCGCCACGGAGTGAGGAAGCGCAGCTCATTGCTCAACCAGAAGCCGAGCGCGAGAAAGATCAGCGTGGCGACAAAGACGGCGTTGGCGATCATGGATGTCCTTTCCGCCGCGATACGATCGCGGCACTGTCAGAAGAAAAGCGGAGAGGCGTTAGCCTCTCCGCGAAAGTAAGAGGGCAGTGTTAGCCGTCCTCACCGAAATCGACCAGTGCGTCGGGCCGATCCAGCCGCTGAATGCGAACAGCATGGACGGCGTAGTTGGATTTGCTGACCGAGTGGGACTCGCCAGCAACCACGACGGTCCGGGACTGGTCCTGATTGCGCAGCTCGCCTTCAACTTCCAGGTAGTCGCCGCGCCGCATCCCGCGAACCATGCCGCAGAAGAACGGTCCGGGGCAGATGATGCGATGCCAGTCGGTGCGCGGATGCCAGTCGTTGGCTCCGAGATCCCACACACCGGAAACCGTTGCCAGCAGCAGAACAGCGAACGAATCGTTCTGGATGTGGTCGGATGAGGGAGCTTCGGCGTTTTGGCCGAGAAAGCCTCTAACTTTTACGGTGTTCTCAAAGATCTGCATAGGTCACCTCCCGAGGGAGGACAACGCGGCCTAAGCCGCGTCGTCCTCCGTGATCGGCTCGGCGTCGAGGTTGTCCTCGCGTGAGCTCTCGGGCTTCGCCAGCTTCCTGACGATGCTGGCGCGTACCTCCCAATCGCGGATCTTGATCTTGGTCTTCTTCTTGTCCTTGAGGATCTCGACCTCGCGCTCGGTGCTGTGCAACTCACCGACGATCTCGACGTAGTCGCCCTTCTTCAGGTCCTTCGCGTAATCGGCGGGCTTGCCGAAGGCGACGATGCGGGGCCATTCGGTGCGGTTCACCCACTGCTGGGTCTGCTTGTCCTTGTAGCCGGACTTGACTGCCAGCGAGAATCTCACAAGGGTGGTCTGGTTTTTGGTTGCGAAGCTCTCGGCGTTTTTGCCGATATAGCCTTTCAATTTCACGTCGTTGGTATAGAGTTCCATCGTTTTTCTCCTGTTTGTATTTGCCCGGATTGCCCTCGGGACACTCATTAAGCGAGGTGCCCCGCTCCCAAGGCCCAGCGACGCATTTTCGGAAGGTTCGGGAAATCTTTTCTTTCCGCGCTCTTTGCGGGAGGTAGTCGAAAAGATTTTCTGAAAGCCGAAAAAGCAAGGAGCGCCGTGCCGCAGGGCGCGGGATAAGCACTGAAGCGAGTGACCGAGGGTGAGCAGGGAAAATACGGGAAAGATGGCGCTCTATGGAAACACTTGTCTGAAGGGCGTCTATATAAGGATGCCGTCGCAACCAGACCACCGAAGAACCTCCGCGATCGCTGGCCGTTGGGTCCGGCTATCAAAGCAGGCTGCGGGGGAACCGCACCGAATGGCCTTACAGATTTCTCCGCACCCCTCCATGCGAAGGACCTGTCTTTGGGCGACGGAGTTGAAGGCGAGATGCACAGCTCCAGACCGGGGGAGACAAGGGCAGGAAGGAGACCTGCTTCTCGTCGCGATTGGGAGGTGCGTGTCAGTGTCCGCATGGATGCCAGGTGGCTCATCGGACCCTCCCGTCGCCGGAACTATCACGAAGGATGGCATCAACGGCTGCGATGCGCTCGCCGATCCAGCGCATGACCGGGACAGCCATTGAGTTGCCGAGAGCCTTGTAACGCGGGCCATCGGAGGCGAGCTTCCCGCGATACTCGACCAGGGTGTAATCGTCGGGGAACCCCTGCAACCGCTCGCACTCGCGCGGAGTCAATCGCCGCACGGCCATCTGAGGCGTCATCACGCCATCGACCCGTCCGCCCTCGCCGCCGCGCTGAAGGGTACCCGCTATGTCGGTCGATGCGGTGAGTTCTCCCGACCATGCGACGGACTGCTCCTGAAGTACAGCAGTTGTCGAACTATTCTCGATGCTTCCGGGAGCGCGCGTGCGGAGGCTTCCTGCAACTTCGGTGGATGAGGCTGCGCTTGCCGTCCCATCGCTTCCATGAAGGGTGAAGGCGACGGTCGGCGCATTACGACTAGTAGCGTTGGCATTGGTACCCAGCGAGTGCATGACCTCACCGCTCCGAAGATCCCCCTCCTGGTTCTGGGCGAATGCAATCGCTACCTGGCCGCCACCGTTAGCATGGCTTCCGTCATGCCCCATGCCGCGCAGCGTCGGCGCAACGTCACTCGCGTCGGCGCCGGAATCTTTCGCGGAAAAGGCGACGTAGGATTGCTGTTTAGTCCCCGGCTGTGCAGCCAGAGCACCAACCGTTTCGCCATCTCCGCCATATAGCCGCACCTCGTTGCGAAGGTTCTGTGAGAAGGCGACAGCCTGAGCGCTTCCGCTCTCCAGAGTGTGAGCAACATCATCAGAGAAGCCGCTGCCATTGGACTGCGTATGCGCTGTGCAGATAGCGACCGGCACAACGGGCGTTCCACGCCCGGTGCCGTCTTCGCTCGCGTCGAAGCCGTCGGCGGAGAGCGCATGAGCGATCAGCGTCTCGCTTTCAAAGTCCTGCCTGCCCATGCCTCCGGCATTCAGGCAATGAGACAGTTCATCGGTCGATGACAGGACTCCGGCGCCTAATTGATTGCGGACGAAACCATCCTTGCATCCCGCGTCGATGGTGGGCGCTGTGTCTGTGAAGCGACCGCCAGCAGGGCCGACCTCAACGCCTCCGGCAGGTCCTTGCCGCGCTTCTCGGCGCGGCGGAGGATACCCCGACAGGCTGTGCCGCTCAAGTAGTACCGCTGCGGCAGCTCTCCAGTCTCCAAGATGTCCGACAACGAAGACGCGACGCCGTCGCTGGGGTACTCCGAAATGTTGAGCGTTAAGAACTCGGTAGGCGACCCCATACCCGAGTTCGACCAGCATCCCGAGAAAGGCTCCAAACGTCCGTCCGTCGTCGATCGACAGGACGCCGGGGACGTTCTCCCACACCAGCCATAGGGGCCTGAGTCGGCCAGCAAGTTGAGCAAACTCGATGGTGAGGTTGCCACGCGGATCATCCAGTCCCGCTCGCTTACCGGCGACGGAGAAAGACTGGCAAGGTGTTCCTCCGGCCAGAAGGTCGATTGTTCCAACATCA
>JBEKGF010000150.1:0-4463 GCA_050012935.1 Edaphobacter sp. | reverse complement strand
TGCAAGTGCAAGTGCAAGTGCAAGTGCAAATGCAAATGCGGGGGTTCTTCGCTTCGCTCAGAATGACAAACAAAAAGAAGGGGAGATGCCATGACAAACAAAAAGAAAGGGAGATGCCAAAGAATCTCCCTTTCTTGATGAAGCGTGATGTTCTATTTCAGGGTGGTTGGGGTTGAGGGGCCGTCGAGGATTCCGTTGAAGAGGAATTTGAAGGTGGCGTGGGGTTGGCCTCGGAAGGTGACTTCAGGGCCGTAGAGGACCACTTTGCCTTTGCCTACAGGAGTGGCGGCGATGGCGGTGGTGTGGTTGATGTAGTTTTGGCCCCAGGCCCAGCCGCTAGCGAGGAGGTTGTCGTCGTCATACCACGCGACGGCATGAAGGCCGGAGAGCGAGGCTTGTGGATCGAGCGTGAAGGCTGGGCTGGAGTCGAAGTCGACGATGACGTTGGGGGCTACTCCGTATGCGATGGGGTCGGTCGTGTCGACGTGCGCCTTGAGGAGTGAGCCGGGGATGTAGAAGCGCTCGGGTGGGACGGGCTGGAGTTGGCCTTTGACCATCTCCATCGGCGCGTTCACGACCGGGAGCTTGAGATACGAGGCGATGGAGGTGGAGGTGCCAATGGCCAGCACGGTGCCACCGTTCGAGGCGAAGGCCTCAAGTTGCGGGATGGTTTTGGTGGGAGTGATCTGACCCATCCAGGAGCGGAACTCGGCGGGGATATCCTCAGGCTTCAGGTCGCGGCCGAAGCCGCCGCCACCACCACCGCCGCCGCGACCGCCGGGGCGGGGCGAGCGGATGATGCCGTCGGCGAAGACGAGCACGTCATATTTGGCGTTGAGATTGCCGGCGTCTAGCTCTTGCGGATAGACGACGGTGAAGGGGAACTCGAACTGATCGAAGAGCCAGCGGATCCAACCTGAGGGCATGGAGCCACCGTAGACGTCGGCGAGGCCGATGCGAACGGAGTGGAGTTGGATGGCCTCAGTGGCAGGCGCCTGTGCGACGGCGGTGGCGCTGATGCCGAGCGATTTGGTTGCGGTCGTGAGGATCTGCTGCGTTTCTGCTGAGTAGGGCAGCCAGAGAGCGCCGGCGGGAAGCTGCTTGGCGTTCCCATTAACGGCGGCGCTGGTGGCGGTCTTCAGCCAGTAGACGGGCTGGTTGGCTTTGAGGAGACGGTTGGTGAGGGTGTAGGAGTCGTTGTACTCGTGGCTGACGAGGTAGCCGGCTGGTGTACCGCTGACGCCTGTGATGGTGCCGGGGACAGGGATGGCGAGATCGGTTTTGATGGGTGCGAACGGACCAGTGAAGGGTTCGGTGTAGCGATCGAAGTGGACGCCCATCTGGAAGGCAAGGGTCCATCCGGTGGTGTCATAGGGCCGGTTGGGTGGGCCGCCGGGGTAGGGGAAGTCGTTGGGGTGGTCCTGTGGCTCGAACATGTCGAGGACCTGCGGGCGGAAGGCTTGCGCGGCGAGGACGACGTAGGAGCCTGCGGGATAGTGCTTGCCGTTGACGTCGAAGTCGGAGCTAGCTTGCTGGACCTCGACTCCGGTCTTCATGAGGCTGTTGACGAACTTGGTAGCGGTGGGGAAGTCGGGTTGGTCGGCGGAGATGACGTAGCCGCGCGCGTCCTTCAACATGGGATCGTGGAGCACCTTGTCGTAGAGATCGGCAGGGATGCCCTGGGTACGCGGCCCGGCGGCGTTGCCTGAGTCAGGCGAGAGCACAGCGCCGCGATTGACGGTTGCGCCTGTCTTCTCGGCTGCGGCTTCGAGCGCTGTGATGCGCTTTGGCGTGACGGTCCAGTGGTCTTCGCTGCCGTTCTGAACGGAGTCTTTGCCCATGAGGTAGAAGTTGTAGAGCAGATGAGAGCGCTCGCGGGAGGCGTAGTCGAGGACGGCGCGGTTGTTGGTCTGCTCGTAGGCGATGGATGTGGCGTAGTGCCAGAGTTGCGGCTTGATGGGATCGACAAGGTCGTTGCGCGGAAGCTGCTGGCTGGCGAGCAGAGGGAGAGGCTCGGGCGTGGGGTTGCCGATGATTTCGGTCAGCAGGCCGATCTGGTTGTGGAAGTAAGAGACGGTGCGAAGGCTGCCATTGAACCAGGTGGAGTAAGGCGCGCCGCTGCGTGAGGTGGAGCCGGGCTTGTTCTCTTCGACCAGGCGTTGGTGCATGGAGGTGCCGACGGCTTCGATGCCGAGGACGACGAGAGGATCGTAGAAGTAGCTGTTGGGGTCGCGGAAGGGCGGCATGAAGATGACAGTGCCTGCGGGGCCGGCCTGGTGATGGTTGTAGACGATCTGCGGGTACCAGACGCGGCTGAGGATGCGGTTGACGTTGGTGCTCTCAGCCTGGTTGCTGGCGAAGAAGTCGCGGTTGTCGTCGTGGCCGATGTACTTCTGCCAGAGCCGGGGCACACCTTCGAGCGAGCGCTTGGTGGCGTCCGGATTGCGCATGTACCAGTTGGAGACGAGCTCCATGCCGTCGGGATTGGCGAAGGTGCAGAGGGCGATGTCGTCGTGGAGGAAGCGGAGGGTCTCGGCGTCGGTCTTGGCGTTGAGCTCGTAGATAGTCTCGACGAGCTGCTGTGCGCCGACGGTTTCAGAGGCGTGCAGGCCGCCGTCGATCCAGACGATGGCGCGGCCCTCTTCGGAGAGAGCCTTGGCCTGGTCGTCGGTGAGGCCTTTGGCGAGGGCGAGCTTCTGGCTGATCTCGCGGTAGTGCTCGAGGTTCTTCATGTTTTCGGGTGAGGAGATGATGGCCATGTATTGATGACGGCCCTCGGCGGTCAGGCCGATGTCGACGAGCTTCATGCGGTCGGACTCTTTGGCTAGCTTCTGGAGGTATTCGGTCTCCTGGGTATAGTTGACGAGCTGGTAGTCGTCGCCGATGTCATGACCGAATTGCTGCCTGGGAGTGGTGATGTTGCTGCGGGGCGCTCCGTTGGGCTGGGAGAAGGCGGGAATGACGGCGAGCAGGCACAACGAGAGAGGCAATATTCGCAGCTTCATGCGAGGAGACTCCTTAGGGGGTTGTTGAGTTATATCAGGAGACGGAGCGCAGGCAACAAGAGTTGCGAGCCGAAGATTAGAAAAGCTGAATTTTCGAGGCGGCGCTAATGCTAAGAGAGCGATCGATCTGGTAGGCTTGGCCCGAATGTGCAGTTTTATGCTGCAGGATTCCCGAGAGACAACTTGATTGGAGAATGAAGATGATGAAGCGGATGGTTGTGATGTTGGCGTTGGCGTGTTGTTTGACGAGTGCGAGGGCGCAGATGGGGCAGCCGGCCCCAAAGGTTCCAGCCGGGACGATCATTGAGCCAGGGAAGTCGTTGGATGTCCTGCTGTCGCTCTACGAAGAAGAGATTATGGGAGCAGTCAAGGCAATGCCGGCGGATAAGTACAGCTTTGCGCCGAGCCAGGCGATCTTTGCGGCGTCGCAGAAGGTCGATTTCCAGTCACCCAAGGCCGTGAACACCTTTGGGCAGACGGTGTCGCATATCGCACAGGCGAACTATTCCTTCTTCACCGCATTGGGTGGCGCGAAACCGGATGTGGATGTGAAGGCGATGGGAGGGTTGACGTCGAAGGAAGATACGGTGAAGGCGCTGGCGGGGTCGTTCGCCTATGCGCATAAGCAGTTGGCGACATTGACGGCGGCGGACGCGTTTGCTTCGGTGAGGGGCGATCAGACGAAGACAAGCGTGGCGGCGTTCGCGATTGCGCATATGTGCGACCACTATGGGCAACTGGTGGAGTATCTGCGGATGAATGGAATTGTGCCGCCGGCTAGCCAGAAGTAGATTCGTGTTTTGCGAGGAGAGCAGTTCCTTCGGGGGCTGCTCTTTCGTTTTTGCGACAGGATCGATGGGAGGGTCAGCGGAAGAGATCGTCCAGGGGGTCGTTTTCGGTGGGAGGCAGCGAGCGTATTACGTAAGTGATGCCGACGGCTGTGGTGTCGGTGTGGATGCGGAGGCTGCGGCTGTAGTAGCCGGAGAGGGTGAAGTGTCCGCCGAAAGGAATATCGAGGGTGTTGGTGAAGCCATTGTCTTCTGTGACGCCGTGGCCGATGACGACGGTGGCCTTGCCGTTGCGTGAGGGGCCGTAGATCTTCTGGTTGCCGAAGGGGAGCTGCTCGTAGGCGTCACTTTCAAAAGACATTCCGAGGAAGAGATCGAAACCAAGGCCGACCTGAAAGTGGGCGAGCGGGCCGAGCGAAGTGTAGTTCTTGGTGACGGTGCGATTGACCAGCGTGCTGGAGTCGCCGGCACCGATTTCCAGGTTTGGGGTGATGCGGCCGAAGGTGCGCTCGAAGTGATTGTTGATGTCGAAGGTGACGCGGCCGGTGGTGAGCCCGTAGGCCTCGTCGCCGCTGGGTGCGGTGACCAAGCCGGTGAGCTGGTACTGAAATAAGCCCGGGATGAATTGTGCGTGGCAACCGAGAACGACGTCGCCGGGTTCACCGCGCTG
>JBEKGF010000149.1:0-4667 GCA_050012935.1 Edaphobacter sp. | reverse complement strand
TCTGCATTACATTTCTGCTAAGCGGATGCTGGAAGTATGGAGGGGTTGCTGACGATCCCGGCACAGCGGGTACGCAGAATGCCACAGGCAATCACTCATACAACACCGTATTTCCACGAATAGAGAAGCCGATCGACGAAAGAGGTAAATGGGTTGGAGGAAGTGACGCCGGAGCTAGTATCCGGGCAGGAGGAAGCATATGGAGAGGAGGGCGATTGTGGGGCGACGTGCAAACTTCTTCCAGCTTCGCTTACGGCGTCGACGAACCTACTGAGTACGGAGATCCGACTGCAATTCTTACAGGCGGGTGGAAACCGACTCAGACAGTTGCGGCTACGGTTAGGATCAAGAAGACGCCGACAGGGCATTGTTGCCATGAAGTTGAGTTGAGGCTCAGGACAACGATTTCTCCCAGGAGTATTACTGGATATGAAGCCTATTGCAGCGTGATGCCAGACAACCAGTATTGTCACATCGCGCGCTGGAATGGTCCCAATGGTAGTTATTGGAACTTCGAGACGGGGAAGAGCACCATCTTCCTTGTCGATGGCGACGTTATCAAAGCTACGGCAACCGGCAACAATCCGACAGTAATCACTCTGTATAAGGATGGCGTACAGATTCTTCAGGCCACAGACACCGGAGCTGCCGGAGGGGGATTTGGAGCGTTTGGACCTTGGATTTTAGGAAATCCGGGCATCGGATTTTACGATAATCGCGATAGCAGTTGGAAGTATTTCGGATTTTCTTCTTTCAGTGCGACTGATGGCGGTCAGGATAACGCTCGCTAGAGCCGCTTAAATCACAGAAGGTTCGATCGAAGGCAAAACTTCGACTCGCCAGGAAGAGGTCGAGGAGCATTGCGCCAAGCTGACCAAGGCGAACGCATAGCCTGTGACCTACATGATGTGCTCGGTCATCGTCATCTCTAATTGTTTTGAAAGTGGAGTTGGCAGGACGCTTCTTCCGGCGACCCGCCAAGCTTTCACCAGGATTGGCGAAGTCGAACAGATCGCGAGAGGCGTTGAGTGAGAGGTGCCCGAAAGAATACGCGAGTATCGTTCGGCAGCACTGGCTGACATCGATCGTGCACATCGCACCCTCGACTCCATGACGAGCGCGGCATGTCTGAGACGCGGAAGATCGTGCAACGCCAACGTGTCAACAGCAAACCTTTCAAAGGACTGCCTTCCGGCAGTAGAACGCTTCCGCGTAACCGCTCGGCGCATTACATTCCATACCGCGGAGGCGCATCAGCCCCTCGAACGTGGACTCTTGAAACCAGGGTTTGCTGCGCTGCGATCCGAAAGCCTCCATCAGGTATCGGATTTTCGCCTGACACTGCTCCCGCTTGACGGGGAAGAAGAGTGAAGGACGTCCGAAATCGCTGTCGTATTTGGGAATCTCGTACTCGAGGACGAAGTGGTTGCGAAACGTGTTCCATGTCAGTTCGCACACCAGGCGGTGATCCTGATGAGCATCGTGCGGCTGATGCGTAAAGATCAGGTCGGGATTAATGGCTCCCTTGAGTTCCTCGAAGATGGCTTTGACGTCTGCGCCGATGTACGGAAGGAAGCCGTCGGGGAATTCCTTCAGAACGAGGCTCGCGAGGCGATCATGTCCCACGAATAGTTCGGCGGCGCATTCGGCCTCGGCTTTACGCACACCACGCGCGCTAAAAACCGCCCAGTGAAAGCGGGCCTCCGGATATTCCTCGATCAGTCGGAGGATGGTCCCGCCACAGCCAATTTCAATATCATCGGAGTGGGCACCCAGACAAAGTATATCGAGCGGCCTCCCCTTTTTTGCATCTAGGTTTAGATTGATCATCGATATCAGTAAATCGGTAAGTTATGTGGTGCTGGCGACGGCGGAGAGAGCTTTTTCTGCGGCGCGTTCGCCGCTGATGAAACTCTCGTCGGTCCACATATAGCCCCAGTCGCCATAGCGACCGCAGTAGGCGATGCCGATGTCATCCAGATAGCCGTGAACTGTGGCAAGGGCGTCCTTTCGCTCAAGATCGAAGATGATGTTCGCATATCGCAGGAAGATCGCCTGCCTGCAGAGGATCTCGTCCTCTTCGCGGACCATGCCTACCTTTTTCAGGTCTCGGATGACGGGGTCGATCCAGTCCTCGGCCTTTCCGGTGAAGGGCTTGTACTTCTCGGAGAAGTAGACCTCCGCCTGGATGTTGCCGGTTCCCGGAGGCGCATTACGCGAAGAGAGCATATGCGGGAAGCTCAAACGCGTGAAGCAGATGTCTTCGTCATAGAAGTAGGTCATGTGTGCATTTGAAATATCAGCTCGGTTGATTCCAATGTTAACGAGCACGCAGGTGGAACATGCGAGTTTGCGGGACGCTTCGGCGACATCCTCGGGAACACCCTGAATCATACGAATCATATCGGGCAAAGGCACGGAGGAGATGAGCGAATCGTACTTGGTTACAAGCCCGTTGGAAAACGTGAGTTGGCGAGTCCGGGGATCGATGGAGGTGAGCTCGTGTTCAAGTTTGATATTGCCCATCGGGACAAATTTGTTCAGATAGAGACGGAAGCCGCCGTCGCTTGGATAGCGAAAGTGAGTGATGTAATGCACCTGCGGTGCTGATGCGGAGAGCGCGCCGCGTAGCACCTCTTCGAGGCTGGGCCGGTAGATGCGGGGGCCGAGCCAGTCAGTGCTCATGTTCGCCGCGGTGGTGGTGTGATACTTGCGGGTATACTGCATCGGGAACGACTCGGCGAATGTCTTGCCGAAGCTGGAGTAGAGCCAGTCTTCGTAGTTCCGGATCGGTCTCTCGGGCGCGGAACGCTCTTCGACAAAGTCACTGATGACCTTGATGATGACGTCTTCGGGCAGCCCGTGCATGTGCAGCTGGACAGGGTGCGTGGGCCAGTAGCCGCGCCAGTAGTTGTTCAGATTGATCTGCAGCGTCTCATAGCGGCCGCCGACGCTGTCGGCAAGCAGCTCTTGTATGCGCGTGTCCTTGGTAAAGGAGATATGGGGGCCGACATCAAAAAGGAATCCGCTGTCATATCGGAACGACATAGTGTGGCCGCCGTAGTAGCCGTTCTTGTCGTACATCACTGGAGCAATACCCTCCTGATGCAGGGAATGGGCGGCTCCGAAAGCTCCCATTCCTGTGCCAATAACCACGATGTTAGGGGTAGACATGAGTCAGTTTCTCCGATGTGGTTTTATGTGTGTACTAAACGTAACAGAACTTCAAATAAGAGACTGCGGGCTTATGGCTTTTCCATGCCGATGAGCGCTTCGTAACGATGAATCTGAGCAAGCGTGAGATTGCGCATGTTGCCTCCTTGCTCGAGTCCCCGGTACCACTCGACGATCCAACCCAGTGCCTCAGCCAAGGGTAACGCCGGACGCCAGTGAAGGAGTGCACCTGCTTTGGTGGCGTCGAGCTTAAGTGCACGGGCCTCATGCGGATTGGCCCGCCCGTCAAGCTTCCATGAGGCGCCATGTCCCCAGAGGCGGACGAGCGTGTCCGCGATCCAGGAGACAGGCTGGACATCTGAATCGACGGGGCCGAAGTTCCAGCCGGTTGCGAATGTCGATGCATCCTTGCTTAGGCGCTCGGCGAGCATCAGATAACCGCGCAGCGCCTCGAGGGTGAACTGCCAGGGCCGGTAAGAGGCCGGATTACGAATCTGACAGGGTTCGCCGGCCATGAAGGCGCGGATGAGATCGGGAATGAGCTGATGTGCAGTCCAATCACCACCACCAATTGCATTGCCTGCACGCGCGCTGCCAATGGCTACGCCGTGTTTTTCTATGTTTTCCGGCGGAAAGAACGAATCGCGGTAGGCGGAGGTCACGAGTTCAGCACATGCCTTGGAGTTGGAGTATGGATCTTTGCCGCCCATGGTTTCATTTTCGCGATATCCCCACATCCACTCGCGGTTTTCGTAGCACTTGTCGCTGGTGACGTTGACGATCACGCATGGCGTGCCAAGTTGGCGAGCTGCTTCAAGAACATGGACGGTTCCCATGACGTTAGTCTCGTAATTTTCAATCGGATTCTCATAGCTAGTTCGGACGACCGATTGCGCGGCCATGTGCAGAATGACTTCCGGGCGGCATTCGGCGATGGCCTTTTTCAGAGCCGGATAGTCGCGGATGTCTCCGCGAAGGGAGTGGAGACATCCCTCGACCCGCGCCTGCGTGAAAAGGTTCGGCTCGGTCGGCGGATCGAGCGCATACCCGGTGACCTCGGCGTCGAGTGAATGGAGCCAGAGAGAAAGCCAACTGCCCTTGAACCCCGTGTGTCCCGTGAGGAAAACGCGACGGCCCTTCCAAAAGGAACGGTTTAGGTTCATCCAGCACTCACGGTGAGTTCACGGTTCTGCGCAGGAGCCGGAGCCCCAGTCACAGGCCAACGGGCGTTTTGTTCCTGCCAGAGATCCCACGCGACACCCTGCGGCAGCTCTTCGATATCTTCGAAGCTGATCACGGCATCTTTGGAAACGTCGCGGCGTAAGATGCAGCCCTCGGATAGGCCGATGGGCAACGCGTTCATCTTGCGAGCGGTACGGCGATTATCTATAAGACCGTAGGTGCAGAAGCCGCCAACACCATCCAGTTGCTCACCGGCTTTGAGATCGCGCTTGGCCATGCTGACCACCTCGCAAACCGGACCATCGAGCGGC
>JBEKGF010000148.1:0-4762 GCA_050012935.1 Edaphobacter sp. | reverse complement strand
AAAGCTAAAGGCTGCCACATGTTCGCACAGTTGTGGCATACCGGACGCTCATCTCACACGGCCATGACAGGCGGCGCGACTCCGGTATCAGCTTCGGTCGACTCCGGGTACTGGCAGCACCCGAGTCATCTGGTGTCGATCCCAGGCGGTTGGGTGCAGCCGTCGCCTCACAGGGCGCTTTTGGTGGCAGAAATAGGTGCAATTGTTCAAGACTACCGCAGAGCAGCAGAGCGGGCACTGGATGCAGGCTTCGACGGCGTCGAACTACACGCCGCGAATGGATATCTTGTTGATCAGTTCTTGCAGGATGGCAGTAACAAGCGAACGGACGAGTACGGTGGATCGATAGAGAATCGAAGTCGCTTTCTATTCCAGATTCTCACCGCCTTGATTTCAGTTTGGGGAGCAGACCGTGTCGCAGTGCGTCTGGGTCCGAAAGGGACATGGAACGGCATGTCAGACAGCAACCCCGATGCGCTGTTCTCATCCCTCGCAGAGAAGCTGAACGACTATGGGCTTGCCTATCTCCATATCATCGAGCCGCGCATTGGAGGCAGTGACCTTATCCATGATGGACAGGGACCTGTCGCCTCTGAGAAATTGCGCCACATTTTCAATGGGAAGCTGATTGCAGCGGGAGGATTCGAACCGGCCAGTGCCGAACAGATCGTGGCAGATGGAACGGTAGACGCGGTCGCGTTCGGGCGTCACTTCGTGTCTAATCCGGATCTTCCGATTCGCATACGCGAGGGCCTGCTACTTTCCGCATACGACCGCGGAACCTTTTACACCTTTAACGAACGCGGGTACACCGATTACCCGGTCTACGACGCTGTTCTTTCGGCGTAACCAATCAACGGCACGAAATCGCCATCACCCCGAAATTGGAGATTCCTATGAGTAAAAGTGTAAACATCATGCTGGTACACGGCGCTTGGGCTGATGGCTCATGCTGGAGCAAGGTCATTCTTCGGCTTCAGGCCAAGGGCTACAACGTAGCAGCGGCGCAGATTCCATTGAAGTCTCTTGCGGATGACGTCGAGGTCACTCGCCGACTTCTGTCAGCAAACACCGGCCCCACTGTCCTGGTGGGTCATTCCTATGGCGGTGCAGTGATTACCGGAGCTGCAACTGCCACGCCACAGGTAAAGGCGCTTGTTTATATCACCGCCTTTGGTCTCGATGAGGGAGAAAGCCTTGAGTCCCTCAGCAAACAGGGTCCACCTTCGCCAGGCTCCGCAGCCATCGAACCAGACGACCAAGGATTTCTCTGGATCAATCGAGAGAAGTTCCATAAATCCTTTGCCGGCGGGGCCACAGATGACGAAGCGGCGATTATGGCAGCAGTACAAAAGCCTCTCGCCTTCGCGGCTTTTGCCGGCCAAGAAAGCACTCCTGCCTGGAAGACGATCCCTTCCTGGTATCTCACGTGCACGGACGATCAGATGATTCCTCCTCCTGCACAGGAGTTCCTGGCGAAGCGAATGAACGCTACGGTCCGGTCAGTCGCATCAAGCCACTGCCCATTCATGTCGCATCCGCAAGAAGTCGCAGACATCATCGCTCTCGCTGCCGAAACAGTAACGACCTAACGGTCTGATCGGTCTGCTGCGAAGCGTATACAGCTTCGCGGGTGTCGTCCCGCCCAACGTATCTAGTGCATAAAGAGTCGGGCGTGGCCGGCAGTGAGCGGCCATGCCGGAGAGAAACCGATGTCAAACAAAGCACGCATTCTCGTCATGGGAGCGACCGGCCAGGTGGGGGGAGCCGTCGTTTCCGAGCTCGTAAAGGACGCAAACATCGAAGTTGTTGCGGCTGCACGTGACGTCGACAAGGCTGGCCAACTGGGCGTGCCCGTTGTCCATTTGAATCTCGACAAAATTGAGACCTTGGCGCCTGCCCTTGACGGCGTCGACAGCGTCTTTATGGCCACAGGCTACACCGTCGACATGCTGCGGCAGAGTAAAGACCTCGTGAACGTCGCAAAGCGAGCCGGTGTAAGGCATATTGTTCACCTGGGTGCATGCGGGGACGATGACACGCGCGTTGCGCATTATGGCTGGCACCAGTTCATTGAACGCTACATCGAGTGGTCCGGTATCCGATTCACTCATCTGCGACCCGAGATCTTCATGCAGAACCTGCTCGGTTACGGCGGGGAGAGCTATGTCAAGAGTGGAGTTATCAAGCATTACGTCGGCGCCGCAAGGCTCAGCTGGGTTGACTGTGAGGATGTAGCAGCAGTCGCTGCCGCCTGCTTGCTTGATCCGAGCACCCACGCGGGCCGCACCCACCGCCTGGGATACGAGGCAAAGACCTACTATGAGCTCGCGGAAGCCTTTACCAACGCGCTCGAACAGCCTTTCTCTTACGAGCCTCAACCACCCGCAGACTTCTTGCGTAACGTTCTGGCCGCTGGAGCTGAACCTGCGTACATGAAGTGCGTCTTCGACAGCTATACCGACTTGACCAACGGCAAGGATATTCGCGCGGACGAGATCTTCGACAACTTTCATGCCATCACGGGACGGCAGCCGAAAACGATTGCTCAATTCGTGATGAAGCACGCTGCACGTTTTCAGTATTGAGCCCTGAGGACAGTAAAGCTGGACTAGGAATCGAGGGGTGGAAGATGAAAACAATCGGAGTAGGGCTGGTAGGCGTCGGGAACTGGGGAAGGTATGGACACATCCCCGCGCTACGACTGATTCCCGAATACAACATCGTTGCGGTGTCCAGTCGAAGCAGGTCGAAGGCAAAGGAGACAGCAAACGCATTCGGAATCGAACAGGCCGTCGATAGCGTAGACGAGTTGACTGGCCTTTCGGACGTAGATCTAGTCGTCGTCCTCTCGCCGGCTTTTGAACACGTACTTGCAGTAAAGGCAGCAATCTCGGCTGGCAAGGATGTCTATTGTGAGTGGCCATTAACCACTAGCACCAGCGACTCGGAAGAGTTGTTGTCGATGGCTAGGGCCGCTGGCATTCGCCATGTTGTAGGATTACAGAGAACTCTGGGAGCAAGTGCGCAGTACCTCCGGGACCTTATTGCAGACGGGTATGTGGGTCAACTCAGATCGGTCAGGATGCATGTCAGCATGGCTTCTTTCGGCCCGACACGATCAGCAGGTCTCGAGTGGACGGTCGATAAGAAGAACTTCTCTCACGTGCTCTCCATCTATGGAGGGCATTTCATGGACATGTTGTTTCATGCTGTCGGCGAGCCGCACACCCTAAGTTCCATCGTAGCGACTCAGTTTGCAGAATTGACTCTGAGCAGGACTGGTCAGTCATTCCCCAATAAGACACCCGATTGCGTGATGGTGATCGGCACATTGAAAGATGGGTCTCTGTTCGAGGTACAGATCGAAGGCGGCAAGCTGCGTCAATCTGGATTGCAAATTGAAATCACCGGGACGAGCGGGGACTTGAGGATCACGAATAACAAGTCGTTTGGAACGAAGCAAGACAACCTGATCGAAGGTTCCCAGGGCGACGATGGCGAGTGGCATGTGCTCCCAACCCCAGAGCGTTACCACACGATCCCTGATTCTTCTCTGGACGTGAGCGTGCAGGATCTCGCACAGCTCTATGCAGCGTTCGCAACGGACCGTGTCTCTGGGACAAGCCATGCGCGGAGCTTTTCCGATGCCGTGGCCATGCATCGCATCATAGACGCGGTCAACAGCGCCTCTTCACTTCACCACGCAGTATCAATGGAGGACTAACTATGGATTCAATTCAGAGCAGCACAAACAAAGTAATTGTTCTTAAGGCTTTTGACACGCTCTTTAATCGGCGAGACTATGCCGCCGCTGAGACGTTCTGGTCGCCGACATACATTCAGCATAGTGCCTATATCGCAAAAGGTCGCAAAGGACTGTTTGAACTCACCAAGGGATTGCCCGCCACGGCCCGATATGAAAACGCTTTGGCGGTTGCAGACGGCGACTTCGTGATTCTGCACGGCCGTTTCTCCGGTCATGGGCTAGCCCGGAATTGGATAGTCGCGGACATTGTACGACTGGACGATGGGCTGCTGGTTGAACACTGGGATGTCATCCAGGATGAAGCCACTGAGGCCGAATCGAAGAGCGGCCTTCCAATGTTTGGCGAGACTTTCGCGGTCGTTTAGCAGACCTCGGTATCAACTCATGCACCATGGGCAGGACCACAGGACAAAGCCATGCTGAAGAACTTTACGGACGAGACCTCTCGAAGTACAAATGAGGGGTTGCTCCTGCAATCGATTCTGTTCGGCGACTTGAAGCTGCCGAACAGGGTCGTGATGGCCCCGCTTACAAGGATGCGGACGCCGACCCCTGGCGCGATCCCTAACGAACTCATGCGGGAGTATTACGGACAGCGAGCGAGTGCTGGTCTGATCATTAGCGAAGGAACTTTTGTCAGCGATCAAGCGCGTGGCTGGTTCGCGGCGCCCGGCATCTACACAGAGGAGCAACGCAAGGGATGGCAGACGATTACCGATTCAGTTCATCGCGCTGGTGGCCACATGATTGTGCAGCTTTGGCATCAGGGATCAATCTCAAGTCGCAGACTCGTCGGTCACGGTCGTTCGCCTTGGGGGCCCTCCGCTGTCAATCCAGGGCAGCTGGTCCATACCGGCTACGGCATGACCGAGATGACGCATGTTCCAAAGGCTATGACTCTCGAGGACATTCGACAGACGATTGCCGAATTTAGACATGCCTCGAAGGTAGCCCGCGATGCCGGCTTCGACGGTGTCCAGATCCAAGGCGGAT
>JBEKGF010000147.1:0-4840 GCA_050012935.1 Edaphobacter sp. | reverse complement strand
TACCTCGGGACAGTAAGGCAGCAGAAGCTTAAAGATGCAGTGGCCGATCTCATCGAGATTCCAGCGGGCCTGGCTGAAAAAACGATGAAAGGAGGAGAAGTGTTTGTAGCTGCCCAGTTGCCCGGACTGAATGACGCGGGTAAGAGAGCGCCGGCCGGAACAAAGAATCCAGGCGCAGCTCACTGCCCAGAAAGAGGAGAAGCTGGGTTGAGTAAAGCAGGTCTGAAAGGCGAGCAGCAGAGGAGTAAAGGAACTGACCAGCAAATCGGGCATCGACGGCTCCGTGTCTTTCATTTCTATACTTTGAAAGAAAAAATGCACAAAAAAAAGAGGGCCTACTACCGCTGACGTTTACGTTCCCTCAGCAGTTCGAGATTAATGGCGGCGATCTGCTTCAGTAGTTCCTGTGTCTCAGCAAACGCGCGCAAGCTGTCTTCGACTTCTTTGTTCATCTCAACGGGAACTTGGATCTGGCGCACCTTTCGGTCCCCTAGACTGACGGAGAGAATCACAATCGGGCCGTGGCCGTTCCCGTTCTCGCAAAAGCGGCAACCAGGTTTGTTGCAACGCACCATGCGGGTTAGTAGAGAACCCGGCAGGATGGTGGAAAGATCGGGGATCTGCTGAACGAGCTTCTCGCGGGAAGCAATAAGTTGGGCGCTTTTGTCTTTCATCTTCATAACTTGAAATACATCAGATATGAAGATGTAATGCAAGAGAAAAATGACGAGCTTCTCAACTTTTTTATGGAGTAAAGAGCGCGTAATCCAGGCCCTGAAGGAACGTCGGCCACATGAAAAAACGTCCTCAAAAAGTGCAAAACTCTAGGCTAGGAGGGATGCACGTATTGAAGACAAA
This sequence comes from Edaphobacter sp., assembly GCA_050012935.1. Lineage (GTDB taxonomy): Bacteria > Acidobacteriota > Terriglobia > Terriglobales > Acidobacteriaceae > Edaphobacter. The sequence continues at coordinate 3,982 of JBEKGF010000147.1, read as the reverse complement.
TGGCTTAGCGCGATTGCATAACGGCGACAAACCGGCTCTTTCTCTCGGCTTCAAGTTGTTGATTCTATTTGCTCGGAATTTCCTAAGCGTGCTTTATTGTCCGTTTCCTGAAGAGACCCCTACATGGACGCGGTGCTGACGCAGTTGGAAGCGAGGGCTATCAGGTGCGTCCCGAGGACGAAGTCCGGCTGTCGCCGTTCGGCCACGAGCACATCAACATGCTCGGGCGCTATTCGTTCTCGGTGCCGGAGTCCGTCGCGCGCGGCAAGCTGCGCCCCCTGACTAAAGGGAATGATCTATGAAGTCCTTCAGCCGCGTTCGCTGGGCTTAACTGACTTCCCGGTTCCATTGCTCCCCGGACCCCAGATACGGCTGCAATCACGCCAACTGGTCGGACTCGGTAGACCAGAAGCAGCATCGACCTGAGATCGATGAGATTGGCAAGTCCGCATCGCGCATCCTTCGACAGAGATTTCCGGGGAGTCCATGGACCAAGAAGGCTGCGCCAATTATCTACTAGGAACCCAAAACGGATACATCCCAAATCTCTAGTCGAACGGCCACCGATCTTTCTCGATCGTCGTCCGAAATCAATCGAATTCTGTTCGATGTCGACATCGTACGGCACCGATCCTAAGCCGTCAGGCTTAGGGATGGTGTCTCTTTCCAAAACGAGCGCAGCGATAGGCGTATAGCTGTGCGGTCCTCTTACCGTATTGCGGGCCAGTATCACCGAATTGGCAATTCGTAACGGAATTGCCCCCCGTGCAAGCTCCGGTGGTGGGATCGACCACCGAGATAAAGGCCGCGGGGTTGAGCCACAGCCGTGTGCCCGCCACCGTCACTCCTGCGTATGCAGCTTTCCGATAAGAAGTGATCGGCAAAAATCTCTCAAAATACTACAGACGACTCGGACTTTAGTCCGATGACAAGTGCTTTCTGCTCTCCTAGAGTTTGGGTGCGTGTTAATGCAGCGATCCAATCCGCAGCCTATTCCGAGTTGGAATGTTCAGGCCTCGACACACCTCGAAACCTTCAACCACTTGTGTAAATGGTAAGTAGATCCATAGGAAGAAACCCAAAAATGAACCGAAATACAAATGTTGACTTTGGCGGCCTTACGCGCCGCACCTTTCAGTTGACTAGAATGGCCCCAGGTGCCTGTGCAATAATGCCGCTCCTTGAGGAGCATGCGTTTGCACAGAGCGGAGCGATCTCGTATGTTGACACATCGCTGTCAGGATCACAGAAGTTTGTGCTCGGAGTTGGCGGCATGCCATACTTCCTGGCAAGCATCCAGGTTCGCCTCGTCGAGCTGCGCTACTGGTGGAAATGGAGAGCAACGATGCGCGATGGGATTATCAGCCAAACGTCATCAGACGGCTCCAACACTGCTTCTATCCCTATTCACTGGTTACGAAGTTGAGCCTAGCAAGGGCAACTTGGATTGGACGATCTTGGACAAGTATCTCGGTCTCGTGAACAAGCACAAATGGCTGGGTTCAAGCTCAACCCCGGTCCATCTCCTGACACCAGACTATGTCCTCTACTTACCATCCTATGGAGGCAAACTCTGAAACTAGTTACCTGTACATTCGCTGTTTTCTTTTCGCTGCTCAGTCATGCGCAGGACCAAATTCCGCAACTCGTTCGTGGCGAGAATGGGCGCGTGCAACTACTGGTAGACGGCGCCCCTTTCTTGATACTTGGTGGTCAGGCTCATAACTCAAGTGCATCGAACGTGCAGGATGTCGAAAGAGTCTACAAGGCGCTCGACTTGATGCATGCGAACACGGCCGAAATACCGGTCTCATGGAATTTGCTTGAACCTGAGCCGGGCCGCTTCGACTTCACACTTATTGACGGAGTGATCGAGCGGGCGCGTGCTCATCATTTGCATCTCGTCCTTTTGTGGTTTGGGACTACAAAGAACGCGACGCTCTCATACGTGCCAGACTGGGTAAAGCAGGACCGCAAGAAGTATTTCCGCGCGCATAACGCAGCGGACCAAGAGATAAGTGCGATATCTCCATTCTGCACGGCTGCACTAGAAGCCGACCAACGAGCGTTCGCGGCACTCATGAAACACATTCGCGAATTCGACGGGCGTGACCACACCGTGATTCTCATGCAGGTGGAGAACGAAACAGGGCTTCTTGGAACGGATAGAGACTACTCATCCGCCGCCGCTCAAGCATTCAATGCCCGAGTCCCTGCGGATTTGCTCAGCTACATCGCTAAAAATAAGGCTGACTTGAGACCTGCGCTTCAACATGCGTGGCAGGAAAATGGTTCGCAAACGGAAGGTACCTGGACAGAAATCTTCGGCCATCTCGCTCCGGAGGCCTTCAGCGCATGGTCGATTTCGCATTACGTGGATGCTGTGGCCGCTGCCGGTAAGACAGAGTATCCGATCCCGTATTACGTCAACGTCGCGCTGATGAACTCAGGAGCCGCCAGGGCTGGCGAGTGGCCGAGCGGTGGCGGCACGGCCAACGTTATTGATATTTGGAAGGCTAATGCGCCGCATATCGACATAATCGCTCCAGACATCTATCGTGTGGAGTTTCCGGAGATGGTAGAAATCTATGACAGACCCGATAATCCTGTCTTGGTGCCGGAGACAGGGTTTGCTCCATACTATGCACCATACGTCTTCACGACATTGGCGGGACATAACGGGCTGGGATTTGCTCCGTTTGGCGTTGACAGTGGGTACGCGGAAGACGCCGGCGATGGATACGGGAACAGTGTTCCTTCCAAAGCAAAGGAGCCGGAGCCGAGTGATGCGTTCGCGGCCTTCGAAGAAAACTATCGAGTGCTTCGCCCCCTGCTCCCTCTCATAGTCAGCAAACGCTACCAGAACAGCCTGTTCCCGATTGTTCTGAACATGTACCGTCACGAGTCCCTTGCTATCCAAGTTGGCGATTCGCTCTCGGCCGTGGTGCACTTCGATGAGACATTTGTCGCCAACACGTCAGCGCATCGAGGCGGAGGCATCATCATCAAACTCGCTGCCGACAAGTTTGTAATCGCTGGTGAAGGCTTCCATATCAACTTCGCCGAATTGAAAGGGGTACCACGGAATGCGGAATACCTGACCATAGAGGAAGGCACCTTCGAGGGCGACCGTTGGATAAGAACGCGTGTACTCAACGGCGACGAAGAGAGCGTCACTCTGCACACGCATAAGCCGCGGATTTTGTTGGTCCACCTGATCCGGCGTGACCGGTGATAGAGGCTTAGCCATTTAACTATCAAGCCGGCTGGAGAGGAATGCGCTCGTTGGTTGTGCGAGGGTCTAGATTCCCCGCATCAGCCAGTCCGACCGCATCGCTTTCCGGTGCCGGCAGTCTCGTCGAGCGCGACTGCTACCATCACGAGGAAGATTCATAGTCACAACGGCATCATAGTTGATCTGTACGTGCAATCAAACGACTCTGTCCGGGACGATCCACTCAGACTTTAAAGCAATTCTAGTGTTCTTATAAGGCAGATTTGGAATATCCGCGGAGAGTATGCCGCGAGCCTACGACAACGATTTGCGACGGAAAGTATTGGCAGCGCATGCAAGGGGCAAGGGCTCGCAGCGTGAGCTGGCGGACTGGTTTGGGGTAAGCCTGGGCTGGGTGGAGAAGGTCCTCCGGCAACAGCGGCAGAGCGGGCAAGCGGAGCGGGTCGAGCAACGGCATGGGCCGCTCAGCCTCGTGGATGCTCCAGTTCAGACCTGACTCCTTGAAGCGATCGAAGATCGTCCCGACCGGACACTGGCGGAGTTGCAGCACATCCTGGCCGAACAGCGCGGGGTGCGGCTGTGCATCGCCCAGGTAGGCAACGTACTGAAGCGGTTGAATCTGCGGCGGAAAAAAGTCGGTCCACGCCACCGAGCGCGATACTGAAGCCAACCGCCAAACGCGCCAAGAGTTCGTCGAGCGCGTCCGCACGTTACCGCAGGAACGCCTGATTTTCCTGGACGAAAGCG
>JBEKGF010000146.1:0-4895 GCA_050012935.1 Edaphobacter sp. | reverse complement strand
TATTCTTTTTCTCTTCTTGCGCGACTGGCGCTCCTCGCTGATCGCCGGCTTGGTCATTCCGGTTACCGTTGCCGTCACCGTGCTTGTGTTGTGGCTGGTCGGACAAAGCTTCAACCTCATGACGCTGGGCGGACTCGCCGCGGCCATCGGTCTCGTGATCGACGATGCCATCGTAGTGGTGGAAAACATTGTGCTGCATCGCGATGCCGGCGAAAACCAGATCGAAGCCGTGCGTAAAGCTCTCCGCGAGATCTCGCGCCCCCTCATCGGGTCAACGATTACGCCTGTCGTCGTCTTCCTGCCGCTCATCGCCGTCACAGGCGTCACCGGTAGTTTCTTTCGCGCGCTGGCCATCACCATGGCGGTTTCGCTGCTCACCTCTTTGGCGTTGGCCGTCACATGGACTCCCGGCCTAGCCATGGTCTTACTAAAGCCCAGAAGCACGGAGGCCGCGAAACCCGACCCGTCCTCAGAAACCGCATCAACTTCTCACCACGAACAAGGCCCGATGATGCATCGACTCACCGGCTGGCAACACGCTGCCCTTGACTGGTCTCTTCGCAAGCCGCTTTGGCTGGGGCTCGTCTGCGTAACCCTCGCCGCTCTCGCCTACTTCGGCTATTCCAACCTTGGTACTGACCTCTTGCCCGAGATGGATGAAGGTGGGTTTATTCTCGACTACGTAATGCCTGCAGGCAGTTCCCTCGAGTCGACTGGCAAGGTACTCGATCGTATAGAGAAGATACTCCACGCCACTCCTGAAGTCGACAGCACTAGCCGGCGCACCGGTCTGCAGATGGGGTTCGCCGCCGTCACTGAGTCTAATTACGGCGATATGACTGTCCGCCTCAAGAACAAACGTGACCGTGGGATTGATGAAGTCATCGCTGACATTCGCCACCAGATCAAGACAACTGAGCCAGAGCTCGATGTTGAATTTACCCAGATCCTTCAGGACAATATCGGCGACCTCTCCAATGCTCCGGAACCCATCCAGATCAAGCTGTTCAATCCGGATTCCGCGCTTCTACAGAACATTGCCCCCCGCATCGCCACCGAAATCGCTAAGGTGGACGGTGTCGTCGACATAGAAAACGGCATCGACAACACCGTCAGCGGCCCTGCCACCAACTTCGAGGTAAACCCGCAAACGGCTACTCGCCTCGGTTTCACTACGCAGGAAGTCGCTGAAGACGCTACTTCGATTCTCGATGGCGTTGAAGTACCCAACCCGCTGATTGCCAATGGAAGGCCCTACACCATTCGCGTGCGCCTTGCCGATGAGTCGCGTCAATCTCTCGACGCCATCGAAAATACTGTCTTCAACTCCAGTTCAGGACACTCCGCATCGATCGGTTCGATGACGACCATCACCCAGCTGCCGCCGCAAAATGAAATTCGGCGAGAGAATCTTCAGCGTCTCGTCGTCGTTACGGCGCGTCTGGAAGGCACCGACCTCGGTTCTGCGGTCAAGCTCGTTCGCCAACGCGTCGAGGCCATGCACCTACCCCCAGGTGTGCGTGTTGAGTACGGCGGTACCTATCAGGAGCAGCAGAAATCCTTCGCAGAACTAGCCCGTGTGCTTGTGCTCGCTCTGGTCCTCGTCTTCGGTGTTCTGCTGACAGAATTCCGTAATTTTGCAGCACCTATCGCGATTCTCACGTCGTCCGTGCTCTCCATCGCTGGCGTGGTCGGAGCCCTGCTCATCACTGGAACCACCTTCAACGTCTCCAGCTTTATGGGCCTGATCATGGTCATCGGCATCGTCGCGAAAAATGGCATCCTCCTGCTTGACGCAGACGAACGTTATCGTGCCGAAGGCGCCGATGCCCGCACAGCGATGCTTCATGCAGCCCAGCGCCGTTTAAGGCCCATCCTCATGACCGCGTTGGCCGCCGTTACCGGAATGCTACCGCTCGCGTTGGCGCTTGGCCAAGGCTCGCAGATGCTCCAGCCGCTGGCCATCGCCGTCATCGGCGGACTCTTCATCTCCATGGTGCTTAGTCTGGTGGTGACGCCTGTCGTCTACTTTTTCCTTACGCAAAGAACTCATGAGGGAGCAAACCAGGAAGCTTAAATGAGTTGCAGCAGCACCAGGACCCAAGTCCAGCTTCCTCCCGGGCACATGTCAGTCTTACCATGGAGCGTTACCTTGGGTGTAAGCAGAACCTTGCGGAACAAGTACTATCGTTTTGGACCACTTTTCGACGAGAAGCGGCTCGGACAAAGCCAGGGTCTGATGGCGATAGGCGCGGGTCAAATGGTGCGATGGAACTGACGTGCCGAAGTTGGAGGCCGTCCACCTTTCGCCATAAGTATCAGGAAGAATTTGCCCACCCATTTGAGTAGCCAAATTGGAATCAAGGCAACTTCAGTGAGCGTTAATCTGGACAGGTTATTGTCGGTTCTATATGCGATGGCGCATGCCGATCCCGATTTTCACACTCCTGGTGTCCCTAGAGCCTCTTGCAATATTCCGGATTTAAGCATTTCCTTTGGGGACGGGGAATCGATAGAGTTTGGCATAGTCCACTCGATTCTCCAAACTGTAACCAATCCTTAACTCCCCAGAAATTTTTCATTCGCATACTACTTCTGACGTGTGTCGAACACGGCTACGCCATTATTCTCTGCTTATCCTATGAGATTATTCCCCAAGAGCGGGCGTCCATCACGGATGCAGCACCTGTTCGTGGTGCTGTACGCTGTTGCGGTCCTTTGCTGGGGATCCGGTTACAAATTCTCGCTTTACTATTCGCCTAGCCAAACCCCGGCCCAACTCACACCCGCCAAATTGCTTTCCGAGAAGGAGCGACCTCCCCAACACAAGAGGAATTGCGTCGAGGCATCTCCTTCGAGGGCCCGTATCGCGTTGCGTTCCAGCGCTCCCGACTTTGCGGCAAGCGAAACGGGAGACTTCCTTAGTTTGCCAACGTCCGGCATTGCAACACTGCCTGGCTCCCCTCGTTCCTTCTTTGAAACCGCCTGGCACACACACTTCTTTTTTCGCCCTCCTCCTGCGCAAAATCAGTTTCCCCACGCGCTGAATCGCGCTCGAAAAATCTTGAGGAGGAGTGTACATGATCCGCACGTTGATGATCTGCGTCTGTATGACGCTATTAGGGTGTTGTATTTCGTTTGCAGCAGGCACCCAAATCCAGGGAAAAGTGGTGGACCCCGGTAAAGCTGTAGTTGCTAACGCAGCAGTCTCTCTAACGGATTTGGCTACAAACACGGTTACGCATGCAACATCAGGCCCGGATGGCAGGTTCGTCTTCAACGATGTGCCCTCTCACTCTCATCTGGTTACGATTGAAAAGTCCGGTTTTGAAACATTCACGCAACGCATCGCGCCGTCGCCCGAGCCCTCGACCACCGTCAATGCAACGTTGAGCGTGGCCGCGCTGGCCGAGAGCGTAGAAGTGCGCGGTACGGTTGACCCCGAGGCCAAGCCCATCCCCACCCGCGACGATGTGATGCTGATGCCAGATACGGTTCGGGTGCTCGACCGCAAGCAGTTGGATGCGGCTGGTCCGGTGGCCGGTGGCGCGCAGGTACTTCAATCCGCCCCTGGCGCGAATGTGGTTGGGTATGGAGAGACCGGCGGAACGAAATATACGGTTCTCCTGAACGGAATTCAGCAGGGCTGGGCAGGCGAAGCGACCAGTTTTACGGCACCAGGTTCGCTTGGCATCACCTATGACGGCATTCCCGTAGCCGACCCGGCAACCGGCTTGTGGCAATCGGCCACCATGCCGCAGAACCTTGTGATGCAGGACGTGCAGGTAACGTACGGCCCCGGCCAAGCGGCGGAACGCTGGTACACAGACGTAGGCGGGCGCGTGGAGTACACGCCGATTCAGCCGACCGAAGAAGCTCACCTCAGTACAGCCATTACAGACGGCCCGTGGGGGCAACAGAATTTCGCCTTCGTGGGCAACACGGGCAGTTACAAAGGCTGGTCCACGGTGCTGGGCGGTGGTGTGGGGCGCGGCGACGATTACCGTCCGGCGCCCGATGGCTTCGGCGATCCTTCCAAGAACGGCTCGGTATTCGGTAAGACGGTCAAGACGTACTCCGGGGGAAGCCTGGCCTTTGGTGTTCTGTACGCGAAGGGCGGCGGCTATCGCGCTCAGGTCATCCCCATGACCAATGAGGGCCTTCTGGAGCCGGGAACCAATACGTACTATAGCCAGGCCTCAAGCGGCTTCTATAGCTCGCTTCCCTTCGCTGACTACAACAAGTACGACACCAACGAAGGCTTTATGGCCTATGCGCGTCAGAGAATGTATTTGAGCCATTCGTCTACGCTCGAGAATTCGGCCTGGTACACCCACATTCGCCCTTTTCACCGTCGCAACGAAGATGCCCTTGCCCAGGGCGCGCAGGTGGATGAGTGGAACAACCCGCACAGCAACATGTTTGGCGACCATATAGGGTTTTCCCAGATCTTTCCTTACAACACGGTCCAATTCGGTGGCTACCTCATCCACGAGGTCTATAACGCGCACAACCTCTTCTATAATCCCGCCGATGGAGGAAGCGGCTCTGATCAGATCGTCGGCGCGGGCTCGAAGTTCCGTTCCGGCTACTTCCAGCAGGACAACGTGACCTTCTTTGCCCAGGACGATTTTCACCCCATTCCGCAGATTCACATCATTCCCAGTGTGCGCGTGGACGGCTTCAGTACCAACTATAGCGATCAGGCCGCGCGTAACTTCACCTTCTCCGCCAGCACCTACTTCTCACAAGCTACCCCTACTAGCCCCGTCGTCGCGTCTACCGCCCCTGTCTATGAGACCCACTGCGCCCTGAACCCGCAGACGAAAAGCAGGACGTCCGATCCCTATTCCGAAAAGGAGAACCCCCGGCTTTGCCGGGGTGGCAGTAGCAGT
>JBEKGF010000145.1:0-4933 GCA_050012935.1 Edaphobacter sp. | reverse complement strand
ATCCGCTCGATGACGCGCCCCCGGTCATGTGACGGCTGGAAGGCAGGCACGTCTCGCGGCACGCGATGATAAACGACCCGCCCGCGAAGGTCGTTGTCGTTGATGAAACGATTGACACGCGAGTAAAGATGCTCAGGCACAAGCAATGAAAGGCCAAAGCCGCGCAATAGACGTTCCAGTGCGCCACGCCATTGCGATTGAAACTCTGGCCTAACGTCCATCAACTCACCGGCAAACGGCAAGTCGACCACGTCAACGTCCGCGCCTTGCGCGATGAATTCACGCATCCGGCGTTCTCTTTCGGGAATCAAATCGAGGCGTTTACGAAGCGAATCAAGTTCAATTTCCAGAGTCTTGTGCTGACTTCCGAGACGTTTGAATTCCTGCTCCGCAGCCGCCTTCGCGTCTCCGGTCAGTAAGACCACCTTGATCTTCATATCCGCAAGAGCCTTCACCGCTGGCGCGGCGCTCGGGCGCAGCTGGTCTGTGACCAGGATCGAGCCAAGATAACGGCCTTCCCTTGCGACAAGAACCTCCGTACCTCCCGATGACCTCCTGCTCTCCGGCCGCGTGATAGCCAGCTCGCGCAACAAGGCGCAATTGCCAACGACGATGCGCTCCCCATGCAGCGAGGCCAGAACTCCACGGCCAACGCGGTACTCGAACGAATCGGGATCGACCGGCTGGACATTCTGTTGCTCCGCATAGCGGACGATGGCCCGGCCCAGGGGATGTTCCGAGCTTCTCTCGGCACTGGCGGCGGCTTCGAGGAGCGTGCGCTCCGGGATGCCCGGTTCGGTGTTGACCTTCGAGACCACAGGAAAGCCAAAGGTCAAAGTGCCGGTTTTGTCGAGGAAGACGGTGTGCAACTGTCCAAGTGCTTCGAGGTAGATACCGCCTTTGACGATGGCGCCCTGCCGGGCCGCGCGCCCGATGGCTCCCAGAATTGCCAGCGGCGTGCCCGCTGCGATGCCGCAGGCTCCAGCGACGATGATGACCGAGATCGTCGAACGGAGGTTGTGAGTGATGAGGAAGGTGAGCAGCGCAGCGCCGAGGGCGAAATAGACCAGATAGCCGGCAAGACGGTCGGCTGTCTTCTGTATCGGAGCACGGGAACGCTCGGCATTTTCTACCGCTTCAATGATCTTGCCGAAGGTGGTCTGTTTCCCCAGGCGCTCTGCGCGGACTTGAAGCGTACCCGCCTGATTGATCGTGCCCGCGTAAACATCGCTTCCTATCGTCTTCTCACTCGGCATCGGTTCACCGGTGATCGCTGCCTGCTCGACATAGGATTGACCGCTGAGAACACGGCCATCGACGGGGATTCTGCTGCCGGGCCGAATGAGCACAACCTCTCCAGCCAGAATGGTCTTCGTGTCCACTTCTGCGATCTGACCACCCCGGAGCACGCTGGCGGTCTGGGGAAGGAAATCGAGCATGTCCTGAATTGCGCGACGTCCTCGCCCGACGGTCAGCCCTTCGAGAATCTCCGCCGCGAGGACGAATGCGGTGATGACAAGCGCCGTGAAGAATTCCCCGATGGCGAGCGCCGAGACAAGTGCAATCGTCATCGAAAGCTCCATCGTCATGCGGCGCTCAACAATGTTCTCGAAGGCCTCCTTGAAGATCGGATACCCGCCGATCAGAGTGGCCACCAGACCGATGACGCTCACGCGGGAGAACGGCTCCCAAAGGTGAAACCAGACGGCGATTGCCGCCAGGTCCACAAAGACAACGCGGAGCACCTCCACAATTTCAAAGCCGTGTTCGTGATCGCCGTGTTCCTCATCGTTGTGTTGGTGTCCCTGATGGGAAGTCTTTAGGAGTACATCCGCAGCTTCAGGAGGGTGCAAGCCCGCATGGGCTCGATCGCCAGGATCAGAGCGTGTTTGGTTCTGGTTCCGAACTGCCATACAGCCTCCGGAGCTCTAGTTCAAATATCGTTTGACCACAGCCATCAGTTCGTCGGCAGCCTCAAGCTGCGCGGGGTGAGTCTTCTGGTTTGGGTCGAGCACATGAAACCGCAGATGTCCCTCGATCAGTTCGGCCATCAGGCCATTGAGTGCGCCCCTGCAGGAGGCGACCAGCTGCAAAATCTCTTCGCACTCTCCCTCGCCTTCCAGTGCGCGCTCGATTGCTTCGGTTTGCCCCTTGATGCGGCGAATGCGTGACAGGAGCTTTTTCTTATCTTTCGTTGTATGGGACAAGATCACCTCTCAATAAATAATATACCCTACTATAGTATATTGAGAATTGAACTGACACCAGAAACACAGGAATTGCCCATCATGACGAGCGAAGAACAGCGACTGCATTGGGACCAGAAGTATCAGGAAGAGATGGCCTCGCTGACCAGGCCCGACCCGTTTTTCCTCTCTGCCTACAAGCAGTTCATCCAGAATTGGTTCCCAAAGGCTGGCCTTGTCCTGGATCTGGCGGGCGGACTCGGAAGACATGCCTTGTGGCTGGCAAGCCGGGGATGGCGGGTGAGCGTCGTAGACATCTCCGAGGTGGCTATCAACAGGCTCCGGCAGACGGCACTTCAACTCAATTTGACAGTGGAACTGGTTGCTCTGGCCGCCACGGAGTATGAATTTGAACCGGCAAAGTTCGACCTGATCGTGCTGTTCTACCACCTGGACCGAGGTCTCTGCGAGAAGATAATGTCCGCCCTCAAACCCGGTGGATTCCTGATCTGTAAGACCAGCCTGCAATGGGATTCCGACCAGAGATCTACTTCGGTCAGCCTCAAACCTCTGGCGAGAAACGAGATTTTGTCGCTTGTTCCGGACTTAACTGTGATCTACCACCGAGAACGCCCCGTGCTTGATCGTGGAGTGGTCGAGTTTGTTGGAAGAATGCCAGAGTCTACACCTGGACTATGAATAGGCGACGCGGAAGGAAATACTGCTTATAAGCAAATCAGGTGTACGAGACCACTCCAACGGCGTATTCTCATGGCACCAAGGAAAGAGCAGCCCCGACGGTGAATGGCGTGTGCGGTACTGAAGGTGAATGGGGTTGCATCCGGGAGATGTTCGCCGGCTTTGCCGCGGCCGAGAGAGGACAATCCATGTCCGATATCAGGCAGGCGCGAAATGCGCTCAGGAATCGAATCCTCGAAGGAGACGGCAAGGCGTCGCCCTCCGAACGTCGGGCTGCGTTCAACAATAACGGCCTTGCCGAACCACTCGGTGCGCTCGTCGACAAGGTCGCCAGGCATGCTTATAAGATCACCGACGAGGACATCGCCTCCGCGCAGGAATCGGGCCTTAGTGAAGACCAGATCTTCGAGATCGTGGTGTGCGCCGCGGTCGGGCAAGCCACTCGGCAGTACGACACGGCGATAGCGGCCCTTGAGGCCGCTACCGGGAAGGAGTGAGCATGCGGCTTCGAATCCTCGATAACGGCCACGGTTTCGGTACGAAGGCACTTTTCGCCTTCATCCAGATGGTCTCACGCCATCCGGTGCTCGACGTCATCAAGCTGGTAAAGTATCGGTCCGACTTCTACGGCGGACCGATGTCGGCATTGACCCATGAGGCAATGCGCGGTCCCTCCACCTGGTCTATAGGTGATCGTGAGTTGATGGCCGCGTTCGTGGCGAAGAGCAACCAGTGCGAGTTCTGCACAAAGGCGCACGCCGCGGTCGCGCAAAGGGCATATGGCGACGGGAAAGTGGTCGCAGCAGTGTTATCCGATCTCGACACCGCAGCCCTCCGGGAGCCGTTGCGGGCGACGCTGATCATGCTGGACAAGCTGACGCGCGAGCACGCGGTGGATGCAGAGGACATCCGAACAGTCCTCGCTGCCGGCGCTTCGCGCCAACAGATCGAGGAAGCGCTCGCGGTCTGTTTCTCGTTCAATGTGATCGGCCGGTTGGCCGATGCCTTCGGTTTTTTCGTCCCTGGTTCCAAGTCCTTCGAGGCTGGCGCGAAATACCTCCTCTCGCGCGGTTACCGCTGAAGCACGTATAAGTGGCCAAGCGCCTTTGCTTCATTTGGTAATCGAGAGGCTCCCTGGCCAAACAGGGCAGCAGGTCGGCGGGAGCAAAAGGAAGCCTGGGATTCAGGGATGTGGCCGTCCCCTGCTGCCAACAGTCAGTATGGGGTCACCTGCGCCGATGCGCTGATCGTGGGTCAGGCTGTTTGTTGAGAAGAACGCACAGTTCAGGGCCAAAAGCGGAAGGGAGTCGGTCATCGAGGAGAATGCGATTTTTCCCGGACCAGCTTCTCAGCGCTCCTCCTGTCCAGATGAAGACCAGCGTACCTTGTAAATCATCGATCCCAGGTTGATCTGCTCATCTGGGGTCTTAAATCGCAACGTGTATGTCCCACACACACGGGGATCTGCTTGTGTATAGGCAATCTGGCCCGTACCCTCTTCAATCGAAAGACTCTTAATCCCACTGAGATTGTGGAAAGGAGCAAAAGGCACGAACGACAGCCTGTCGGGATCGACGCTGAAGACGGCTTTCGTCGTTGTTACCCAAAGCACATCGCAGCTTTTCGATATCTGGAGGTCGTGTCCAATGGGCCCCGGTAAATCGATCCCCTTGTCGATCTCCAAGTGAGCAGTGTTTGAGTCGTTCATCAGTTGCAAGCGTAGCAGTTGGGTTTCGCCCAATGCCCACAGGACATTCCGTTTCGCATCCCACACCACTCCATGTGCTGCGGCGAGAGGAACAGACTGTATGACCCTGTCCGATCGCCCACGATCAAATAGAGCGATGTGATCCCCGCCTCCGGCTGCATTGTCAGAGGCGGCGACCGCGACAAGCCCTCCCGGCAGGAGTTCTGCAGAATGGGCATTCTTTACGGTTGCTTGACATCCTCCCCTTCCTAAAGGACTGAACGTGTCCCACATTTTTCGCTGGACACAGGGGTTGTCGATCTTCTAAGCTGCCCGTGTGAAGGCCTGCGGTCAGGAATTT
>JBEKGF010000144.1:0-5018 GCA_050012935.1 Edaphobacter sp. | reverse complement strand
GGTGTTGCTAGCAGAGGTTTGTGAGGTTGGGACGGCAAAAGAAATCGCGTTTTGGTTAAGCACGACTACGTCCACCCTCCGGTTCTGGGCCCGACCCTCCGGAGTGTCGTTGTCGGCGATCGGATGCGTCTCGGCATAGCCAGCGACTCCGAAGCGTTCTCGCGGCAAACCGAGCCGGGTGGTGAACAATTCGAGCATCGCGATACTACGTGCGGCGGAAAGCTCCCAGTTGCTGGCGAACTGCGCGGTGTGAATGGGGACGTTGTCGGTGTGGCCTTCTATGCGGAGCGGGCCGGCGGGCAATGTGTTGGCGAGGATGGCGAGCATCGCGACGGATGCGGCGCGGACCTCGGCTGAACCGGAAGGGAAGAAGCCAATCTCGTGCAGCGAGATGACAAGGCCATCGGGCGTGATGCGCATGGTCATGCCGCCTGCAGGAATGTGCCCGGCAGCGACCTCTTTCGCGAGGAGCCGGGTGAGGCGCGCTTTGGTTTCTTCCAAGGACTCTGAGCTGGTCGAGGGCAATGGCGGAGCGATGGCTGCTGGGGTTGCATCGGTGATGGCTGCGGCATTGGTGTCGGTGAGTGGCGGCGTCTTCGAGTGGGCGTCGAAGGTTCCGAGCGGGGTAAAGGCGGACTGCATGGCTTCGGAGAGCTTCATCTGCTTCTTCTTGTCTGTCTGACTTGACGCGAAGAGGACGACGAAGAAGGCGAAGAGAAGCGTGATGAAGTCGGCATAGGAGACCAGCCAGCGCTCGTGGTTGACGTGCTCGGGATGTTTTTTCCTGCTCATGCCTTGACCTCGGAGTGCTTCGCGGATTCGGCTGGTTCCGAGTCGAAGAGATAGGTTCGCAGTTTGGTCTCGATCATGCGCGGGTTCATGCCTTCGAGGATGGAGATGACGCCTTCGAGCATCATCTCTTTGATCATCTGCTCTTCGCGATGGCGGAATTTGAGCTTGCCGGCGGCGGGAAGGCAGATGAGGTTGGCCATGGCGACGCCGTAGATGGTGGCGACGAAGGCGACGGCGATGCCGCGGCCCACCTCGTCGATGTTGGAGAGGTTCTTCATGACCTGGATGAGGCCGAGCACGGCTCCGATGATGCCGACGGTGGGAGAGTAGCCGCCGGCGGCTTCGAAGACCGCGGGGATTTTTTCTTCGATCTCGGATTTGTTGTCGAGCTCGAGTTGCATGATTTTGCGGACTTCGCTGGGTTCGGTGCCGTCGACGGCGAGCATCAGAGCCTGCTTGAGAAAAGGATCCGTTATGGTGGCGAGGTCCGCGTCGAGCGAGACGATGCCGCTTCTGCGGGCCTTGTTGGCGAAGGTGACGATCTGCGCGAGCGTGGCTTCTCCGTCGGAGCCTTTGTGAAGAAAGACCTTGAGGATGGCTTTGAGTGCGGCGAGAAAGATGCTGAGGGGGAACTGGAGCATGACGGCTCCGAGCGTGCCGCCAAAGACGATCATGGCCGCCGTGGGCTGGGTGATTTGAGCGATGCTTCCGCCTTCGATCATCATGCCGGCGAGAATACCGATGATGGCGAGTGCGATTCCACCGATGCTGGCGATGTCCATGAGTGTCCTCTTCCAAAAGTTGAGATGATTATTCGCCGGGGGCTTGGCGCGACTGGCTGCGGACTCGATCGTCGGCGTCATGGGCCGATTTCGCGCTGAGAGCAGAGGCTGCTTCGGGCCATGCTTTGCTCAGGACGGCGGCGCGGTACTCCAGGGTGCGCTGCGAAACTTCGCTGCAGGCCTCCAGCACGACGAGCTTTTCGCCGGTGATCAGGGTGAGCACCGTGTCGGGCGCGGCCTCGGCGTATTTGATGAGGTCGCAGTTGATGGCGAGAGGGCTGCCGTTGAGTCGCGTGAGTTCGATCATTTTTGAAATTTTCCTTCCTGCTGTTTCATCGGCTGGGGGGGGCGTCATCAATAGAGCACGATGAAACAGCCGCAGGTGCGAAAAGAAAGCGCGACGAATCTAAAGTCGCGAGCGGTTGCGCCGATGAGGTGGGGGAACGCGGAGCCTCCGCATAGTGAATCGGATCTCATGAGCTGGCGGAAGTCAGCGAGATGAGTTTGCCGGGCAGTCACTCGGTGCGGCGTCGCGGCAACCTCAAACTGAGCAGTACAGGAGCGTTTCCTTATGTCCTTGGGCATTCTTACTAACGTTGCAGCAACTAACGCAGAGAACAGTCTTAACCAGACGCAGAACAGCCTCAACACTGTTCTTCAGCAACTCTCCTCGGGTTCGCGCATCAACAGCGGCTCGGACGACGCGGCCGGTCTTTCCATCTCCGACGGTCTTACTGCAAACGAAGCGGCGCTGACCCAGTCCGCCCAGAACGCGCAGAATGGCGTCGGCTTGCTGCAGACCGCCGACGGCGCTTTGTCGCAGGTGACCAACCTGCTGGATCGCGCGGTTACGCTGGCCACGGAGGCCTCGAACGGCGGATTGACGGCGGCTCAGTCGGGCGCGGCCAACACGGAGTACCAGAGCATTCTTACCGAGATCGGCAACATCGGCTCGTCGACAAACTTCAACAGCACCGGTGTCTTTACGGCGACTGCGACCAACTTTACCGTCAGCGACGGGACCACTGCCGGAACCACCACGATCGCTGCGACCGTCGGAGCTCTCACTTCAGCGAGCATCGGAACTGCAACGGGCGGCGGAGCTGGGCAGAGCCTTGCAACAACAGATTTGACCACCACGGCTGACGCCACGACTGCATTGTCGGAGATCACCACGGCCATCGCGGACGTCTCCAACCAACGTGGGTCGATTGGCGCTAACGTCAACCAGTTGAACGCAGCCTCGAACGTGGCGAGCGCGGAAGAGGTCAACTTGTCCTCTGCTCAGAGCTCGATTCTCTCGACCAACTTCGGTCAGGCTACGAGCGACCTTGCGAAGTTCCAGGTGCTGGACCAGACAGGTATCAGCGCCCTTGCGCAGGCAAACAGTACGCAGCAGGAGATTCTGAAGCTGTTGCAGTAAATTGCAGGAAGCGGCGGTGACCGGCCGAGGATGGCTGGCCACCGCCGCTTCGTTTTCAGGAAACTTAGCAGTTTCTAATGCTCCGGAGATCAAGTTGGCACAGCTATTGCTTGTTGATGAGAGCGAGAACCGGATGGTGATATGGGTACAGTTGGATTAAGTTTTGGAGCGGCGTCGAGCGGTCAGGGAATTGACGTGGCCACCACCGTCACGCAGATTCAGGCGGCCTCGCAGGCTATTGAAACTCCCTGGCAGAATCAACTGACGGCACTGCAGGCGCAGGATGCCGTCTTCAGTACGCTGGGGACCGATCTTGCAACGCTGTCGACGAGTATCGAGGCGCTGACCGACGCGGACGGAGTGTTCTCGAACAAGGAAGGTTCCAGCTCCGATCCCAACACGATCTCTTTGACCAGCTCCGACCCAACTGCCGCGGCTGGCAGCCACACGGTCGTGGTCAACTCACTGGCAACGACCTCCTCCGAGGTGACGGGTACGATTGCGGATGCGAGCGATACGCTCTCCGGCAGTCTGACCATCACGGTCAACGGCAACAGCCAGGAAATCGACGTGAATAGCGGGAATGGCAACGACACGCTTTCGAGCCTGGCTAGCGCGATCAACTCGGCAGATCTCGGCGTTACGGCAGAGGTGCTTACCGATTCTTCCGGATCGCGCCTTTCGCTGGAGAGCAACGCCAGCGGAGCGGTTGGACAGATAAGTATCACAAGTTCCCTGATCGATACTACGAACTCGAATGCCGGCGTCAGCTTTTCTCAAAGCCAGCCGGGCGTGGATGCCAGCCTGATTGTGGATGGAACTGCGATTAGCAGCAGCTCGAACACAGTGACAAACGCGATTCCTGGAGTCACGTTTCAATTGCTGCAGGCCGATCCGAATAGTGCAGGGGTGCAGATCGAGATTGCCAACGACAACACGGACATCAATACGGCCGTTGGCAATCTGGTGAGTGCGTACAACCAGGTGGTGAAGGATATCAGCGGGCAGGTGGGGAAAGATTCCAGCGGCAACCCGGAGCCGCTCTCCGGCAGCCCGGTGTTGGCGCAGTTGCAGAACTCGCTCTCTTCTGCTCTTTTTGGAGGGTCCGCAAGCGGCTCGATTAGCAACCTTGTACAACTTGGAATTACTGTCGATGCCAGTGGGAACGGGACGCTGGATTTAGATACCGATACGCTCGACGACGCCCTGAACACAAATTTCTCGGATGTTATGGGCTTTTTCCAGAACACGGGGAGCTTTGGCGTATCCATATTGAATACCGTCAATAGCCTGGGGGGCGATGGGTCGCCTACCGATCTGATTCCGCTTTCGGAGGCGCAGAATGCAAGCCAGGAAAGTTCGCTCAATTCCGACATTACGAATGAGAATGCTTCGCTGGCGACGCAGAAGACGCAGCTTACGGATGAGCTGAATACAGCGAACCAGATCCTGCAGTCCATCCCCAGCCAGCTCAATGAGGTCAACTCCATCTTCGATTCACTGACAGGCTTTAACCCGAACGCGCAAGATTAATTAAAGGACAAGCAATTGAGCGAAACAAGTTATCAGCAGCAGGCTTTGGTGGGAGCGACCGGCGTGGAGATGATTGTGGCGCTTTACGACGGCGTGCTTCGGTTTCTCTATCGGGCGACGCAGTGTGTCGAGGAGAAGGATGTCTATGGACGGCGTGTTGCCGTGAAGAAGGCGCTCGATATTTTGATGTATCTGCAGGCACGTTTGCGGCCTGATGTCGGCGGAACGGTTGCCACGGCGCTTTCGGATTTTTATTCGACGATGTTTACGATGACGCTCGAGGCTTCGCACCTGGAGTCGAAGGAGCAGTTTCTTGAAGTGATTTCGTTCGTTCGCAATGTCAGGGAGGCGTGGGTTGTGGTGGCTCGCGATCCCGAGGCGGGCAGAGTGTTGCCGAGAGAGCTGCGGACGCGGGAAGAGAAGTTTCTTCCCCCATCCGCGGTTCCTGTGGCTTCCGGTGAAGCGAGTGCTTCGCGGTGGCTGGCCTA
>JBEKGF010000143.1:0-5142 GCA_050012935.1 Edaphobacter sp. | reverse complement strand
GACCGGAAAGTCACGTGTTGGCCAATACTCAGTTGCGACATGTGCCTACTCGAATGGGTTGTCTCCGAGACCCTCGACGGTAGGTACCCATCCAATTCCGTCTGCTCAACAATCAAATCTAGCGATGCTGCTTCGACATTGCCAGAAGGTATCCGAATCCTGACGACTACGATCGTGCCTCGCGGCACGGGACAACACAAGCGAAACCGGTCAACCAGAATTGAGGAAACACATGAGCACAATTACCGCGAAAGATGGGACAACGATCTACTACAAGGACTGGGGATCAGGTCAACCTGTTGTTTTCTCGCATGGCTGGCCTTTGAATGCTGACGCTTGGGATGCTCAAATGCTCTTCCTTGGCCAGCAGGGCTATCGCGTGATCGCTCACGATCGCCGCAGCCACGGGCGTTCCGCGCAGACGTGGCAGGGGAACGAGATGAATACCTACGCGGATGACCTTGCCGCATTGTTCGAAGCCCTGGACCTGAAGAAAGCTGTGATGGTGGGCCATTCGACCGGCGGAGGAGAAGTTGTACGCTACCTCAGCCGACATGGTTCGAGCCGTGTCGCGAAGGCAGTCCTCATCAGCGCGGTGCCTCCCATCATGGTGAAGTCTGCTTCCAACCCCGGCGGTACTCCCATTGAAGCTCTCGAAAGCATCCGTACTGGCGTCGTTAACGACCGCTCTCAGTTCTACAAGGACCTTTCGCTCCCCTTCTTCGGCTATAACCGCTCTGGGGCTAAAATCTCCGACGGCGTCCGAGAGAACTTCTGGTACCAGGGTATGCAGAGCGGCATCAAGGGCTCTTACGACTGCATCAAAGCATTCTCTGAAACCGACTTCACAGAGGAACTCAAGAAGATCGACGTCCCCATGCTTGTCATGCATGGAGACGACGATCAGATCGTTCCCTTTCCTGATGCCGGTGCACTGACAGCGAAGTTGGTCAAAGGCGTGACTCTGAAGGTCTACCCCGGCTTCCCGCATGGAATGCCCATCATTCACGCCGATGTCATCAATATGGATCTTCTGGAGTTCATTCGAGCATAAGCGGCACTGAGCGGGTCGCGCGTGCGGCCCGCCAGTTTTATAAAAGCCGTAGCCGCGTGTCTAACTTGATGAAGTGTTTTGTCGCCTCACCCAGTATCACTCTCTTTTTCGAGCAAACGATGGAACTCAGCCCAACGCATCATACCGTGACCGTCAATGGCTTGAAAATGCATTACGTCGAGATCGGTAAAGGACCTCCCGTAGTGCTCCTGCACGGCTTCCCGGAGACGTGGTATGCCTGGCGGCATCAGCTGCCGATATTAGCAAAGCATTACCGAGTCATCGCTCCGGATCTACGCGGTTACGGGGAGACACAAAAGCCCAGCAGTGGCTATGACAAGAAAACAATGGCGCGCGATATTCTCGGGCTCATGCACCACTTGGGGATCGAACGCGCGGCCGTAATCGGACATGACCGAGGCGCTAGGGTCGCGCTAAGGTTAGCCAAGGACTTTCCCGAGGCCGTGAGCCGATTCGCCGCGCTTGACAACATCCCGACGCGCACAATTTTCGAGAGAATGAATACCGAGATCGCACGCACCCACTGGTTTTTCCTGTTCAATGCAGTGCAGGATCTCCCCGAGGCTCTAATCGCTGGGCGGGAGGAGATGTGGCTACGCCATATTCTGTCTTCCTGGTGCCATAATCCCGAGTTGCTCACCGACAGTGAAATCGGCGTCTACGTGAGGGCATATAGCAGGCCTGGAGCACTCCGGGGCGCCTTCGAAGACTATCGCGCAGCTATGGCAGACGTGATGCAGGACAAGTACGATGAACACTCGTTACTCGACATGCCAACTCTTGTACTTTGGGGCGAGGATTTTGCTGCTGGGGGAAAGCTTTGGGACTTTCGGGAGGTGTGGGGTCATTACTCTAACTCCCTCGAATTCCTCTCACTTCCCGAATGCGGCCACCTACCCCACGAGGAAAGGCCAGATCTTGTCAACCAAGCGCTCTTGACTTTTCTCGCACCGTGGAAGGGCTAGAAGGAACGATCGGTAATAAGCTAACCAACATCCGCAAGGCCCATCGTTGATCTTAGACGTCCAAATACCCGTAAGATACACCTCTCAAATATCCAGGTACCCAAAATGGGCATGCCACCGTTGCCTTAAAGAGGGTTTGTAAGAATTTCAAACTCCTATAGCTTTGACCCAGCAACATAAGCGAGCTTCATACCGCATCTTCCCTATATCCAACAGGAGCATTTTCCCGGTCCAGCATGCTGAGGAGGACACATTACTATGGATCATTTTGGCAGTATGCAATACTCGTCGAAAAGAGCAGAGCCGTACTCGTCCTTCAATGATGAACTGCTCATGTCGGCGGCCCATGCTGGTCACGAGTGGGCATTTGCTGAACTCTGTTCCCGCTGCTCAAGACGCATCCTCATCATGCTCTTCAAAATCACCAAGAATCGTGAAGATGCCGAAGATGTCCTGCAGGAATCGATCCTAAAAGCCTATGTACATTTCAGGAACTTCAACCAGGCTTCAACATTTTCAACGTGGCTGACACGCATCAGCCTCAACTCGGCATTTATGATGCTGCGCAGAAAGCGCGTTCGCCCAGAAACATCTGCGAACGAACATACGGATGCCGGCAAGAATCAATCGCATTGGGAGATTGCGGATCGACGCGCAAGCGCGGAGGAACTCCTCATAGATCACGAGAACAACGTGCGTCTGCGAACAGCGATTTCTCGTCTTCCCACCGCCTACCGACAAGTGATCGAGATTCGTCAACAAACTGATGGATCGCTCAAAGAGATTGCTGAACGCACCGGCATAACCGTCGCGGCGACAAAGTCGCGGATGATGCGCGCCAAAAAGGCATTGTGCGCATCTCTTTCATAGCTTGCTACTCAATGCCGTTGCTTCGTAGTTTTTTGCGGGATCAGACTCGCGGATAGGCCCGAGGATACTTACTCCGGAAGGTAAAATATGGACACACAAAACGTAGGTCCAGACGCGGAACGGCCCCCCGCTGTGGGAAGTGGAAAACTGCCAGGCCTTGGAATTGAAGATGGGGCTCACGAATCTTGGCAAAGGGCGGCTTTAGGAATCACTGAAGTTCTTGAAGCACTTGGGAAAGTGGAGCTTCTCCGAGGATTGAATGAGGCGGAATTCCGCTGGCTCGCCGAACATGGACTAAACCGAACCGCCGCTGACCGGAGCGTAGTATTTCGCGAAAACGAACCTGCTCACGACATGATGATCCTCTTAAGGGGAGAGATCTATGTGCACCGAAGAAATTCGGGATCCGTGCTCCTCACGATTGGCCGTACCGCCCAGATCACCGGCAAGCTGCCCTATTCGCGAATGGAGCGTTGGGGCGGAGAGGGCTGCAGCTCCGATTCCCTGTGGCTACTGGAGATTCACGAAAGCCTTT
Organism: Edaphobacter sp.; assembly: GCA_050012935.1. GTDB lineage: Bacteria > Acidobacteriota > Terriglobia > Terriglobales > Acidobacteriaceae > Edaphobacter. The sequence goes on along the minus strand of JBEKGF010000143.1, from coordinate 1,697 downwards.
TTGCGGAAATGCTTGTTGCGATACCTTCGATGACTCAGCGGTGCGTTTCTATCCTCCTTGATAGGAGCAGAGACTTTAAAACGGCAGATCTGCAGGCAGAAAAGTTGATTTCACTTGGCAAGCTGGCTGCGAATCTCTCACATGAACTGAAGAATCCTGCGTCGGCAATTCGTGGGGCCGCTCTGGGCCTCAATGCAGTCACCAATCGCGCGGAGGAACTTTGTTGTCTGGGCCGCCTGTTTCGCTCCGAGGCAGAGCTACAAAGTTATTTTCGATGGAGCGAGCTCGCGTGCCGAGGAGCACTCATATCCTCAGCATCTTTTGCGGCCGCCGAAGGCGAGACGTCTCTCGCGAGTCTTGATCGCGAAGAGCGGATTGAGGAGTGGCTAGAACTTCACGACATCTCGAAAGCGTGGGAGATAGCCCCGGAACTGGCCAGAGGAGACATTCAGACCATCCATCTTGATGAAATGCTGACGGATTTCGAGAAGGACACCCTACCGCGTGTTCTTAGTAGTCTTTCTCGGTCCGTGCGCGCGATGCATCTCACAACGGCCGTGTCTGACTCCGCGCGGAGGATCTTCGAAATCATCACGGCCGTCCAAGACTATGCCTACATGGATCAGGCACAGATCCAGGAGGTGAAGCTGTCAGAGTCTTTGGGCAACGCTTTGACCCTCCTTCGCCCAAAGCTTCAGCAAGTCCGGGTCTCGCTGGATTACGATCCGGCAACCCCGCTCGTTACGGGATTTGGAGCGGAACTGAGCCAGGTGTGGACTGCACTCATCGAGAACGCGATTTACGCGATGAACGGGCAAGGAACGTTAACGATTACGACGAAGCCGAAAGGTGAGATGGCCTTCGTTGAAATATGTGACAACGGTTCGGGCATCGGCGATGACGTGGCGTCTCGGATTTTTGAACCGTTCTTTACGACGAAGCCCTTAGGCCAGGGCCTGGGGCTGGGTCTGGATACCGTACGTCGCATCATCGAGAAGCATTTTGGATCGGTCAGCTTAATCTCAAAGCCTGGTTCAACCTGTTTCCAGGTCCGGCTGCCAACGAATCGGTTACAAATTTACTGATCCTGAAGAAGACTTGTCAGACAGTAATCCCGAGGTTCATATGAAGAAAGTTACGACTCTAGCGATACAACAAGCGGAATTGATCATTCGCCTATACGAATTGCGGCGAGAGCCAGTAATGCGTCTTGCGCGCACGTACGTCGGGGGAGAATTCCTCCCAGGCTCCATCGACGATCTCGTGGCCGCCATGGGCGACCCCGTACACAGCGCCTACGTTTTGCAGGTATTCGGATACTGGGACATGGTTGCGGCTATGGTATTTCAGGGCGCACTCGAAGAGACTTTCGTCTATGCGTGCTGCAGTGAGATGTACTTTCAATTCGCCAAAATAAAGCCCTACATTGCAGAATTTCGAGGGCGAAACTGTCTTCCAGAACTTTTTACGAACGTGGAAAAGTTGACGGAAGCATCAGCCCCGGGAACAGCGCGACTGCGGCAAATGCAGAACTATATTCAAGTTTGTCAGTCCGCGGCTCGCCAGAAGAAAATCAAGTAAAGTGGGGTAGCTGCCTTAGTGCAGTAGTGTCTATATTTAGTGGTGGAGAGCGCAGCGAATCCGCGAGCGGGCGAGCAATATCCTGTGACGTGGCGGGAGTTCCGTGCGTGGTTTGG
>JBEKGF010000142.1:0-5259 GCA_050012935.1 Edaphobacter sp. | reverse complement strand
GATCGGAGGCAAGCTGGTTATGAATGCGAGCATGGCGGAGCGTGTGCTCGCGCTGCCGCTCGTTGTCGTCGGTGGTCTTGGTGGGGAAGGTGTGGCCGACGAATTCCGTATTAAGGTAGCGGGGATGGTTGGGCTTTCTCAGGGGAAAACCGAAGTCGTTGATCGTGAACACATCCTCAAGCAGCTCCGAATCCTTGAAGTTACGGATGCCTCCGGTCTGGCGCGTCGTATCGAGGGCGTGCGCGAGGGCGTTGGTGCTGGTGTAGAAGCTGTGATCATCTTTCGACTCATTGATGCGGACGCCCCAGAGAATGATCGATGGATGATTCCAGTCGCGGCGAATCATGCGGCCTACATTGTCGATGGCCACCTGCTTCCAGGGCTCGGGGCCGATGTGCTGCCACCCTGGAAGCTCTTCCAGGACGAGCAGGCCGATCTCATCGCAACGATCGAGGAAATGGCGGGATTGCGGATAGTGAGAGGTGCGCACGATGTTGCAATGGAGGCCGGTGCGCAGGATGTCGGCGTCCTTGCGCTGTACGCGGGCAGGCATGGCAAGGCCGACGAAGGGGAAGGTCTGGTGGCGATCCAGCCCGCGAAGTTTGAGGATCGCGCCGTTGAGCGAGAAGCCGTGATCGGTAAAGGTCGCCTCGCGGAAACCGATGCGGCGGGAATCTTCATCGATTAGCTTGTCCGCGCTGAGCAGCCGGACGTGGACGGTAGAGAGATTGGGGTGTTCCAGATCCCAAAGCTTGATCCCTTCGAGGTTGGCGAGGGTGACGGTGTGACGCGCGGGGTCGGCCGCCGTCTCGGTGCTGGCGTAGACGGGCGCGGATGTTTCGGGGTCCAAGGATGCGTTGGGATCGGGACCGGCTGCGAAAGCCAGGGGGCCATGGGCGCGGGCAATGATGCGGTCTCCGTCGCGGAGCTCGACTTCGAGGGCGAGCTGATCGGCGGGTTCCCCGGCGAGAAACACATCCACGTCAAGCGTGGGATTCGCGGTGAGCACATCCTTAGGGCGAGCGAAGATATTGTCGATGTAGGTTGGGGAGACGATGCGTAAGGAGACCTCGCGATAGATGCCTCCAAAGGTCAGGTAATCGATCTCGTGGCCGAAGGGAGGAATATCCGCGCGTTCGGTGGAGTCCACCTGAACGACGAGGACGTTTTCGGCGCTCTGGTGGAGGTGGTCGGTGAGCTCGAAGGAGAAGGGTGTGAAGCCGCCCTTGTACTCTCCCAGGGAAATGCCGTTGATCCAAACGGTGGCAGCGGTCATCACGCCTTCAAAGTCTAGGAAGACACGCTTTCCTCTGGCTGCGGGCGGATAGCGGAAGCGGCGGCGGTAGGTGGAGACGAACTCGTAGTCTTTGTCATTGAAGTTATGCCAGGGAAGGTTGACGTTGGTGTGGGGAATCACGACGGACTCAAAGGCAGCGTCGTTGAACGCAGGCAGGTGCGCACCTTCGAACTTGGCGGGATGGTAACGCCACCTGCGATTGATGGGCAGGATGGTGCGGGATGGTGTTCCCTGCTCGGCGGCAAATGCTGCAGTGGCTGGAAGAGCGGAGGCAGCGATGACCGTGCCGGTTGCCTTGATGAATTCGCGTCTTAACATGGTATTCTCCGGATCGATGATTTGCTTTTCATTCCCTGGCGGCTGACTGGTTGGCTTCGATGATGAGCAGTTCCCAGCAGACAAGTTCGGCCGGTTGCGAAGTGGCCGCGAACTAGCTGATGAGAAGATCGTTTACGGCGCGAAGGACTGAGCGCCTTCAACTTAGAGAGCAAGTTGGAGAGCAAGCGTATGAAACTGGATACCCGCGACACTGGGCTTGCCGTGCGGGAACTCGAGGCCACGATCGGCTTGACCGGCCTTCGAGATGCGCGAGCTCTGCCAGTCGAGACGAACGTACTCGTCTTCGGCGTGCAGGATCTCGATCCTCTGATTGACTTGACGCCGGAGGTCGCAAAGCGACCCTCGCGCTTTTCAAGATGGGGTATCCGCTGGGCTGCGAGGTGCGCGAAAACGGCCGGGAGTAGAGGCGGAAGCCGAGGGTAAGTCAGCGAAAATCTCAAGATGGCTCCAATGCGCGTGCGTTCCCGGTTCGACCTTGATGCGAGCACATGCCTTGCGCTAGAAACCAGCGACAAACTCCCCGATGCCTGCTCGACAGCAGTACTACTCAACGGCAGAATCACCCTGATGTAAAGGGTTACATTGAGATTTCTTCGAACTCCAAAGTCTGTCCGTCGAGAGTGAGCGCGAGCGGCAGTACCGAGGCAGAAAAAAGTCTCGACATGAGGGCAGTTCTCAGCCTGGGCCAGGGCAGAAGTTACTCCGGCGCCGTGGTTAGACTCGCTTGAAAGGCGGGTGGTGGGGGCGGAGCGGCAGGAGATGGCGCGGGGTGTTGAGAGACTCCTCACTCCGCTCGAGGGTATCTCGAAGCGGCTGACGTGGACGATAAACTTCCCGCAGAGCTTCCATTCAATCAGTCGCAAGGGAAAGGAGTCCTTTGATGTCCATGGCGGAATCTGAAGTAACTCCTCGGGGCAAGGAGGGAGCGACGAGGAGAGCCTGGCTGTGACCTTCAAACCAGGCCAAGAACGACGATTGCTCTGCACCGGCCAGCCGCTGCTGATTGATCCAGTGATAATAGGATCCGATATCTGCGTCGATGAGCGAGCCGAGAGGATCCAACTCTGAGTTGGATTGGACCTCAGAGAGCAACTCGTTCATCGGCTTCTGGCGTTGACGCGGCGCGAAGCGTACCAACAGCGTGAGCGGCTGGGCACGGCGCAACGATTCGCGGGCGGCCCATTGAGCGAATGTGGTGCTGAAGATCTGGGTGCCTGAACCGTCCGTGAACAGCTTGACCTGAAAACGATCGAGTACTGGTTCACCGCCCTGATCCAGACCAAGGTCCTTGGGCAAGATTCGAGCCAGATTGGTGCGCAGCTGCTCGGGTCCCATACCGGGGCTCGCAATTTGGCCCTGCATGAACTTCAGCAGCTGATCGCGGACAGGTGCAAGCGCACTATAGGACACAGTGGTCAGCGATGATGTTTGCCTGGCAACCTGCCCGCCGTCCACATACCAGTGACCGTAGGCGACGGGGTGGGCCTTCGCTCGTTGTTCGACGGCGGCGAGCAGCAGCTCCAATCCATTGTCCGGCCTTACCCGGCTGAAGTACGTGCCGTGTGGCCGGAGATTGTCAAACAGGGATGAGTCGTACGAGGTGACGCCTTGCCCGATGACCGCGATGCCGAGCCGCCGCACGGGAAGCTGCTCGACGCCGATCACCGCGTTCAGATGGTCGCCATAGCCGGTCGCCGCGGCGCTGAAGGCATCCATTTGATGGGTCGTCCAGAGATAGGCCGATTCCTGCTCGAGAAAAAGAGCGGGCTGATTCACCCAGTCGAGGCGAATGAGCTGGGAGGACAGAGAAACCTGAGAGAATCCGTGGAACCACTCCGCGGTCTGCGCCGGGGACAGCGAACTGAGGATTGAGAGCTCCCTGTCGAGAGTTGTCCGCTCTGCGGGAAATTTGTAGTCATACTCGATCAACTGCCCCAGCAGGCCGGCCAGGAAACTGAGGGGAAGCTGCTGGAATGCCTGAACATGCGCAAGAGCCAGCCTCTTCGCCTCAGGCGGATAGGCGCGGAACTGATCGGCTTGGAGCTCTTTTGGCAGCATAAATCTAAAGCAGTTCCCTGATCGGTTTACCTTCGGCTTGCGCAGCAGAGAATCCCATCATGGCCCCGATGCTCGGGACCAGATCGATCGATTGTACGGGATTGTCATATACGACGCCGTGCCGGACGCCTTGGCCGAGCGCCATCATCCAAGTGGTGCGGGACTCAGCATCACCGGTGCGGTGGTGCTGAAATCCGTTTCCGCCCGAGTCCTGATCGGCGTCGCGTCCGAAATCAGGAAGGATGAGCATGGTCGTGTTGGCCGCATACTCCGGCTCATCCTGAACGGCCTGCCACATCTCCGCGCACAGACGGTCGGTGCGGCGGATCGCATCCACATAAAGCGAAAAAGCCCCGGAGTGGGCGACATCGATGTCATGCATGGTGATCCAGAGAAGGCTGGGCGACTCGCGCTGCATCAGCCGCTTTGCGATGAATACCGAAAGCTCGTCCGGGCTGGAAAGCGTTTTGGCGTGGGTCATGAAATCGTCGACACTGAGCTTCAGGATGTCCTCCAGCTGCTGAAGTTCGAACTCGCCGCCCTGAATTTGCGGAGCATAGAATGGGGTCTCGTAGTTGTCGCGCAACAGGTGGCCGTACTCCAGTTTCGACCCGGCAACGGCTGCGCTCAGCAGTTGCTTGGGAAGGATAACCTGCGCACCGAATCCCGGGCCGTAGGACCGGCAATCGCTCTCGCCGATGCGATTGAAACCATTGCTCGGTGCGATCACCCAGGCGTCGGACACCGGACGGCGCAGATCTTTGCGGAAGTACTCAAAGATGGTTGGATGGTCAGGTGGCACTGCGGAAAAGTTGTTGAGCGACTCGTAGACACCGGTCGCCAGGCTTGCCGTTGCCACGTAGTGCCCGAGAATCCCCTGGTTCGTGACGCGCGCAAAGAAGCTCGATTGTGGGGCGAGTTCGCCGAGCATGTGAGGAATGTTGGCCTGCCCCGCAGGCGCAAACGTCTCCTGATCGCGAGCGCCGCCACCAAAGGTGATGACGATCATCTTCCGCTTCCTGATCGCAGTTGCAGCGTGTACGAAGGGGCTTGCTCCCAGAAGCGTTGCTCCAGCCACCATCCCTGCTGCATCGCGCAGGAAGTCGCGGCGAGTGCGCCCCAGGTGCCGTGCAATTTCTTGTGGACAGAGGGAACTCGTCTTCGCATCCTTGGCAAAGAGGTCGTTGCGGAATGCCGGTTGCCTCATGACATCTCCCTGCTTCAGTCTACGCGGAGTTCCCTCATCACGCCCGCTTCAATGAGGGAAGGCGAGGTCTTTGAGGATTGAACATCCTCCCCTCCGTAACTCAAGCAAGGAGATCCGATGGCGGCCTTGCGTTACGAAAAATTAGCATCCGCAACGATGACATCGGTGCAGAAGAACACCCCGAACTGGCAAGCGGGTTTAGCCGGCCCTTTCGGGGTGTCTTCGTCTTGACTTAGTAATACAGCTTAAGGGCAAATTGGATCTGCCTTGGATCGTACGGAGCAAAACGAGTCGATCCAACCTCGCCGAAATTGGTACTGGTGAAGTTGCCTGAGTTGGTAATTGCGACCACGCCGTT
>JBEKGF010000141.1:0-5429 GCA_050012935.1 Edaphobacter sp. | reverse complement strand
AGCGATGACACCGCCGGTGATGGTGCCGCCGAGACCACCGCAGAGGGTGATGACTCCCATGAGGTATGCAGCGGATGATTGGCTGCGTCCGCCGATGCGCTGGAGGAAGGAGGGCATCCACCAGGAGATGCCGCCGAGCGAGAAGGTGACGGCGGCGTAACCGAGGATGGAGGAGAGGTAGGCTTTGTTTTTCAGCAGCGAGCCGACGGTTCCCTTCTCCAGTCTTGCTTTTTCGTGCTGGCTTGCTCCGCGTGCCGGTTCTTTCATCAAGAAAGCGATGAGGATGGCGATGAGGGCGCCGGGGATGGCGGAGACGATGAAGGAGCGGCGCCAGCCGAAGTGTTCGCCAACGGTGCCTCCGATGAGATAGCCGAGGGCTGCGCCGACGAAGAGGGCGATGTTGAAGATAGTGAGGACACGGTTGCGCTGGTCTTCGGGGTAGAAGTCGGAGAGGACGGCAGGGGCGAAGATGCCAAAGCTGGCTTCGCCGATGCCGAGGGCGGCGTGACGGAGATTGAGCGAGTCGTAGGAGTGGACGCTGGCCGTGAAGAAGTTGATGCCGCTCCAGAAGAGGGCGGCGATGACGATCATGGGTTTGCGGGGGAAGCGGTCGCCGAGCCAGCCGGTGATGGGCGACGTGCCCATGTACGCGATCATGAACCAGAAGGTGAGCGAGCCGATTTGCTTGTCGGTGAGGAGAAACTCGTGCTTGATCTGCTCCTGGACGCCGGGGAGGATGTAGCGATCGATGTAGTTGACGAAGTTGAGTGCGGTGAGCAGGACCAGGGCGGTGGTTGCTCCGGCTACGGAGGCGACGCGCGGTTTGGTTGCTGAAGGCATGTTGGTGAAGGATAGCAAAGAGCGGTGAGTTTTGAGTTGTGAGCTTTGAGGAATGCTTAACGCGGATCGGCACAGATGAGACAGGTTTTTGAGTGGACTGTTTTGGGCTGGTTTTCGGCTCGTGTGTTGTGTTGTCTTCGGTGGCTTGGAGGGTGGGGATGGTGGCGGCTCGACGCTGGGCGTTTTTGAGTCTTTCTCTTTCGTGTCTTGTTTGAATCTCCCATTCTGTTTCGGGTTCGGGATCGTTGAGTATCTTTTCCATCATGAGTTGGGCTGAGCTTTTGGGGCGGGCGCCGGGGGCGTTGAACTCGGTTTGTGGGGCGAGGACGCCTTGAGCGGGGTCGATGGTGATCTCCTCTACGGTTTGGGATTCTGTGGGTTCGGAGCCGCGGTCGCGGGTGTTTGCCGGTTGGGGTTTGGGGAGGTTGAGACTGGCGATCTGGAGGCCGTAGAGGAGAAGGCCGGCGCGGCGTGGGTCGATGTCGTTGGAGGCGATGCGCTGCAGGACCTGGCCGATGGAGTGCTGGATGGAGGAGCGGTCTTCCGGGAGCGGCAGGTCGAAGGTGCTGCGGCGGCTGCGGCGCTGGCGCGGGTTGGCGACGGGTTTGCGAGTGGTGTGGTGGTAGTAGCAGAAGTCTTCTCCGCGCAGGCATGGGCTGGCGCAGCGGTGACCGTCGGTGAAGATGTGGCGGCATTGGTACTGTTTGGGTGCTTCGTTGGTGTCGTTCATCGTTCCCCCACGGGGTTCTTTTTGTGCAAAGTCTTCGGAATAAAGGAGTTAAGTCTGGACTTCTTTTGCTTCCGGGTTAAAGGCGAAAGGCCCGGCTTTGGGCCGGGCCTCTTTTCTATCTACTTCCATTTTATCGAAGTGAATGAAACTAAAATGCCATTTTGTGTGGATTTATTTCTTGCTTGCAGGTTACTCATTTTGAGTTGGTTATGCGATATGCAGAGAGTATTTTCATGTTTTGGGGCTTGACACGCGAATTTGCTGTTGTTTTCGCGTGATTGATTTGTAAGTTATTCAATGTGAACAACTTCGTTACGCCAACCTTTGAGCGGACTGTCGTTCTAACATAATACTAAAAAGATAAATAATTTTAGTTTTACTTCGTTCCCTAATCGGAATAGATTGATCGAGAGGGGACCACTCTAATGAGCTATCTCGTCGAGTGTAAGCGTTGCGGAAAATACAAGGCCATCTTTCTGAGAAAGGATCGCCGGATAGGCAGGGATCGAAGACATGATGTGTGCATGCGGTGCTGGCGGTCGCTTAGAAGTGCATTGGCTGCAAAAAATTTAATTAGCCCGTGGAGTTAGTAATGAGTCCGAGTTCGGTTGAAGTAGTGAAAACCCAAGCAGGCATCGATGATTTCGAAGGTTTAACAGTAGCTGATGCCGTCTGGGTGGGAACGGCGATACAGCAGAGAAAGATCGGCCATGCCGGTCGTAATCAGGGGTTTTCGACTGAGGATATCGTCAACTTTGTGCAGCAATTGCGACTAACGAGGGGCACACAAAAGAGCATCTGGCAGCATGTGAACCAACATTGCGTTGCCAATCGTCCGCCCCAACCAAACCGATCGCGCATGTTGTTTGCGCTCGGAGGAGGTGTTCGAAGACTCTTTCGAGATGGCGATCGAAGCGATCCTGGAAGAAGGGACGCGCCTACTCATCCGGAGTGGGAAAAGTTGCCGCAACAATACCAAGACCTAAGGCGCTGGTATGAGGAGGAGTGGAATGGCTCGGGTGGCGGCGAGGATGATCCGCTGCTTGCCTTGGTTGGCACATGGAAGGACGAGCCAGCCGACGAGTACGTCGCATCTTTGCGAGAGAATTGGAGCGACGCGCGATGAGCCGGATATTCTGGGACACAAATTTGTTTATCTATCTGTTTGAAAAGCATTCCCAATTCTTCGAACCGACTGTAGCGCTTCGCAAGCGAATGACTGAACGAAAAGACGATCTGATGACCTCCTCGATGACGCTTGGAGAGATCCAGGTCGGGCCGCGCAGGTCAAAGGACGTAAAGCGTGCTGAGAGTTATCGTGATGCAATCCAGCAAGCGTGCAAGGTGCTTCCCTTCGATGAAGCTGCTGCGGATATCTATGCTCAACTTCGAGAGAATGCCGCGATCAAACCTCCTGATGCGATCCAATTGAGTTGCGCGGCGGCAGCAGGAGTAGAGCTTTTTATTACAAACGATGTGAACCTGCATAAGCTCACGGTGCCGGGGATTCATTTTATTGCTTCGTTAGCGCGTGTACCGATCTAAGGAATCGAGCGAGGCCGTCTGTCTTACTAAGACCTCTCGTTCTGAGATCGGGATCCTTGCGGGCCTTTGGAGTCTTTGGGGCGGGGGTGGAAGGCTTCGACGATGGTCGAGATGCCGCCGCGGGGGCGGAAGTCGCCGACTACCTTTGCCCAGATGGGGTTGGTGGCTTTGACGACGTCGTCGAGGACCTGGTTGACGATGTTCTCCTGGAAGATGCCGAGGTTGCGGTAGGTGAAGAGATATTCCTTGAGGGATTTCAGTTCCATGCAGCGCTGGCGGGGCATGTAGCGGATGGTGAGACGGCCAAAGTCGGGCAGGCCGGTCTTGGGGCAGACGCTGGTGAACTCGGGGTCGTCGATGAGGATCTCGTAGGCCTTGAACTGATTGGGCCAGGTTTCGATCTCGGGGAATTTGGTGTCGAGGCCGGCGGCGGCGTGGTCGTCGGTGTAGCCGGTGGTGTGCTTCTTTATCTTGCTCTTTTTGGGGATCATGAAGCTATTTTATCGGGTTTAGGCTTGTGGCCACGGCGGGTTGGGACGAGGTATCCCATCGCGATGATTGTACGGTGGGATACCTCGGACTTGCAGAGTACATGGCTAGAGCTACTTGCCAAATATTTTGGCAAGGGCAGGGGCGGCTTCAGCATCTTCAATCACGAGATTGCTGTGAGTTTCGAGCACGTCGCTCCACGAGGCAGCGAACTCGAAGAGTGCGGTGGGATTGTCGGTTTCAAAGAGTGTGTAACCACCGCTGGAATCAGTTTTATGCCAGCGCCCGATGATCTTGACGCCTGCTGGTGGTGTTGCTTTGCCGGAGAGAAATCGGCTAACTGCTTCGGGGACGCAGCCAGCACGAATCGAAAAATTGGACATAACGAACATAAGACAAACCTCACGATAGGATGATCAATCTCTTCGGGGGAGCAAGGATTGGGAACTTGCGAAGGCGGCTAGTGTAGCACGAAGGTTCGCACCATCAGCGCTTGCCAAGTGGATGGTGCAGGACAGACGCGCGCAGATAAGACTGCGGCGAGGATGGTCGCCGAGGGCTTACGGATGAGTTGAAACTCAGTCGCCGAAGCTAATTTCTGCGGACTAGTTTCTACGACCAAGGGTGGGTTGGTCGCTGGTGCTGTTGGCGGGATTGTTCGGGTTGTTGGGGTCGTTGTTGCCGTTGCCGCTCGAGGCGCGACGTAGCGTTGGCTTGTTGCCGCCCTTGCCGTCGTTGATCTTGCGCTTGTTTTCAATGCGGGCCAGACGGGCTTTGACGTCGTCGAACTCGGAGGTGGTGACCATGTAGTCGGGCCGGGCGGGCATGATGGTGGCGATCTCTTCTTCGGAGTGCATGATGCGGTCAGGGGTCTGGGGATGGTCGGCGAAGACTTTGGCGAGGGTGCCGGGTTTGTGCTTCTCGAGAGCGTCGAGCTTCTCAAAGAACTGGATGAAGGCCTGAGGATCGTAGCCGGCCTTGTACATGTACTGGAGGCCGAGCCAGTCGGCTTCGGATTCGAAGTTGCGCGAGAACTGGAGGAAGGTGATGGGGATGGCGAGTTGAGCGGCTTCGTAGATGCCGTATCCTGCCCAGCTCCCCTGGGTGAAGATGATGAGCGGGATGGAGCCTATCTGCGCGTAGTTCATGCGGGTCATCTCGCGTGCGGCGTGGTGGGCGCAGACGTGGGCGGTCTCGTGAGCCATGACACCGGCTAGCTCGGCCTCTTCGTCGGCAGCCAGGATGAGGCCGGAGTTGACGTAGAAGAATCCGCCGGGCAGGGCCATGGCGTTGATTTCATCGGAGTCGATGACCTTGATGGTGAAGGGGACTTTGCAGTCGGAGTTCTTGACGATGTTCTGGCCGACGCGGTTGACGTACTCGACGATGACGGGATCGGTAACGAGGTGGGCGGATTTTTCGATCTCCATGGAGTACTGCTTGCCCATGCGGATCTCGGAGTCGGTGGAGTACCAGTTTCCTGCGCCGCGTCCGCCGATGTTGCGAGTGCCTACGGCGTTGACGTCATCTTCGCTGCCGGGCTTGATGTGCGGATCGAGAGCTTCGCCGGGGGATGGGAGGACGTCGGACTTAGGTTGATTGCTGGCGTCCTGCTGCTTGGCGTTGTCCTTGATCTGCTTCTTGGCGGCCTTGGGGTCGGTGGGAGCGGCGGTCTTGTCGGACGAGGCGTCGGCCGTGGTGTTGGAGTCGGCGGGGGCGGCTGTCTTGTCGGCGGGCGCGGCGGCGGTTTTATCGGGCTGGGCGTCCGCAGTGGCATGCTTTCGCGGAGGCGGTGGTGTCTGGTCGTCGGTAGCCGGAGCGGGCG
>JBEKGF010000140.1:0-5540 GCA_050012935.1 Edaphobacter sp. | reverse complement strand
CTGGATGCTGTCGCGGAGGGCGTTGGTTGTGGTGGAGAGGATCTCCGCGCCAAGGGAGCGGCGGATGGCATTGCCGCCGAGGGGCAGGGGCAGCCCGGTCTGGTCGTGCCACCACTTGCCGAGGTCGAGGAGCTTGAGGAGGCCGTCGTTCGCGTAGGTGAGCTGGCCTTCGTGGATGATGAGGCCGGCGTCGTATTCGCCTGAGACGACGGCGGGGATGATCTTGTCGAAGGGAACGGTGACGGTTTCGATCTCGGGGGCGAAGAGCTTGAGGGTGAGATAGGCCGTGGTGAGAGTGCCGGGGACGGCGATGCGCGTCTTTTTGACCTGAGGCAAGGTGAGCTTGCGGGTGGAGACGATCATGGGGCCGTAGCCCTCGCCGACACTGCCTCCGCAGGCCATCAGGGTGTAGTTGTCCTGCAGGTAAGGGTAGGCGTGGAAGCTGATGGCGGTGACGTCGTAGAAGGCCTCGTTGATGGCGCGGTGGTTGAGGGTCTCGATGTCGGTGAGGGTGTGGGTGAACTTATAGCCCGGGACACGCACCTTGTTGGTGGCGAGGCCGTAGAACATGAAGGCGTCGTCGGAGTCGGGGCTGTGGGCGATGCTGATCTCTTGAATGGCGGTGCTGGTGGCAGTCATGGTGCGGTCAATCCTCGGGGAGTAAGTGGTGAGATGCTCTGAATTCGTGTGACGGATCGCTGTGGGGATGTAGGTTAGCGCAGCGGATTAGGACTGTCTCCAGCGCTGGATTGAGCTGAAGATGCCGGCTGCAGCGGTGATCTTGACGATTTCGCCGGGGATGAAGGGAGCAATGGCGAGGGCCCATGTAGCCGAGGTGTTGTGATGGGCGTAAAAGGCGAACCAGCCGGCTCCGAGGAGAAAGATGGGCAGAGTGGCTGCGGTTGCGGCGACGAGGGCGCTGCGAAAACGTGTCGTGAGGGGCTTCGTCGCGCGCACGACCCAGCCGGCGATCGCCGCAGCAAGCGGATAAGAGAAGAGAAAGCCGCCATTGGGGCCGAGCAGGTGGGCGACGCCTCCGGCAGCATACGGAGTGAAGACGGGAAGGCCGAGTGCTCCTTCGATAAGATAGAGAACCATTGCCGAGAAGCCAGCGACCGGACCGAGGAACATGCCGACGAGGAGAACAGCGAAGTTCTGGAGGGTGAGAGGCACCGGCGTGAAGGGAAGCGGAAACGAGATGTGCGCGCAGGCAGCGACGAAGGCTGTGGCGCCGATGACCAGGAGGGTCTTGCCGGCGAGGGTGTCCTGAAGCGCTCCGGAGCGCTGGGTGAGTCCGATCTGCGAGGGGATTGCGGATTGCATGGATGAGGTCCTTTCGTACTAATAGGGCTTGGATGCCGTTGTTCGAGTGCTGGCCTGGAGATGTACCGTCTGTGAGTTCTTCGCGGTTACATCCTTCACGTGCTGCAAAGGTACGGTGCGAGGCCTGCGCGAATCCTGGTCCCTGGCAGCGTCGAAGAGATGCTGGGCAAAGTCGTGTTGCGGATGAGTCGATGTTCGCCCGGAGCGTACTTGCCGCGCGATGGCGACGCCCACGGCTACCAGCGCAAAGAAACAGAGCGCCGAGATGGAGAAGAGAATATGCATGCCTGCGTATTGAAGGATACCAAGGTGTATGGGCTTCGTGCAGCTTATTCGATTCGCCTGGCGATTTGGGTTAATTATGCAGGCCAAGCGAGGTATGAACGAGGTACGTGCTCGCAGGAAAGAAGGTTTTCCACTTGACGGTGCCGGGAGCGACGGTTGTACTTAGTCGTATGACAGGGTCGAGCCATCAGCGCGTGGAGAGAAAGCGGCCAGGTGCCGTTGTGCGTTTGCTGGAGCGGAGTCAGACAGGGTGGCGAAAGGTTGCGACGGGGGCTGCTGCGCTGCTCGCATTGGGGATGGGGTACCACGTTGTCTTCGGACAGAATGGGCTGACAGCGTATCGGCAGAAACGGCAGGATGCGCAAACTCTTGACCAGCAACTGCATAGCCTGCAAAAAGAGAACGAACAACTGAAGGGTCATGTGGAGCGGCTGCAGAACGACCCGAACGCGATTGAACATCAGGCCCGCGAAGAGCTGCACTATACGCGTCCGGGCGAGGTGATTTATACGCTGCCCGCGAGTTCGGCGGGTTCGGCTTCCGCTAGCGAGCCGGTTGCCGCGAAGCAATAAGCCACTCTCTGTTCGAGGTCCTCTCTGCCGTTCTGTCAATTTGGATATTTCTGTGAGTGTCTGCCGCGGCGGAGAGGCTGTGTGGATGAGTTGGCGCGGATGGCGTATGACAGGCTCAGGAAGATTACGATAGGCTGCTGGGAGAAGAGGAACTCGTTAATGATTTTTGATATGGAAAAGCCCAAGGGCCGCGACAGTCATAACCTGCTGATCGGTCTGGTCGCGCCACGGCCCATCGCTCTGGTGACGAGCATGAATGAAGACGGCAGGCTGAATGCTGCGCCCTTCAGCTCGTATAACTATTTGTGCACCGATCCGCCGATCCTTGGCATGGGTGTCACGAACCGGCCCGGCGAGGGATTTGTGCCGAAAGATACGGCGAGAAATATCCGGCGGACGGGTGAGTTCGTGGTGAATGTCGTGACAGAGGATCTGATGTCCAGGATGAACGTTTGCGCGACGGACTTTCCAGCCGAGGTGAATGAGTTAGAGATGGCTGGGCTGACGACCGCGCCGTCGCAGGTGGTGAAGGTGCCGCGAATCGCGGAGGCCCATGCGGCGCTTGAGTGCCGTGAGTTCACGACGATGGAGATCGGGAGATCGCGCATTATTCTGGGCAGGGTCGTTTCGATCTATGTCGAGGACAAGTTTATCGACCCGGCAGGGCCGTATGTGCGGGCGGAGGAGTTGCACGCGATTGGCCGGATGAACGGCCTGGGGGCGTATGTGAAGACGCGGGATTCGTTCCTGTTGATGCCTCGCATGACGTATGAGCAGTGGAAGAGGGGGAAGGGCGAGGGTTCTCTGTAGGAAGTGGGCTAGGAGAGATATTCTTTGAGCCACGGGTCGGTGGTGTTGACGAGTTCTCGGGTGGTGCCGTCGAAGAAGATCTTGCCTTCATTGAGGACGAGGAACCTGGTGCTGTCGTCGATGCCGCCGTCGGGGATCGGCTCGATCTTTCCGGTCTGCTGGTTGAAGCGATTTCGGGCAAGGAGGAATGCGTCCTGCAGGCGGTGCGTGATAACCAGGGATGTGGTGTGGGTGACGTCGCGCTGCTTGATGACGAGATCGATGATGGTGGTTGAGGTGATGGGGTCGAGGCCGCCGGTGGGAGAGTCGTAGAGAATGAGGCCGGGTTTGGCGATGATCGCGCGGGCGATGGAGACACGGCGCCGCATTCCGCCGGAGAGCTCGGGTGGGAACTTGTTAATGGTGTGTTCGAGCTCGACGAATTGCAGGGCTTCGATGACGCGCCGGTGAGCTTCTTCTTCGGGGACGTGCTCTTCATGCAGACGGTAGGCGACGTTGTCTTCGACGGAGAGGGAATCGAAGAGTGCGGACTCCTGGAAGACCATGCCGATGCGCGCCCGAAGCTTGAAGAGATCGCTTTCGCGCATGTGGGTGATGTCCTGGCCAAAGATGCGAATGGTGCCGGAGTCTGGCCGGATGAGGCCGTTGGCGAGCTTCATCAGAACGGATTTTCCACCTCCGGCGGGCCCGAGGATGATGCGGGTTTCGCCGTGCCGGACGGTGAAGGAGATGTTCTGCAGGACAGGCTTGATGTCGAAGGTGATCGAGACGTTTTCGAAGACGACGATCGGCTCGGCTGAGTCAGCGGCTTGCCGGGTTTGGGTCGAGTTGCCGGAAACGATGTCTGCGGGCATGGTGCTGTTACCTGCCGAAGATGCCGATCATCGCGCGCGTCACGATGAGATCGACGATGATGATGAAGATCGAGGAGACCACGACGGCCTGAGTGGTGGATTTGCCTACGCCCTGGGTTCCACCTTTGGTGTTCATGCCGAAGTAGCAGCCGACGGTGGCGATGATGAATCCGGAGAAGAGGGGTTTGACGAGACCCTGGACGACATCGCCATAGTGGAGAGCGCGGTAGGAGTTGTGGAAGTAGGACGAGGCATTGAGCCCCATGATGGTGACGCTGACCAGGGCTCCTCCAGCGATGCCGAAGGCGTCCGACAGGATGGTGAGGAAGAAGAGCATGAAGACGGTGGCGTAGAGGCGCGGGGTGACGAGTTTGCGGAGGGGATCGGTTCCGAGGGCTCGCATAGCGTCGATCTGCTCGGTGACTTTCATGGAGCCGATCTCGGAGGCCATGCCGGAGGAGTTGCGTCCGGAGACCATAAGGCCTGTGAGCACAGGGCCTAGTTCTTTGACCATCGAGAGAGCGACGAGATTGCCGGTGAGGTTGACGGAGCCGAACTCCTGGAGCGAGGTCGCGGACTGGAGGGCGAGAACGCAGCCGGTAAAAAAACCGGTGAGGACGATGATCGGCGTTGAGCCGACGCCGATCGAATCCATCTGGGTATAGATGTCGGCCCAGTATATTGGGCGGGAAAAGAGGTTTGCCATCGCACGCCAGCACAGGATCGAGTAGCCCTGAATGGAGGCGACGGTCTGCTTGGCGAAGTTCTCTGGAGAGACAAAGGGCATTTGTTCTGTGGCTCAGGTTATCAGATGCGCGGCTGCATCTGGCGATTGTATGTTTTTGAAAGCTGACGGGTTCAAGGAAGATGCATAGACGGGGCGCGGAATGAGAAGATAGAAGGAATGACAGCTGAGATGACGGCAGCGGTACTGTACGGCAAGGAAGATCTTCGGATGGAGCGCGTGGCAGTGCCCGCGGCGGGGCCGGGAGAGTTGGTTGTCCGGGTTGGTGCGGCACTGACGTGTGGGACCGATTTGAAGGTCTATCGGCGCGGATACCACGCCATGATGCTGAAGCCGCCGATTCCGTTTGGTCATGAGCTTGCGGGGGTCGTGACGGAGGTTGGGGCCGGGGTTACAGCGTTTCGCGAGGGCGATCGAGTGGTAGCTTTGAACTCCGCTCCTTGCGATGCGTGTTTTTTTTGCAGGCATGGGCAGCAGAATCTGTGCGAGGATCTTTTGTTCAACAACGGAGCCTATGCAGAGTTTATTCGAATCCCTGCGCGGATTGTGGAGAAGAATACGCTGGTGGTGCCAGATGGAGTTCCGCTGGAGTACGCGGCGCTGACGGAGCCGCTTGCCTGTGTTGTTCGTGGCATGGAAGAGAGCGGGGCGCGGGCGGGCGATACGATGGTGGTGATCGGCGCGGGGCCGATTGGGTTGATGTTCATGCATGTCGCCGAGTTGGCGGGTGTCAGGGTGATCGCAGTGGTGAAACGCGAGGACCAGATTGCCGCGGCAAAATTGTTTGGCGCCAGCAGCGTGGTGCAGGTGGGAGCGGTAGAGGATGTGGTGACTGCGACTCGCGCCCTGACGGCTGAGGGACGTGGCGCCGATGTCGTGATCGAGGCGGTTGCGACTCCTGCGACGTGGGAGTGGGCGGTAGAGATGGTGCGCAAGGGTGGGGGTGTGAAC
>JBEKGF010000139.1:0-5572 GCA_050012935.1 Edaphobacter sp. | reverse complement strand
TGAACGACCAACGTATACCAGGCATCTACCAGCATTCGACAAAGAAAACTGAAGGGATAAACATGAAGATCGCTTTTCTCCATACCAAGAACTTCTTTACAACGGAGCTTCTGCGACACTTTCGTATCGCGCTGGCGCGCCATGAAGTGGTTGAGTGGATCGATGGCAAGGACGCTCCCGCGTTCGATTTCGACATGCTTATCGCCATGAGTAATGTCGGGCGCGACTTGCTTCTGGCCCAGCCAAAGCTCACACTCGTTCAGACTGCCAGCGACGGATATGAAGATGTCGACATCGACGCCGCTAGCGAACTCGGCATCTGGGTTTCTTACGCCCCGGCCGACCTTACCGGAAATGCAACTTCTGTTGCGGAGTTCGCGGTTTTGCTTCTGCTCGGCGCCGCGCGACATCTTGGGGAGACCTTGACATCCCTTCAGGGAGGTCCCGTCAGACCGCCCACGCTCAATTTATCGCTGAGCGGGAAGACCGTATGCATCGTTGGCCTCGGGACCATCGGACAACAGCTCGTCGCTCGTTTGCTCCCTTTCGGCGTGAAGATGGTTGCTACAGACGAACATCCTGAAGATGCGCCTGAAGATGTCGCCGCCTATCCTGCCGATCAACTGAATATCGCGGTCGCCCATGCCGATTTTGTAGTCATCTGTGTTCGGGCCAGCAAGGAAAATGAAAACCTGATCAATGCGGATGCGCTTGCTGCCATGAAGCGCGGCGCCATCCTTGTCAACATCGCTCGCGGCATGCTCATCGACGAGGCGTCGCTTGTTAATGCAGTTACGAATGGGCAAATTTCGGCCGCCGGGCTCGACGTTTTAAAGAATGAACCGCCCGATCGCAAGGACGCTTTGCTTCAACTTCCTCAGGTGCTGGTCACTCCCCACATTGCAGGGCTAACTGATCTCATGCTGAACGGAACGGTGAACTACATATGTCACGTCATCGAGGAATTCGCCGCGGGCAAGAAGCCCAAGTCGACACTGAACTCTCCCGCGAAGCCTCGATACCTGCTGCGAGATTGACAGGCGCTTATCGGTTCGGAGACCCGGATCAGCAGCCAGTCGAGTTCAGTTGAACAACTGGAATCAGATGTGACGCGCTTGCGGTGGACTTCCCTTGGCCGGCAAGGAGGTGAAGTGCGGACTTGGACTCGCGTGATGACTTGCACCAAGCAGTGAAGCTGTCCGTTTGACGATCCATCGGATTGGACGCACCCAGGGACTTGGCGTGCCGCAACTCTCACAGCCAAACACTGGCCGCACGTCTGCCAGGATGATATAGGACAGATTGAGCATCGCCTGGAATGGACGAACCCCGAAGACGTTGATTCCAAACGTCCAGGCGAACCATCTGGTACTCCGCAGATTTCGCAGAACTTCGGCGACGGCTTCCCCTCCAAGCTTCATTGAAGCATCCGGCATCAGCAGATGAATTGTCGCGTAGGCATCCCAGATGTTCAGGTCTTGATTGAGAGCCCGCAACTCATCGGGATCCTGCCCAATCGGCCGCACCACAATTGAATTAGTGCCCGAACCAGCCTGCACTTGTTTCTTCACCCAGCTGGCGATACTTCGACAGACCCCACACTCGTCGTTGAACAGCAGGACTGGCCCGGGTTGCGCTTTGATCGGCATCATCCAAACTCATTTCACGAAACGTATGGTTGGCTCACGACCGCCAAGATGTTCGATACCTCTGGACTGGGCCCCTCTTCGCGTCCGACGACAGCTCCATTCAAAAACATGATCAGCGTGGGCGTTCCTTGGATCTCATAAGCATCTGCGAGTTCCCGGTCGAGCGCAATGTTGACCCTGAAGATTTTCTCTGTGGACTTAACCATCTCTGCAACTTGCTGAAGATCCGGCTCGATCACACCGCAGTGTGCACATCCGTATGACATGAATTCGACCACAATTGGCCCTTCACCTTTCAACACTAAGCGGTCAAATGTACTGGCGGTGACGGTTCGAATTCTGTCGATCGACTTATGTCCTGGCATGAAATCCTTTTCATCGTTCATTTAGCGGCAATGAGCGAACGGACACGTTCTTGCCTAGGAAAGGGCCGAGCTAATTTCGGCCCCTTTGCAAAGTAGTTCCAACGGAGACAGGGATCAAGGCGACGCAACAAGAGATTGCGGGTGGAAAGATACACCATCCAGGAATGCGGCCGCCCCACTCAAGCTCCGTGCGCACACGTGCCAATCTGCCGCTTCAGGCCGGTATAGCGACTGCGCGAATGTGCTTCTTTGCGATCTCCTCGATCTCCGGTTCGGTCAATGCGGACAGATCCACCGTCTCGGTGGCGATAATTCGCCGGAACGTCTCAGGATGATGGCTTTTCAAATACTCGCTGAGGAAATTGACAGCGCTGCTCTTGCCTGTTGCATGACCGATGAGGATGATCGCTTCCGCATGAACGAGATCGGTCGCAATCTCTTCGTAGTACGATTCTTCCTCTGGAACATGATCACCCTTGTAGTGGGCTTCCTTCCGATGGATCAGATGATGTTGAAATCCAAATGGATCATACGGCTTGACGGTAACCTCGTCCTGAGGCCGGCTGCCGCCGAGATCGTGGTAAATATGGGCCGCATGATGATCGATAACAACAACCATTCGTCCGATCTGATGCGCTTGCGCGGGTTTCCCAAGGGCACCAGCTTCTTTTAGAAAGGCACGAAGCCTGGATATCTCTTCAACTTCAAGATTGTGGGTGCCGGGACGCTTGAAGAAGCCCCTCTGGGAACCCACGACAAATGCAAACTCGTCGTTTCCGTGCGGCTGGACCTCGCCAATCTGTCCAATGAGGTCAACTACAGCGTTCCAACTCAGATTACGCGGCAATTTGCCGCCGACGAGACTATCAAGAAGGTCTTCATGGTCATGGCGAATATGATCATTCATCCTAATAGGATTTCACCTGCCAGGGAGAGATACTGTTCCCGTTTGCTCATCGCATCCAGCCCTTCAACATGGAAGGCGCCAAACGAAGCTCCTAGGTCGGTTAGCCCAAGTTTCGGATTCGTTGCCGCAGGGAAGACTGTGAACGTCGATCTCGCACACACCGCGCAGAGCAATCCGGCACAGTTCCAGAACATCGACCCTGCAATGATTTAGCCACGATCCCGTGTAGGATCACAAAGATCAATTGATAGCCTAACCAGAAGAAAAGGTGTTCGAGTGAAAACAGCGGAAACGATCAAAAACAATGTGGAGCAGGAATTGCGCTGGGAACCAAGCGTTTGCGCAACCAAGATTGGCGTCTCGGTCAACAACGGGGTTGTTGAGCTTGACGGGCATGTCGGTAGCTTGTATGAGAAGTGGGCAGCCGAGCGTGCAGCTCTCCGAGTTGTTGACGTCACCTCGGTCGCAAGTGAAATTATCGTCGATCTGCCTTTCGAGAGCGAGCGCACAGATGAAGAGATTGCGGCTGCGGCTGCGAATCACTTGAACTGGAACTCCCAAGTACCTGACACCATCAAGGTCAGCGTTTCAAACGGGTGGATCACGCTTCAAGGAACTGCAGAGTGGCAATTCCAAAAGGAAGAGGCTGCAAGAGCTGTTCGGTCCCTGCGCGGAGTCAAAGCAGTATCGAACGAGGTCGCACTCAAGCCGACCTTGAATACGACGGACATCAAGATCAAGATCGAGGACGCACTCAAACGCGATGCCCAGATTGAATCTAAGGATATTACTGTCGAAACTTCCGGCACCCTGGTGACCTTGCGCGGACGTGTGCATTCATGGAGAGAACACGACGACGCCGAGCACGCGGCTTTCTCCGCGCCTGGAGTGGGCAGCGTTTCAAATCTCCTTACTGTTTCCTATTGAGGCCAGACGGTCCCATCAATAAGAGCTATCGGAGCGACACCTGGCCTGGTGTTGCTCCGAGCACTTCGACCTGCACGATAGGAGGGACCACATGCCCAATGAAGTGTTGACCGACGGTAAGCTTGCGAAAGTCCTCGCGGCACTCGATGCCAACTGGCAAGCTGAAATGGAGGGACACTGGACCTATCAGACCATGGCGGACCGCGATAGTGACCCCGTGCGCGCCCAGGTACTCCATCATCTTGCTGGCGCCGAGTGGGAGCATGCGGCACTGTGGGCCGGCCGCATTCGCGAGCTGGATGGCCCAGAACCGCTTTATCAAGGCAGTAACCACGGCGACGCAGACTCGCTAGCCAACCGCGCAGGCGGCATCCAGATGGCGCTGCGTCGATTGGAGATCGACGAAAGCCGCGACATTGCGAAATACGGCGAGCAACTAAAGGTTCTGGGTGACGCGGGGTCTATCGCCATCCTCAATCACGTCATCGAGGACGAAAAGGATCACTACCAGGAACTCGGATCTCTGCTGCGTGGTCATTATCCAGTCTCCGCGGGTTCCCCCAAACTCGACGTCAAAGCCGCTCTCAAAGATTTGCTTTCCAAGAGCGATCAGAGCCGCAAGCGGCCTGGAGCATGGATCGGCGATGCCATCTATGGCGTCAATGATGGTCTAGGCGCCATCTTCGGAATAGTCTCCGGTGTCTCGGGCGCAACCGCGGGCGACAGCAAATATGTTCTTCTCGCGGGCCTGTCCGGCATGATCGCGAGCGCACTCTCGATGGGCTCAGGCGCTTATCTTGCTGCCAAGAGCGAGCGTGAGATCTATTACGCCGAGGTTGCCCGCGAACGCGAAGCCATCCAGATGAACGGCCCCGAAGCTCGCGAACTGCTTTCCCTCTATTATCAGGTCAAGGGCGTGCCAGAGGATGATGCTCAACACATGGTCAACCACATCGCCAGCGATCCCGATCAGTTGCTGCGTGCTTTGGCCAACGAACGCCTTGGCTCGTCAGAGGGAGCACTCTCCAACCCGCTGGTTTCGGCCACCTCCGGTGCTCTCTCCACAGCCATCGGGGCCAGCATTCCGGTCGTCCCCTTCTTCTTTATGCATGGAATCGAAGCGGTCATCGTCGCGGCAATCATCTCACTGGCCGCCCACTTTGCGGTCGGCGCCGCAAAATCTTTGATTACAGTCCGTTCCTGGTGGTCCTCCGGTCTTGAGATGACCTTTGTTGGCGCAGCTGAAGGTGCGGTGACATACGGCATCGGCATACTGCTGGGTAAAGGCGGTATCTAAGGAGAAGAGAACTGCTGCAACCCATCCGCCCGAATTCGATCTCCAATTCGGATGGTGGATGATCAAGGCAAAACAAGATAAGCCACAGACCGGTGCGGAAGCACGGTCTGTGGCTTATTCTTCTCCCAAACGCACGTTCAACACGAAACTATTCTGGCGACCCGCCGAAGTGCATTCAGACGGTCGTGAGTTCCTTGACCCAGTAACCTTCACGGTTGTAATGCCCGTAGAGACCTGTCTCGTAATCCCGTGTGAGCAGAGACTCGTCGGTATATTCCGGCGCCGCCTTTATCGTCTCGCGAGACAGGCCGATTGCAACTTCTCTCTCTTCCCAACTCACATTCGTGATCCACATTGGCGAAATCAGCACCTTCTTGCCAGCCCACCAGTTCTTTGTCGCAACAACAAGGTAACGAATTGCCCAGGT
>JBEKGF010000138.1:0-5657 GCA_050012935.1 Edaphobacter sp. | reverse complement strand
CCCTTTGTGAACCTCGACAAGGTTCTCAAGTTCAGCCACCAGGACGCTCGGATGCGGGGCTCGTTTGTGTGCTGACCAATGATGCAGGAACTTCCAAATAGAGAACAGCCACCCGAAGGTGGCTGTTCTCATACATCTTGCGTCTAGCATTGGCTTCACACAGCACGGAGAGAATGTCTGGCTCAACCGTGGGTTCCGACGGATGTGGTCCCTTCCCTGCTCACTGGAATGTCATTTCCAGTTCAACGCCGGAATAGTTCACCCGTGGAGCAATCTGGCGCCCCGGACCTTCCTCGAAATGCACCAGACCATAGCGCTCCATCGTCTTGAGCGTTCGGGACAGGTTTGACTTGGCACGCCCGGTTTTCTCGGCTAGCTCATTGAGGGATTTGGGCTGCGTCTTCACGATCAGCGCAAGCAAGGCACGGTTCTTGTCGGAGAGAACCTGAGACATGGTTTCAAGAGACTGGAACCAGACTTTAGGCTCATTGGGAGCGGGGACGTATTCTCCCCGAGCGATAGACATGGTCCGCTTCTTGTACTGTTCGAGTGTGGCAATACCGACTTTCAGTGTGGTCATGACGGGTTACTCCTTTTCTGCAAGATGGCTTCAACCTCTGTCCAGAAGTCCGCGAGGAGCGTGACGGCATCCGTGTAGACATAAAACCGGACTCTTTCCCCGGAGTGCTTATGGTCGTATTCGATCCGCGTCCGTGCTCCCGGACCACTACTCTCACGGACTGCGTGCGCGTTGTCGAAACCGAGCAGCCGCTCGCCATCTTCGTCATGAAGCGTCAGCGAGTAGTTCAGCCCATGTGGGCGCTCGGGTGAAACCGCAACCTGCTTGACGACAAACTTGACCCAACATTTGCCGTCCGCATCAGCGACAAAACTCTCGCCGTCGAGCAGCAAGAGAGTATCCAGGCTAGGGTCACGACCTGTCATTCTTGAATGTTATCACCCGCTCATAACTCGGGCAAATATAAAGCAGTTTTAGAAGAACCGGAACCCACGCAAAGCTGTGCCACCCACTGACTTTTAGGCGGCGATCCCAAAGCTCATCGTCGCTTACGAACCCCAAAACGAGGAACAAATCGGGGAACGCTAAGAAAGGCCGATTGGTATCTTGCTGATTCTAAAGAGTGGCTAAAGGTCATCTACGCCGCTATAGTTCTTTCAGAATCAGTTATTTAGCCTTCTCCTAACCCAAAGATCGCTGGTTCAAATCTACCTCAGTCGACACCGCAAAGGGGGCCGCGCGTGGTCAGCTGAGAACCGGCCCACGGGATTGGCTTTCCAACTCTCTGAACGAATTTTGTCGCGACGCGGCAACAATGTGATGACCTCCTCAGCCTCATCGGAGTCGATGGCCCAGACAGGTGGATCGCCGGGATGGAAGACATTTTGAATCGCCGTCTCGTTGGCTGACCGTCCGAACGCACGGCGGGGAGAGCAACTTCGCTTTAATGGTGTGGTTGAGATAGCAAGGCAAAGTGCACAAGCTTTGCTCAGATATCTCGGTGGCCGTGATTTAGAGCGTTTCCACAGGGCTGCGGATATGAACCCAAATAGTTCATGCGTAGGGGTTTACGCGCGGCATCACGCACGAAACAGGATTTTGCGCTTCAGAGCATTGCGAGCCCCCGCAACCACTCTGAAGCGCGCATGCTCTGCGACAGCCCATTTTGTTTTCCAGATACTTTGATTCAATGTACTGATGTGTTTGATAAAGGCAATCGGTTCAAATGGTTAACAGAATTTGAATCTGTATTTTGATGTTGCATATGTTTCACTTGTTGCATTTAATTCATTTACGTGGCATCTTAGATTCAGGAGGATACTCTTATGGTCGCGACTCTTGCTCTCTCTCATCGTCAATTGGCTCCCACGGCGCTGGAGGCAGCACTAGCCCGCGACTCGGGCCGCCGTTTATCACCCTATGCGCGGCGTGGCAAGTCTCTGTCCGTGCGCGTCCTCGAAGCAGGGCAAGATCAGCCGCTTGAACTACCGGCTGGTGCGGTTGCCCTTCTTATGGACATTCTCGAAGCGATGGCGGCAGGGCAGGGCATCTCCCTGATCCCTGAGAATGCCGAGCTGACGACCGTGCAGGCGGCAGACGCGCTCAATGTCTCTCGCCCCTACCTTATCAAGCTGCTGGAGAAAAATGCCATTCCACATCGCAAAGTTGGCAAGCATCGCCGCATCCGCATGGAAGACGTGATGGCGTACAAGGCTGGCATTGATCGTGAGCGCGAAGCTGTTCTCGATCAGCTCACCCTAGAGGCGCAGCAGAACGATATGGGTTATTCGCGTTCATGAACCATTACACAGCACTGCTAGACGCCAATGTTCTGTATCCTGCGCCATTGCGCGATCTGCTGATGCAACTCGCCGTCACGGACATGTTTTGTGCGAAGTGGACGGCCGATATTCACCGCGAATGGATCGACGCGCTACTTGAGAACGAGCCGCATCGCAGCCGGGTCGTTCTTGAGCGGACGCGCGACCTTATGGACAGAAGCACGCGTGACTGTCTGGTTATAGGGTACGAGTATCTGATTGCTTCCCTTACCTTGCCCGACCCCGACGACCGTCATGTGCTGGCCGCCGCAATTGTAGGCCGCTGCGACGTGATCGTGACACATAATCTGAAAGACTTCCCCAGCGAAACACTGGCATTTTACGGAATCGAAGCGCAGCATCCAGACGAGTTTTTAAGCCATCATCTCAATCTTGCACCAGGCATCTTCTGCAGTTCTGTGCAGAAGGTGCGCCGCCGACTGAAAAATCCGCCCTTTAGCGTAGATCAGTATTTGGAGAATCTCATGCAACAAGGTCTTGTGGCTACAGTCGCAGAACTCAAGACATTTGCGCAGTTGCTTTAATGGAAGACCTGCACGGTCGTGCATAAGCGCCAAGAATAGCCGGAATCCTAATCTGATTCGACCATGAGTCCTGTGAAGCTTGATTTCTCCATTGAGAACGATATTGAAGACCCGGAGGACGCGCGCAACCGTGTACAAAAGGCGCTCGAGAATCGAATCGATTTCTTGCGGCAGGGTTTGTTATCTTTGACTTCAAGTTCGAGGCAAAGCCAAGCGTTGTTCCCGATAGATAAAGCCCTCGCTTGGGCGGTTACATTGCATTGCAGCTCCCGGTCCCTACTAGGGACCGGCAAGCCACAGTTTGCTTGTGAATGCTGCCATAGGGCAAGATGCTGTTGCTGCTCCTCGTGCTGGCGGGGACGACGGCTGCGGTGAGCGGCTGTGGATCGAGGAACGGCTCCCCTCTGCAGAGCCCGCAGACAAACACTCTGACCGTAACCGCGACGAGTGGAATGCACGTTCACAACCAGACAGTTACGCTGATCGAGCAGTAACAAAATCGATACAGGTGGGTCGTCGGGGTGGAGGGCATATTGAATCGTCGTCTCGTTTTGCCTGACCGTCCAAACGCGCGGCGGGGAGAGAAACTTCGCGTGAATGGAGTGCTTGAGATAGCTGAGCAACGTGCACAAGCTTTGCTCAGCTATCAGTTTCTACACACTGCAGAGATGAACCCATACCATTCATGCGTAGGGGTTTACGCGCGGCATCACGCACGAAACAGGATTTTGCGCTTCAGAGCATTGCGAGCCCCCGCAACCAAAGAATCAATCACTTACGGGAATCCGGTGCTACCGACAGACTCCCAATATCTCCCAAAGACTTCCAGCGGACAGGCAGCCGCGCGATCTGAGATACAGGCAACAACTGTTCCCGGATGCCGAGCAGCTCGTCTTCGACGTCGGCGACAAGGGATTCGTCCCTGTTCCCATTATTCTGCGCAAGCTATTCCGAGTCCTCGGCTCTCCCGAGATCAGGGTTCTTCTTTACCTGTATCTGCGGGCCAGCCGCTACGGCATTTGCTATCCGTCCCACGACGAGATGGTGCATGAGCTGGGATTGACAAGCAAAAAGAACCTGCTGCCGCACCTCGCCAGTCTCGAGGAAAAGCATTTCATTTCCGTGCGCACAAACGGAAATAGGTCCTTTTACCTCATTCACGATCCAAGGGTCGCCATAGTGCACCTGCTGAGTTCCGGGCAGCTTCGCGAAGAAGATCTGTTCGAGATCAACGATCTCTATGCGGATCTGAACCAGATGCAGAACCAAGTGCAGGCCAGTGGGCTTCCGATTAAGGGGGTCCAATGATGACTCTTGCGATCTCCGAAGTGGAAAAGTTATCTGAGCAGCACATTGTTGCCAATTTCAAATGCGGTAAAAACTCGCTGGATCATTTCCTGCGGAAGTACGCCCTTTCAAACCAGCGGGTGGATTCTTCCAAGACGTGGGCGGTACACCGGGACAATGTCGTGATCGGCTACTACACGCTCGTTTACGGCGGCGCCAGTCTCGACGAGATGCCCGCTGCGCTTGGCCAAGATATGCCGCGTCATCGAATCGGTATCATGCTTTTGGCCTGCTGGGCTGTTGATGAAAGGAACAAGGGCAGGGAATTGGCAAGGCACTCCTGCAGGATGCCTTTGTTCGCATCGTCTCGGCTGCCGAGATAGGTGGATTGAAGGCCATTGTCCTGGATGCAATCGACGACAAGATGGCCGCTTGGTACAGGGAGCGTGGATTCACCGATTGTCCCATCGGAAGTTCATCAGGGAAGCAGCGGCTGATGATCTCAATCCAAGATGTTCGCGCTTCGCTTGGTATGTAAGGTCGTTCTAAGGGGGCTTTCTGGCCGTGCCCGAAATATCGGTCTTCACCGGTCCGGATTTGTTACCCATCGCGGCTCTCCACCGCCACGATGGGTACATTTCCTTTGCCCGTAAAAGAGACGACGACTTCAGACCGTTCTTCGGGATTCGCGCCGACTTGCTCGAGAACATGTTTCCCCAGTTCAGAGAAGAGCTTCTTAAGGACTCCTTCGTTTCCATCAATGGCTCATACCGCCTGGCGGGCAGAGGAGCAAAGCGGCCGCACGGCCGGCCAGCTCATCGCACCGAAAACCTCCGGTATCTTTGCGCCTGCTACTGCGACATCGATGTCACAAAATGGGTGTGAGTTGCGACCAAGCCCTGGAACAGATCGACTATCTTCGGCGGTTCGGTCTCCTTCCCGAGCCATCCATTGTTGTCAGGAGCGGACGAGGGGTGTGAATTCTATGGCTACTCCGGGACGATGCGGATCCCTGCAAGGCCCACCTGGGAGCGTACACGGACAACCCAAAAGATCATCTCCTGCTCTATACGCGAGTTAACCGATCCATTGTCGATCGCCTGACATGCATAGGATCGGATCCGGCGGCCACCGATGGTGCGCGCTACGTCCGTATACCCGGTTCGTTCCGTACAGACATCGAAGAAGTGGTCGAGTGGTCGGTTAAGGCGGCCAACAGCAATGGTCCTGCAACCTATACGCTGCGAGAACTCGCGGACTTCTTCAGCGTTCAACCCCTTTCGCGATTGCTCCAGGAACAGGAGGCTCTTGGCCAATCGAAGGGAAGTGCCGGCAATAAAAGCCACGGTCATCGAGCGGCGAATCGGAACAAGCTGGCGGCCTTCACTACACTGAAGGAGATCCGCTCCGGCGGTTTTCGCAAATGCTGCCGGAATTACGCTGCCCTGATCTACGCATTGTGTCTGAAGTGGAACGGGGTTTCGA
>JBEKGF010000137.1:0-5856 GCA_050012935.1 Edaphobacter sp. | reverse complement strand
ACTCCATTACCCAACCGACATTCTCGGAGGCGCCCTACTGGGAACCGGCATCGCCTGCCTTACTCTGATCACTCCTCTGAGAAACTTATTAAGTTCCGCCACGATGCGTTGGTTTGAGCGCTCACCGCCCCTGTTCTATGCCTGCTTCTTTCTTCTCACCTTCCTGTTTGGAACCATGTTCGATTCATTTCGTTCCATTGCCACTGCCATTTGGCGCACGTGCTACCTTCTCATACACCACTAAAGCTCGAGACGGCCGCACATCGGTAGCAAGCAGGTGGGCCTCATACATGAAAGACAGAATGCCACATCTTCGCAACGGTCTCAGCGTCGCTAAAGTGGGCATCGCGCCACGCGCGCAACTCAGCGGCACCATCGTCCCCGACTCAGGCACCGGCCAGCTCGTCGGCATCGCAGGCAAGTTGACGATCACCATCACCGAAGGAAAACACTTCTACGACCTCGCCTACACGCTGCCTCAGACACCGTAAAATCTATTCTTCGACTTAACCGGCAGGCACCACACTTGAGAACTCTCGCGCTCCGGGCCGGCAGAATTTTGAAATCCTCACCCTCCACCCATACTATGGAGAAACTCTCGCTAAACGGAGGCGCACATGGCCAACTTCACCTACAGCGACGCGGGTCTTGCCCTGACCAAGCAATTTGAAGGCCTCAATCTGAACTCTTACCAGGATCAGGTAGGCGTCTGGACCATCGGCTACGGTCACACTGGCCTCACCGTTCATGGCGGCCTCACCATCACTCAGGACCAGGCCGACCAGCTTCTCCAAAGCGACGTCGCCTCCTCGGTCGCCTGCGTCAACCGCGCCGTCACCTCAGCGATCAACCAGAACCAGTTCGACGCGCTGGTGGACTTCGTCTTCAACCTCGGATGTGCCGCCTTGTTGTCTTCGACCCTGCTGCGCGACGTCAACGCCGGCAACTTTGCCGCCGCAGCCCAACAGTTCTTACTCTGGGATCACGCCAGGGGAGTCGTTATCGCCGGCCTCCTCCGCCGCCGCCAGGCCGAAAGCGATCTCTTCCAGTCATAAGCTCTCCGCCGCCCAAATAATTTCCTCAATCGGGCAACCCGGCTAAAATCGGCCTTTTTCACGCACCTAAGCGAATCTGCATCAAACTCCATCAGGCGAACCCTCGCCGAAGGGAGAAAATAAATGCTCCTCATACTTCTGATCGTCTTGATTCTTGTGTTTGGCTTCGGCGGATACCGCATGGGACCAGGTCTGGGCTACTATGGCGGCGGTGGCCTCTCGCTCATCCTTACCATCGTCCTCATCCTGCTTCTACTCAAGGTCATCTAACCCATTCCCGATATCCCATTCTTCGCGCCAGCGAGGAATGGGATATCAAGCCGTCTGCCGCACGAAGACCCAGCCGCAATGACCCCAAAAAAACTCCTGCGTTCACTGACAACTAGAGCTGTTTCCCTATAGGGGAAACGCAATTGCCAGCCTCCTTCACCATCCTCACCACCTCAATCTCCTCGCCCCCACCCACCGGCACCAAAACCCTTCTCACCTCCCGATAACCCTTCAACGTATAAAGCGTCACACCCGTCAACGTACTCCCCATCTCAAACCGCGAAAATCCTTGCTCCACAGCAGCATTCTCAGCAGCCGATAAGATCAAACTCCCCAGGCCCATCCGCGCAAACCTCGGATGGACAAAGATCGCTCGAACCTTCGCCGCATCGACCGCCGGATCCATTCTCTCCGGAGCGGCCTTCTCTATCTGATGATCCCCGCCATACAGCGTCTTCCGGAAACTCCACCCGCCGCACCCAGCCAACTCCCCACCCTCAGCGAACGCCACAAAGTAAGTCCCATCCGCAATCAACTGGCTATCTACCGTAAACACCGTAGCCAGAGCCCCTTCAATCTGCGCTGCTGAATAATCGCCCGCCTGCAAACCACGTACAGAAGCCTCGATCAACTTCCGAATCCCCGCAACATCCTCCATCGTCGCAACGCGTAGTCGAAAACTTCCCATTTAAAAAGTATAAAAGTCCACCTCGTAACCGTATCTATACAGAAAATCATCTCCGCCATCTTGTCCGCCCCAGCAGCTAGGTACTAGACTCGCCCCATGACGATATCTATACCCAGTGCCTTTAAACTCTTCGCCGCCGCTCTGCTCCTTCCTCTCGCCGCCGCTCCCATCCACGCGCAGGATTGGGCAAAGGCCCGTCTCGACGCCTCGCCCCGCCATCACGAATACGTCAATCTCAAGCACGGCGACCGCACCGTTTCGGCCTTCGTCGTCTACCCCGAGGTCAAAACAAAAGCTCCCGTCATCGTCCTCATCCACGAGATCTTCGGCCTCAGCGACTGGGCTAAAGAAATGGCCGACGAACTAGCCGGACAAGGCTTCATCGTCGTTGCACCCGACCTTCTCACCGGCTTCGGTCCCAACGGCGGCGGTTCCGACGCCTTCCCCAGCATGGATGCCACCACCAAAGCCGTCTCCGGCCTCGATGCAGCCGTAGTCAACGCCGACCTTGACGCTGCAGCCGACTACGCAAAGAAAATTCCAGCAGCCAACGGAAAGATCGCCGTCGCAGGCTTCTGCTGGGGCGGTGGCAAATCCTTTGCCTTCGCCGCTCACCGCAAAGATCTCTCCGCCGCCTTTGTCTTCTACGGCCCCGGCCCTGCTGACGTCACCACCATTACCGCTCCGGTCTATGGCTTCTACGCCGGCAACGATGCCCGCATCGGCGCCACCATCCCCGCCACCACCGATGCCATGAAAGCAGCAGGCAAAAAGTATGAACCCGTCACCTACGACGGGGCAGGCCACGGCTTCATGCGCGCCGGTGAAGACCCAACCCAGCCCACTGGCAATACCACCCCAGCCATGGCCGCAGCCAACAAAGCGGCCCGCGAGCAAGCCTTCACCCGACTGGTAACACTAGTCAAAGAGATGAAGAGCGCCCCCATGGCCAGCAACGCAACTCACAACAAGACCGTAGCCGCCAAAAAATCCACCGCACCGGCCACGCAATGCCACGACGCATCCATGCAAATGGCCGGTTCAATGTAGTGCGAGGGAAAGCGCGGAGACGCATGGAAAGGACGCAATCTTTACCCACAATTGCCATCGCGCTCTTGACACCCCCGATATAATTAACTCAGCCATCAACCAGTCCGGCTCCGGCCGGACTGCAACATTTAACCCGGCGGAATTACGCCGGAAGTCCACACGTAAAGTCTTTCATTCGAAGACTTTGACGCATTTAAGGTAGGAGGGGGACATGTCCGTGAGCGCAAAAGAATCACTGCAGGACCAGCTCGACGCCATCACGGCCAACACCCGAAAACTCGTCCAGCCCGAGCGTCTCGCCATCTCCGAAAAAGCAACCGCGGACCTCTTCAACACCGGCATCGAAGACCACGCCCTGAAGGCCGGAGCGCAGTCTCCCTCCTTCACCCTGGAAGACGCACGCACGCAGAAACCTGTCAGTTCCGCCGACCTCCTCGCCCTCGGCCCGCTCGTCGTCAACTTCTTCCGCGGCCGCTGGGACCCCTACTGCGTTACCGAACTGGAAGCCTGGCGCAACCTCCACCCGCAGCTCCGCCAGCGCGGTGCACTCTTCATCGCCATCTCCCCCCAGACCACGCGCCAGAACAACTTCACCCTCCAGCAACACTCGCTCCCATATCCGCTGCTCTCCGACCCCGGTGCCGCCATAGCCGAAAAATTCGGCATCGCCTACACCATCCCGCCGGAACACCGCAGTTACTTCCAGTCCATCCTCATCAACATCCCGTTCAACAACGCCGGCCTCGGCTATCACAACGCCACCGAGGCAAGCTGGCGTCTCCCGCTCCCCGGCGTCTTCGTCGTCAACAGCTCTGGCGTCATCGTATTCGCCGAGGCCCACGCAGACTCCCACGTCCGCCCCGAGCCCAACGAAGTCCTCGCCGCGCTCGACCGGCTAAACTAGACCCATGATCGACGAAACCACCTTCCGCCGCGAATCCGACCGCGCTCTCGAGTCCCTCAAACAGTCCCTCATCGTCGCCGAAGACGACGGCCAGGGCTTCGAATTCGAAGACAACAACGGCGTCATGAACATCATCTTCGAAAACGGCTCCGCTAAGTTCGTCATCACGCCCAACACTCCCATCCGTCAGGTCTGGATCTCCGCCCAGGCCACCAGCTACAAACTCGACTGGTCCGAAGCCGCCCACGCCTTCACTCTTCCCAAAACCGGCGAGGACCTCAAAGCCCTCACCCAACGCCTTCTCCGCGAACACCTCAACGACCCCTCCATCACCCTCCCATGATTCTCTCTACCCTGACTCTTTTGCCGCACCGGCACCCCCCTATGCTAAAAGTACGCATGCCCAAAAATCTTGCCCTGGCCCTGCTCGCCATCTCCACCACGCTTTGCGCCCAAACCATCTCCACCAAAACCGCAGGCATGAAGCACATCGACGGCTATCTGCCGCTCGACTGGGACGCCAAAACCGGCAAGCTCTACCTCGAGATCCCCAACCTCGGACCTGACAGCAAGAGCCCGGACATCCTCTACACACACTCTCTTCCATACGGAACAGGCTCTAACGATCTAGGCCTGGACCGCGGCCAGATCTCCCGCGGCCAGCTCGTCCACTTCGAGCGCTCTGGCCCCAAAGTCCTCCTCGTCGAACCCAACCAGCGCTTCCGCTCCACCTCTTCGGACCCCAACGAAGTCCTCGCCGTCCGTCAATCCTTCCCGGAGTCCGTCCTCTACGGCTTCAAGGTTGACGCCGAAGACACCAACGGCACCGTCCTCGTAGACGCCACCGAGTTCTTCCTCCGCGACGCGCACGATGTAGCCGGCACGCTCACCAGCACCCAGCAAGGCACCTACAAAGTCGACGCCACCCGCTCCACCATCGCCCTCGACGCCACCAAGGCCTTCCCCAGGAACACGGAGGTCGAAGCCATCCTCACCTTCACCACCGACGGCCCTGCCCGTGGCGAGTTCGTACGCAACGTCACCCCCGATCCCCACGCCCTCACCGTCCGCGAACACCAGTCCTTCATCCAACTCCCCGGCCCAGGCTTCACCCCACGACGCTTCGACCCCCGTGCCGGCTACTTCCCCACCTCCTACCGCGACTACAACGTCCCAGTCAGCGAAACCCTCGACCAGCAGTTCATCATCCGCCACCGGCTCATCAAAAAAGACCCCTCCTGCAAGACCAACTGCGAAGCTGTCGCACCCATCCAGTACTACGTCGACAGTGGCGCCGCCGAACCCATCCGTACAGCTCTGCTCGAAGGCGCACGCTGGTGGGACCAGGCCTTCCAGGCCGCCGGATGGGCGAAAGGCACCTTCCGCGCCGATATCCTTCCCGCCGGCGCTGATCCCATGGACGTACGCTACAACATGATCCAGTGGGTACACCGCTACACTCGCGGCTGGAGCTATGGCGCAGCCGTCGTCGATCCCCGCACCGGCGAGATCATCAAAGGCAACGTCACCCTCGGCTCCCTTCGCAGCCGTCAGGACTACCTCATCGACGAAGCTCTCCTCAGCCCCTACCTCGACGGCAAACCCCTCCCACCCGCGTCTGACCCGATGCTGGCGATGGTCCTCGCCCGCACCCGCCAACTAGCCGCACACGAGACCGGCCACACCCTCGGTCTCGCCCACAACTTCGCTGCCAGCAGCTTCCCACATTCGCCGGAAGAATCCGTCTCCGTCATGGACTACCCCCATCCATGGATCACGCTCGACAAAAACGGCATCCCCAACCTCTCGCAAAGCTACGCCGTCAACATCGGCATCTGGGACAAGGTCGCCATCGACTACGGCTACCGCGAATTCGATAAATCCAACAA
>JBEKGF010000136.1:0-5873 GCA_050012935.1 Edaphobacter sp. | reverse complement strand
GAAATTGTCGCGACAGCTTTTTGCAGCGCATATCGGCTGCGATCTTTGTAGATGATGTAGCATCCACTTCTAGCGTAGCAAAACAATGAGATCCAGCCACAAAGTCGCAAGCCCTCATCTCTAACTGCCTGCCTCTACGAGCGGGAGATCAGTGTCTCGCCGATGCCTGAGCGTCAATGCCTCCCGGCTGGGAGAGCTACACTCTTTCTCATGAGCATCGCAAAAGGCGTGCATAAATTTCTTGTGATTTTCGGCCTCCTTTGCTTGGTCGTGACACCGTTGAACACCGGTGCGCAGGCTTCTATTGGATTTGACTCGCAGTGGCCCACGTACGGCGGCGATCCCGGCGGCATGCGCTACACATCCGCGAGCCAGATCACGAAGACCAATGTTGCGCAGCTCGCACCGGCTTGGACCTTCCATACCGGCTCGGTCGCCAAGAACCGCCCCCGCACCGGCGACTCCTCCTTTGAGACAACGCCGATCCTGTTCCACAATGCGCTGTATTTCACCTCACCCTTCGACGAGGTCTTCGCTGTTAACCCTGCGACCGGCGACGCGCTCTGGCAGTACGATCCCAAAATTACAACCAACCCGACCGTCGGCATGATCACCTCGCGAGGCGTCGCGGCGTGGCCTGCTGCGGTTCCCGCCGGAGCGCGAGCCGAAGCCAGCTCCGCGCCATGTTCCGGACGCATTTTCGTCGCCACGATGGACGCGCGTCTCATTGCGCTCGACGCTGCGACCGGCCAGCCCTGTAGCGACTTCGGCAACGCCGGGACCATCGACCTTTCAAAGAACGTCGACAACTACCATGTCCGCGATCCCTACTTCTTCACCTCGCCGCCGACTGTCATCGGCGACCTCGTCATCATCGGCTCCGCGATCGGCGACAATCAGCGCGTAGACATCGACTCGGGCGTGGTGCGTGCCTACGATTGCCGTTCCGGCCGCTTGGTCTGGACCTGGGACCCGATTCCCTGGGCGCAGCAACAGAAAATTCGCACCGGAGCGGCTAACGCCTGGGGCGTGATTGCAGCCGACCCCGAACACAATCTCGTCTTCGTCCCCACCGGCTCACCCAGTCCAGACTTCACCGGCATCATGCGTCCGGGCGACAACCGCGACGCCAACTCCGTTGTCGCGCTGGAAGCCACAACGGGCCGTCGCGTCTGGGGATTCCAGGTCGTCCACCACGATCTTTGGGATTACGACGTAGCCGCCGAGCCACTCCTCTTCACCTGGCGCAACAACATACCGGCCATTGCCATCACCACCAAGCAGGGCATGATCTTCGTCCTCAACCGTCTCACCGGAGAGCCGCTCTTCCCCATCACTGAGCACCCCGTTCCTGCCAGCGACGTGCCCGGCGAACAGGCTTCTCCGACGCAGCCTTTTCAAGACATTGCCACGCTCTCTCCAATTGCTTTTCCGTCCGGCGCGCAGCTCGGTGCATCGCCGCAGGACGACGCCTTTTGCCGCAAAGCTATCAGCGCGCTGCGTTACGAAGGCATCTATACGCCTCCCTCCCTGCGAGGCACATTCGATTTTCCCGGCAACCTCGGCGGCGTCAACTGGGGCTCCGCCTCGTTCGATCCAGTCAGCGGCATCCTCTACGCCAACACCAACCGTTACGGGGTTCGGATCACTCTGGTCAAACGGAAAAATCCCACTCTCGCATTCCTGGAGTCGCTTCCGGACAGGCCCAAGCTGCTCGTTGTCTTCCTCACTCCCACGGCGATTCTCCTTCTGCTTCTCTGCGCCATGATCGTCCGTAAGTCTCTTTCACCCGGCCGAGTGCCTCTGCTGATCGGCATCTGTTTCGCCTTCATTGGAATCCTGGTGCTGCGTCATCTGCAGCGAATGCCACCCCCACCTGCGGTACATTCCGTCGAGCACTTCGGCCATGAGTTCAGCCCACAATCTGAAACACCCTATGCCATCGATCGCGTTCCACTCGTCGCTCCGAGCGGAATGCCATGCACAGTCGCGCCCTGGGGAACGGTTTCCGCCGTCAACCTGAATACCGGTAAACCGGTATGGCAAACGCCACTCGGTACCCTCATCCCCGGACAGCATACGGGCACCATCAACCTGGGAGGCGATGTCGTCACGGCATCCGGTCTGCTATTCACCGGCGCATCGGAGCAGCCTCTACTGCGGGCCTTCGACTCCGCCACCGGCGAAGAGCTATGGACTGGCAACCTGCCCGCTCCGGCCCAATCCACGCCCATGAGCTATACGGTTGCCGGACGCCAGTTCGTCGTCATTGCTGCCGGAGGCCATGGCGCGTTTGGTACGCCGATCTCCGACGCGCTGGTAGCCTTTGCGCTCCCCGAAAACGGTCAAAAAAAATCGTCTAAGTAAGGGCCCTTTTTGTCTACGCTGCCGGAAGCTTGCGGAAATATTTCAACTCCCGCTGTTCATATTTCTTTTCAGCGCGGGCCGCCAAGCGAGCACCCAGTCGTATCATCGGATGCTCGACCAAGTGATACGCCAGGATAGGAAGCACAACCAGCGGTACAAGTTCAGCCGCCAACCTCACCGCCAAACTATGGCCTCGGAACAAATACATGCCGATCACGATTGCAAAGGAGTGCATCAGATATATCCCATAGGAATACTTCGCAATTTGGCGGCTCGGAGCCAGCACGATCTCCGATTTGATCTGCTTAAAGAACGGCAACCCCAACGCGAAGATCAAGCAGAAACCCCAGCCTTTATGGAAGTCAAATCGCGGCAGGAACATCAGCCATAGCACCAATAGAAATACCGGCAAAAGCCAGGCAGGCAAGTTCGGTTTCCATCTTCCAAAACCGATATAGGCCATCACACCGGGCAAAAAATAACCCATGGCGACTCCGAAATTATGGCCATCGGCCGGAACATGTCTAACGAGTAACAGCAGAAAGATCCACAAGACCAACAGCGGTTTAGTTGAAAAATTCTTTTGCACAAAAAAGAACAATACCGGCAATAGGAGGTACATCTGCACCTCATACGGCAGCGTCCACAACACCCCGATGGTCGGGCGATTGACGAAAATGAGGTCCTGCACCAGGGCCATTTGAACGACGACATCCCTCAAATGCGGATGCTGATATTGAAAATAGTTCGTAATTGTTCCGCTGGTTGGCGCATGAAAAATAAGTGCCGCCACAATCGATAAAATCGCCAGGGGATAAATTCGAAACCAGCGTCGAATATAAAAATCCAGCGTGTGTGGCTTGCGTTCCAGCGACCACATCAACACCAGTGCGGTTAGCACGAAGAACACCAGCACACCCAGAACGCCGAAATATTGGACTGGAAATGGTCCTATCTGGTCCACCCTCAGCGCAAGCAACGTGTGTTCGACAACGACCGAAATCACCGCAACAGAACGAACAAAGTCTAGATTCGGCAAGTCGCGCATCTTCGAAGTATAGCTTTCGGGATCCGGAACGATATATTTCCCCCTATCAACCCCATAACCGACGACCGTACCCACATCGCTACCCCACCCAACATTTCTTGCCTCTGTAAGCGGGCTGCAACATACGC
Organism: Edaphobacter sp.; assembly: GCA_050012935.1. Lineage (GTDB taxonomy): Bacteria > Acidobacteriota > Terriglobia > Terriglobales > Acidobacteriaceae > Edaphobacter. The sequence goes on along the minus strand of JBEKGF010000136.1, from coordinate 2,330 downwards.
TCGCTACTGTTGAGGTATGGTCCTTAGCTTCGTCATCCCCGCCTACAACGAAGAGCACTATCTTGCCGCCTGCATCGAGTCGATCCTCGAGCAGACCCGCGACCTGGAGCACCCCACCGAGATCATCGTCGTCAACAACGCCAGCACCGACGGCACCCGCGAAGTCGCCTTGCGTTATCCTCAGGTCAAGCTGGTAGACGAGCCGCGCAAGGGCCTCACGCACGCACGCCAGGCGGGCTTTATCGCCAGCACCGGCGCACTGGTCGCCAACGTCGACTCCGACTCCCGCCTCACGCCCGGCTGGGTCGACCGCGTCCTCGAAGCCTTCCGCGCCAACCCCGAACTCGCGGCCTTTTCCGGCCCGCTTCATTATTACGACCTCGACCCGCGCCAGCGTTTCGCCGTCCACGTCTTCTACATGACCGCGTGGATGACATACGCGACCAACCGCTACATCCTGCGTGTCGGGTCGATGGTGCAGGGCGGCAACTTCGTCGTCTCGCGCGCCGCGTTGGAGCGCATTGGCGGCTTCAATCTCGACATCACCTTCTACGGCGAAGACACCGACATCGCCCGCCGTCTGCACGATGTCGGCGACGTTCTCTTCACCTTCGATCTCAAAATGTATTCGTCCGCACGCCGCCTGAAGCACGAAGGCATGTTGACCATGGCCGGCCGCTACTCCATCAACTACTTCTGGACCACCTTCTTTAAGCGCCCCTACACGCGCGAACACATCGACATCCGCGAAGTCACGGAAAGCTAAAGTAGCTTCCTGCCGTTGTTTGTTTTTCGTTGTCATCCTTGTATCTCTATAGCAGCGGCAGTTTTTAGTTAAGACTGAAGCGGTGGGGGAACGGCGCTAGCGCCGTTCCCCCGCGGGCGTGCGTCGCCCGTTCATCCTGAGGTGGTGATCCACCGTCGCTCAGCCCAGGGAGCGCAGCCCCGTCACGTACGACCGAACAGTCGCATGACATCCAGTCGCACTTACAAGGAAGGTTACCGTGACCCAGATCATCTGTGGAGTGGACGTATCTTCTGCCTCGCTGGAAGCCTCCATCGGCACCAGAGGCGCAGCCTCAAGCTTCGCCAACAACCCGGACGGCATCGACGCGCTGGCTGCGTTCTGCCATCATCACCGTGTCACCCTGGTGGCCATGGAAGCCACCGGAGGCTACGAACGACAGGCCTTCGCCCTGCTCACCCAGGCAGGCCTCGACGTCGCCATCCTCAACCCCCGCGCCGTCCGCCAGTTCGCCTCCGGCATGGGCCGGCTGGAGAAGACCGATCGCATCGACGCCGCCATCATCGCCTGGTTCGCCGAGGTCAAGCGCAGCCGCCCTACGCTCCTGGCTTCGGCCAGCCAGCTGCATCTCCGAGCCCTGGTCACGCGCCTTCGCCAACTCACCGCTCTGCACACCGCCCAGCTCAACCAGCAGAGGCTCATCACCAACCCGCATGTGCAGGCCACCTTCGACGAGCTGCTCGGCCTGCTCAAGCGGCAGATCAAAGACCTCGCCGCCCAGATCGCCGCGCTCATCGACCAGGACCCTCTGTGGCGGGAGCTGGACATGGCCTTCCGTTCCATCCGCGGCGTGGCCGCACGCACCGTGGCGCGGCTCTGCGCAGAACTGCCCGAGATCGGCACCCTGCCCAACAAAACCATCTCCAAGCTGGCCGGCCTCGCGCCTCTGGCCAACGACAGCGGAAAGCACCAGGGCAAACGCTCGGTACGCGGCGGACGGGCGCCGGTGCGCGACATCCTGTTCATCGTCGCCAGCGTCGCCGGACGCTATGAACCGGACTTCATCGCCTTCCGACAGCGCCTCTCCGATGCAGGCAAACCACCCAAAGTCATCCGCATCGCTCTCGCACACAAACTCCTCGTACGACTCAACGCAAAGGCCAGAGATGTCCGAACACAAACCCTCATCACTACACAAATCCCTTGACAACCAAGACAGTCGCTGAGCGCAGCGAACGGCCCCCCGCATTTCGCTTTTGCTCTTGCTCTTGCTTTTGCCCTTGCCCTTGCCCTTTGGGAGGGAGCGTGGGGCTTCAGCCCCACGAATTCATCCCAACCTCAAAAAGCCCTTTAGGGCCGGGCCTTCCCCCGCCACTCAACCCCGCTCCAACACCCCGGCAATCCGATAAGCCGGCCACAACACCAGCGCCCCCACCACCCCAAAGCTGCAATCAATCAGCCGCCAAAAGAACGGAAGTTCGCGCACCCCGCCCGCAATCAACGCAAACGGAATCACCATCGCGCACGCAATCAGCCCAAATTGCAGCACCCACCGATTCCGCGCCGGATCGCGCCATGCCCCGAT
>JBEKGF010000135.1:0-6000 GCA_050012935.1 Edaphobacter sp. | reverse complement strand
TGGCTACAGCTTCTTATCACGGCGGGCGGCTTGCGACGGATGCGCCGGACAGTCCACACCTGCTCGCTCCGAAGATGAAGTCGCGGGTCTATGTTGCGGGAGCTATCGAGGATCACGGCTTCCCCGACGACATGAAGGAGCGGCTGGAGACGGCCCTGACTCAGGCTGGCGTCGATCACCGGATCGAGACCTACCAGGCGAAGCACGGGTGGGTCTTCCGCGATACCCCAGTCTATGACGCCATCGCCGCCGAGCGTCACTGGCAGAGCATGTTCGCGCTGTTCGACGCGACGCTGAAGCAGTAGTACCCATGTCATCGTGGAAAGAGAGCAGGACGCGAATCGACCGATAGAAGTCTACGAAGGCGATCGTTTATCCGCTCGTGACAGGTTCGACCCTTCGCTTTGCTTGCGGGCTGCCACTATGGCCTCTGCATCTGGTTCGAAAGAGGAGCACCATCCTGCCAAGGCTGAACCGTCGCAGAAGATGCATTGTGATGCCGATGGAGAAATAGCTGCGAGATATCCGGCCAGAATTCGGTGAAGAGTGATCCGATGGCTGCCTCGGCGGTCACCGTAACGGCATTTTGCACCGTCAGCTCAAAATCTCTGTTCGTAGAAGGATAGTACAGGTTCGAAATGCCCCCGGAGACGAAGTTCCCGAGCACATTGCTGTAGTTCGGAACCCAGGTGCCCTTATCGCTCTTGCACCGCACGATCGTCGAAATCGAATACAGCACCCGTGCCATCACGGTGCCGGTGCCTTTACGGAAGTAGCGTGGATACTCATGAAATATGACGGGAAAGATGGCGTTCCCCCACAGGTTCCCGTCAGCCGTGTCGGCATAAGACGAGCCAAAGCGTTTGAAGTATCCTTCAGCCCCCCAGCCATAGCCTTTGAAGCTGCCTCGCACCTCGCCGAGACCGGCACCGAGCGCAGCGGTCACGAAGATGGCTGGGTCGACCGAACTCTTGAACATGAGTTGAAACTTCTGTTTAGGATCGAGCGGAAGCGCATTCTGACTGTTGACCATGTTGAAATTTGGAAGCACGCCCAGGATCCTTTGGCGCTCTTCCTCTTTCAACTGCTCACCAGCCGTCTGGTTGTCAGGTTTGGCCTGCTGCGGGGTTGCCGATCCAGCCTTGTTGCTTTCTTGTGAACTGCCTGTAGGCGTCGGGCTGGACGCTTGCGGTGCGTCTGGAAGAGTTGAGCTTTCGGATGCCGCCAGAACCGATACGGCAGAAGCTTCTTCTAAGAGTTGTGGCTGCAACGATGGGCTTTGGGCGCATACCCGGGGACTCAGGCAGACCAGTCCCAACAGCAAGAGGCACACGGAAAAAGCGGTAATGAAAAAGAAATGAGAGCGAGTAGCGAGCACATGAACTTCCTGTATTCAGTTCCCAGGTGGATTTTTCCGAAACGGAATTCTTTTCGGGCAGCATCACTCGGCCATCTCCAAGAGCATGGACGATTTTTCTGAGGAAGATAGTTCCGTGGTCTTATCGATCGAGAGTGGAAGTCGGAGGCAAATAGCAAACAGAAGAGCGTGGAACACACAAAGCAGAACGAAGGCCGCAGCAAATGCGCTTGAGAGGGTGACAGGGGAATGTGCCAGCTCTAACCTCCATCCCAGGAAGGTTGCACAGAGCGTCGTCATCGTCGGTCCTCCAAGACGCATCACGATGTTCAGAGAGGTGGTGGCCATCGGCAGGTCACGCTTTTTGACCGAAGCGTATGCGGCGGAGACGGAAGGGATCCCCACCCAGCTCAGCCCTGCGCCCCTCACGAAAAGAGCACATGCGATTACTGCGACACTCAACCCATGACTGGCGAGCCAGATAAGCGGCAGCGTCCCCACGAGAGCTAGAAATGCTCCTCCGGCAGATACCTTACGGATGCCGAATCGCTGCGTAAGTGCTCCGATCCACGGATAAGAACAGACCATGCCCAATCCAAGAGGAGCCAACAGCCAGCCGGTCACACTTGGGGAGCGGCCACAGGCGCGGATCAGATAGATCGGAATCAGCATCTGACCCGCAAACGAGATTCCGTTGGACACAAACTGCGTGACCGTAGCGGCAGCGAAGGTCTTGCCCCTGAATAATAGAAGGTCGATCGGGGCCCGATCTCCCTTGCGAACTGCCGCCTTATAGAACATCGCAAGCAGAAGGACAGAGAGCGCCAGGGTGATCTGGCCGATGCGCTCACCCGTGTGGTCCGAACCATACAGGAAGAGCACAAGGCCGGGAGAGAGCAGCGCAAACCCAACGAGGTCGAGGTCCCGTCGCCTGGTCTCTTCGCGGTCCTTCGGCAGGAAGAGAATGACCAGTACGATGGCCAATGCGCCGACCGGCAGGTTGACGAGAAAGAGCCAGCGCCAGGAAGCATGTTGCAGAATCGCGCCGGCAATCACCGGGCCGATGACCGGCCCCATCAGGATTGGCACAGCAGCGTAGCCCATGAGGCGCGCCATGTGTCTTCCGGCGATGCGCGCCACCATCATCTGCGCCATCGGCGCCATCAGACCGCCACTCATGCCTTGCAGGATGCGAAACCCGATCAGCGCGTTCGCCGACCATGCCAGGCCGCACAGGGCTGAGGAGAACGTGAACGCAGAGAAGCACCAGAGGTAGAGAGCCTTGGCTCCAATGCGCTCGACCAGCCAGCCGTTCAGAGGAAGCACGAGAGCCAGTGCGAGGAGATAGCCACTCGTGACCCATTGAATCGCCGTGAGACTGCTGTGCAACTCCACGGCGAGCGTGGAGAGCGATACGTTGACCACCGTCGCATCGATCTGCGAAAGAAAAGAGCCAAGTACAGCGACCGACGTAATCTTCCAGACCAGCGGGTCTAGCCGGTCAGATTGTTGGAGTTGCTCAGGCAAGCTCATTTCTATCTATTTCCAACCACCGCCGAGTGCTTTATAGAGCTGCACCAGACTCTGATACTCGTTGTTGCGCGCCTGCGCCAAGGTGAGTTCGGCAGTGAACAGAGACCGCTGGCTATCAAGGACAGAGAGATACGTTGCGGTCCCGCCTTTATAGAGCATGAGCGACACCTTGACTGATTCCTCAAGATCCTTCACGGACTGTTCCTGGCGCTCGCGGACTGAGTGGTATTTGTCATAACCAATCAGCGCGTCAGAGACGTCGCCGAAGGCTTGCCGAATCGTCTGCTGGTAGCTGATCAGAGCCTGCCGCTCTTGTGACTTGGCGTAACGCAGATTGTTGCGCAGTGCGCCACTCTCGAAGAGCGGCTGAGAGAGTCCCGCTGAATAGCTTCCGATTCCCAGCGGAGCCGGGATACTCTGGTTGCCAAACTGGCTATGCCCAAATGCCGCACCGCCCGAGCCGAGCAGTGAGATTTGCGGAAAGAACATCGCCTTGGCGACGCCGATATTGGCATTGGCAGCAACCAGGCTCTGCTCCGCTCCGCGGATATCGGGCCGGCGCTCGAGCAGTTCCGAGGGCAGCCCTGCAGGTAACTGCGGAGGCAGAGTCTCGTTCCAGGTCCAGCCATCCGGAGTCTCGATGCCCAGAGCCTGTCCGCGAGAAACGTTGTCCGGGTACTTTCCCAGCAAGATGTTGATCGCGTCCTCGGTCTGGCCGATCTGTCGCTCCAGATCCGGGATCTGCGCATTCGCCGTATCGAGCACTTGCCGCGCCTGGAGCACGTCGAGCGTCCTGGCTACGCCGTGCTGGAGGCGCAACTGCGTTAGCTTGAGGGAATCCTCCTGGGTCCGCACGGTATTTTTCGTGATCTGAAGCTGGAGGTCGAGGTCGCGAAGCAGAAAATAGTCGCTCGCCACATCGCTTACGAGCGTCAGGGTTACGGTCTGTTGTGCGTCCTTGGTGCCGAGAAGTTGAGCCCGGGCTGATTCGGTCGCGCGTCGATAGCGCCCGAACAAGTCGACCTGAAACACAACGTCTCCGGCAAGCGAAAAAATGTTGGACTTGAGGTTTTCATCGTCCTTTCCGCCACTGAATGTCGGATTGAGTGAGACCGCCGGAAACTGATTCGAGCGAGCGATGCCGAGCTGAGCTCTTGAGGCAGTGACGCGCTCGACCGCCAGTTGCACATCGTAATTCTGCTTCAGCGCCGTTCGGATCAGTTCCTGCAATTGAGGATCGTGGAACACCTGCCACCAAGGCAGATCGGCGAACGATGCGGCTTGTGGTTCTGTCTGTTGCGATGGATCGAGGCCGTGAAAAGCCGGAGGCGCCTGCACGGATGGCCGATGGTAGTTCGGCCCGACCGAACAGCCGGAGAGCACAGAGGCCGAGAGGAGAAGGATCCATGCGGATCTTGTGCCGAATCTGTTTCGGAATCGATTACGCATCTTGATTACCCTCAGTGATTGCACCGTGCTGCGGTGCCGGCGCCGTGACGCGCGCTCGATCCCCCGGAGACCATCGCTCCACGAAATAGAAGATCGCGGGAACAAAGAATCTGCCGATGAAGGTCTCCGCTACCATGCCTCCGATCACCGCCGTTCCCATGATCTGGCGTGCTACAGAGCCCGCTCCGGAAGCGGTCCAGAGCGGAACGCAGCCGAGGATAAAGGCGAGCGCGGTCATCATGAGAGGCCGGAAGCGAAGCCTCGCTGCGGAAAGGGCGGCATCAACGACGGACATACCACGCTCGTAGTCCTCCTTGGCAAACGCGACGATCAGAATCGAGTTTTTTGCGGCCAGACCGATGAGCATCACCAAGCCAATCTGGGCGTACACATCGTTTTCCATTTGAATCATGTACGCCGGCTCAAAGAGGCCGAGCACGACGCGACGCAACCAGAGCGCGGCGAGGGCGCCGAAGACCGCGACCGGAGTGCTGAGCAATACGCTAAAAGGCACTGTCCAGCTTTCATAGAGCGCTGCCAGAATCAGAAAAACGAACAGAATCGAAAATCCGAAGATGACCGAAGCCGGGATTCCCTCCCGAGACTTTTGTTCCTGGTAAGACATGCCGATGTAGTCGAAGCCCATTTCGTGCGGCATCGTCTGCTTGAAAACATCTTCCAGTGCAGCGGTTGCCTGATCGGAGCTGTAACCGGGCGCAGCGCTCGCGTTGATTTGCGCAGACCGGTACTCGTTGTAGCGCATGGTGAACTCAGGGCCGGAACGAGTCTCGAATTTTGCCAGCGCGGAAAGCGGGACCGTCTGCCCCTGGCTGTTGCGCACATAGAATTGCCCAAGATTGTCAGTCGTCGCCCGGTAAGGCGCCTCAGCTTCCAAATACACCTGCCAGGTTCGGCCGAAGTCGTTGTAGTAGTTAACGAATAAGCCGCCCATGTTCGCTTGAATCGTGTTGTACACATCCGTCAATGCCACGCCCTGCTTCAGCACTTTTTCCTTGTCCACATTGATGAACTCCTGAGGCACGCTCGGGATAAACGTAGTGCTGACACTGGCTAGTTCAGGGCGTTTGCGGGCAGCTGCTAAGAATTTGGTCAGGTTGTCGGCAAGGAACTTGACATCCTTGCCGGCGCGGTCCTCAAGGACAAACGTAACGCCACCAGTAGTGCCAACTCCCGGTATCGCCGGGGGCGAGAAACTGAAGACCGTCCCATCCGGCAGCTTTTTGAGTTCCGGGTCCAAACGCGCCTTAATGGCTTGATATTGTTCGCTCCGGCTTCCGCGCTCATCCCAGGGTTTCAACGCCACCCAGAAGAAGGCGTTATACGAAGTCCGGACGTAGCTGAGCAGACTGAAACCTACGACACTGGTGGTGTACTGAACCCCCGGTGTGTTTGCGAGAAGGTTCTCGACCTGTTTTGCGGCCGCGCTTGTACGCTCCAGGGACGCGGCATTGGGAAGCTGCATATTGACGTAGAGGTAGCCCTGGTCTTCATCAGGCAGGAAGCTCGTAGGCAGCTGTTTGCTGAAGAACCACGCGGCAACCCCGGCGACTACAAGCAGCACCATCACCATGCCGGCCTTGTGAATCAGGTTGCCTGACAGGCGGACAAAGCTATCCGTGGAGCGCTCAAAGTATGCGTTG
>JBEKGF010000134.1:0-6054 GCA_050012935.1 Edaphobacter sp. | reverse complement strand
TAAGCGATTGTGGCGCCAGGAAGCCTTCGGCACGCTGGGCGTAATAGTCGATGATGTCGGCACTGAGAGCGACTTCACCGCGGCTCTCAGCGATGAGCTTGCCCATCTCCAGGGTGATGAGGTTCGCAAACTCGTCCGCGCGCGATCGCAGAATGAGAGCGGCTTTCGATAGAACGGCGGCTCGCTCGGAGAACGTCTTCTCCCGCCAGTTCGTGAAGCAAGCTTGCGCTTTGGCGACGGCTGTCTCTACTTCCGCATCGGTGTGATCTGCGAACTGCTTGACTCGTTTACCACTGTAGGGATTAATGCTTTCGTACGACATGGGATCTCTTTTCTTTATCTCTTCAAAGGTGATGTCAGGCAATCTGATACCCATACTGATCTCGGGAACAGCGATCCCTGCTGAGCTGAGGCGGGCTTGACAATAGAGCCAGACCGCTTCCACCCCTGCATACGCTTACCGTGTGACGTCGATTGACCGTGAGCGGTCAACTATTAAGACGATTTTGCAATTGGAACGACGGGTGCTTAGCAATGGGCATGCCGGTTAGCGCCAGCAAACATTTCACGACTCAGCCGTCGAGAGGCATGACGATTGAGGAGACGCCAGCGCTTGACCAACGAACTTCGGAAGGAGCTCTGTCGAGCGCCAAGATACGAACCATCACCAGCGCTACATTCAAGCAATGGGTATTGGAAGGAAGCGGACCCATCGTGGTCGAGTTCATGTCGTACGGCTGCGTCCACTGTCGAGCGATGGAGCCGATCCTCCAGCGGGTGGCGGAGATGCTCAAGTCCAAAGAGGAGATATTCAGGGTCAATACCGCGGTCGAACAGGAGCTCTCAGACAGCTACCAGGTTCAGGGCACACCTACGCTGATCATGTTTCTGCAAGGAAAAGAAGTCGGACGATTCGAGGGACCACCCCCCACCGTGGAGAATGTCCTGGCAGCAGTAACGCAGCCGTTCGGATCATGAAATGAGACCAGCAGATGCCGAAGCAGACCAAGCCAATCCTGCTATTCAATGACGAATGCGCCGTGTGTCGGCGCATCGGACATTGGGTGCAGAAGTCGGCGCCGAGCAAATCGGGCGAAAGCAGCATCATCGTCCGACCGATTGGCGACGACCCGGAGGCGCTCCGGTTGCTGCATCCGGACCTCGATATTTGGGATGCCTATGAGACGATCCATGTCCTGATGCCCGACAGTTCAATGAAGCTCGGAGGGGAAGCCGTCGCGGAGGTTCTGCGGGATTTGCCCAACACCAAGTGGTTCGCCTCCAGTTTCGCCGTCCGCCTTTTCGGAATACGACCCTTCCAGATGGTACTCAACTTGGCGTACACCATCCTGGCAGACGTGCGCCCGCTTTTCGGATGTGAGAGTTGCGGCACGACAAGCGTTTGGGTTAGATCGATTAGACGTCTCACCAAATGGACCAGGGCAATATTCGGTGAAAAGCACCACCCGAGCCCCCATTTCACGGCACGCCCTACTCTCGCCCCGTAACGATATATGGTCATTCGACCACTGGCGGTCGGCCTGCGAGGTGGTCGCCGGAAACGTATGCAACCTCCACTCTGCTTTGGCGGCCAATCTGCTAACTGAATGCCCGCAGTACATTTCAGGCCCGAGGGTAACGCAGGACTTCCGGACGCACATGTTGCGGTCGCATTGGACACGTCACCCAGCTCTTTCGGGAACCAAAAGGACATGCACACGAAATCAAAGGCCTGTCTCGTAGGCGGCGGTATCGTTTCCTTGGCGGCAGCAGCTCTCATGGTCCCCGATGGCAGCTTCCCTGGCGAAAACATTTCAATCCTCGAAGCGGCGTCCCTTTTTGGGCGGAAGTCTGGAGGTGCCGGGTCCCCAATGCTCGGATATTCCATGCGCGGCGGGCGCATGTTGACAACCGACAACTATGAATGCACCTGGGATCTGTACAAGTCGCTTCCCTCCTTGAATCACCCCGGCAAGTCGGTCTTCGATGAAACGGTGGAATTCAATGAGAGGCATGTGTCGAATTCAATGGCGAGGTTGGTCGATAAACGCCGTGCCAAGGTTCCGGTAGGCGAGTTCCGCCCCCCTAGCGTATAAGGCGTAGATCTCATCCGATTTCGGCTTCTTCGGAGGTTTGCCGGTCCTCCAACACTGAATCGTAACCGAGCGCATGCCAGGCGCCTCGATGACGGTGATGTGATCTGGTCTAACCGTTACGATGCCGCTCGCCAAGGAATCTCCCAATCGAGGTCCAGTGGCCTACCAGAAGAACTGCGGATTCGATCGACCGCGTCTTTAACTAGCCTCTCCGCTTCGCGACGATAGTATTTTCCATAGGCGTGGTCTTTGGCGGCGGAGGTCGCCCACACTTCATCGAGTTTGATCGCGGATGAGACGTGATCGACCGACCTGCCAGCAGACTGTTCTGAATTCATCCACGCGAGGACCTGATAAACGCAGCGATGAAATACCAAATAGTCTGAGCTCAATCGACGTCCGCGCGCAGCCCTAAGACGACATCGAAGAAATACTGTTTCGGGCAAGTCATGTACGTGTCGAGCTCTCGATTAGAGCACTTTATCTTTCCCGCGACAGCTGGCCCTGAATGTTGCTCGTCGACCTTTGTTATCGCCGCGAGCGTCGGGTCAACGTCCACCGCGCTTGGGAGACATTAGCCGTCTGCTTTCCGTAACGCGTAGCATACGAGAGCCAGAGGACGTTTTTTGCGCGAGAGAGGGCTACGAAGAAAAGGCACTCCTCCTCTTCCAGATGCCAGTCGCGGCTCCCAGGAGGAAGCAGTCCGGGAGGAATTTTGCAGCTTGAGCCCTGCTTCTGTATGGGGAATCGTCTGGTTGAGACGAGCGCGAGATAGACGATCGGAAACTCGAGCCCCTTACTTGCGTGGACCGTTAGCATACGGACGGCGTCAATTCCAGAGGCCCACGTTGGTGGTTGCCGCAACTGCTTCTCCTCTCCGTAGGTTTCAAGACGCCGAACATAATCGAGAAACGCCTTCTTGGGGTCCTCCTTTTTTACGTGAGGATGCGCCCTCATTCGATGGGCAAACTGAAGGAACTGATAAATAGCGAGGCGCTATTGTGCACCGCTTACTCCGGGACGAGAACACAGATCGCGGACGTCGTTGCTCCGAGAGAATAGGAAATGCCCTAAAGTCGACCGGGCTGACGTGTTGTAGCTAATACCTTCGAGAGCCTTCGCGAGACTTGCGAACGCCGTTCGCTATTCGGCCGAGATTCCCTCCGCCGCGTCCGCGAGTTCGAGAGCCTTTGGAAAATACAATGACTGCTCTTGAGCGAGCTCCAACAGCGTCAGCACATCAGGTGCCGGAATCTGGTAATCCGAGAATTGCGAGACCCTGAGGAGTCCGCTGCCCTTACGCTCAGATGCAATGGAAAGCAGGGAAAGCAAATCGCGGATCTCTGTTCTTTCGAATAGATCGCCAAGGTAGAAGAGTGGAATGCCCCGCTCTTCGAGAGTAGAAACCAGCTTGGCAAGGCCGGTGTGCGTTCGGCACAGGACAGCCTGATCTCTATAGGGAACGCCAAGATGGTGCTGCCTCTGAATTTCGTCCGCTATGCCGTTTGCCTCACTAAACTCGTTCTGCCCAACCTCATAGTGGATTTCAACGGCAGCGTCGGACCGATGCGCACGCCAATCGAGAAACTTGTTCGGCCCGCCGGCGGTCATCTGCGCTCCAAACGTAGCGAATGTCCGTACGATCCTTTCACGGGATCGGTAGTTCACTCTTCAAGGAAGTTCGCGCGCTTTTGGAAAATCGGTCGGGAATGCGTCAAGGTTGATCGGCGCAGCTCCCCGGAAACGATAGATGGCCTGCCGTTGATCGCCGACTACCCAGAGTCCCCGTCCAGCATCCGAGAGTTCACGGAGGAGCATGCGACTGGCCGTGTTCACATCCTGGTACTCGTCGACGACGATGTGTTGGAACTTCGATCGCAGTTCGTCACGGACGTCAGAATGATTTTGCAGAAGCCTGACCGATTGGCAAATCAAATCGCCGAAATCCAGAGCGCCTTCGTCCTCAAGACATTTTGCGTAGTGTCTGTAAACTCGTGCGACTTCGAGCGCTTTCTCGGCCGCTTCGAGCCGCTGTCGCTACGTCTTGCAGGATCGCGATGCCAAGTTCTGTGCTGAATTCCGGGAGACCCTGGCGGCAGGGGGTGTGAAATGTCTGCGACTTCCGCCGCACAGCCCAAACTTGAACGCTTTTTCGGAACGCTGGGTGCGATCGGTCAAAGAGGAGTGCTTGTCCAAGCTCATCTTGTTCGGGGAAGCTTCGTTGAGGAGAGCGCTGACGCAATTCCAAGAGCATTATCATTGCGAACGCAATCACCAGGGGAAGGGCAACGTTCTGTTATTCCCCCGTGGCGAGGAACTGCCGAAGAGCCGGGGGCCATCAATCGAGTGCAGCGAGCGCCTCGGCGGTCTTCTGAAGTATTACCACCGGCGGGCCGCATGAGTTTCTTGACCTGCGGGTTAATTTCCAGGCGTTCCGCCGAACCTTCGCTACCTGGATGCAGCGCACGGGTGCCACCGTCAAAGATGTCCAAGGCGTCATGCGACACAGTAGTCCCGACCAGACACTGAAAGCTTACATGCGCGAGATTCCGGCTGGTGTGCGGACCGCGGTAGACGCCCTTGACCGGATGTTTGCCGAGCAGCGGAGCACCGAAACCAAGACGCAGGGGCATCTCCAATGAAACATTCTGATCCACAACTGCGAACAATCTTGGACCTGGGATGCTGGGTAGTGATTTGAAAATCTGGTGCGCCCAAGTGGATTCAAGCCACGCTTGCCGCTCAGCAAATCGATGCCGCAAAGTCGCCGTGAGCTCCGCGCGGTTCGGATTCATTCGGAAAGTCGTGCTTCAACGTCTCCGTATTCGCTCAGTTCGGCTTGAGCTTGTTATCGACCGGAAGTTTTTCGAGCCTCTCTTTCGTTCTGCGCCCGATGATCTTATCCACGGTGCGAGCGGACATATTTGTGTGGCGCTGTATGTCCTTCCCCAATTCCGTCTCGGCTGGCGCAGGCTGAAAGGCGGCGAGTCGCTCACGCTCAGCCTTTATTGCATTCGCCACGTCGAGTGGGACATCGTCGACGTTTTCCGGAACTTCATCCTGTTCTGGGGCGTACTCTAACGATGCCGCCGCCGTAAGCGCACTCTGCAGAAGGGGGTAGCCCCGTTCAAAGATTTCGTCCTGCATTAGTTCTCCGAAATGCCCAAGGCGAAAGTGGCCCCTCTCGGTCAACTCAAAGTCTATAAGGCAGGAATTCAGGCGTGAAAGCTCTGCTGGCTCGTCGCCGAACTCATCAAGCAGTTCGTACGCCTCATCCTCGTCCTCTGCTTCGGCAATCGAAAAACTGCCGTCTTTCCACCGCGCAAAATAAACAGGCATAGTATTTCCTCGGATGACCTCGTTAAATTTTAACTATTGGCGCAACGGGGTTGGTCGCCGGCGGAGAGTGCAAATCAGATTAGCATGCCCGTGTCTTGGGCGTTGGTAGCGTGGTCCCTGCTGCCCATGCTATCCGGTCCGTATAAGCCTTAGTGCGGCGACATCGGAAGCGAGCCGGCGCGATCCTGTTAAGGAACGGCGTGTACACCCGCGCGCCGGTTCGCTTTTGATACAGCGAGTTGAAGGAAGCTGTTGTGGAACGTTCGAGCTAAAGTCGGCCAGTCGGAAGCGCGCTCTTGACGTCGATCCCGACAAGACAGAGAAAGGCTATACGCGCTGGATCCCGGCTGGTGTGTGAACCGCCAGAGACGCGCTTTGAGCGGCAGCTTCCCCAGCAACGTGAGGCGGCAACCAAGACGCAAAGGTCTTTCAATGAAGAATTCTGCTACACAACTGCACACAAGACGTTGAGGGGGATGCCCGTAAGTATATGAAAAATTGGTACGCCCGAGTGGATTCGAACCACCGACCTTTTGCTCCGGAGGCAAACGCTCTATCCAGCTGAGCTACGGGCGCGCATTAGGCTTACAGCCCAATTGTATGCTCGGGAAGCGCGAAG
>JBEKGF010000133.1:0-6108 GCA_050012935.1 Edaphobacter sp. | reverse complement strand
AAATCAAGGGCAAGAAGCGCCACATTCTCGTAGACACGCTGGGTCTGCTGCTGCACGCCATCGTCCATCCCGCCGACATCCAGGATCGCGACGGCGGCATCCTGCTGCTCGCCACGATGTTCGGGTTGCATCCGTTCCTGAAGAAGCTGTTTGCCGATGCGGCCTATCAGGGACCGCAGTTCCACAACAACTTGGCAAAGCTGTTGCCCTATCTCGAAACTGAAATCGTGCGGCGTTCCGATCAGGCCAAAGCATTCATCGTACTGCCAAAGCGCTGGATCGTTGAACGCACCATCGCATGGCTCAACCGCTGCCGCCGCCTGGCAAAGGATTGGGAGAACCTCAATCGTAAGGCTCTCGCTTTCTTGCGCCTCGCCTCAATCCGCCTCATGCTGCGAAAACTCTGTAATCCCGCTTGATGTTCTCGGACAGACTCTGAGCGCGCGATCCAGGTCGTCGATGCAAATATTACCAATCCCGATGCGGACTTTACTGGTCGGGCACCGTCGCGCGAGGATCATCGGCTTGCACCGACGTCTGCAACTGGGCCGGATCAACCTTCTTGCGCTGGGCCCATTCGACCAGATTGGCCGGGCGATACGTCGGATCGGCTCGCCACCGCTTGAACACGCTGGCGTCGATCGTCTCGTTGACGTTGGCGTGGCTACCGTCGTCCCGCTCCTCCGGATCCCGGCCGATGGTCCGATAGAGAGGCGAAGAGACGAAGTGATACAATCCGTAGCCGAACTTTCCATAGGAGTCGGTGATGGGTGCCGTCACGTTGTCGCCATCCAGGTCGACCTCCGATCGGAAGAATAGGCCGTGTGCTTCCGCCTCCTTCATCATCCAGCGTAGCGGGGCCTGGTTCAGAAGATCGGTCTCGTAGCCGCCCCCGACGTTGGCATGGGCGCCCACGAACCAGCGCTGCTCGACGGCGGCCATCGGGCGCGGCTGCGCGACGACAGCTTTCGGATCCTTCGGGTGACGGACGTCCCAGAGGGTGGGCGCGAAGTCCTTACGATGCTCGTCGACGGCGATAGCATGGTAGCCGTTTAGGATGTGGATGCGCAGGCCCGTCTGCAGATAGTCGAATTGGGAACGACTGACGCCGGCGATGTCGCCGGCCGCGAGGCCGACAGAGCCGACGGTGTCCCATACCCCGATCATCTTCACGTCCGCAGGCTGGGAGTATTTGAGCAGCCACCTTTCTTGCTCCGTCAGCTTGCCTGTGTCTCCGGACGCCTGCATCTCCCGCAGCTTCCAAATGGTTTCCTCGTTACCTTTCTTGTAGCGCGCGAATAGTTCGGACACGCTGACGGGCGAGCCGGCCTTCAGAACGCCGTCGATCGCGATCAATCCGGCAAGAGCCCTTGCGGTGTACGCACCTCGACTGAAGCCGAAGATGAAGATGTCGTCGCCGTCGTTGTAATTCTCGATGAGCCATTCGTAGGCCAGGCGGATGTTGTCATCGAGTCCTTGGCCGAACACGCCGCCGAGAACGCCGTTGACGCCGACCGAGTAGTAGACAAGCTGGGGCTTCTGGTCTCCGCCCTTCGTCGCGCAAAGCGCCCGC
Organism: Edaphobacter sp.; assembly: GCA_050012935.1. Lineage (GTDB taxonomy): Bacteria > Acidobacteriota > Terriglobia > Terriglobales > Acidobacteriaceae > Edaphobacter. Next base: position 4,535 of record JBEKGF010000133.1, on the reverse strand, counting down.
ATGCGCCAGACGTTCGTGTTGGTGTCGACGCTGTTCCACGTGCCGTCGAGGAAGAGCGCGAGACGCTTCTTCTGCTGCTCCGCGCCCGTGAAGGTGGGCTGGGCGCCGCTCTTCTCTTCGGGACGACCGACGATCACGCCGATCCAAACTATGGCTATGATGGCGAGCAGCAGGCCGATCGTATGCCCGACCCGCTCGGTGAATCGCAAAACCTTCTTCACGGTGCCCCTCCCGACTCATGGTGAAAGCCGGCTCAAAATAAGACCGGTCGTTTCGGTGCGCTATTCAGATGCTGGGAGCGCTGTTGCTTGGATGAGCTGCATGGCCCTTCGCTTGCCCAACAGCGCAATCAATCTCGGCTGGTCTGCCGCCCGGAGGGCAGCAAGGTCATTGATCGCTAAACTATGCAATGCCAGGTAATCGCCTCGCGTCAGCGCGAACGGAACATCCATCAGCGGCAGGGCCGCCGCAGGAATTCCCACTTCCAGCTGCCTGGTCAAGCCCGTGACCTCAGCCTCCGTCAGGCCAACCCCGCCAAATATCACGCTGGCCATCTTGAACGCTGATTGGAGATAGAAGCGGCTCGAATCCGCATAGCCAGTAATGTCACCCGCTGCAATCGTAGAGAATGCGTTGGGTGAGTAACGACGCTCGATCTCGTCGACGGCGACACCATCGATCCAGTCCGCCAGTATCAATGCCCGCTTGCATCGTCGATGGTAGATGCCTTGTTCCCGGGCCCGGGTCTGCAGCGCGGAGCTTATGAGCGAACTGAACCGTTGAGCCACCTCCATCTGCCTGCCAGGCTCGCCAACGCGTGCCCGGCTAAGCGGCGTGTAGTCCGCGTCCATCTCAGGAGTGGCCTGCACGATGGCCATGATGTCGCGGGCCGTCACGCCCGAGGTTAGACGGCGCAACATTTCCACGACCTGCAGGGCCGATGCGAGTTCAAAAGGCGACTGGCCACATGCGCTACCCAACAGCGTGAGGTGGATGGTGCTATCCGGATATTCTTCCAGCAGGCCGTTCGCAAGCATCCGGTTTACGAGGTCTTGTATCTGCGGCGCAATACGCGTTCGCCATTGAGGGTCTGCACGTGACGCTAGGTAGCCGCCGTAGGTGTTCGCCAGGAGGTCAATCGCCTGCTGCTTGGCGACCTTCGGTCCCTGCGCCAGCAGCCTGATCAGCCACGTATCCGGCGAACGATCACTGAAGGACGACTTTATGGCCTCAGGCGTACCCTGCACGTAGGTGGCGAACAGCCTGCCCTGGTCCATGCCCGTTTCCGCAATCAGCACGGAACGGCCCTCCTCGCGAAAACCAAGCCGACCTGCCCGGCCAGCCATATTCTTGTACTGGGCCACTGTGTAGGGCTTCTCGCCGTCGTCCCCGCGAAACTTGGTTTCGACGATGATCACGGTCGATGCTGGTGTGTTGACGCCAGCCGCAACAGTACTGGTCGCAACCAAGACCTTGACCGGTCCAACCGGGTCGCGGAACGAGATTTCGACGGCGATGCGCTCCTGCGCTTTCAGGTCCCCGCTGTGGAAGGCCGTTCCGCCAAGCAAGCACTCTCGCAATTGTCGGGACCGCACGGATTGATCAAGTTCAGGAAGGGTATCGATGACCTCCTGGGCAGGACTCAAGCCGAGCTCGTCGGCGAGGTACTTCGCGCATCCCTGGGCGGAGCCCCGGTTGTTGCGGAAGATGAGGACCTTCTCCCCCGCGGCGACCAACTGCCTCACCAGCGGAACGATCACGTCTTGCGAACTCGCCTCGGTCCTTCGCTGGACAATAAGGTGAGCCGGCAGGAGTTGCGAGGTTTCGACTGCGCCCGTGGGCGAAAGGCTCTGGAAGCCGCCGCGACGGTTGATGACGCCCTCCGTCAGCGGGACCGGCCGCTGGGTGGAAGTAAGGAGCCGGCAACCCAGCCAGTCATCAAGCGAATTCGTGCCGCCCATCACCGCGCTGAGAAGCACAAGCTGCGGGTTCGGACCTCGGGTCCGCATGCTCAAGAGATGGGTCAGTAAAAGCTCGACGGTAATGCCGCGCTGCGCATCTGCAATGAACTGGGCTTCGTCGACGACGACCAGTCCAATTTGATACAGGATATGCGGTGACGTCAGCGCCAGTCCCAGGAACGTTTCATACGTGAAGAAGGCGATATCGTATTTTCCGCGCAGGATAGCCGGCACCTGGTCCTGCCAGTCACCACTGCACCGAGCAATCCGCAACCCGGCCGGGTCCCCATAGAGCAGGCGGAAGTCTTCGTACTTCTCGTTGACCAGCGCACGATAGGGCAACAGGAAGACAGCTTTCTTCCCTTCCCCCGCTGCGCGCATCGCCGCCAATTCGCCAACAAACGTCTTTCCTGCACTGGTCGGCGCGACAACCAGCAACGAATCTCCGTCGAGAATATGGTGGTCGTTGATTGCCGCCAGTTGGAGCTGGTTGAGCCCCATCGGGTACTTCACAGTCCATTGGGCAAGCACGCCCTGGTTTATCCCGTAAGCTGCCAGGCTTTGGAAGTCAGCCGACACCTGGACACCTGAGAACTCAGGAAAATGACTCGCATAGACGGGGCCTTTCCGCAGCGCAGGAATGGTGATCTGCCCTTCTACATGCCCAAAGATGACCGGCGTCTGGACGTGCCCGAACCGGCCGGCATCGGTCCGCACACGGGCAGCAATGGCATCGACCAACTGGACGATGCTGGCAGGCTGGTCACCCTGCAACGCAGCGATCAGCGCATTGGTGAAGAGCCCATGTCGCGTGACGGGATCTTCGAGTGCTTCTTCGTCGTGGTTGGATGCGGACACCAGGACGCGTCCCGTTCCGGTGATGGTCTGCAGCGGCGACTGGGGATCGCGGGGAGTGGGACTATCTTCCAGGACACGTGCCGGGGCGCCGCCGCTGAAGCAGCAGTCCAGGAAGCATATGACCGCTTTGGCCCGGCTTTCACGGAATCGGCGCGCCAGGTCCGCCATCCCCAACGTCGTGCCCGGCAGATCCATTCGCAGGGTGTCATGGAGTACGACGCGGTGATCGTGGGTGCCGTGGCCCGCAAAGTTCAGGATGACGGTGTCGTCCGGCCCGACAGCATCGAGCGTAGTCGCCAAAAGATTCTCGACTGCGGCAAGAGTGGCACTATCGTCAGTCAGCAAGCTAGAAGTGGCTTCGGGCAACGTATCCACGAACAGTGCCCATACCGCCATGGCATCCCGCTTGGCTCCGTTGAGGTCACGGATGGTCGGGTCCTTGTGACGGTCAATGCCGACTGAACCAATGAACAACGTCATCGCGGGTGATCTACTTCCTTTAAATCCGTGCGCTCTCCCGGGACAAACTGCCCATCTTGAGTCGGGAGGTTGTCCTAGCGACGAAGCACTATGAGACGTTGTTATAGTTCTGCAAGCCCATAAAAGCAGAAATGCCCCGATGCTTGCGCGCGGTGCTCTGTGCGTATTTCAGGCCAATTCCGAGAAGCGCATGGCAGATTTGTTGTAATTCAAAGTTCGGCTATCGTTGGCGATACCGCACTCGGAAGGACGCCGATCCGCGCGAGCTCCCATGCGGCATCGTGGAAGACCGCATACTGCTCGTCGGTCAGGTCGACGGTCGCCGTCCCCGAGGTCCTGGTTTGCCAGAAACGAGGAACGATATCTGGTAGATACAGATGAGCGTACCGAAGTGCGGCGAGGCTGTGGCGCTGGATGTTCGGCGGAATCTGCGCAAGGTGCTGGATCAGGAACTCGAACGCCTGCTCCGATTGGATTTCCATCACGATTCACCCTTCGTTTCGTCTTTCCAACGCTCAGAACCTTCATGCGCTCCTCTCCGTAATAGTGCGCGAACCTTATCCTTCCTTCCATCTTTAGTCATGGACGAATCTCCCGAAAGATCGATTGAGGAGTTTCGCGGGGTGACTCCTCAGGCGCTGAGGCGGCGCGAGCTTGCGTCGTCGAGATTCCAGCGACATCCTGCTGACTTGCTCACGTTGGAAAACACTTCGGTTTGCCTAGGATGTTCCGCAACCCAATGATTGGCGCGACCCCGATCGCATCGGTTGGCAGCACGAAGCCAGAGTAACTAAGATGCTGGCGGACCTGAGCCCAACGGTCCGCGCTCTTGATGCTTGCTAGTAATCGAGTTCGGCGCGGCGTCGATTTAAAGGACATCGTCGCGAAGTTTCGACGCCTTAGCCAGCAGTGCTCTAAGCTTCGCAAGCGGGCAGTCAAATTCTTTCGACTCATTTTTCTTTGCGCGAAAAATCTCGTTACCTTTGCCATGCGAGCTACTCATGGCCGGTTAATAGCTAAACTTGTATGCACGTCTTGCGCGAGCGGGTTTGATAGGACGCGGTAGGCGGAAGCAAACTTGCGACCTACTTTTCTTCGTAGGTCTGCTGGTTAGATGCCACTGGATGCAGACGCGATAGTTAAGCTGTCACTTGGCACGCTTGTTGCGGGTCGCTGGAAAGATTCCATATTACACATTACGCGAATCCGATTCCCATTTTGACTCACCTCTCTCGT
>JBEKGF010000132.1:0-6130 GCA_050012935.1 Edaphobacter sp. | reverse complement strand
ACTGCCGTCGCGGGGTTGAGAAGAATCTCGTCGATCGACGGCAGCTGACGAAACTGGCGAAGGAACCCAATCAGTTCCGAGGCTGCTCCTTCGCCTACCGTGCCATCGAGAAGCTGCGCTTCAAATTCGCTGGTGCCCGAAAGTAGAGTGGCATTCCGCCGCTTGGCGACGCCGCAAAGAACATTCGAGGCCATCTCCCAAGAGCGCGGAGTGGGCCATGCGTTGGCGTCGGCCGTGGTGTCGGCCGCATGCAGCAGGTCCGGCTTGAAGCGCAGGAAGGCGATGATCTCAGGACGGATGTGGGCCTTGACCGCCCACTTACACCAATCGTCCAAATCAGCCTCAAGCTCAAGATGAACGAATCGGTTGCGCAGCGGACGCGGCATCGCAAAATGCACCCCACGCTCTGAGGCCGGATTGCCAGCAGCGATGACAACCCATCCCTCGGGCAACACGTACTCGCCGAGCTTGCGGTCGAGCACAAGCTGATAACAGCCCGCCTGCGTCATCTGCGGTGCGGAGGTAAGCTCGTCGAGAAACAGGATGCCCTTCCCTGTGGTGGGCAGAAACTTTGGTGGCACCCATTCGGTCTGATCCGACGCAATGCGCGGTAAACCACGCAAGTCGACGGGATCGAGTTGCACGGCCCGCACATCGAGGAAGCCGTAATTAAGGTCGGCGGCGACTTGGCCGACGATCTGGGATTTGCCGACGCCGCATGGTCCCCAGATATGCAGGGGCACGCGCTCGCCAATGAGCGCATGAAGCGCTTCATAGAGCTTGGAGGGTTTCATGGATTGTCCTTGAGAGGGATTTCAGAAATGAGCGCTTAAGCTGCGATGGAGAGGTATTCTGCGGAAACGAAGAGTGCCCGATCTGTACCTCTAGGTTTAGGAAAATCGCTTCGAAGGATGCGATATTTTCAGTCAGCATGCGTCCGTCTATGCTCTTCCACACCTAGGGCGATCCTGTCCCAGTATTCTGATTGTGGAGGTGACAACGATGCTACCCACGACACGCGAAGACACCAAACGCGAAGAGACGATAGAAGCCCTTGCACTCCAGCTATCCGACCTGATGTCGGCTCAAATAGCAGATCTGCGGGAGTATGCAAGAGCCACTTCGGTTGGAGAAGGAACGATGCATCTTGAACGCAATTTGCGCCGTCTGGAGCTCCACCGCGTCGAACTCTATCGCCAACTTGAAGAGATCGCGTTCATCGCACCGTAGCCCCCATCGTTACATTCATCGAACCGGAATCTGCCCGAAGAACTCCAACCGTCTTGGGGAAAATCAAATAATAATAAACAAAGCCGACTTTGGGAGTAATCCTAGGTCGGTGCCGACAGGGTCAAATCCAGGACCTGATTTCCTTTCAATGGCATTCCTGACCAGCGGCCTGCCGAACATCAGAACGAATATGTTTGGCCGCGATATTGCCTATATTGCCGATTGATGGTATGATAATGGCAGTATTGGCAGGAGGCGAAGATGAACTCTTCCATAGGTGATCCGAAGTCCAAAGGCGCCGGGGGCACGCTTGTCCTGGATCTGATTCTTCCGAAAGGGACTGATCCTGCGATTGTGCCGTCAGTTCGTCACGGAATCGTCCAAGCCGTCCATCTCGTTCTCAGCACTGGGCAGACAGCCATTCTGGAGCGGGCGGACCAACTTGCCGGGCTCGTGAGTGGGTTGATTGAGCCCGACCTCGGTCTTGTCGAGGAGCGTCTTGATCGGCTGCAGGCCATTCGGACGATGTTTCGCGAAGGGGAATGGCTCACCAATGAGATGTTGAACCAACTGCAGCCGGAACCTCCCTCGAACCGCTCCCTCCCGGCGAGCGACTGGAAGCGGCGCGGTCGGATCTTTAGCGTCAATTACGCCGGGAAGGAGTACTTCCCGCGCTATGAGTTCGACTCTCTCTATCAGCCGCTGCCGGTGATTCGAGAGATTTTGAAGGCCTTTGGCCCGGTGTCGGATTCGTGGAAGCTCGCCGCTTGGTTTCACTTCCCAAATGGCTGGATCGCTGAACCGGCACCCGAGGGTCCGACGCCCGTCGCTCCTAAAGACGCTCTGGATCGCCGTGATGATCTGCTCAACGCTCTCAAGAAACGGCAAGGGAGCTATGTAGCGTGACCTGCGGAATACCCGTGCCTGGCCCATCAGAGGCATTTACCACGGTCTCCGTGAAGCACTCAGACGTTCCGGTCTGGTTCCACGTGTACAGCAACAAGAACCATCCCACTCACGCAGACTCGTTTTCCAAAGGATGGGGCAACACCCGTTTTGCTCCCATCCGTGCCGAGGACGGAACGTGGGTGCACACCTACTACTTAGCCAGCACGCCGGAGTGCGCTTATATCGAATCGGTGCTGCATGAGATTCCGCTCAATCCGCCTGGCTTCTTCGATGAGGACGAGCTTCGGTACTACCATCTGGCGCAGGTGATCCTTCCCGAGCCGCTCCACTGTGTGAGCTTTCACACGCCCTATCTGCCTGCGCTCCAGAACCTCACTCGCGCTCAGTTAATCGACAGCCTGCCGGCCTGCTACGAGGAGACGAGAGCATGGGCTCAAGCTGCCTATTTGCAGCGCTCCGAAGCTCAGGCCATCGCCTATGGATCGAGAAGAGATGACGCAGGGCGTTGTCTCATGCTCTTCGGCCAACGGATGCCCAACCCTCCGTTGACAGTCCTTTCGGACGAACCGTTGGCACTAGAGCCGAGACGTTCAGAGATCATCTCTCTGATTCGGCGACTGAAGATCCAGAAGATTTAGCCGGGTTCTCTTTCGCCGGGGGCAACCAGCGGCTAAATGATCGATTGAGCATCTACTGCGACCTCGAAGTAAGCCTTTCAGCCGAACCGAGCTTATGCCGCCTGGTCAAAATCCTCGTCTTCTTCCTCGTCGTCGTTTCCACTGACCTCCGCGAGAATCTCTTCTTCCTCATCCACCTCCTCCGCAACCGGGGTTTCAGTCGCAGGGGTATCGAAGAGACTGAAAGTCTTCGGCGGTTCCGGCTTGGCAACCTCGACGGGCTTCACGGCCGCAACGGGTTTCGCAGGCTCCGTTTTCGGCTGCTCCTTCTTCGCCGGCAGCTTCTTCGCACGCGCTTCGACCTGAGCGGCTTTGCCGGCAGCGTCCATCTCGGCCTTCGCTCTTTCGAGCGTGCTCTTGAGCTGCAGGTGTGCGGCGACGAAATCAACGATGGAGGACGGCAGGCCCCGGTCAAGCTCTTCGGCGGTGCCGGTGAGTTTGAAGGGAGTGGTCAGCGCGGTATTCTCTCCATCCTGCAGCTTCTTGGGAATGATGTTGACACTGATCTGATCGTCTTCGAGGCGGGTTACGGTCAGCAGGACTGCGCGCTGCCGCAGGTAGGGAGCAAGCTCCTTGAACATGGGATATCTCCAGGGTGGGTCACTTCGGGCGTGACCCTCTCCTCGGCATCTTGAGTTCAGGATCATCCCAGTGAATGGTTGCGGCGTCCAAACGCCAGCGCTTCGTTGTAGGCGGCGGGATCGTAATCTCGCTGCCATAGGATGCGGTACATTGCATCGACCGCCGACTTCATCACAACCTTCGATAGGGCCATTGCGAAGGGCCAGGACAACGAGGGCTTTGGCTTCCATCGCGAGGTCGGGATCGAGCTTCATCTTCATGGGCGGTCTCCGGTACGTTTCCACCATACCGCCGCAGGCGCCTTGGCGTCTTACATCGCCCGAAATTACGCAGCCATCTTTCGCGAACACCTTCTCGTTTTGGACCACATGACAGGATCGACGGGCAACGCACTCGTCTGGCCCGTCCTCGCATTGAAGAATGCTCCGTGGTAGCTGAGCTTGCCATATCGAAAGAGCTGTCCCAGCATCGCAAGTGCATTCGACGCCAGCGTCTGGTTGATGAACGGCTCCTGCCGATCCAATGCCTCGACCGCAGAACAACTCGGCAGAGGATCTTCTCCGGCAGCGACATCCGCAATCTCAGGATACAACTCGCTCACTGTGCGCAGACGCTCCGCCTTACGGCGGTTGCGCCCATTCAACGGTTGGCCGAGAACATACTGTCCGCTCGTAGCGTTGTTGCCGAGATCGAGCCAATAGCATGTGCTGCTCAAAGCCTGCGTGAACGATTCCTCGATGGCCCTTCTGGCTTCGCGCGTATCAACGCAGCCGATCAGGATGTCTGGGGCATTTCCACGAGCGTCCTCAAAGGAGCGCGCATGAAATCGATGGGGGATGGTTGTCCACTTCGTACCCCAGAAGATGTTGATGCGGTTGATCAACACGGTGGCTTTGTTCTGGCCGATGTCGGAGGCAGAAAAGGGTTGGCGGACGCAGTTCGTCGCAGAGACCGTATCAGCGTCCATCATGGTCACATCGAGACCGCTCGCGTGTCCCCACACGCGCATCGCCTGATCGAGATACGGCAGGTTCATGGCGATGGAACTGCCGGTGCCGCCTGCTCCAACGATCAGCACACGTACTGGTCCGCGACGTATCAGGTCTGAGGGCAATCTGTGTTCGACCCGCATGCTACCTCCTTTCTCCGCGCACGAACTGCGCAAGAGTTTGTGGCAGGACGATCAGGGTCTCTTGCGGAAACGGCTTGCGCTTGCCCGCCAGTGAAGTCCAGAGACCCTCGAAGCCTTTCGGATGGCGCGTCAGGCGCCCGACGTTGGCGTGCGTGAAGGCGCTTTCGTAAAACCCTCGTTCCCATTCGGCGATGGAGGATACCGTCGCACCGTCCGGGTGGCGCATGGAGCCGGTACACACGCGACCGTCATCAGAGAGATTCCAGAATGGTGCGACAGCCAGCTTTGTCGCCGTCTCCGGACGCTTATTCCCCGTGAGCGCACGAATCATGAGATCGCCGTTCTTCACGCGCCACACCAGGGGTGGCTGCGGAAAGACGAGCCCATTCAACTCCGCGGCTTTGCCCTCGGAGTTCTCATAGAACATCTGCTGCCGCCGCGCCGGCGTCCACCATGCGATCATCCTGTCACCTTTCGCCAGAACGTTCTCGGGCAGGACTTCTGCGTCAGCGGTCCCACTCAGCGAGCGCACCAGGGATTCCACAAAGGCCACGGTGAGCGGTTGAGCGGGACCGAGCGCAGGCGGGGCGTCCTTCTGAAGGGTTACGTCGTGGCGGGTGACAAAGCTCTTTTGGCGGCCTCCATAGACCAGAAGCGCTTCACGCAACTCGAAGCGATGGTTCTCCCCGATCGAGACGTGTATCTGCATGGTTGTTCTCCGACTTCTCCCACTTTTGCAACTCTTCCACCAACTGGAAGAGCTCATGGTTGAACATCACGAAACGCTCCACGATTCGAACCGCCTGCCGCACTTCCTCGGGGTTCTGCGGATGGAAGGCCACGCCTACTGTGGGCTCCGAAGTCCCCTCGAGCATGTATTGCCCCTCTTCGTCGAAGCAGGCCCGTAATGGCATCCCGCTCCTTGAACGCCACCAGCAGGGACGGCAATGGCGGGCTATCGTAGTTGCCCTCTTCGATGAAACTGTACGATGGGCGAACCCGAATTCGGGAGAGCTGCTGGAGCCTGCGCAGGCGGCTGATCCACAAACTGTAGCGGCCATTGCTGTGCTTGCGCAGGAGACGACGGGCGCCGAGATTCCAACGATCGTGGTTGTCTTTTTGCAAGCTCAACCGGATACAGTCGGGTAAAGTCTTCTCAACTTCGGGAAACTCGTACTGCCCCTTGTTGTCCTCTTCGTCCTGCTCGGCGTATTCCTGCAGCCGTTCCTCGTATTGGAGTGCATCGTCGTGGTTATAGACGCACATGAGGCGATAGAGCGCATAGGTCAGGGTACAATAGAAAGCCGCTCCGAGCCCCTGCGATTCCGCTTCGAGCGCTTCGATGGCCGGGCCGATCTTGAGATAGCCGGAGCCACCGCAGACCACCGTGATGGCAAGTTGTCCATCCCCCATGACCTCATCGAAACCTTCGCGGTCGGCGACATCGCTAATTTCGAGGTGATACTCGACGTTGCGCTGCAACAGGTTCCAGCGGTCTTCACCGATGGCGCGCATGATGGCGTGTTTGGCGAAGGCAAGGGCGCTTTCACCGCACTCCTTCCAACTTTCAGACGTTCCGAGACCTTCCCGCACCAGAGCG
>JBEKGF010000131.1:0-6195 GCA_050012935.1 Edaphobacter sp. | reverse complement strand
CCACCCCGAGGAGGCCGTCAACAACGGCCCGCACATCGTCGCCCGCCCTGAAAACGCATGGCCCGTCGCGCCTCCGGGCTTCAAGGTCACTCTCTACGCCGGCGGCGACTTTACCCCCACAGCCGCCTCTTCCTCGATCAATAATCAGGCGCCATCGGTTCCCGTCGCCCCCTCCACCTTCCGCGAGCCACGCCTGCTGCGCACCGCGCCCAACGGCGACATTTTCCTCTCCGACTCCCACGGCGACAAGATCTTCGTTCTCCGCGGCGTTGGTCCGGACGGCAAAGCTGAGAAGATCTCCACCTTCGCTACCGGCCTCAATCTTCCCTTCGGCATCGCCTTCTACCCCGCCTCCAACCCCAAGTGGGTCTACATCGGCAACACCGACTCGGTCGTCCGATTCCCCTACAAGACGGGAGACCTGGTGGCCTCCGGACCCGCAGAAAAAATCGTCCCTGAACTCCCCGGCTTCGCTCAACTCCGCGGCGGCGGCCACTGGACCCGCGACATCGTCTTCACCCCCGACGGCACAAAGATGCTTGTCAGCGTCGGCTCCGGCTCGAACATCGACGACCCCGATGTCACCCAGAAAGAGTTCCACCGCGCTGACATTCTCGAGTTCACCCCCGAAGGCAAGTTCCTCGAAGTCTACGCTCACGGCATCCGCAACTGCGTCGGCGAAGCGATCAACCCCATTACCCACGAGCTCTGGTGCTCGACCAACGAGCGCGATAACCTTGGCAACCACCTCGTTCCGGACTACGTCACCAGCGTCCCCGAGGGCAGCTTCTTCGGCTGGCCCTGGTATTACATGGGTGGCCACCTCGACCCCCGCCTTCACAACCCGTGTGCCAACGGCAGCGGCCCCGACCCCCAGCTTTCAGCCCCTCTGTCGAGCGATCAGGCTCAGAACTGCAAGCGCACCGACCTGTCCGCCAAGGTCAAGACTCCGGATGTCATCGTTCAGCCCCACATGGCTTCGCTCGAAATGACCTTCTACCCGAACACCAAATCCGAGTTCCCGGCGAGCTACGATGGCTGGGCCTTCGCCGCCGAGCACGGCTCTTGGAACCGCGCCAATCGCGCAGGCTATGAGGTCATCGCCATCCCCATGAAGAACGGCCACGCCACCGGCGAGTACGATGACTTCCTCACCGGCTTTGTCACCCCCACAGGCGGCGTCTGGGGCCGCCCCGTCGGCGTCGCCGTCGGCCAGGATGGCTCTTTGTTCGTCACCGATGACGGCACACGCTCGGTCTGGCGCATCACCTATACCGGCAAGTAGTACTCAAGACGGACGAAGGGATGGTGTCCTGATCTGCCAAAACAGGACATCGACATGCGAGTTGGCGGAGAAATTGCCACTCGAGAAGGGCCGCGACGGATTCGGGCGGCAGCGTTCAAGCTCTCCCCAATGGCGGGAGAGGATCTTGGGCAATTGGGGACAATCAAAGATGGCGCTGGCAAGTCTACGGTAAGGCAAAAGCGACAACGGCGTCTCCAAGAGGCTTCTCGGCTATTGCCTGATGTCCGCCCGCAGCAATCACAAGATACTGTTTGCCTTTGACCTGGTAGGTCATCGGAGTCGCGTTTCCAGCGGCAGGCAAAACGGCATTCCAGAGTTCTTCTCCGGTTTCGACATTGAATGCCCGGACGCGCGAATCGGTTGTGCCGGCGATGAAAACAAGGCCGCCTTCGGTGGTGATGGGACCTCCCAGACTCACGGACCCCGGCGGGACAGAGTCATGAACGCCACCAAAATCCTGCATCGAGCCGAGGGGAACTTGCCAGCGAATAGTGCCCTTCGCCATATCAACAGCAGTCAGTCTGCCCCATGGGGGCCTTCCACACGGCAAATCGGAGGGCGATTGGAGGAAGCGGCGAAGCATTCCGTATGGAACGCCTAGTTGCGGCGCATATTCTCCGTCTTGCTGATCTCTCCCGACCTTGTCGCGGGGAATCAACCTTACGCGCGCAATGAGATTATTGGAATTCACGATGAGCAGGTTGCGTTCGGGATCGTAGGCGTAGCCGCTCCAGTTCATGCCGCCCAGGTTTCCCGGCACAGCCAGTGTGCCCTGCACGCTGGGAGGGGTGAAGATACCCTCATTGCGAAGTCCCCCGATGGATTCGCTGCAGGCTTCGCGATCGGCCGGCGTAGGTCCCCATGCGTCGCTCACTGCGACCTGCTGCGGCGCAAGTGGAGGAGGAGCAAGAGGAATGGGCTGAGTCGGCGAAGCCTTCTCGCCGGGGACATCGCTTTGAGGTACGGCTCGCTCCTCGACGGGAAAAACTGGTTTTCCCGTATCACGATTGAGCACATAGAGAAAACCAGTCTTGTTCCCTTGAATGACAACCGGAATCATCTCTCCGTCATGAGGCACGGTGGCCAGCAACGGCGGTGATGCAGTGTCGTAATCCCATAGGTCATGGTGAACCAGCTGAAAGCCCCAGGCGATCGTTCCCGACCTCGCGTGCAGCGCTACAACCGAGTTTGCCCATTTGTCGTCTCCCGGGCGCAGACCGCCGTAGTAATCCGGGCTGGCGCTCCCGGTGGGCACGAAGACCAGATCACGTTCCGTATCAACTGCCATGATTGACCATGCATTCGCTGCTCCGCTGAGCCATGGGGAAAACGAATCACCTGGATCTCGTGCAATCGGATCCCAACTCCAGCGCAGGGTTCCCGTTCGGGCATCGAAGGCGCGCACGACTCCGGAAGGCATGTCTGCCCGGTGGTTGTCATCAATCGCCGATCCCACGATCACCATATCGTCAATCGTGGCCGGCGGCGAGGTCATGTGATACCAGCCCTGCATGTGTTCGCCCAGACCCGTATGTTGATAGCCAGGAACACTGGCTAGATTGACTTGTCCCGACGAACCAAAGTCCGCGCATGCCAGTCCGGTCTCGGCATCGAGGGCGATCAATCGGGCATCGAGCGTTGATTCAAAGATCCGGCGCTTGCACTCCTTGTCTGCGGCGCGGGACGGATCGAGCCAGGTTGCCACGCCTCGATTAATCAGCCCATCCCCATAGTCGAGGCTCTGGTCGATCTTCGGATCATAAGCCCAGAGCTGTTCTCCCGTGCTTGGATCAAGAGCGATCACCCGATTGAACGGCGTTGTGAGATAAAGCTTTCCGTCAACGAGAATCGGAGTCGTCTCGAAGCCGCTTCGCTTTCTGCCGTCATGTCCGTCGGAGATGTCGCCTGTATGGTAGACCCACGCGGTCTTCAACTTTGACACGTTCTCCTGGTTGATTTGCGAGAGAGAGGAATGGCGCATCCCGCCTGGATCGTTGCCATAGTTTGGCCAGTCTGATCGAGATCGTGCCTGCCCGCATGCCGAGAGCGCAGATCCGAACAAGCTGACGACGAGTATGGTGTGCCTGACCAGGAGCAGCGTTCTTTGAAGTGTCATACACACAGTACTAAGGCAAAGTCGGGGAACGCGCAACGAAAAAGGGACGACCGGGCCGAAAGCAGGGATAACACGGCAAGCAAAGACCCAAGGTCCGGGTTCTTGAAGTTTGAAGTCGGCATTCGCCCCCACGATTGCGATAAAGTGTATTGAGCCATGGTTTCGAAAGAGCAATCCGTCGTCAATGGAAACCGCTGGGTCAAGCCCAAGGCATCGTGGCTGCTCACCATCCTGGGATTCACGGCCTTTGGCTTTCTCAATTTTGAGTATCGCTACCTGGATAATCTGGCCCGAGGAATACACCACACCTTTGCGATGCGGCTCTTTGAGGAGATGACCGGAGCCTACGTCGGTCTTTTCCTCTTCCCATTTGTACTATGGGCGATACGCCGCGCTCGTATACGCCACTCCAACTGGTGGTTCATGGTAGCGTTGAACCTTCTCATCATGGTCGCCTTTTCGATCGCAGATACAACCGCGATGAGCCTCGTGCGCAGGTTGCTGGCTCCGCTGTTTGGTCTCGGACAGTACGACTACGGAATTATGCTCTATCGCTACCCGATGGAGTTCGCGCAACACGTTTTTCTGTTCTGGTTCGCCGTGGGGTCGGTTTACGTCTTCGATTCCTATCGCCAGGCACGGGATCGCCAACTGGCGTCGGCTGACCTCGAAGCACGTCTGGCTGAAGCGCAACTGAAAAACTTACAACTTCAGTTGCAACCGCATTTTCTGTTCAACGCTCTGAACACCATCTCTTCGGTGATGTATGAAGATGTCCGCCGCGCCGACAGCATGCTGGCACGGCTTAGCGATTTGCTCCGGCGCACACTGCAAACGGGGCATTCGCAGGAGGTTCCCCTGGAGCAGGAGCTTCAGTTGGTGCGAAGTTACATCGCAATCATGGAAGGTCGATTTGGAGATGATCTTCAGGTTCGATTCACGGTGGATCCTGAAGTCATGGGAGCTCTGGTTCCGCAATTGATTCTGCAGCCTCTGGTCGAAAACTCGATGCGCCATGCCCGCAACCCCCAGACCCGACGGCTCCTTCTGCATATCTCTGCGATCGAGCAAGGGGGCGACCTCTTGCTTTGCGTACAGGATGATGGACCCGGGCTAGCTGTCCACAAGAATGACTTGCCGGCAAAAGGAATAGGACTCTCGAACACCGAGCAGCGGTTGCGGAGTCTCTACGGCGCCCGTCAACAAGTGCTTCTTGAAAATGCAGACGGCCTTCGCGTAACGGTCCGCCTGCCCTTACACACGGAGCCGGTGCCGGCATGAGTTTGACTCCCCGAGTTCGCGTATTCGTGACCGATGACGAGATTCCCGCCCGTAGAAAGCTATTGCGCTACCTTGCCGAGGAACCGGGCGTACTCGTCGTCGGCGAGGCAGGTAATGGTCCGGACACGCTTACCGGCGTCCAGGAGACCAACCCTGATCTATTGTTCCTGGACATTCAGATGCCCGGGATGGATGGCTTTGGGGTAGTTGATGCCTTAAAAGGTATCTTCCTTCCGAGGATCATCTTCGTAACCGCACACGATGAGCATGCCTTGCGGGCTCTTCAAATACATGCCTTCGACTATCTGCTGAAACCGTTTGATCAGGCGCGCTTGTCCAAGGTTGTGGCCGATGCCAGACGCCAGCACGGCAAAGAGCAAGGCGCTGAATTGCTGATTGGCCTCAGAAGTTTGCTTGATGAAGTTCGGCCTCAACCTCAGCCGCGATTGCTCGTCGAAGAGAACGGCCGCGGGACATTGCTGGCTCTCAATCAAATTGACTGGGCCGAGGCGGATCGCAACTATGTCAAACTTCACCTCGACGGCCACACCTATACGGTGCGAGGAACGATCGAGAGCATTGAAGAGAACGTGCTCTCAGGACAGTTCCTGCGGCTCAACCGCTCTTCCTTGGTTCGCATTGATTTTATCCAGGAACTGGAGAAATGGACGCACGGCGAGTACCAGGTGATCTTACGATCAGGCCAAAGGCTCGTGTGGACTCGTCGCTACCTCGATCGCCACCCCGAGCTTCTTTCCAAGCTCTAAGGGCAAGTACAGATTGATATTGTCTCGGCACAAATCGGTCCGCAGTCAATCTGGTTGATCGAACATTCATTGGCCTTCTTAGTCAGGCGAAGGCAAAAGGAGTGCATAGACGTCTTGGGAGGCCCGTCAGATTCCCACTCTGGTAGGGAGATCGCGTCATCAGGAGGGCGATACATAGTATTGATTTATCAGCAGAAATAGCTTCCTGCGAGGCAGAGATCTGGGGCGCACGATTCGACTTAGTCCCCTTTCAGAAATAAACTCCCACGGAAAAATTTTTATGGTACCTCATTGTGGTATCTCACCTCTGGGAGAGAAAGAGTAGTTCCACTCTCCGTGAAAAGCAGCCGGTGTCATTTTCAATTGTTTCATTTCTTTAACTGGTATTTTGATCCCTTTTGCGTAAGAGTTCCTGTTGAGATCGGCTTGGATGGTCAAGCCTTTGCTGGTTTTGGTGTTGGCAATGAGATTGACGATCACTTCGTGGCTTTCTAAAGGACGTCCCCTCCGATTGGCTGTGATGTGGCAGAACATCCGGTGCTCGATCTTGTTCCATTTAGAGGTTCCCGGAGGGAAGTGGCAGATGGTGATGCGCAGTCGGCTATCATCGGCGAACTTCTGCAGCTGTTGCTTCCACAATCTGGCGCGATGGTTGTTACTGGCTCCGGAATCGGCGGTGATGAGTAGTTCTGTCGCCTGGGGATAGGCCGGTTGGCCCATGCGCT
>JBEKGF010000130.1:0-6290 GCA_050012935.1 Edaphobacter sp. | reverse complement strand
CGTTGCGAGTGTCGATCTGGTCTTGAAAGAGCGCGGAGTGACGCAAGCCGTACGCTCCGCACCGGCACCTGAAGCGCAAGCCATGGAGTTTTCTGATCAGCCAGACTTTGCCGTTGCCGGCGTTACCGATTGGACTGCTGTCGGTGGTCATGGATCGGATTCCATTTTGCGAACCAGTGAAGCTCTCGCTGACCAAACAGCTGCACTCAAGCCGCAGATGGGAACGAGCAGTAAGACTGGTGGGGTTGATGCGGGCAAACGAGATGAATCAGAGAGTGAACTGCGCGCTATGCTTGCACGGGCTCCGGGCAGCTTTGAGTTAAGTAAACGGCTCGGAGAACTGTATCTTCAAAACCAGCGATATGTTGAAGCAATCCCCTTACTGGAAAGCGCCTACCAGAGCGATCAAACAAGCGCGGCGGTTCAATACGATCTTGTGCAGGCGTACGAAAAAGCTGGCGAACTCCCTGAGGCTGGCAAGTGGGTGCATCAATTCTTGGCAGAAAAGCAAAGCGGGGCTTTCTATCGGCTAGCAGGCGATTTGGATGAGAAATTGGGCAACCCTCTGTTGGCAGTGCAGGAATATGAGCGAGCGGTAAAGCTGGATCCGAATGAGCAGAACTACTTTGCGTGGGGGTCTGAGTTGCTGCTGCATCGTGCTGTTTGGCAGGCGCAGGAGGTCTTTCAAAAGGGCGCAGCCGCCTACCCAACCTCTGTCAGAATGCAAACGGCGATTGGTACATCACTGTTTGCAGAAGCTCGTTACGATGAGGCCGCATTTCGCCTCTGCAATGCTTCCGATATGGATCCGGCGGATCCCACCTTATACATCTTTATGGGGAAGATCCAGATGGCGGCCCCCAACCCGTTGGCTTGTGTCGAGCCGAAGTTGGCTCGCTTCTTGCATCAGCAGCCTGAGAACTCAACGGCCAACTACTTGTATGCGATGTCTATTCTGAAGAGTCTGGAGCAAGCGCCGGACAAACAGGAAGAGCAGAAGGCAGAGGGGCTGCTGCTGAAAGCGGTGGCGCTTGACGCCAAGTGCAGCGGGGCTTACCTGCAGCTTGGAGTCATCGCTGCGTCCCAGCGTTTGTTCGATAAGGCCATTGACTTCTATGGTAAAGCGATCGAAACCGATCCTCAGCTTGCGGATGCTCATTATCGCCTGGGTGTGGCTTATGAGCGTATTGGTCAGCCCGCTAAAGCCAAGCAAGAGTTCCTCCTTCACGACCAGATAGAGCGGCAACAGGCAGAGGTTGTCGATAAGCAGCGACGAGAGGTAAAGCAGTTCATGATGGTCCAGGCGGGAAATCATTCAGCTGTCCAGTGAAGAAGCTACAACACGTTTAGAGTGCTTATTTGATTTTTGGAATGTAGGTTGCGACGATTCCGTCACCTTCACGAATGGTGAGGATTTGGTTTGCTTTGAGGTGCATGAATCGTTCGACCTTCTCTGTAGTCGGCCATCTCACTTCTACAACGTCCACTGTATCGATGCTTCCCAGGCCAAAGTGAAGCCGCAGGTCGCTTTGCGACATCACACTTGTACCGCTATGGACCTCATCCATCTGTATATGTTTGCCTGTGATAACGCGCATGCGCGCTCCTATAGCTGTACGATTGCATCTGGTTCCCAACAGCTTGAACTTGATCCAGTTTTGCTTGTTGCCTCCGTCATTGCGCAAGAGCGATGGCAGATCGTTCAGGTTCAGCACCAGGGCATCCATGTTGCCGTTGTTGTTGTAATCCCCGAATGCCGCGCCTCGACTGGAAAAGCGTTCGCTGATGCCTGGGCCCATCACTGCGGAAACGTCCTTAAATCTTCCGTTCCCAAGGTTCTTGTACACAATGCGCTGGTTCTTGAACGACTCGCCGAAGTTGTAGCGGTCTACCTCGGGATAGACATGTCCATTTACTTGGAGGATGTCCTGCCAACCATCGTTGTCATAATCGATGAAGCCACAACCCCACGCCACATAACGATTGTTGACTCCAATGCCCGAAGGAAGGGTTACATCTGAGAAGGTCCCATCGCCGTTGTTGTGATAGAGGTTGCAGGTGTCATCGACAAAGTTCGTCTTGAAGATATCAAACCAGCCATCGCAATCGTAGTCAGCCACTGCCACACCCATACCAGCCTGCTCATGACCATCGACGTTATAAGCACAGCCCGCCATGACCGCGATGTCAGTGAACGTGCCATTGTGATTGTTTTGGAACAGAATGCTTGGCTCAGAATCTACAGCAATATAAATGTCGGGCCAGCCATCGTTATCGAAATCGTAAGAGACGGCAGTGATGGAATATCGAGGACCCGGTTTCAAGATCCCCGAGCGCTCGGATACATCGGTAAACGTCCCATTACCATTGTTGTGATAGAGAATATTGGTGCCGCCAGGAAGACCGCGCGGTCCGCAAAGGACCGGCATACCTTTCCATTGGCAGTAGGTCGTGTCGCTCGAAGTAGGAACGTTGTCCACGTCCAACTCGATGTAGTTGCAAACGAATAAATCGAGATGGCCGTCTCGATCGTAGTCGAGAAACGTACAACCAGCTCCCCAGCGGCCCTTCTCTCGATAGAGACCCGCTTTGTGCGTGACGTCGGTAAAACTGCCATTCCCGTTATTATGGAAGAGCATGTCATGACCAAGAAAGCAGCAGTAAAGGTCATCCCAGCCGTCATTGTCATAATCTCCGACACATACGCCTGTTTGCCATCCTTGAACGCCCAGTCCCGATTTCTCCGTAACATCGCTGAAGGTGCCATCGCGATTGTTCTTGTAAAGATGAGAGATTGGCGCTTTTCCGGTGGGCCAGGTTGTGTTAAACCGGTTCCCATTAGTTATGTAGATGTCCAGCCAACCATCCTGGTCATAGTCGAAGAAAGCTAGCCCACTTCCTTTCGTCTCAATGATGGATCGTTTGCGCTCGACGCCACCCCACACGTTAGGGAGATTGAGCCCGGCCTGCCCGGCCACATCGACAAACTGCACTTCGGACCCGGCGTTCAAGGCCCCCGCTTCGACGGTGATGGAATGCTGCCATCTCCAGAGCGGGGTAGCCAGCGCATCTGTCAATGAACTGCCAAGGACGAAGAGAGAAGACCCTAGGAAGCGCCGTCGAGGAAGGAGCATAGATGGATACGAGTATAACCGTGGAACCGAGCCCAAGAAGACAGTATGACTTCGTGGAACACTCCGCAAGATGGACTCCTGGCCTTAATCGCTTAAGTGCGGCAATTTTAGATCGATAGTAGAGCGGTGGGGATAAAGGCGATGCCGGCCTTTTCGATATGGAAAGACCAGTACGCATCACGGCTTCTGCTCAAAGAGAGGGCCCTGGGTTGAACGATGCTCTCAGCCATTCCCTCGGCCCAGCACATCCCCGAACGCTCGATGGGCTCCCTGATCAGATTTTTGGCGCGCTCCCTCGCGAGAACCACTGGCGATGGGCCAGAGGTGGGCGAGATATCGGTCCCAGTGTATGCGGGCGCGATTGCGATCGATGTAGTCCGCTGCCCCCTGCAACGGTCTCCGGTGGGCGCCCCTGGAGCCCACGTTTGGTAACGCTCTGGCGGAGGCCCTTGAAGCCTTGAGCGGCTTGGCCGGAGAGAATGCGTAAGGCACGATCCATCACCCCGAGCTCGACTTCCAGGCATCGCTCGACATGGAAAATATAGGCGGCTTTCGAGAGTTCGTATCCCGTCTTTCAGCCCCCATAAAAGCCGATCGCCCTAGTCTGAATTGATTATTCTATGCGCGGTTAGCTGTCGTTCTAACGTAGCCACAGCCGAATCGCCTCCCGCTCTGCGGCCAATACGTCTCGACAAAGTCGTGGATCATCGCAGTCTCGCCCAGAGAGGTCATGCGCGCTTTGTTCGCACGGTGCTGGCTGTTTATCGAATAGGTCAGCGAATCATATTCAATGCCTGCGCGGCCGCCGCGTTACCAGGTTGCAGTTGGATTAGTTTCTGCAGGACGTCGACCGCTTTAGCCTTCTCAGTCTGTAAGACGTATAGGCGGGCAAGATTGAGATATGCCTGATCATTGACGGGAACCAGCCTCATGCCGGCCTTGAATTGCTCCTCTGCCTTTGAGTATTGCTGTAACTTCACAAAAACAATGCCAAGGTTATTCAAAGCTTCAGGATATGCGGGGCGAAGTGCAATGGCTTTCTGCAGGTAATCAGTGGCGCGCTCCATTTCATTTTGCATTGCATAAAGCATGCCGAGGCTATAGCAGACTTCCGGATCGTCCGGCTGGAGCGACAAGGCACGGGTCAGACATTCATCTGCCTTGGCAAAGTTTCTTTCCCGCCGATAGACATTTCCTAGATTCAGCAATGCAATTTCGTAGTCCGGTCGTAGCTCCAATGCCTTTTGAAAGTTTTCAATGGCCTCTTCGGCATGGCCTTGCTGTGCAGACATCATCCCCAGGTTGTTCCAAGCGTCGGGGTAGTTGGGGCGTATTTTGAGCGTTTGCTCAAAATACTGCCGTGCCTGCTGGAAATCGTTCCTGCGCAGGTTGAGCGTGCCCAGATTGTAGTAGCCTTCGGCGTCGTTGGGTTTGGTAGCAATCACTTGCAGGAAGGAGTCCGCTGCCTGGTCCAGATAGCCGTGCTGAAACAGCGCAACGCCATAGGTGAAGTCGTTACGCTCAAACGAGCCTTGGTAGAGACGACCTTCGAAGGGGATGGCACGCCGTATCCTTTCGGCTACTGTCGTTGGGGCGTTGCTCGCATCTTCCAATACGCGCACTGGATCGATTGGGCCTTGATACACCTTGATGATCATGCCCTCCTTATCGAGCAGGAACGACGTTGGAATTGCCAGATCTCTGCGGCGATCAAATAGATATCGATAAATAATATTGTAGATACCGCCCACCTCTTCAGTTGCAAAGACAATAGGGAAACCGGGCCTCTCCTGTTTTGCGAACGACTTCGCATTGGGGAGATTGGATGTCTCATCGATGTTGACTGCGATCATCTCTACATGCTTTGCCGCAAACGCGGTGCGGTGCTGCTGCAGGTCTCGCAGTTGCTCGCGGCAGAGGGGCGCCGTGCTCGCCCAGAAGTTCAGCAGGACGAAACTGCCTCGCAGTTCCTGGAGTCCGTGCATATCGCCTGCAAGATCGGGCAATGAAAACTCCGGAGCCTTCAGCGGGGCGATCAGCCATGTCTCAACCTTGGAAGGCAGGGGCTCTACGATCCGAGCTGCTTCCGCGTGTTCATAGGCCTTGGGTGTTGCGGCAAAGGCCCTGGCGGAGAATGTCTTCTGGCCTTCCTCAAGCTCGACGCGATGGTTTGCCGGCAGAGAGTCAAACTCCTGAATGAGTCCACTTGGCCAGCGAACGGTGGCCTTCAAAGATCCCTCCGTTTTGCCTATACCGAAGGCGACCTCTTTAGAATGTTGTGCGAGAAACCCTTGGCCCGCCTGCAGGTACTTCGTTTGACGGAGGGCGCCAGTGTCGAGGGTAATCGCAGCGCCGATGGCATCGCGATTGCTCTGGTGGCCGCGCAGGCGGAAGACAATCGAGTCGCCTATCTCCTTCATCGCATTGTGCAGAATCCGCAGCTGAGGCGCATTGCGGTTCTTCAGAATTACTTCCAGGCGTCCATCGTGGTCGATATCGGCGAGCGCAAAGGAGCGGCTGTCCTCGAGAAAATCCAGTTCGACAACGCCGGAGACTTCAGAGAATGTGCCATCACGATTGTTCGCAAACATGACATTTCTTTCATACGCGTTCCAAGAGCTATCTGAACGGACCAACTCATTAATGGCGTTCCATCCATGCTCGTATGCCAGGGAAGGTGTTCCGTTCTCGGGCGACTTCGCCACTACCTGGCGCCAGAAGAAGCTTGCGATGTCGCTCCGATCTACCGCGGATATGTATCCGTTGGAGACATACAGATCCGAGTACCCATCGTGGTCGAAATCCCAGAAGTCCGCTGACCAGGACCAGCGGCCCGTCGCAACGCCAGCAACGTTTCCAATGTTCTTGAACTTCCCATCGCCCTGGTTTTGATAAAGGGCATTTCCGCACGCATGCCGCTGGTAGAGAGCACGAATAGCCTGTGGCGCAGCCTGGTGGAACTGTGCTTGCTCTGAAACTCGTTGGCCGGCAGCTTCCCACATGCTTGTGATGTAGATGTCCTGGCGGCCATCGTTATTGAAGTCAGACCAGCAGGCGCTCATGCCGGCGCCCACATCCTCGATGTGAGATTCCTTTGACGCGATGGTAAATGTTCCGTCACCGTTATTGCGATATAGCTGAGAACTTCCGAAATCG
>JBEKGF010000129.1:0-6293 GCA_050012935.1 Edaphobacter sp. | reverse complement strand
CATGTCTGCCGTAAGTGCCGGCGACTCGGTGCGGCCTGAATCCTGACCACTGACTTGCCTCGAAATTGCTCCCGCCGAATGTGTTGCGTCGGATCCAGGATTATCTATCATCGTCCCACCTCGCCTGAACGTCATCAGAGCCGCCCCAATACTCCCGTCTGATTCGGGGAAACGGAACACATTAGTTGGAGTAATCTGCCCATCGCTTTTGAGTCGAAGGACGCTATCAATCGCGCGCGAAGTCTTGATCATGGGACACTTCTGTGAAGGGCCTTCAATGCAGAAGAACCGGTCGCGGGAAGTTACAATGAACGTCTGGCGTCAGTATCCCGTTCGCTCTGGCATCCACTACGATCGAAGGAACGCGAGCAGATCAGGATTGATAACGTCTGCATGGGAGATGGGCATTCCATGCGGAAATCCGGAGTAAACCTTGAGTTTCGCATTTTGGACGATCTTCGCTGTCAACGCTCCCGTGTCAGGAAACGGAACGATCTGATCATCGTCGCCATGCATCACCAGCGTGGGAACATCGATCTTCTTCAGATCATCGGTGAAATCTGTCTCCGAAAACGCCTTGATGCAATCGTATTGGCCTTTGATTCCGCCCTGCATTCCCTGAAACCAGAAATTCGCCTGAATGCCTTCCGAGATCTTCGCTCCCGGGCGGTTGTATCCGAAGAAAGGCAGCGTGAGGTCCTTATAAAACTGAGACCTGTCGGCCGCCACGCCAGCGCGTATCCCATCAAAGACATCGACCGGTAATCCCCCCGGATTCTTTTCGCTTTTAAGCATGGCGGGAACGACGGAAGATATCAAAACGGTCTTCGCCACACGCTTCGAACCGTGCCGCCCGATGTAGCGTGCCACCTCACCCCCTCCAGTGGAGTGACCAACCATGATGGCCTCCTTTAGATCCAGCGCTTCGAACAGCGAAGCCAGGTCGTCAGCGTAGGTGTCCATCTCGTTTCCGGCCCACGTCTGACCTGAGCGGCCGTGGCTTCGACGGTCATGCGCGATCACACGGTAACCGCGCTTGCCCAGATACTGCATCTGCGAGTCCCAGGCGTCCGCGTTCAAAGGCCAACCATGCGAAAAGACGACGGGCTGACCGGCTCCCCAGTCCTTGTAGTAGATAGTGGTTCCGTCCTGCAGGGTAATTGTTTTCGTACCATTCCCCGAGAAACCGTTTTGATCGCTTGAATTTGCGAGCGACATGGAAGCAATGGCCCGATGAGGCAAGAACGCCATTGCTGAGACTCCAGCGGCGCCGGCTATGAATTCCCGCCGGCTCGGTCGTATTTGAGCATTGTTTTGTATTGGCATCGACCTTTCCTTTCATCACATGTTCGCCGTGGGTTAGCATTCCCGCCAGACCTGAGTGTCTTCATGAAGCAGCGGGATTTAATCCGATTTCAATAGATACTTGTGCTGACCGGACAGCACAAGTTCATTGCGCTGGTTGAAGACAGTCACGCTCGTTGTGACGATCCCGTTCGATCCTTCCGTGGACAACTCGACAATTTCCAGAGCCGGATATAGCGTGTCGCCGGAGTGTACTTCTTTCAGAAATTTGCAGGAAAGCTCAGTGAACGCGATGAACACTTCTCCGATGTAATGTGGAAACAACGTCGCTCCAGGCGCGGTGAATGCAAGCACCTGAAGCCCATGCACGACTGGTGCAGAATGCCCATGCCGTGCCGCCCATACTGCGTCGTAATGCACCGGATGATTGTCCGCTGACACCGTTTGAAATGCGGCTGAGTGTGCGTCCGTCAATGTACGGCTGGGCGCCCGGAAAATGTCTCCCACACGCAGATCTTCGAATCGTTTAGCGGGCACCAATAGGAATGATGTTGGGTCAAACGACGTCAGCGTATTGGGCGCGATGTGGAGCTCTTCATCAACCATTGCAATTTCCCTTCTGGACTTCATGTTTGGCGAGTCGGCGCCTCGCGGCCCACTGTGCGGCCATTCATTTCACTTGTTCAGTGCGTTCTTCGCTGCTTCATCGATTACGGCGGCGACTAAGTCCGGTGCTTCTAGGATCGACATGTGGCATGTAGAGATCGTCGTCGTTACAGCGCCAATTGTTTTTGAAGACGCCAGTTCCATGGCTGGGGGGAGCATCTGGTCTTTGGTCGAGATGACGGCCCAGGTGGGTTTGGTCTTCCACGCAGCAACCGTGAGCTTCTCGTCGAACATCGGCCCGTAGCTCTGGCCCTGCACGGCAAAGAACAGTTTCCTGTCTGCCAGCGGTAATCCCTCTGCTATTCGCTCAAGCATGCCCTCGGAGGTTACAGTCGCGAACTTCTCGCTATCAACCCGAATCTGCTTTTGTCCCTCCGTCCAGCCGAACGGACCGCTAGCATCATTGGCGGACTGCCCGGCCTCGGGTGCGTAGGCTGTGACATAGACAAGGCCTGCTACCTTGGAATCATCGCCCGCTTCCGTGATCACCGTGCCTCCCCAGGAGTGACCAACAAGGATCACAGGACCGTCCTGTAGTCCGATGATTCTCTTTGTGAAGGCAACTTCATCAGCTAGTGAAAGCAAAGGGTTCTGCACAGCGACAGCGTTGTATCCCATTTGCTCAAGAATGGGAATGACCTTTGACCAACTCGAGCCGTCAGCGAAGGCTCCGTGGACCAATACTATGTTTTTGACAACTGTGGACATGATGTCCTCCTGGTTGGAATTGGGTTCTCTCTGATCGACTGAGCGGATGCCCTGTCGGCTTACTTGCTTAAAGCGTTCCTTGCTGCGTCGTCAATCACTTCTGCAACCCTCGCTGGCTCCTGCAGCATCGCGAGATGGCACGTCTGCAATGTCACCGCCGTCGCTCCGAGTTTCTTTGCTTGCGCTTCTTCCATGGCCGGTGGGAGCATGCGATCGTCTGCCGAGATGACGACCCAGGACGGCTTCGTCTTCCATGCCGACACAGTCAGCTTTTCCCCAAACATTGGACCGAAGCTCTGTCCCTGCACCGCGAATACCAGTTTGCGTTCAGCCATGGGTAAGCCTTGCGCAAAGTCATTGAGAATCCCCTCGGAAGTCATGTAGGCAAACTTCTCGCTGTCGACTCGAATCTGCTTCTGACCTTCTGTCAATCCGTATGGGCCGCTTGCGTCATTCGCAGACTGTCCCACTTCAGGCGAGTAGGCAGCTATGTACACCAGGCCGGCAACCTTCGGGTCGTCACCCGCTTGGGTGATGACAGCTCCGCCCCAGGAGTGACCGACCAAGATGACGGGACCATCTTGGATAGCGATGATTCTCTTCGTCGCCGCCACATCATCAGCCAAGGAGGTCAAAGGATTCTGGACCGCCGTAACGTGATAGCCTTTCGCTTCCAAAAGTGGAATGACTTTTGACCAACTCGTACCGTCCGCGAATGCTCCGTGGACAAGCACGATGTTTGTGACGACGGTTCTTGAAGGCTGCTTCTGTGCCATTAGCCCGGCCGGAAGAATGGCAAACGCCAGGCTGACCAAAACACCCAGACCAGAGTAGAAGTTCTCATGGAACATGCGGTTCTCCTTATAGTCGATGAAAATTCAGCGCATTCGATTGCGAGAACGAATCGGCTTCTGTGAAGCTTTGAACGTTTTGCCAAAGTCCGCATGCACTGCTTCATTCTGCGGTGGTGAAATCGAGTGCGACTGAATCACAGTATGTTCTTGAATCGCGTCCTTTGAACGCCCCTTAAGTGGGGAGGTCCCGGGACCTCATAGGGTTAGATATGTCCAAATAGTGGCTGAGCTAAATGGCGAAACAATCATCAACACTCGATCTAATGGGAAACAGAATGAATCTCTGCGATGTATCCGCCGGGGAACTGCACGATGGCTGAAGCTCGTTTCTCGATAGGTGTGGGAGGGACGAGCAGCTTAGCTCCCAGTGATTTCGCCTTTGCCAATGTTGATTCGAGATCCGCTACTTCGTAGCCGGTTGTCTCGCGACCGTGGGGGAAAGGAAGATAGCGGTCTGTCACGAATATTGTCATCTTTCCGAAGGCCGACTCCACACGGATTCGCCGAAAGGAGATTTGAGGCAATCCAATTTCAATCCCCTGTGCCGCTGATTCATCCGAAACCACCCGCCCGCCGGAAAAGGCTAGAAAGCTCCGCAGGAAAGTGTCCACACTGTCAGGCGAGACGTATATGCGATTTTCAGGCACCGCTACAAACGGAGTATACGAAGGCTTCGTGGTATGCCAGTAGATCTGAGTCATAACGCCTCCTGGCCATTGAATCACGGCATCGAGCCCAATTGGATCGGGAAATGGCGTTACAATCACATCCGCTCCCGTAGCCTTAGCTCTTGTGATTGCTGCGTCCATGTCGTTGACCAGATATCCTGTTCGCTCAGTGCCGAAGGGAGCTGGAATTGGCGTCATGAATCCGAACAATGACACTGTTCCCACAGGGGTTTGCAATAGTTGAGAGCTTGTCAGACTCGGTGTTGGTGTCACCGTGACTACCACCTGTTTGGTGCTCGTTCCGCCGAAGGTGCCAAGGAAACTAGCGACGAATGCATCGACATCAGCAGGCGCTACATACACGTGGGTCGTGTCGTATTGGGGTGCGACTGCGATGGAGGGAGGAGGCGTTGCCTTTTCGGCGGTTTGGGTGAGTGCGAGCGGTGGCAGGTTTGTGAAGCAGGAAACAACGGCGGCTATTGTGATGAGGCGGATGGCATTGCGCATATCGTGTTGTCTCCGGATTGCTTAAGAGCGCGGATCTGTAACAGGAGGTGTTTCATCGTTGCAGAAAACAGCAACCGACGGTGCTTCGGGTCTTGCATCCACGGACCTACAACTCAGAGAACCCGCAAGCCGGCGCGAATCAGAAACGAGACAAGCGCAAACGTGAAGAGGGAACCTACGTAAATTCCGGTAAACCAGAGCAGTTGTTTCGCTTTGCAACTCATCCATCCCATCCCTTCTCCGGAGTCTTTCCTCGAAATATCCAGTAAGCGAAGAAAGAATATCCCAAAACAACTGGAGAGACGAAAGCAGCTCCAGTGAGCACGAAGATTTGGCTAAGCCTCGATGCCGAAGCATCCCAAAGAGGAACACGGAACGGAACGATGTCTGGAAACACCAGGACTGCCAGACCGACGATGCCTGCTGCGACCATCGCCAGACTTGCGGCAAATGGGCGCACATCGGGACGTTTGCTGACGCCCGTGAAATTGACAACCGCGGCAACGATCATGATGACACTCAGTGCGGCAAGGAGCATCGTGTGTGCCTGCCAAGCAACCAAGATCCCTGGCTGTACGGAGAAGGAGAACCCGCCGACCGCAATGAACGCTGCGAGGAATAGGGGCAATGCGACTCTCAAGGTTCGTTCTGCAAATTTCTGAAGCAGAGCTGTCGCTTTGAATTTTAGCCATGAACCGCCGAGCACAACGTATCCAGCGAGAACGCAAACCGCGCAAAGCAATGGAAACGGCCTGAAGCAATCGAGAACACTTCCGTTGAATGCGGTCCCTTCAACTGAGACTCCTTGAAGCAGGGCTCCAACTATCAGGCCTTGCATGGATGCCGCCACAATGGACCCGAAAGCAAATACAAGGTCCCATTTCCGGCGGTACTGTGTCGCCTGGACACGGAACTCGAACGAGACGCCCCGCAGTCCGAGAGCCAGCAGCATCACAATGATGGGCAGGTAGAGAGCGGGCATTAGAATGCCATACGCAATGGGAAACGCCGCGAGCAGGGTAACGCCCGCCATGATGAGCCAAGTCTCGTTACCGTCCCAGGTTGGGGTGATGGAATCGACCATGTGGTCTCGCGACCTCTCATGCAGTTGCAACAAGAGCAGTGCCCCGACCCCAAGGTCAAAGCCGTCGAGCAAAACGTAGAGGGTAACGGAAAGAGCCGTGAAACACGCGGAGATCATAGGCAGAATCATTTCGTTATCTCCCCAGCACCGCATTGACGTTCGCACTGTCCAACACCTGGGGACGGAGCGCATTCTTGAGTGATCCAGAAGCTTCGGCGTGAGATGGCGACAAACCAGGTCCCCTGCGGATGGTGCGCAAAACAAAAAACAGAAACGCGGCCATGAAGAATGCGTAGATACAGACGAAGGCTATGAGCGTCGCGAGTAGTGTTTGCGCCGGTACGGGCGACACGGCGTCGATTGTTTTCAAAAGGCCGAATATCACCCACGGTTGACGCCCGGTCTCTGCGAGATACCATCCTCCCAGCGTTGCAACAATTCCAGACGGCGTCGTGACGACGAGACAGCGGAGAAACCATCGGTTTTTAAAAAGGCGGCGTT
>JBEKGF010000128.1:0-6336 GCA_050012935.1 Edaphobacter sp. | reverse complement strand
CATGAGATCGCCGTCGTCCCCGAGACCAAGCTCGCCATCGAGCTCCTCCAGGAGTTTCAGGAACGCCGCCGCCACATCGCCATCGTCGTCGACGAGTTCGGCTCGACCGTTGGCCTCGTCACCGCCGAAGACGTCCTCGAACAAGTCGTAGGCGAGCTCGAAGACGAGTTCGACATCAGCCGCTCGCCCTTGCTCAGCACTACCGGGGCTATGATCCTCGACGGCAGTACGCCGCTCCGCGATCTCGGCAACCAACTCCACTGGACCTTCCCGCGCGAGACCGGCGTCGAAACCCTCGCAGGCTTCCTCCTCGCGCAACTCGGCCACATCCCCGCTGCGGGCGAGACCGTGGACTACCAAGGCCGCCGCTTCAAGGTAGCCGAGATGACCGGCCACCGCATCAGCCGCGTTGTCGTCGAAGACATCCCGCCGCAGGAAGGCGTTGTCAGACAGCTGAACAGCAGGGAAGCGGCCGAATGAGATCAACTAAGATGGTGTCATTCTGAGCGGAGCGAAGAACCCCCGTATTTTGCCCGGAGCGACTCAGCTCTCAGGATCGACCCGCCGTCCGCTGAGACTTTGGAAGCCCATCCGTCGCATCCTTCTCACCCTCCCGGTCCTTTGGGTCGTCGTCTCCGTCGTCTTCCTCTTAATTCACCTCGTCCCCGGCGACCCCATCGTCCAGATGCTCGGCGAAGGCGCTACCGCCTCCGACATCGACACCCTCCGCCACTCCTACGGCTTCGACGCGCCGCTTCACACGCAGTACCTCCACTACTGGCACGGCATTCTCCACGCCGATCTCGGCCAGTCCCTGCGCCTCCACGACTCCGTCACGCACCTCATCCTCCAACGCTATCCCTACACGCTGGCCCTGACCCTCGCCGCACTCCTCATCGGCGTAGCACTATCCATCCCCGCAGGCATCTGGTCGGCGCTCCATCGCAACCGCTGGCAGGATCGCACCCTCGGCGTTGTCTCCCTCGTCGGCCTCTCGTTCCCCAACTTCGCCCTTGGTCCCATCCTGATCCTCTTTTTCTCAATCCAACTTGGATGGCTCCCAGTATCCGGAGCAGGTACCGGTACCATCAGCTTTCTTCTGCACCTGATTCTCCCGGCGATCACCCTGGGCCTTGGTCTCGCCGCCATCCTCACCCGCATGGTCAGGACAGCCATGCTCGAAGAGCTCAGCCAGGACTACATCCGCACAGCCCGCGCCAAGGGTCTGACAGAAAATCAAGTCGTCTACCGCCACGCCCTGCGCAACGCCCTGATCCCCGTCCTGACCGTCATTGGACTCCAGTTTGGCAGTTTGCTTGCAGGAGCAATCGTGACCGAAACCATCTTCAGCTGGCCTGGAATCGGCCGTCTTACGTTGTCCGCTATCTCTAATCGTGACTATGC
Source organism: Edaphobacter sp. (assembly GCA_050012935.1). Lineage (GTDB taxonomy): Bacteria > Acidobacteriota > Terriglobia > Terriglobales > Acidobacteriaceae > Edaphobacter. Next base: position 4,932 of record JBEKGF010000128.1, on the reverse strand, counting down.
TTTAGTGCAAGGTTGCATTCTGGCCGTCGGGCTAACTTATGTGGGAGTGAATCTCCTCACCGACATCGCCTACACTGTAGCCAACCCGCGCATGCGCGGTCAGTAGTGCCATAGAAGGAAAGCATGAGAATCATCGCCCATCTCTCCCGCATCACCATCGCCCTGCTGACAGTTCTTTCGGCCACGATACCCGCTCACGCCCGCGCTCAGTCCAAACCCGTTCCAGGCCAGCCTGAACCGGTTCCTGCCTTCCTGAAAGGCAAGCCGCCCGCTCCGGAGCCGAACACTCCGCCCGCGCGCCCCTTCCACGACTCCCGTTACGGCGTCTCCTTCACCATCCCGCCCGCCTGGAACATCGACCGCAAGGACGGCGACGTCAGCACCTTCCGCCTCGACGCCCGCAACGCCGCCCACACCGCCCAGATGCGTGCCGTCGCCACCATCAGCTTCAACCCGCACCCCTCCTCCACTTTTAGCGGAGCGCTCTTCTACTTCAGCGTCGCTCCCAACACCACCGCGAACCAATGCGCCGCGCAAGCCACCGCCCGCGCTCCGCACACTGTCACGACAACGCAGGTCGCCGGCGTCCCCTTCACCCATGGATACGACGAGCACGGCGGCATCTGCACCGAATCCCGCGATGAGATTTACACCACCGAACGCAACGACGCCTGCTACCGCTTCGACGCCGTCATCAACAACTTCTGCGGCGGCGACGTTAGCGGAGTCAGGGATATCTCCGACCGCGAACTCGACGACGTCCGCAAACGCATGCAATCCATACTCAACACCATCCGCTTCGACAACTGACTTTTGTTGTTGTTTTTGTCTGTGTCGTTGTTTGTTCTTCTGTTGTCATTCTGAGCGCAGCGAAGAACCCCCGCATTTGTTCTTGCTGTTGTTCGTTCTTGCTGTTGTTTGTTCTTGCCGTTGTTCGTTCTTGCTGTTGTTTGTTCTTGCTGTTGTTCGTTCTTGCTGTTGTTTGTTCTTGCCGTTGTTCGTTCTTGCTGTTGTTTGTTCTTGCCGTTGTTCGTTCTTGCTTTTCGGATTAGCGTGGGGCTTTAGCCCCACGAAGAGGTGCCATCGAGAAGGGGCTTTAGCCCCGGGCCTTCTACTCCACCGCCAGCTCCATCACACTAGCTTCCACTCCATCCTCGACGGTGACAAATCCGACCGTCACCGGCAATGAAAACCTTCGCGGCCCCGCGCTCCCGGGATTAAAAAACACCACATCCCTCTTAACCGAAACCGAAGCCTTGTGCGAGTGCCCACTCACGACCATCGCCACTCCCGCCGCCACAGGATCGATATCCAGATCATGCACCGAGTGCACCAGATAAAACAGCTTCCCGCCCAGCTCCACAACATCCGTGGCCGGCAACTCACCACAAACCCCGCTGACATCCACATTCCCGCGAATCGCCGTCACCGGAGCAATCCCCCGCAGCGCGTCGAGGACTGCAATATCCCCCACATCCCCCGCATGCAGAATATGCTCCACCCCGCGCAGCGCCGCCAAAGCCTCCGGCCGCATCAACCCATGAGTATCCGAGATCACGCCGATCAACATAGGCGCGCCTACGCCACCTTCAAACCCTGCAGCGAGGCATGCTCCCGGCTCTGCTTCGGATCGTGGCTCCGGTCAGGATCGATCCGCAACTCCAGCGTCGACACGCCCTTCAAATCAAGCGAATAATCCTCAATCTCCTCGGTCGAACCATACGGCGAGAACGTCCACTGCTGCCGCACTACCTCTTTCAACTCCGCGCCCGTACCCGCATACACGGCAAACTCCTGCGAGCGCTCCGCTGCGCGCTCCACAAAATGCACATGCAGCCGCTTGATGTTCAACGGCTCATCGAAGTGCAGCCGAATCACCTGCGGTCCTGTCTCCGCCGCCCGCCATCCAGTTGTCTCCTTACGGCCCAGCGCGTGTTCAATCGGGAACGAAGAATCCTCGGAGCTGATCTCCACTCGCGCAATTCTATCCAGTTCACGCCACAAATCCTTGGCCGGCACAGCCGCCGCAGGGGAGGGCGAAATAATACTCTTGCGCATCGAATCTGCCTCTCTCGTCCACGCCAAGCATATCCGATAAACAGATCCATTGCCGATCGCTAGTACGATCTTCAGTAAATTGCGGTATCACAGCCCTGCGCTAATCCTCGTTCGCGGATCCATCCAGTCCCGCAGCGCGTCCCCAATAAAATTGAACGACAGCACACAAAGCATCACCGCCATTGCTGGAAAGAACACCAGATGCGGCGAGTCAAACAGATGCGACCGCGCATCATTCAGCATCGACCCCCAACTTGCCGCCGGCGGTGGAACCCCCAGCCCCAGAAAACTCAGCGTAGCCTCAGCCAACACCGCACCCGCCATCCCAATCGCCGCCTGCACAATTAGAGGCTGCAAAATATTCGGCAAAATATGACGCCCCATCACCCTCAAATCCGAAGCCCCCAACGCCCGCGCCGCCTCCACAAACTCCCGTTCCTTCACCGCCATCACCTGGGCCCGTACCAACCGCGCATACCCCACCCACCCCGAGATCGCCAGCGCTAGAATCACATTCCCCAAACCCGGCCCCATAAACGCGACAAACGCAATCGCCAGCAGAATCCCCGGCAGCGCCATAAACGCATTCGTCACGTAAACATTCACCACCGTATCCGTCCACCCGCCGTAAAACCCGGCCAACCCACCCGCCACCAGCCCCACCGAGAGCGAAAGCCCCACCACACTCACCGCGACGATAAGCGATATCCGAGCCCCAAACAACGTCCGCGACAGAATATCTCTGCCCAACTCATCGGTCCCGAACCAGTGCGACGCCGAAGGCCCCGTCAACCTTCCCGTCAAATCCAACTGCGCCGGATCCTGCGGAGCCAGCCACGGCGCAAACACCGCACACAGCACAAACACTACCAGCAGCGCGAGCCCCATCGCAGCCAGCGGCTGTCGTCTCGCCGTTCGCGCAATCGACCACGCCGGCACAGCGCCGGCATTCGCAACAGAAGTCTCCACGCACTAAATCCTACATGCGCATGCCTTCGCCGCGACCAGCGATCCCGCAATCACCCGTTCAAAATTTTCGCTCTAAGAAGAAAACAGATTCGTCAGGTTAGTCAGTTTCAGCAACTCTTTAACCCGAGGCGTCAGATTCTCCATCTTTAACGTGCAATACCCCTCATTGATTGCCGAAACCTTCAACCCCACCAGCGTTCCCAGCCCGAGGCTATCCAGGAAGGTCACATCCTTCAGATCGATCACGATCACGCCGCCCTGCGGTATCAGCGGCTTCACCACATCCTTCACTTCACTTGAAGTCTGATTGATCAGGCGGCCATAGCACCGAACCGTCGTCACCTTCACACCGTCTTCAACCGAGTTCTCAACCTCACAACGAAACGCAGCATCTGATGTATTTGTCACACAATCTCCTGTGGCCCGAGCCTATCGTGAAATGTAATCTCTGCACTGCCGCCCTTTTATTAAAATCCAGTTACAGCCGCACGCAATCCCTGCGCAGCTATTCTGCATCTGTGCCCATCCCGACACAGTGCCTGCATCCTCCTCGGCCTTTGAAGCAGTGCCGCCAAGCATGTAGGGTGGAACCATGAAGTTTTTTCGCCGCCTCTCCATCGCAATTCCTACAGCCCTCCTCGTCTTCTGCCTCGTCGCAGCCTGGTGGACCCGCGGCTCGATGGCGCATATGCCGTTCCTCAAAGGTGGCGCTGCCGCCCACAGCCTCGTCGATCAGCGCCCCTGGCAGACCATCGAGTCCCTCGCGCCCCTCGCTGTCTCCGCGGAAGAGCAATCTCTCGCCCACGAAGCCGAGCGCCTCGCCGACCATGACGTCGACCAGGCCTTCGCCCTCGCCCTCCGCCAGGCCGCGCTCAAGACCCGCACCCTCACCGGCGACGCCCTCGCAACCCAGGAAAAAGTTGCGCAGCTCCAGGCCCTCGTCAAAGAGGACCAGGCCAAAGTCGACACCCTCACCGCAAAACTCAAGCAACCCAACGGCGCCATCGCCGGCTCCGACGATCTCGACGTCGCCAAGGCCCAGCTCCAGCTCGACAACGACGAACTCGGCGACGCCAACGATCAGCTAGCCCGCGCCAGCGGCGACAAGCGCCCTCAGATCCAGCAGGAACTGACCGCCCGCCAGGCCGCGATGAAGGCCGGCGTGCCGCAGGACAAGACCGCGTTCGTCATCAACCAGGTCTGCGGCAGCGGCTTGCGCGCTCCTTCATAGACCATTACGGACGTGCGGGAGATCACCTTTAATGCGCTGATCTGCGCCAGGTCGGTGATCAACTGGTCCGTCATTCCGTCAGAGAAGTACTTCTGTGAAGCATCGCCAGAGAGGTTCTCTAACGGAAGCACCGCCAGAGACCGGATGGGTGTGGGTGCGCGGCCGTGGGAACGAAAGAGAAAGACGGAAAGAATCGCCACACTCACTGCGAGCGCCACGGCCAGGATGATGGTGCCCACGCCGATCTCAACAGCATGCGGACTTACGCGCGCCTGCTGGGTCATCGTCAGCCAGAAGCGATAGAGGACATGCATGTGGCCGGTGCCTTGATCGCGCAGGCCCACCAGGTTGCCGACTTGTCCGAGCGCTACCAGAAAGCCCGCGCCCGCCATGAATCCCAGCACCACCGATTCCGAGATGTAGCGCGTGAGATCGCCCAATTTAAAGACGGCAATCAGAATCTGGATGCTGCCGACCATGATTCCGAGCAGGAACATGCCCTGATAAGCGTCGAAGCGCGCTTCGGGATCGAAGAATGCGAGGGCGCTGAAGACCACCAGCGATATAGCGTTGGTGGGTCCGTTGATCAGGTGGGACGAGGAGCCGAAGATGGAGGCGACCAGCGTCACGACGATTGCGGAGTAGAGGCCAAAGCGCGGATCGACGCCGGCGAT
>JBEKGF010000127.1:0-6564 GCA_050012935.1 Edaphobacter sp. | reverse complement strand
GCTCTGACCTCACCAAAGTGTGTGAAGCCCAGACCGGCCAGAACCTCACGCCCTTCTTCGCCCAGTGGGTCGATGGCACCGGCGCGCCCACATTCGTGAATAAGTACGCTGTCTACCGCCTCGGCAATAACAAAGGCTTCCGCACCATCGGCGAAATCAACCAGGATCTCGATCTCTTCCGCATGCCTGTCGAGCTGCGCGTCGAAACCGAAGGCAAGACCGAGATCAAGCGCGTCGATGTCGTCGGCACCGAGTCGCAGTACGTTGTGGATACCTTTGGCCGCCCGCGCCGCATCAGCATCGACCCGCAAAACTGGGTCCTGAAATCGACGCCCGACCTACAGGTTCGCATCGCCATTCTCAAAGGCCAGCAGCTCGTCGCTCAGGGCGACCTCACCGGCGGCCTCAATGAGTACCAGAAAGCGCTCGAAGCCAATCCGCAAAGCTCGCTCGCCAGCTATCGCATCGGCGAAGTTCTTCTCGCCCAGCACAACTACCAGTCCGCCATCAACTCTTACCGCGACGCTCTGCGCGGCGATGACGAGCCCCGCTGGACCGAAGTCTGGGCTCACATCGAGATCGGCAAAATCTTCGACCTCACCGGCCAGCGCGACCGAGCCGTCGAGCAGTACCGCCTTGCCGTGCAGACCAACGACAATACCCAGGGAGCCATCAACGAAGCCCGCCTCTATCTGCAGAAACCCTATACCCGCCCCGAATCTGAATAGGACGGTTGGCGATTCCGCAGGCTTGGTGTGCAGTGTTCGGTTCCGGACAATGCCGGTAGTTAGCCTGTGCGGGGTTGGTTTATAACATGATTTTTTTGTGCGAATTGCGAAGGATTGCACAGTTTCTGGAAAAATCTTTATGCGATCCTCATTTCGGAACTGTGCATGTATGCACAGTTCCGAGGGATCAGGGATCAGGGATCAGGGGTCAGCGTTATTGATAAAAGCCTTAAAGCCATAGATAAATTCTCCGCGAAATGACGACGGCCCGAACCTTTTGGGGTTCGGGCCGTGGGTTTTTCTTCTGCTGATTATGAGTAAAGCACAAAACCCCTTAATTGCATGCAAATTATCTTTGGGGTGGGATGTTACGAAAGGGCAATGGACTTTAGTAACGTCCGCTGACAGGTTGCTGGCGACAGAAAGACGGGCTGGCTTTTGTGGCATCCCAGGTCTCCAAAAGAGGGAGACCTGGGGCACCCGGCAAGTCATGATTAGGAATACCGATGGCCTAAAGCGCAACGCCCGAAGTCGCAGCGAGGATGCAATGCGGCGTACGACCGCGGCGATCCTACTGATGCTATCTGAAGAAACGGAGATCAATTTCCGCAGTGTCGCTACGCGGGCGAAAGTATCGACGGCCTGGCTCTACGGAACGAAGGCCGTTCGGGACAAGATCGTGAAGATCCGCAATACGTCGCCCGTTTCCGCCGGCGAGAATTTGCAACATCGGCAGCGGCTCTCGCACGAACGAGTCGTGGCGACTCTCAGAATCCGCATTCTAACTCTGGAGGTAATCAATCGCGAGTTGAAAGAGCAGCTCGAAGCCGCCTACGGCAGGCTTGCGGTGGTACAGCCGAAGCTGGGGTCACTACACCAAACATCAGAATAATGCGTTAAGGCGTTCGGGTGCGTCTTCTAACCAAAGGAGCGCAAGACGATTAAACCAGCAACCTCGTGGCAACTTTCCTTTTTGGACGTATTTCCATTTGGATGCTGAATACACTCAATTCCGCCACTCCGGACAACATGATGCCGCCAGAGTTGGAAAAAAGGACTGAGGCAGCATCATCGGCGCCGGAGGTGCGTGGCGCTGTTTTTCCAACCAGTAATTGACGGGTGGGCGGTGATTCGGGAGTGACCCGGAGCTTGGAGACTTCTCGACGCTCAGAAGGGAAAATCAGCTTTCTCGCAATCGTCATAGTTTCTGCTGCTTCACTTCCTCCAAAACATCGCGAATGGCCTGAGCGATTGCCTCAGGTTTCTGCTGGTGCATGGCATGTCCTGAACCCACGACGGCCCGAAGCTGACCGTATTTCGATCTGCTTGACAGATCAACCTGGAAGCTGTGCCAGGCGGCATTGATTTGGTCGCATTGACTCTGGCTGAGGCTGGGGAAGGCGCTGCAGGGAGGCAGGTCGGTCCGTTCAAGCACGATGATCGGGACGTCGTCGTGCCAGGTGAGGTGCTGCGGCGGCGGGAGCAGACCATCACGTTGGAGGCTTTTCAGATCCATGTCTGAACCGGGAAACGCGGGGGAGATGGCTGCGTCTCTCCATACCTGCTCTTCGTGAGCTGAGTCGACGAAGACGAAGCCTGCCACATCGGAGGGATAATGCTCCTCATAGTGTCGAACGAGAATGCCTCCCGCCGATATCCCAACAAGAATGTAGGGGCCTGGCAACTGCGCAGAGTGAAAGAGATCGTGCATGTTCTCGACGACATCGCTTATCGAATCATCTCCCGGAACATGATCGCTTTGACCAACGCCAAGCGCATCGTAACTGCACACACGGGCGAACTCCGAGACACGCGACTGGACCAGGGACCAGTCCTGAGAAGCACCGAGCCCGCGGCCCGTCGCCAGAATGACGGTCGGCTTCCCTTGAGATTCTCCCGTGCATTCAAGAAACATCTTGTGTCCCTGGGAGATCGGAACAAGATGGCCGGTTGGATCTGGACCACTCGTCTGCGCTGCCTGCAGCTCTGGCTCCAGCGCACAACCGTAGACGACGCCAGTGTTCCTGAAGGTGCAGAAGCTGAGCGTGGTTAAAAAGATGACCGAAGCGGATAGCAGGGTCGCCACAGTCCATAGCCTGACCGGCTCAAGATAGGCTGGTCCCACTAAAGAGACCGCATCGTAGACAGCAGATCGCCAGACCCTGCCAATTCCCGAGACCCCTTCTTTCCTGGCGTCCATGAGCTGCTCCCTGAAGAGCTGCTCCATCTCATCGCCGTACCGGTAGCGCAGATTGTCTGCATACAGCGGGAGCATCCGCTTATAGACCCAGCAACTGAGTTCGAGGACTGAGCTCACACTTTACCTCTCAGTGGAAACACCTTTTTTACTTTCGCTAAAAGAAGAACTTCGTTTTGTCGCGAGAACTCGGCGTTGAGTAGCTGCTTGCCCGTTCGTGTGAGGCGGTAGCTTCGACGACGGTCCTGGCTGTCGTTCTCTACCTCTTCAATGAGCGACTGGTCTGCGAGTTTTTGGATCGTGGTGTAGAGAGTCGCGGGCCCCATTTGGAGTTTGCCGTCCGACAAGACCTTTATCTCTTGCATGATCAGGTATCCATGCTTCTCGCCATCCGCGAGAGCAAAAAGTACGAAGAAGATCGCCGAGGAAAGCGGTAGCATCTCTTGCAAGTCATTATTGAGTGAAGCTGATGGATTCATCCAAAGGATTCCCTATATCACATATAGATATATCATTTTCCGATACATGTCAATTTGTCTCTGTGGAAAAAACGGTATGCGAAGAGCGGTTTGGAGCGAGAAGCTCAGCGCCGGAAAAGCAAGACACCGATACCGGCTTGGTCGCTTTCTGGTTTCGCCCGACCATGTAGATCGCTGTCAGTTGATGAAAGCAGGTTCGCCGAAGTACTCGATGTTGGAGACGTGCTCCGTCTCCTTGGGCGTCGCGGTCATGCCGATCTGCGTGGCTGACGAGAAGTAGGTGAGCACCTTTCGCCATGCTGCATCATCGGCGGCGCTGCCACGGTGGCACTCGTCCACCACGATCAGGTCGAAGAAGTCGGGGGAAAACTGCTTGTAAATGTTCTGGTCTTCCTCGGTCCCGGTGACAGCCTGATAGAGCGCCAGATAGATTTCGAACGCTTTGTCGGCGGTGCGGTTGGTGATTTTGGTCATCGCCTGACCAAACGGCTTGAAGTCATTTGTCTTGGTTTGGTCGGCAAGGATATTGCGGTCTACGAGGAAGAGGATGCGTTTCTTTGCCCCGGACTTCCAAAGACGCCAGATGATCTGAAATGCCGTGTAGGTCTTACCGGTGCCTGTAGCCATGACCAGAAGAATTCGATCTTCACCTTGAGCAATGGTCTCGACTGTACGGTTGATAGCGTTGAGTTGGTAATAGCGCGGCGTCTTCCCGGAACCGTCATCGTAATATTCCTGTTTCGCAATGGATTCCTGCGCCGGAGAGAATCCCTTTGCCGCGCTGTACCGTGCCCATAGCTCTTCTGGAGTCGGGAATTGGTGCAGGGGAATCTCTCGTTCAACCGGGCCTCCGGTTCCTGTACGATCGTGTTCAAGAAAGCCGTCGCCGTTGGAGCTATAAGCAAAAGGAATGTCTAGGAGCTCGGCGTAGTCGAGAGCCTGCTGCATGCCATCGCCAAGCGCGTGCGCATTGTCCTTGGCCTCAATGACCGCGATGGGAATATTGGGCTTGTAGTAGAGCAGATAATCGACTTTTTTTGCTTCGCCGCGTTTGACGCTCTTACCCCGTACGATCACCCGGCCCTTGGTGAAGTAGAATTCCTCGCGGACCTGAGTCATCGAGTCCCATTTCGAACCATTTAGACCCAGGACCGCAGGAGTGATGTACTTCGTGCGGATGTCTGCTTCCGTAAGATCCTTCTTATTCATCCGTTGGCCTCAGGGACTGCTTCAGAACGGGAAGTATCTGCAGCAAACAGCCCTGGAAATTCGACTGAGAGAAGTTGCTGCAATGGCATGACATCAGTCTTTGCATCGAGCTTGTAACTCTCATCGCCTGGATAAAGCACGATTTGCCTTACAGCCCCGATGTCTTCACAACCGATAAAGAACCCTCTCCGCGGCTTTGGGTCGCCGAGAGAACGTTTGATCTCGATCGCCCAGCGCTGGTTCGGCTTGACCTCCAGCACGAGGTCAATCTCTGCACCTACGGCAGTTCGGTAAAACCATGCGGGGGTACTTGCCGGCATTGTGCTCAAGATATTTTCGATGAGCATCCCTTCCCAACTAGCTCCGACCACGGGATGCCCTAGCAAGGTCTCTTGGTCGCGTATACCGAGCAGAGTATGGAGCAAACCACTATCCCGCACGTAAACTTTAGGGGAGCGGACCAGCCGCTTTCCTACATTGGCAGACCACGGCTGCAGGCGTCGCACGAGCAGGAGATCGACCATGATATCCAGATACCTAGCGACCGTCTGACCGCTAATCCCCAACCCGGATGCTAACTGTGCGGCATTCAACATCTGCCCTTGGTTGTGGGCCAGCATCTGCCAGAAGCGGTGAAGCGTCTCGGCAGGGATGCGCGGCCCGAGAGACGGCACATCGCGATCCAGATAGGTTTGAATAAATGCGGAGCGCCACTCGAAGCTCTCAACTTCGGTCTCGGCTAGAAAGCTATCCGGAAACCCGCCCCTCACCCAGAGTGTCGAGGTAGCGTTGGGGGCGAGACTGGCGACCTCGTCATCGAGGAAGGGCGTCAACTCCATGTAGGCGATCCTGCCTGCAAGAGTTTCGGCCGATTGTTGCAAAAGATCGATGGATGCTGATCCGAGGAGGAGAAACTGGCCTGTGCGCTTGCCTTTCCGCTTTCTTTGATCGATCAAACCACGAAGTGTCTGGAAAATTCCTGGAAAACGATGGATCTCATCCAGAATCACCAAGCGATCTTGATAGGCGGATAGATACAACTCGGGGTCGGCTAGTTTAGCCCGGTCTGAAGGAAGCTCCAGGTCGAGATAATGGGGTGGAACGTCGGCCTCTCCCACCAGGCTCAGAGCGAGAGTTGTTTTGCCTACCTGTCTGGGCCCAAGCAGCGCAACAGCAGGAAACCGCCTGAGTAGTTGGACAAGCCGCTCTTCTGCATCGCGTCGGATCATACCCTGCAATTATTCCACACGGCGGCAGAAATGCAAGGTCTAACTTATAGAAGAGTAAAAGCAGTCGCTCTATTGAGATCACATTTCCGGTTCAAGAGACTTTTGAGGGGATCCAGAAGTTCTATCGACCGCTGCTGGCATTCATTTAGAACAGCGTTCGGCAGTTTGGGCACAGTTTGGGCACAGAAAAACGCATCCGAAAATGCGTTTATTTTGTAAACCATTGATTTTATTGGTGCCTGGAGGGGGGTCGAACCCCCACGAGGTTGCCCTCGGCGGATTTTGAGTCCCTATCTGTGAAGAAACAAACCTCTTGTTTTCCTTTATTTACAATAGGTTAAGCCTCGCGACGGTGAGGTTCTATGCGGTCCTGTGAGGCCCATTTTGGGCTGTTTAGGCATAGTTTGGGCATAGTTCATCTCCTCGATCTGGAGTTTGCTGGATTGTGTTGATGATCGGGGCTGGCGGGCAAAAGAACTACTGGAACAATCTAAATCGGTTTGAACGGGAGCGCAAGAGTGCCGATTGCACCGTGGTTGGTCATCAATTACCTGCGTTGGAGCAGCATGTTGTACTCGTCTTGACGCATCATAATATACTTGTATTTGCGCGGCATAATAAACGCGTAATAACCCGCAGGGAGGATTGCCATGGCGACACCGAACCAAAAGATGGCGGCATCCTTGAGCGCCCTTCGTGAGCTTCAGAAAGACGGGCGTCGT
>JBEKGF010000126.1:0-6664 GCA_050012935.1 Edaphobacter sp. | reverse complement strand
AGGCTCACCGACTTGTCGCCCCAGTTGGTGACCGCCAACTCCTTTTCGTCCTGGGAAAGCGCCATGAACATCGGCGAGTTTCCGGTTTGGGCCGACGCCTGTATTTTTGACAGGTTTGGGTCCAGCTTATAGACCTTATCGGCATTGGCGTCGCTAATGAATAGAGAACCGTCCCGCGCACGTACCAGGCCGCTTGTATAACGGTCCTTGCTCGATTCGATCGGCAGAACGATGGGTTTTCCCGTGCTCAGTTTTCTGCCGGAGACGTTGAATCGAATGACATCGCCGTTGATGCCTTCTGTTGCCGTAGGCAGATCCTCCGTCCTCTTGAAGACGTTCTCCATCGTCTTCGGAGAAGCCAAGCCGGAAGTAACCAGCAACTCCTGTCCGCCGGGAATCACTGCCATGCCGGGCGATAACTGAGCCGCCGTAAAGCTGTCCCTTAACTGTTGAGTGCGGATGTCGATGATGTTTACAGAATGATGATGAAAGCCGGCCGTAACGACCCAAAGCGTTTGATGATCCGGAGATACAGTCATCCCTACCGGCAGATCGCCCGGCAAGGGGATATCCGTGCCTGCGGGCGAGATTCGCCACCCATTCGGCAAAGTAGTGGTGGTGCCGCTCGCCGTACTTTGTGCCGTGACCCTTCTCAATTCGGATGCAATCCATACCCCCAAGGCGATTGCGATCGCGACACTGCCCAACTTTATGAGCCTGCTCATTGGTTTGCACTCCTGGTCGTTGAGATTTTAAAAGCAAAGCCGCGTCTTCATCTGAGAACCCTTTTGCAACAGAGATGCATGAGCAAAACGAGTGGACAACTATGCGGCTGTTGTTCGTCGCAGGTTAGAAGTGATATTTGAGCGCCACCTGCAGGTTGCGCGGGTTGGAGCGAACATAGGTAATCTGCCCGAAGTTGGGCTGTCCAGCTGAGTTATTGGGGTCTCCCCAATACGCGCTGTTGAAGAGGTTATCGGCGTCCACCCGGAAATTGATCTGATGCTCATGCCAGAGGGTAAAGTCCTTAATGACGGAGGCGCCATAGTTTTCATAGCCTGGAGCGCGCTCCGAATCTGGATGAGCAGTGCCAAAGGTTCCTTCCGCCGTCTGGCCATAAGCGCAGACGCCGTTATCAACGCCAACGGTAATACATGGGGTGGCCGACGGATCAGTGCCGAACCACTGAGCCATGGAGCGATGCACAATCTTCATGCTGCGATAGTGATTTGCATACTGCGCGCCATTGTTGACCTCTGCGTTGTCGGTGGCAACAATGGTTGCAGGGAAGCCCGTATAGCCGAGACCGGTCATGCCGATCCTCCATCCTCCGAGAATCTCATCGACAACAAGAGGAACATTGCCGCCGAACTGGCGGCCTCTGCCGAACGGAAGATCGTACACCATGTTCCAGTTAATGGAGTGGCGCACATCATCTCCGGTGGGCCCCCACTCGCTATGAAGATCGTAGGCATTCTGAGCGTAGTTGCCGGCGGACTCGACGTCATATACGGGATAAAAGCCGGTGCTGTTGGTCATGCCATGGCCCCAGGTGTAGTTGACGGTGTACTGCAGGCCGCGCCAGAGACGCTGACGGAAGGTTGCCTGCAAAGCATCATATGCGCTGGCGCCGTTGGAAGCTGTATCTTGGATGGTGCCGTTGTAGCCAATCCCCGGAGTTGAGTAAAAAGGCGCCGGCGCCTGTCCTAGACACGCGACCGAAGGCGCGGTGGTATTGGCGTTCTGAACGACCCCACCGAGAATGCATGCATTGTGCAACTGATTGGCATACGTAGGGACTGTCAGGTGCTGTGTGCCCTCGCCCACATAACCCAACTGAAGCGAAGCCGTGTTGCTGACCTGAAACTCCGTCGTCAGACTGTAGATGTTCACAAATGCCGGTTTGATGTGCTTATCCCATATGTTGAATACGTTCGAAGTGGCTACATTTGCGGATCCAAAGCCGTTTTCGAGCTTGAAGAAGCTGCCGGGATTTTCAGTTCCGCCCACGCCAGGGGCAACGCCGTTGAGCTCCGTGGTCGTCTGGAAAGGCAGGTTGGTGGTCATGCGAAGGTTGGAGCCAGTGCCTTCCATAAAGCTTTGGGCTCCATATCCTCCGCGAACAACGAGCCTGGAGGTTACCGAATAGGCAAACCCGATACGGGGCATGACGCCGCCGTAGAAAGGATCGACAAGACCGCGACCATAGCCAGCCTCTCTAGCAGCCGCGGTGCCCGCGATGAGAATGACCGAAGGGTTGTTGGGATCGATTGTAGACATTTTATTGTTCACCTCGTAAATCGGCTGGTTGTACTCGTAGCGGATTCCGAGGTTGAGGGTCAGGTTGCTGGTCGCCTTCCAGTCATCTTGAAAGAAGTACGCATCGCGCCACTGGCGCATACCCACAGGACCGGTGACGTCGCCTACATACTGAGTGCCGGCGCGATCTGTCAGGAGGTCAGCCGCGCCATAGCCCGTGCTGAAGCCCTCGGCATCGAGTCCGGGCGTCGTATATTGCGCGGTGCCGCTGCCTGTAAAGTAAAAGGTGCCAAGCGCCCCTTGATTGCCTGCGAAAAAGTTGTTCTGCTGCTGGCGATCAAACTGAACACCCATCTTAAAGGTGTGGCGATCCTTGAGCCATGTGAAGTTATCGCTGTAGAGGAAGGTGTTGTCGGTGAAGTTAGTAGCTCCTTCGTCCGCGTTGCCGAGGGTCGTACCCCCAAAGTTGAGTGCGGAAAAGCCTGCGATCTTCTGGTTGAACGGGTTGTTGGCGCCGATGCCGAGGATGCTGTCGCCATTCAGGCCGAAGACGCCGGTCGGGTCATACAAAGCCGCGCCATTGTATTGGATGCGAGTATAGCCGGCACGGAACTCATTTACCATGGCAGAGTTGATGCTGTGAACCCAGTTGACTGCAGTACCGCGAATCGGGCCGCTAGGAGCGCCGGCAAAGGCGATAGGAAGCACGTTCAGAGACCTGGACAATTGGTTTTCGTAGGAGAAGCGAGCGAACATGCTGTCCTTCTGAGATGCCTTCCAGTCAACCTTGACGTCGAATTGGTCCGCCTGCTGGCTGGAACTGGTAGGACCAACATAGTTGCCGGCGAAAGGACTGTTCGTCGCTGTTGGAGCGCGATTGGCGTGCGGATAAAGCGCCGGATGCGCGAGGAGATAAGTCATAGCAGGATTTGTCATCAGAGATGCCGGGAGCACGTTCTGGGTGAGTACGCCATTCTTGGGGCCCATGATGGCGGGCGTGCCCGGCGTGGCTGCATCGTACAGCTTGATAAGATTGGCGTTCGTGCACTGGGTTCCGGGCTGGTCGCACATGATGCCGGGATCCAGCAGTTCAGTGAAGTCGCCCGTGCGCATCAACTCGGTCAGAACACTTGCGCTGCCGCTGCCACCGGAGTGGTAGCGTTGTCCTTGGTAGTCGCCAAAGAAGAAAAGCTTGTCCTTGAAAATGGGGCCGCCGATAGTGCCGCCGAAAACGTTGCGGTCAAAGGGGTTTCTGGGAATGATCGTCGAGCCTTGCTTATTGCCCCAGCTGTTGGCATCGAGCAGCTGGTTCTGAACAAAGCTAAAGAGACTGCCGTGGAAGTGATTGGTGCCGCTCTTTGTCTGGTAGAGAACATCGCCGCCGAGAACGTTGCCATACTCGGCCGGCGCATTGGCGCTGATGACCTGGACCTGGCTGACGGCGTCTGTACTCGGGACATATCCGCCGCCAAAATACAATGTGCCGTCAGCCGAGGTTTCGCTAACGTCCATGCCATCCAGAATGTACTTATTGGTAGACACGCGGTTGGAGTTGATGGAAGCTCCGGCGGCATAAGACCCGCCGTCCATAGCTCCGCTTGTGAAGTTGTTCGCGGCGGTGCTGACGGCGCCTGGCATGAACATCATAACTGAATCGATGTTGCGGCCTACCATGGGAAGATTGTCAATCGCGCGCGTATCGAACGTGGAGGACAGAACAGCATTTTCGGTGTTGAGCAGCGGTGCGATATCCGCACTGACGCTGACATTTTGCAGCGAATTTTCCAAAGCGAGTTTGGAATCGATCTTTGCATCCTGATCCGTCTCGATTGTAAACGGGCCATAAGTGACCGTTCCGAAGCCGGGAGCTGAGACGGCTACCTTGTACGTGCCGATCTGCAGGAACCGGATGTAATAGATGCCGTCGTTGTTGGTCGTCGCCCCGGTGGTGACGCCGGTATCGATGTTGGTTGCAACAGCGTGCGCGTTCGGGATGACCGCGCCGGATGGGTCGGTCACGATGCCGTTCACCCCGCCAGTCACGGTCTGCGCCTCTGCCTTAAAGCAAACAACCAACATCAATACCACCATAAGGCAGCATTGGAAAGAACTTCTGAATTGCATGTAGCCTCGCTTGATTTCAATAAAGTGTCTGGAAACGCTCGACCGCGTTCGGCCCTGCCGTGGGATGTGGCAAGAATCTAGGCAGTTCTGCAATTTGTTGTTTGTGGCAATGGAAGAGCTGTCGTGCACGCTCGCGGAGCGAGTACATCTCAATTGGAGAATGATTCCATGAGGGAAACTCTATTGTGGCTTGCGGAGGAATGGAAGGCACTTTGGGTTAATGTCATCCGCTATAGGCATTACACGGGGTTACGCTCGAGGAAGAAAACGTTAAGTAGCTTATATGCCAACAAGATAGAGAATTTACAATATCGAAACAATGAAACGGTTACCGCGCATCGAGCGGTCCCAAACTTCTCCGCAAAGCCGACATTCATCGCATTTACCACAATGAAACATGGCGCTGTTAGCGTAAAACATACTACCAAGAGGGTCCTTCATTGAAAGGACGCGGCGGCAGCAAAGGAGAAGCACGGGCTTGATGGCGAGAGAATCCGCACTCCTTGAGGCTGACACCAAAGAGCAGTTCCGTGCTCAGCTTGAGAGCGTCTTAGCATCAGACACTTTTCGTGGATCACAAACGGCGCGGCGGTTATTGGAATATATCGCAACATACACTTTGGACGGCCGCTTCGATGAGATAAAAGAGTCAATCCTGGGTGTTGAGGTGTTGCGGAGGAAACCGGACTACGACCCGAAGGCCGATAACAGCGTTCGGGTCCAGGTTCATCGGCTGCGGCAAAAGCTGGCGGATTATTACGAGACAGAGGGCCGGTTGGATACGGTTCGCATCTCCATTCCCCGCGGGCGCTACTATGCGGAATTTGAGACGATCACTCCTCTCGTTTCTAGTACAGAAGTTGCCTCGTCTCCTGCATCTCCCGCTGAGACCTTGGTTACAGCCGCGGTAGAGGGTGCGGATGTGCAAGCTAAATCGGGTCAAAGCGGTCGGACCGCTGCCACAATTATCCGTGTTCCGTTTGTCCACTTTCCATATGAGTGGAGATGGTCCATCATTATCTCTCTACTTGTCATTCTAGCCGGCGCAGCCGGGTATTGGTTCGCCAAGCATGGATTACCCCGGAATCAAGTTGGTCCCGTGGAGCGCCTATGGAGCCAGATGCTAAATGATGACTCTACCCCAATCATCGCGTACTCCACCCCTCCATATATGGTGGATGGGTGGGGCGATCTTCTAAGCTCTAATCTTGGTCCGGTTGGCTATCGCGGATCAAGAGTCGATCCGCATGTTGCGCAACGGTTGGCAATTAATCCAAAGCTAGTTTCTCAGACAGGTGCGCTCTATTACGAGAACGGGTACACCACAACTGGTGACCTCGAAGCTGTGGTCATGCTGTTCTCTCTTCTGAATAAACTAGGCCGTCCCCCGATCGTAAAGCGTGAGGACGAGATTACGCCAGAGGATCTTCGCAATCATGATGTCATCATGTTGGGCCCTTGGTCTCTGTTTGAAGCGACGTCCAATCTGCCGACTCGTGGCGACTTCCATTTTGAATCGAAAGGAATCGGTCCATGGAATGGTTTAATTGTGAACTCGCATCCTTTGCGGGGCGAAGATAGTGCTTATGGAACGGGACGTGATTCCAACACAGAACACCTGACAATGGGTCACGGTGTTATCTCTTACGGACCCGGTATCGCACCTGGACGTCATGCAATCGCTCTGGGAGGTTTGGAAATGACTGGTACAGCGAGCGCAGCGAGCTTTATAACTTCCGCAGAAGGTGCGTCTGAACTCTTGAACAAACTACAGCCGAAAATGAACGATAATCAACAGCCCTTTTTTCAGGCCGTAGTTCGAGGTTTGATTGATCAGGGAAATCAAGTCACCAGTACAAGAGCCGTCGCCATCCACCGGATGCCGTGGACCGAAAAGTAGCTCTTGGTCCACAAATCATAAACTTGATAACGTAACCAATCCTAGAGAAGGTTATCCAGAGAATGCAAAGTTGTGGAGTGGTCAGGCCGCGAGCATTCCTTGCGAAAGATGTGAGACGGGTCGGAAGCCGCGGCGCCAGAGTCAGAAGGCAGCTTCTAGAGTGCCGTTGAGAACGTGAATACGCACAAGGAGAAAAGGTTGGACTGGTCTGACCGATGTTTTGCACCGGAAGTTTTGCTAGTGCAGGGCAGCGATCTCTGAGTTCGGAAGTCTGCATTGTTGGGCAGGAAGGGTCGGCGCGAGCGTAGCGATTGCCGTCCCTTCCTGCCGGGCAATTTCGCTCAGCCATGCCTCGTGCGCCGGCGGTTTAAAGCCCAGCTA
>JBEKGF010000125.1:0-6847 GCA_050012935.1 Edaphobacter sp. | reverse complement strand
CAAAACCGGCTGGGCTTTAGCCCCTGCCAAGCTCAACTTCCGTAATTTTCGTGAAAGAAAGATTCGTCAGAAATTACCTGGCCCCGACAAAATGTCACCACAAATACAAAATCCGCGCCGTCTCCCCTGGCTGCTCCTCATCTCAGCCTTCATCTACGCCGCCGACCAGTACACCAAGTCGCTCGTCGCCTCGCGCGTCCGTTTAGGCGACTCCATACCCGTCATCAAGGGCGTCTTCCACATCAGCCACGCCATCAACGAAGGCGCAGCCTTTTCGCTCTTCGCCGACTCAGCCTCACCCAACGCCGTCCGCTGGGGCCTCGTCGCCTTCACCGTCCTCGCATCGCTCGCCGTTCTCACCGCGCTCATCTACATGAGTCATCGCATCACCACCGCCACGGTCGCCCTCGCCCTAATCCTCGGCGGCGCGCTAGGCAATCTCCACGACCGCATCCTCACCGGCTTCGTAGTCGACTTCCTCGAAGTCCACATCATCCACTACCACTGGCCCGACTTCAACATAGCCGACTCCGCCGTAGTCACCGGCGCATGCCTCCTCCTCCTCGACTCCCTCCTGCCCAAAAAACATCCTGAACCGGAACCAACCGCCTAGCAACTCGATTGGGTGCCCCACCCTCGCGGCGCCCTTGTTTTTGCCGCTAGGGTGGGATTCCACAAAAGCCGATTCCCCCGCCATCTGAACTTTCCTCCCATCCCCCGCGTAATCTACCATCGAAGTCGTTCGCAGTCCGTCTATCTAGCAGAAAACTCTCCTTTGAGGTCCGCATGAACTTCCGTTTCGCCCATCCCCTCCGCGCTCTCTGCGCCGCCGTCGCACTCGCACTCGCCATCACTCCAGCCGCAAGCGCCCAGCGCCTCCCAACAACCGTCATCCCCTCGCACTACTCGCTCACCTTCACGCCGGACCTCAAAGCCGCCACCTTCACCGGCCTCGAAACCATCGACCTCGATCTCAAGGAAGCCTCCAAAACCATCGTTCTCAACTCCGCCGAGATCGAATTCCAGTCCGTCACCATCAAAGCCGGCGGACCCGGTAGTTCGAGTCCAGCCCAAACAGCCACCGTCTCCACCGACAACGACAAAGAACAAACCACCTTCACCTTCCCTGACACCATCTCAGCCGGTCCCGCCACACTCACCGTCCACTACACCGGCATCCTCAACGACAAGCTCCGCGGCTTCTATCTCTCCAAGACTGAAAAGCGCAACTACGCCGTCACCCAATTCGAATCCACAGACGCGCGCCGCGCCTTCCCCAGCTTCGATGAGCCGGCCTTCAAGGCCACCTTCACCATCACCCTCGTCGTCGATAAAAACGACACCGTAATCTCCAACTCCGGCATCGCCTCTGACACACCCGGCCCCGCCGCAGACAAGCACATCCTTAAATTCGAGCCCACCGTCAAAATGTCCACATACCTCGTCGCCTTCCTCGTCGGCGACTTCGAGTGCTCCTCCGGCGAGTCTGACGGCGTCGCCATCCGCGTCTGCGCCACACCCGGCAAAGTCGAGTACACCCGCTACGGCCTCGAAGTAGCCAAGTACGTCCTCCACTACTACGACACCTACTTCGGCATCCATTTCCCACTCAAGAAGCTCGACCTCATCGGCATTCCCGACTTCGAAGCCGGAGCCATGGAAAACTTCGGCGCCATCACCTACCGCGAAACCGATCTCCTCATCGACGAGAAATCCGCCACCATCGGCGCAAAGAAGAACGTCTCAGAAGTCATCGCGCATGAAATGGCCCACCAGTGGTTCGGCGATCTCGTCACCATGCAGTGGTGGGACAACATCTGGCTCAACGAAGGCTTCGCCACCTGGATGGAAACCAAGCCCGTCAAAGCCATGCACCCCGAGTGGCACATCGACCAGGAAGAAGCCGCGCAGCTTGACGGCGTTCTCAACCTCGATGCCCAGCCCACCACCCGCCCCATCCGCGCCACGGCCAACACCCGCGAAGAAATCGAGCAGATGTTCGACGGCATCAGCTACCAGAAGGGCGGCGCAGTCCTTCACATGGTGGAGAACTACCTCGGCGAAGAAACCTTCCGCAAAGGCGTCCACAACTATCTCGCCGCGCACGAATACTCCAACGCCACGGCAGAAGACTTCTGGGGCGCGCAGACCAAAACCAGCGGCAAGCCCATCGACAAAATCATGGAGAGCTTCATCGCTCAGCCCGGCGTTCCCATCCTCACCTTCAGCGATGCATCCAGCGGCCACATCCCCGTCACGCAGCAGCGCTTCTTCCTGAGCCCCAGCAACACCCCCGATCCCGCGCAGAAGTGGACCATCCCCGTCTGCTTCAAAACTGCGGAAAGCTCTTCCTGCTCCATCCTCACGCCGGAAAATGCCAGTCTCGAGCTCCCGAAGAGCCCCTTCCTCTTCGCCAACGCCAACGGCACCGGCTACTATCGCAGCACATACACGCCCGCGCAATATTCCGCCATCGTCAGCAAAGTCGAAACCGCCCTCAAGCCCACCGAGCGCATCAACCTCATCGGCGATGAATGGGCCCAGGTCCGCGCCAACAAGGCCACCGTCGGCGATTTCCTCAACCTCGTCACCGCAGTAAAATCCGACGAGAACGCCACCGTCATCGGCGCCGCGCTGGGCCCCGTAAGCACCATCCACACCCGCGTCGCCTCCAATGAGTCCGAGCGCGATGCCATCGCAGCCTGGGTCCGCGCCAACTTCGGCCCCATCTACGCCAAGCTGCCCGCGCCCTCGCCCAATGACACCCCAGCCGCCATCGAGCTGCGCTCCACACTCTTCGGCACCCTCGGCGCAGCCAAAGATCCCGCCATCCTCGCCAAATCCCGTGAGATCGCGGAGCAGTTCCTCACCAACCCCGCCTCCGTCGATCCCACCCTCGGCCAGACCGCTCTCGCCATCGCCGCCACTAATGGTGACGCCGCGCTTTACGACAAGCTCCAGCAGACCTACGAGACTTCAACCAACCCGGACATGAAGAGCACCGCTCTCCAGCTCACGGCCGTATTTGAAGACCCCACTCTGGCGCGCCGTGCCCTCGACTACGCCCTTACCCCCAAGGTCCGCAACCAGGACGCCGCCATCCAGTTCGCCATCGTCATGTCCACTGAAAAAGACCGCCCCATGGCCTGGCAATACATCAAGGACCACTGGGACAACATCCACTCCCTGCTCACCCCTGAGCTTGGCGGCATCCTCGTCGGCTCCGCAGCCAATTTCTGCTCCGCGGCAGACCGCGACGACGTACAGCAGTGGTTCACCTCGCACAAAGTCGCCTCCGCCGACCAGGCCGCCCGCCACGTCATCGAGCGCATCAACGGCTGCATCGAGCTCCGCTCCCTGCAGGAAGACAACCTCAAAAAGTGGCTAGCCACGCAAAGCAGTGGACAGTGATTCGCGGTTAGCGATGAGTAGTAAGTTGTGAGTGTCTGGAAAAGTCAGGCTCCTTGCATCGCAAGGAGCCTCAGCCTGATGAAAAAGCTTTTCCGGAGGGAGCGTGAGGCTTCAGCCTCACGAATAAGGCCAACGTATTCAAGAGGGCTTTAGCCCCGGGCCCTTCCTTAAAACCGCCAGACTGACTTTGTCCGCAATCTGACGCTCCTTGCGTCGCAAGGAGCCTGAAGACGATTCAGTAGCAACCAGCCCCTAAAAACAAACCACTGCAAGGAGCCCCCATGTCCCACCGCGCAGAAGGCCCATTCGACGTCACGACCACGCCCATGTCCCCTGACGATTTCACCAACGGAACCAGCCTCAGCCGCTTCTCGCTCGTCAAGCAGTACCACGGAGCCCTCGAAGCCGCCGCCAAGGGCGAAATGCTGACCTCCGGCTCACCCGACTCCGGCTCCGCCGGCTATGTCGCCATTGAAGAGGTCTCCGGCTCCCTCGATGGACGTAAAGGCTCCTTCGCTCTCCAGCACTGGGGAACCATGCATGGCGGCAAGTTCGAGCTGCGCGTCGAAATCGTCCCCGGCTCCGGCCTCGGCGAACTCGCCGGTATCGCCGGCAAACTCACCATCGCCATGGCCGGCGGCAAACACTCCTACACCCTCGACTACACCTTCCCCGCAGCAAAATAGCCCGCAAAAATAGGACAGGCCGCGCAAAATGCGCGGCCTGCCAGTCCCTCAGTCCCAATGGTCCCTTTAGTCCCTGTCTTTATGACTTCTTCGCCGTCATCGCCGAGCCCCAGCTTCCATCCGCAATCCCAAACTCGAAACTGATCTGCCCCGCCGTAATCTTCCCTTTGTACTGCACCGTGTATGACTGTCCCTGGTAGTCACTATTGATCCAGAACGTAATCGTGTCGCCCTCAATCTTGCCGTCGTGAATATCCGACACTTTGTCTGAGGCGCCCGAAATCGTTCCCGTCACCACGCCGCCCGCACTCTTCAGCACCAGCGTCGAGGTCACAGAGGTCCCCATCAGGTCCCAATCACCTTTCCACGTCCCCGTCACATCCAGCGCAGTCGTTGCCGTAGTTGCCGGAATAGCCGCCGGGGTCGCTGCCGGAGCAGTTGCGGGAGTTGCCGGAACAGCCGCCGGTCCATCCCCGCGCTTCACACTCATGGTCGTTCCCCAGCTCCCATCCTCCGTACCAAAGTTAAAGTCAATCTGCTCGCCCTTGATCTGGCCCTTGAAAATCAGCTTGTACGTCTCGCCCTGATAATCCGTATTCACCCAGAAGCTGATCAGATCGCCAGCCACCTTGCCTTCGTGAATATCCACCGGAGAAGTTGGCAGTCCCTCCACCGTTCCCGTCACATCCGCCCCGCTCACCTTCAGGGTCACCGTCGTCGGAACATCCGCATCGTTAAAATTGAACGTTCCCTTCCACACACCCGTCAGGTCCGCCGCCCACACCGCCGGCGCCACCACACATACCAGAGCCGCAACCATCATCAAACGCAAAATCACTTTCATAAACCGCCTCCGCGTACAGCCAAGTCTATCGTCAAAGATTTCCGTAATCCACCAAGTTTAATGCCATTAACAAAACTTTATCCAGATCGATAACCGCCATCCCAAACAATCAAGTGTCATACTGATCACAGCTGTTCGTATCCTCACAAAAGTCCGTCATCCTGACCGTAGCCGTTTTTCAGGCGGAGGGAAGGACCTGCTTTTTGCTCTTTCCTGATCTCTGACCACTGCTCTCTGTTCCCTGCATTACGATAATTCCCATGCCCCAGTTCCCTCCCAACCAGACCCTCCTCATCGACGCCGATGACACCCTCTGGGAAAACAACATCTATTTTGAGCGTGCCATCGCCGCCTTCACCAGCTATCTAGATCACCAGACCCACACCCCCGAGCAGGTCCGCGCCATCCTCAACGCCTGCGAGCATGAAACCATCGCCGCCAACGGCTACGGCCTGACGAGCTTCCGCCAGTCCCTCGTCAACTGCTACCGCCGCCTCGCCGTCCATCCCGTCACAGACGAGCACGTCACCAGCATCCACGGCTTCGCCGGCATCATCCACGAGCACCCCATCGAGCTCCTCCCCGGCGTAGCCGAAACGCTGGCCTCACTCTCCACGCACCACCGCCTGATCCTCATGACCAAAGGCGACACCGTAGAACAAACCGGCAAGCTCGAACGCTCCGGCCTCGCTCCACATTTCTCCGCCGTAGAAATCGTCGCCGAAAAAGACCCCGCCACCTACAGCGCCGTCATCGCCCGCCACAACCTCACCCCGGCCACAAGCTGGATGATCGGCAACAGCCCCAAATCCGACATCAACCCCGCCCTCGCCGCCGGCCTACACGCCGTCTTCCTCTTCCACTCGAACACTTGGACCCTCGAACACGCCGACCTTTCCACCCCACCCCCCGGCCAGCAGCTCATAGAACTAGACGCCTTCACCAAACTCAGCGAACTCTTCTAATCAACTCATCTTTCGCGACATAATTTATGAAGTGTCATCCTGAGCGAACGGGACCCCAGACGTTTTCTTCAGTCTGGGGGTGGTGAGTCGAAGGACCTGCTTTTGTCTTTCGTTCAATCCGCCACAACACTCGGGTGCCCCCGGTCTCGCTTTTGAGACCGGGGATACCACAAAAGCCAACCCACCGCTTTCCACTTCCGCAACCCGTCCCATCCACGCTAAACTGTGGTCCAAACCCAATGACTCAAACCCTCAACCTCACGCCGGAGCACCCTAGCGGCCTCAATCCCGCCTATCCCGCTCCTCCGCGTGTGGATTGCATAGTGCTCTGTCTCGTCGGATTGACAATCAAATGGCTCATCACCCAATACTCTCCCGCTCAGTATCACGATCTCCTTTACAGCCTCGTGGTTGATGGATGGGCCTTTTACCTTTGCCGATGGATTCATGCCATCAATCCGGAGGCCAGGAGTCCATTCTGGTGCGATGTCTATCTCGTGGTTCAGCTTTCCTTCGCCGCCCTCAGCACTCATGCAAAACCCCACGGCTGGCTGCTCGGTCTCTACATCCTGCTGGTCATCGCTAGCGCAACCCTTGGCATCGCCACCATCTTCCTGATCAAAGGCGACCTTGAGAAGCATTACAACGAACGAGAACCCATCGGCCTGGTCCTCAACGGTTGGCTGACCTTCTTCTTCTCTTTCGTCTACTTCCAATCCCACCTCTCTCGCATCGCCAAAGAAAAGCAGGCCCAGTCTCTCGCCGGTCTCGGACCCTCGTTACCTTAGTCCAATTCCCTTTCGTAACGTCTTTCCACCCCAGGTAATTTGCATGCAATTAACCCCATTTGTGCTCTACTCATAATCAGTAGTGAAAAGTGACGGCCCGAATCTCACCGGATTCGGGCCGTTTATCTTTCAGGCAGGAATGCAAATTTTTCA
>JBEKGF010000124.1:0-6886 GCA_050012935.1 Edaphobacter sp. | reverse complement strand
ACACGAGTGCTGCGCTGGGCTGACAACCATCTGCTCGATCTGAAGTGGGAAGAGATCGGCGAACACTACGGACGCTATCGCTTACATGTGCCGGAAGCGGAACGCGCCATGGCACGGTCACCTAGCCGTCCACCAGGGCACAAGACCCTTCGCCCAATATGTGCTGACGACCGGCAGGCGTCTGCATTTGAAACGGTCGGCCGACTCGGGCGAAACTGGATGCCGCACTCTTCCCAGCACACTCCCCAATCGGGCAATAGTATGCCGCAACATGACCGCGGCTCAGCTCGCCAACCAACTGCCCAACATCGCCGGCGATTATTTCATGGACAACCCAATCGCCGACCAGACCAACTTGGAAGGCGCGTGGGACTTCGAACTGAATTGGACCGGACGCGGAGGTCTGGCGACTGCGGGCGCGAGTGGTGCCTCAATCTTCGCCGCTCTCGAAAACCAGCTCGGCCTTCGGGTGGTGGTCCGCAATGTCCCGGCGCCCGTCATCGTCGTCGATAGCGTGCAGCAGAACCCAGGCCCAAATCCAAGCGGCATCTCACGGGCGATGGGTGTCCCCAAGGCGGAATTCGAAGTCGCGACAATCAAACCGAGCGTGCCACAAACGGGCGAGCGAAGCTTCCGCATCGAAGGAAGCCTGGTTACGCTCCGTGGATTCACCCTGCGTGCTCTCATCAAATTCGCCTGGGGACTACAGGACATGGACGTCATCGACAACGATGACCTACTGGCCCCAACGCCACAAATTTCCGGCTCCGAACGTTTCGACATCGTCGCCCGTCGGCCAGCGTCCATCCACGGCGGTTCCGGTGATCTCGAAGCGATCCACGAGGCGCTGCGCGCTCTGCTAGCCGAACGATTCAAACTAGTGACTCACACGGAGAACCGTCCAGTTTCTGTCTACGCTGTCACAGCCTCAAAGCCGAAACTTCGCAAAGCGGACCCATCAGCTCGCTCCGGGTGCCGAAACTCGCTGCTCAAGCCGGCCACCAATCTCGCTGGTACACCGATCTTCTCCGTCTCCTGCCAGAATACGACCATGGCGCAGTTATCGGAGAAGCTCCAGCCGTGGGCCGGTGCGTATATTCGCCATCCCGTGATCGATGTCACGGGGCTCGATGGAGGGTGGGATTTCATCGTGCAGTGGAGCCCGCCGCACCTCGTCAGTCCGGCGACATCCGACGCTGAGGGAGCCGCTCGAGAGCCGAATGGCGACCTCACACTCATCGAAGCGCTGGACCGCCAGCTCGGTCTGAAGCTGAGGCAGGAGAAGCGTTCCGTGCCCGTACTCATAGTCGACCGTATAGAGTCGAGGCCTCTGGAGAATTAGGTTTTCAGGAATATCTGCCGCTGTGCATCCACCACTGGATGAGCAAAAGGCAGATGAGGACGGCGAGGCCGCCTGCGGCGCGGATGATGTCGCCCTATACCGGCCGAAGTTCAAAAATGGACGATTTCAGATGATCGATGACATTCCAGCTCACGAATACTGGCTGCGACACCTTCTTCTTCGTGCTCAATGGTGTCAAATACTCGAATCTGAGGAAGGGCTGGGCCCGTCCCGCGATCAGAATTCAAAGTTAAGGGCAGCATCCCTTTGGACGCTCCCATGTGCGGCGCGACGGCCTGAAATGCGTCAATGACCTGGGATGTGGATCGATAGTTGATCGAAAGTCGATCAACCGCGACTCCTTCGTACTCACTGTTAAACAGGGCCATGTTCGCAGACGACGCCCCGCGGAAGCGATAAATCGCCTGGCGAGAATCGCCGACTACCCAGAGTCTCTTGCCGTCTCCAGCGACGGCCTTTAGCAGGCGACCACTGGCGCGGTTCACATCCTGATATTCGTCGACCAACACGTGACGGTGACGAAGTTGCAGAATCGTGCGCAATTCCGGCGTCGCTTCCAGAAGCAAGGTTGGACGCATTATCAAATCACCAAAATCGACCGCCTCGTAATCCCGCAGAGCCTGCTCATACAATTCATAGACACGGGCGACTTCCAGGCATTTCTCTGCCGCCACGCGGGCCTCATCATCTCGGGCTCGGTCAAGCATGGCTTGTGCAAGTGCCCGATATCGCGCAGGATCAGTCATTTCATCCTTTGCGCGGGATATTGCCGCAATGATCTCGCGCAGCACTATCGCTGGGTCCCACAGGTTGCGATAGTGAACCAGAGGCAGAGTGGGAAGAATTTCTTCAAGCACCTCAATCGCGTCGCTGCGATCGAAGAGGGGCGGATCAGGTGAGAGGCCAAGCGAATCATGATGACGACGCACGAGGTCAAGGCCGAAGGCGTGGAAGGTACCCATCCAAATATGGGGCGCAGCATCCGGAACAGTTGCCGCAAGGCGATCCGCGAGCTCGGCTGCAGCCCGATTAGAAAACGTTAGTACCAACATTGCGGCGGGATCAACGCCCTCTTGGAGTAGTGACAGTACGCGTTTTACCAGCGTGCGTGTCTTGCCGTGCCAGGCCCGGCTTGGAGTTGGAAAGCCGAACCGCGGTGAGCGGCCGCCCGATCCTGCGGTGGATCTGAGCGCAACGAATGAGGTGTCGCTGCTGCCACCGATTCGGGTGGAGACGGCAGTAACAGAGAATCGAAGATCTGTTGCCGGAGAAGACGTTTGGAGAGTCCTGTTCTCTCCGATATTTCGGCCACGCCCAACCCATCATCCGCGTGGAGGCGCCGGGCAAGAGTCCGTGGAAACAGAAACTCTCTAGCGAACACGTTAGCCTGAAGTTCACGCCGTTCGCGGGCTCCATAGTCTTCAACGCGTTGAAGGCCGACGGGTGCGGCTTCGGTTGTTCGGGAAGGATCGATATCCGCGGAAGTACAAAATGAAGATGAAGTGTGGACGTGGGCGTGTCCAATCTCATGTGACACGAGCTGAGCGCGTTCTCCGGGCTCCCCGGAGTCTTCGCAAATGACGGCGCCGCTCTGGTGGTCGAATAGCGCGCGGGCACCTTTGAGCGCGGGGTTTCCAGGCTCAAGCCACACAAGCTCAAGCTCCAGCTTCCGGATGGCGGCTTCCGCCAGACCCATGGGCCTGAGCGGGTCGGCTCCCGCCGACACGATGTCGGTGTGAAGGCGGGACGCCTTGTTCCTGATTGCTTCGAATGCTTCCATCGCTTCCCCTAATCAAAGACTCAACAGATACCGTTGTTGCTCGTCGGTCAAGCCTGAGGTTTTGACGGCCTCTTGGAAGCTTTGCTTGGGGGGCGCGGCGGGCTTTGCACCCGCCTTGTAAAACTGTCCGGCGCTGACCTCGGCGCGGGCAGTGAAATGCGCAACAACTAGATCTAACGGCACCTTGGTCTCGTCAGCGATCCGTCTTCGGAACCCGTCGCTCATCGTACTTGAATCTATTTCGCGATCGCGCAGTTTAGCCACAAACACCGGGTTTGCCTGAAGGCTGCGAGTTAATTCCCGAAAGGCTTCGCGGTCGAGCATGGCGAATGGGTTTGAGACGGGCAGGAGAGACCTCGAACCTTGCCCGGCCCGAGTCGCTTCGCTCCCCCGACTATCGAAGAGCCGGTTCTGGAAACGGCTCATGACACGAGAGACGGTTGCACTGACCTTGAGCTCACCAAACTCGGAAGTGCCTTCGCTTTGGCCGTTTGCAACGTCGATGATCATTTCAATGGCAAAATCCGTCAGCGCCGTAGCGTGGTTCGGGTAAAGGCGAACGTATTCGTCTAGCAGTTCCGCGTCCGGCATCTCCTTCGCGAGCGAAAACGCATAGAATATATCCCGCAATGGTGTTCGCGGCATCGTCTGGTTCATGGTTATACCTCCTTTCTATATTGGGAAAGCTTGGCAGCCGCCCTTGTAAGACGGTTACGAATGGTTCGGCCTGTGACTCTGCATAGCTTGGCAGCGGTCATAGCGTCCGGGTCCTCCGATTCCTCTTTGAGGCCAAGAATGCCGCACAAGAAAACGGCCTTGCACTCATCGGGCGGAAGTTTGCTAATAGCGATAATCCGCTCGTTCCGGAAAACATCTGTCATTTGTGTCGGCCCCATGCCGTAGATCTCTGATGGGAGCCTCACCTGCCTGTCGTCCGAACCGTCGTCCGAATCATACTGTTCCTGCAAAGGCTCGAAATGCTCGGCGCGTGATCGTTCACGGCGAAGGTAGTCGATGCGAAAAAACCGGAAGGCCCGGAAGAAGCGGCATTCGAAGTAATCGAGCTCATCCGTATGCCCGCTATTGCCATCCTCGATAAACACGAAGCTGAAATTGCTGAGGATATTCTCGATGTGCTCCTCGGCGCTTTCGAGCATTGTTGCTCTAAGAAGTCGTTCACATCGGGCCAGAAGCGGTTCCATCAGAGTGTTCATGCTGGGATGGTCCCCCCGACGCCATGCCTCCCGGATGAGATATACCAAACATTCGAGGGGTAGGAAGTCCTTCTCGCTCTCATCCGACAACTCGGCACGCCGCCGAAGACATTCGATGTCCTGTTGAATCGCGACCCTGATCGCGATCTCGATTGCCGCCGGACGTGTGTACAACACGCCGTCCGGAGTTACCTTTGTAAGCAGTCGAACCATCTGACTCCTCGTACGCGGCTAGGGAAAGCCCTGCATTGCTGTCGAACTGGTCCTCACATCCGTAATCGCGACGGATTGGCGAACCCGGAAAGCCCGAAAGAAAGAATTCTTGAGGGCGAGAAGAGACGCCAGCCTCAATGGGACGTGACCACCGGCATCATTCGGAGGTCAACGCCTTGCGCAGTGATCTGAGTAGTTTCTCCGCTTCATCAATGGTCTTAAGCACGCTGGAATCGCCCTTCAATTCCTGTAGTGCCGTCCATGGTACATTTTTCATGGCCTCGATTGCGGTCTCCAGATCCGTGAACGGTCCGTCATTACCCTTCTTCTCATGAGGGCGAACCCGGAGCTGAGCGGAGTCGAGATCGCCTGCGTCGCTAAGGAAGTGGGCTCGTGCCACCGGATCTGGGAGGATCGTCCGTAATCTGCGCAAATCCTTGGAGTTGGTGATCCGCTTCTCGTTTACTTTCTTGACGACAGCGTCGATTACCGTTGGCACTAGAAGTTTCTTACTAACGCCCATGAGTTCCCGCGCCCAGGTAATGGCCGCACTGGGATCACGCAACGACGTGAATCGTCCCGAGATCTCGAACACCTCGACAAATTTATCGAGCTCGCGAACGGTGGTGCCTAAAATGTTGGCGGCACTTGCACGTCCCACCAGATCGACCAGGCGGTAGGCGACCATCTCTTTTTCCTTGGCGTCCCACTCCTTGCGCTGGCGATGGATATAAATCCAAACTCGCAGCCGTTCGTCTTCTGAAAGCGTCCTGTCGGTGACTTCTACAGGGATCTCGCGGTACTGTTCCCGACCTCGCTCAACCAGAATTCGAGAATTTGTCCAACGGCGATCGCCATCAATGATCCGGTATTTCCCTGGTAGGTCGGGATGCGGTTCAACAAGGATGGGTTCGAAGAGTCCTTCATTTGCTTCAATCTGCCGCTGAAGCTCGTCATCCTCCTTCGGTCCGAGCCGCGGTTGGTTTGGATTGGGCACCAGCTCATCCAGGTCCATCTTCGTGCGGTATGTGCGCAAGATGGTGCGGTCAAGTCGGCGTTCTTGCAACCCTACAGTATTTGGGTGGGACTGCACTGGCATACGTGTGACCACGGCTACGAGGCCTCAGAAATCACGCTATCGTCCGCCGACGTACCAATAATCGAACTGGTCTCATTTTCGAGGTGGGCCTTGGCTTTTTGAATCGCGCGGTAAGCCTCTCCTTGCTTTCTCCAGTTGTTCTCATGCCACTTGATCTCTTTGGCTTGTTCTTCGAGTAGTTTGGTAGCGCGTTCGTCGATGCGCTGGAGCAGAAGCGAATAGCGTTCTGACGTGATGAATTCATAAAGAGCACTTGTCTTTCTCTCGCGTTCGATGCTGCTTAAGCGGAGAGTATGAACGTGCAACAGATGCTGACGGACTAGAGTCGCTATGGCTACGACGCGGGCCGGGTTGGCCAGCAGCACTCCGTCGTGAATATGAAATTGCCTCGCGCCTTGCGGAAACTTGTGTGTTGAGAGAATTGCGTGCTCTGCTTTTGCAGCAAGTTGATCCGTCTTGAGCTTTGTAACGTGCTCCCAGCGGAAGCCGTTATGGTTTTTGGAGTCGTAGAGAATAGTCCCGCACTCCTGTCCACGCAACATCACGATGTGACGGATGTCGGCGCCTGGAGCGCCTTTAGAGATGCGGGTGATGTCATCATTTGGAAACTCTTTTTTAAGCGCGTCGAACAGATCGATCTCGGCGCCCTCACCGAGGTCCTCAGCGGTCTTCTTTTCAAGTGCGCGTTGCAGGTCGCTCACTTTGTTGGCAAGTTTCTGGTTCTCCTCGAAGGCTTTTGCCTTCTCGACGTTGACCGCGTCCTCCCTCGCTTTCTCCAAAATCTGGCGCTGAGCATTCAGGTTCTCTTCCATGGCCGATGCGTGCCGCTCTGTGAGTGTCAAAACCTCACTCTCCGCCTGGCGCGCTTTTACATTGGCTTCGGCGAGGGCTGTTTCCTGAGCTGTAAATGTGTCACGGAAGCGCGTCTCCACTGCCTCCGTTGCGGCTTGGCGGATTCGCACGGCCTCGGTTGCTGCGCCTTCCTTTACTCGGGCGACTTCAGCTTCATTGGCCCTTCGCAGCTCATCAAGCTGCAGCGTCAGTGTCACCCCTTTTTCTTCTGCGGCGATCCTGGTCGCCTCAGCTTCCCCGATCCGCGCCTGCAAGCCGGCTTCAGATTCGCTGCGCGCGGCTTCAATTGTGGCGACGCGTTCGGCGAGGGCTGACTCTGCGGCCTGTTTGGCCTGATTGCGGATTTCGACTTCACGTTTCTTAGC
>JBEKGF010000123.1:0-6972 GCA_050012935.1 Edaphobacter sp. | reverse complement strand
ATGCAGCAATCATCCCATCGATGCTGCCGCCGCTATCGTAGTCAATGAACGGAAAGTATCCGTTGAACCAAGTGTCTCCTGTATGAAGCACATTTGCATTCTCGAAGAAGACAGAGACGTCCGAATCGGTATGTGCCGGCGTGTAACGCTTCATAAGGATTCTTTGGCCGTTCGACCGCAATTCATAGGTCTGGCTAAAGAGGACCGTGGGCAAAGCGGCTGCCGGCGAGGGGTCGAAATCAATCGAGAACGCAGGAATCGATTGTCTTTGGCTCATGCGTTTGCGCGTGTTCTCGTGGGCTACGATGACGGCGCCACCGCGATGCATCCATTCATTGCCATCTGTATGGTCGAAGTGCCAATGGGTATTCAGTAAATGCCGCAATGGGTCCGGAGAAATGGCGTCTAACGCCGCTTTCACCTGCGGTTCAGAGGTGGCAAGACCGCTATCTACGGTCAGCTTTCCGTCAGCACCGGGAAGAACGATGATGTTGCCGCCAGACCCCATCAAGACAAGAAGCCCGCCCCGGAGTCTGCGAGTCTGAATCTTCGCGGTTTTGCCCGAGGCCCTGAACTGCGCCCCGGTCAGGGAGGCTTCCTGGGCGAGAAGTCTTGTAGCAATGGACGGAAGAAAGACACTCGCTACGGTTGCTATGCCGCTCATCACAAAGAAACGACGCGAAGTTGTGGAACTGGTCGAGCTCATGACGCCTCCTGACAGCAATGACCACGAATAGGGCATCGCCTCTATTCGTGCTCGTTCGGATGTATTCTCTCAGGGTGCTGCCAGGAGCCAAGCTTCGATGGTGTTCTTGGTTGGTAACCCTTTGGGGTGCGTCGGCCGATTTGTTAGGAGCGTTGTGGGTTGATTCGAATGCCTCCTCAGTAAACTTCGCCAGAAGTCTCAAAGCATCCCAGGAATCCACGTCTCAGGGCGATCATGACCGCATGCGTCCGATCATTGGCACGCAGCTTCGCGAGAACGCTTTTCATATGGCCTTTGACTGTGTCTTCAGAAATGGACAGTCTCTCGGCGACCATCTTGTTGGCGCATCCGCCCGCGACCTCTCGCAGGACCTCGATCTCGCGCTCGGACAGGTGATCCGCGCTAACGTGTTCAGCGATGCCAGACGCAATTTCCATTGGTATACGCCGCTGCCCCACTCGAGCCGCGCGAATAGTGTCAATCAGTTCCCGCCGGGAGAGCCCTTTCAACAGATATCCGACAGCTCCAAGCTTGAACGCCCGGGTGGCCTTGATATCGCCGCCATACCTTGTGAGGATCACAATCTTGGCCTGGGGGAACTCCTCCCGTATCGCAGCCGTTGCGTCCAACCCGTCCATCAGCGGCATACTTAGGTCCATGAGCGTGACTGTTGGCATGAACTTTCGGAAGGCAGCAAGTGCCTCAAGGCCGTTCGTCGCTTCTCCCACGAACTGCATGTCTCCCTCTTGATGTAGCGCAAGCCTGACACCATCCCGGACGATGGGGTGATCGTCCACACATAGCACCCTGATTGGATCTGGATTGGGCATAATCAGCTCCTCTAATGCAGTCGAGCTTCAAGGATGCGGAGTCTGGAGTAAATGCTGCGGAGGTAAATTAAAGATCAATTCGCATTGTATTTTTACAGAAAGTATTGATTCTAAAAGAGAATCGTTACCGTCTCGTACAATAGGGACATTCGCATCGCAGATTCCCATTCCAGGGCGCGGACATCAGGTGGATATCGGCTGAAGTTCTATGCGACTTGATCAACGAAACCGAGTTCGGCTCGGACCTTTCGAGCTCAATCTGCAGACGGGAGAGCTGAGTCCGCTCGACCCGGAGTCAGAATTAAGAAGGGTGTTTCTTCCGGAGAAGCCATTCCGGTTGCTCTCAATGCTGGTTGAACTTGAGGGAGAACTTGCGAGTCGCGACGAAATCAAGAGCCGGCTGTGGCCGAATGATACGATTGTCGATTTTGAACACAGTATTAACGTAGCGATCGCAACCCTCAGGCGCGCATTTGGGGATTCGGCTGCTGAACCGAAATATATTGAGACGGTGCCTCGACGAGGATATCGGCTTGTTATTCCCGTAGAGTGGGTGACCGCTGTTGATCGTGAGAACGCAGTCTTGCCCGACGATCTCTCACCTGAAGATGGCCGATCTGCGAGTGACGACGGCGCTGGACCCATTGGCAGAAAGGTCTCTCATTTTCGCGTGATCGAGGTGATCGGCGGCGGCGGAATGGGAATGGTCTATCGGGCGGAAGATCTGAAACTGGGTCGCCAGGTCGCGCTGAAGTTTCTTCCCGAGGAAATGGCGAGTGACCCGGCCTCTCTCAGGCGCTTCGAACGGGAGGCACAAACAGCTTCTGCCCTCAACCATCCCAACATCTGCACTATTTTTGAAATCGAAGATTACGACGGCCAGCCTATCATCGTGATGGAATTGCTGGACGGGAAAACGCTGCGAGATCGACTCGCCAAATCCCATGGGGCGAAAATGCCTCTGGGGGAACTTCTTCGGATCGCACTCGAGACCTGCGATGGGTTGCAGGCGGCGCACGCGAAGGGAATCATCCATCGCGATATCAAGCCGGCCAATATATTCCTCACTAATGAAGGACCTGCCAAGATTTTGGATTTTGGACTAGCAAAGCTCGTTGAATCCGAGGAGGCAGGCGGTTGGGAACCGCAAGATTCAGCGCGCTCCACCAACCCGCTCATCCAGTTCAAAGCGCCCATCGGCCAGGACACGGGATTGAGCAGAGCGGGCCTAGCCATGGGGACAACCAGCTACATGTCGCCAGAACAGGTTCGCAGGGAAAAGCTGGATGCCCGCACCGACTTATTTTCATTTGGTCTTGTGCTCTTTGAAATGGCGACCGGCGAACGAGCATTTCCTGGAAATAGCGCTGCAGAAGTGCATCAAGGCCTGCTGCATGAGAAGACGACCCGGATTCGCGAATTGAATCCCGCCATCCCTCCGATGCTTCAAGCGGTCATTGAAATGGCGCTTGAGAAGGAGCCGGGCAAACGCTATCGTTCAGCAGCGGAGATGCGCGCCGCTTTGGAATTGGTCCCAAGCCCGCAGAGTCTGCGGCTGCGTCGAATCAGGAACTGGGTTGCAGCAACAGTTCTTTTATTTTTAGCCGCGACAGCAGCGGTGATCGCCTGGCGATATCTTCACAGATTTCAGCTCTCAGCCGGTGACACGATTGTCATTGCCGAAATTACCAATCGTACCAGCGATCCCGTGCTCGACGATGCTCTGAATCTCGCTCTTCCCGTCGAATTATCGCAGACACCTTTTCTCCAGGTTCTCGCCCAGGACAAGGTTCGAGAGACGATGGCCCAGTTGCATCATCCTCAGGATGGGAAAGTAACCCCGGAAATTGCTCGCGAGGTCTGCCTGAGGACTAACAGCAAGGCAGTAATCACGAGTTCAATTGCGGATTTCGGCAATCAGTATCGGATCCTGCTAACCGGCATGGACTGTCAAACCGGTAAGATCTTCGCCAAGTCAGAGCAGGAGACGAATCTACGCAATGGCATTGTGCACACTTTAGGGGTCGCGGGGGAACAATTGCGCAGTAAGATGGGCGAGCCGATCGCCACCTTAAATGAGTTCAAGAAACCATTGGAGCTGGCGACCTCCTCATCACCGGAAGCCTTACAATCGCTATCAAAAGGCTTTCAACATCAAGGGTCGAATGATTTTGCCGGCACGTCCTCGTTTTACGAGCGTGCGATCGATATTGATCCATCGTTTGCATTGGCCTACGCCTCTGTTGGTATCTCATACCTCGAAACAGGGCAAACCGCTAAAGCAATAGCTGCGGAAGACAAGGCATATGGGCTACGTGACAGACTAACCGGTCAGCTTAGGTTTCTAACTGAAACTCTGTATTACAACATTGGCAACCAGGATTTTGAAAGTTCTTATCCTATTTTCCAAAAGTGGATACAAACGTTCCCACTCGATGGAGTAGCACACAATAATTTTGCCAATTGTCTTTTGTACCTTGGACAGTACGACAGAGCAGCTACAGAAGCTCGAGAGGCCGTTCGTCTCATGCCACTGCTCAGAGTGCCAAGCTACCAAGTGCTAATCGCATCGACAACGCTCGCTGGCCGGCTTGAA
The DNA here is from genome assembly GCA_050012935.1 of Edaphobacter sp. GTDB lineage: Bacteria > Acidobacteriota > Terriglobia > Terriglobales > Acidobacteriaceae > Edaphobacter. The sequence continues at coordinate 2,840 of JBEKGF010000123.1, read as the reverse complement.
GAAGCGAAGTTAATTTCCGATGAAGCTCGGGCAAACGGTGTTGACAATTCTGTTATGCGCTCATATCGACATTTGATTGCCTTTCTCCAGAACGACCAGGTTGGCATGAAGGAGCAATTAGAGTGGCTCACGAGCCATAAAGAGCCTATCCATGCAGTATTTCTTGACGTGCATGTGCAAACCTATAGCGGGCGCTTCGGTGAGGCGCAAAAGCTTGCTAAGAAAATACGGGCGGATAGGTTACCGGATGGTCCAGGGTTTGACGTGAGAGAGCTCGCGCTGGAGGAGGCAGAGGTTGGTGATACATTAGCAGGGAAACGAATATTGACATTCACTGACCAGAAATCGCCGAGCCTGTACAGCCAAATGTATTTGGCCCTGTTCCAGGCGCTTATCGGCAACACCCGCGAAGCTGAAAAGCTTTCCAAACGAATCAATGAAGAGGCTCCGCGAGATACGCTGGGCCAACATTACGCACTTCCCTCCATACGCGCTGCCATTAAACTCAGCGAGCACGATCCAACAGGCGCTATTGAAGTCCTGCGGCCTGCGGAGAAGTACGAATTAGCAATGACCTATAGCTTCAACAGTATCTATCCAGCATACCTTCGTGGGCTTGCATTTCTACAAATCGGCGATGGTCGCCGAGCTGCTGCAGAGTTCCAAAAACTGATTGATCATCGCGCAATTGTTGGAAGAGACGCATTGGGAGCCCTCGCACACCTTCAGATGGGGCGTGCTCAGGCCATCACAGGTGACCGCGTTGGGGCTCGGAAATCCTATCAAGACTTCCTAACTATCTGGAAAGACGCGGATGCCAATTTGCCGGCTCTCATTCAAGCCAAGGCGGAATACGCCGCGCTCCGCTAATCAAAGTTGAGTCTGCCTAATTTCTTTATTCTCGAGAAGCCCTGCCATTGAGTTTATGTCCACACGTTCCGGCCAGATTGACCTGGGTTCGCAACTATAGTGGTGAAGTATTTCTACCAAGCTTGTCTGTAACCTCAAGCGGGACGCGGCATCCATTCAGGAAGCGGCTCAGCAGGTTGAACCACGAGATAATCAGGATAAGCTTGCGACAAACTACATCGTCGTATCGATTCAACAACTCGAGTAGAGTATCGTCCGTCAGTGTAGCTGTGCGCGAAAGCTCATCCGTGGCTTTGCATGCCAGAACGTAGTCGGGCTTGATCCCTGTGACCGGCACGTCGCTCGCAGCGGCCTCGATCTCCTCATCCGTAAGCCCCGCATTCTTTCCCAGTACAACATTGGCTTGCCACTCGTAGGGTGAGTTGAGGACCTTAGCTGCCCTGAGCATGATCATCTCCCGGGTGCAGGGATCGATTCCTTCCGCCTGGAACATCGCCTTGATGAACGCAGCGGTCGGCGGATACATGTCTTCCGTGCCGGCCATCATCTTGATTACATTTAATGTCATCTTTGGGTCATAGCCGGCGCCGATGATTTTTCCCGCTTCTTCATCTGATGGCAGTGGAATCGTGACCTGCGGAGGGCCTTCGACTGGTCGAAACATGTTCGGCTCCTTTGTCCTGAATGAAAGGGTGCTCATCCATGACCCGACGATGCATTCAAGTGTCGACGAGGTGGGAAAATACCGCAGACCCGAAAAGGGGGTCGGCGCCGCAACCATTTCGGGTATGTCGTCCTCTGAGTTCCGAGCGAGGACTCCTGGCGGTTAGAGCTTGGGTGTGAGCCGACCACCCGAATTGGTTGACGAAGAGCACACCCAAGGGGTGTCCTCGGTCCCGGATTCTCCGACTAATCTCGGGATCAAGGTGGCAGGGCTGATTTGCAGAGTCTAAAGGCTTGGAGGCGGCGCATGTTTCCAGGCAAAACGTTCACTCGCAATCGTCAGTGCTTATCCGCCGGAGGATACCGATGGCCCAAAAGAGTCTTGCCGAATTCATTGAGACATTGGAGCAGAATGGCTTGCTTCGCCGTTATTCAGATGAAAAGCGCGTCGACGAGCTTCCCAAACTGATGGAGGACAATCCTGACCAGGCCATCCTTGTGGAGCGGGTGAAAGACTCTGCTTTTCCATTCTTCGCCAATGGATACGGTTCGCGGGCCATGTATGCGCTCTCGCTGGAATGCGGTCTAAAAGAGGTCGGGAGCGAGATTGCGCGCCGGTCCAATCTTCACTATAAGGCGGAGCTTGTAGAGACAGCTCCGTGCAAGGACGTAATTCTGCGCGGTGATGATGTTGATCTGACAATCCTGCCATTGTTCAATCATCATCCTCGAGACGGCCAGGCATACATCAATGACACACGCATAGTGACTCGGAATCCGATGACAGGAGAAATCAACGATGCCATTCAGCGGATGATGTATCGCTCGAAGAATATGACCAACGTAGATATGAGAGCGTGGTTTCACGGTGGCTCCATTGCTGGCCAACGTTACCACGAGATGGGCAAGGATATGCCCATCGCAGTCTGTATTGGTGGACCAACCCTGGACAAGATCGCTTCGATGATGCGGCACCCAGGCGCCGGAATCGATGGGTGGGATAAGCTGGGCGGGTTTCTGGGTGAGCCGGCCAAGATTGTGAGGTGCGAGACAAACGATCTAACGGTTCCCGCGAACGCGGAGATCGTCCTGGAAGGCCGCGTAGTTACAAGCGAAGGCATGATCCACGACGAAGGGCCTTACGGCGAGTTTCCAGGCACGTACGGAGCCGGGCTGCCAAGAAACTGGAATGTGATCATTGACTGCATCACGTACCGCAAGGGAGCAATCTACCAGCACGCCACGATCGGTGGGCTACATCCGGGCAAGACCGATATGTATGCGTTCCAGCAAGCGATCGAAGGCGA
>JBEKGF010000122.1:0-7214 GCA_050012935.1 Edaphobacter sp. | reverse complement strand
GCATCGAAGGAGAGATACCGCACAGAAAACTTGCGACGGTGAAAATCATGATGCAAAGCAGAAAAAAATTCCTGCGGCCGATGACGCTGGAAGCCCATGCGCCCACCGGCAGGATGATCGCGTTTGAGACCAGATAGCTGGTGAGCACCCAGGTTCCTTGACTGGTGCTGGCACCGAGGTCGCCGGCAATATGTGGCAGCGCAACGTTCGCTATGGAGGTGTCCAGAACCTCCATGAAGGCAGCAAGAGCGACTGTTGCCGCAATCAGCCACGGATTTGATTTAGGCTTCCACTGCGTACTACTTTCGACTTCTGCGATCATCCTTTTCCTTCCGATTGTCTTCGTTCATTTGAGGATGACCATGCAGACACCATCCCACTTATCCTTGTGCAGTCCTGGCGGAGGTAGTTCCTTCAGAGACACGACACCTACGTTCCGGGAGTCCAGGTGATAACGAGTGTGAAGATACTGGCTGACCAAGATGGCGCGATTGCGCGACAAGGAAAACTGTTCCTCATGGTCCTGTGCCGCCGAGTAACCTTCGACTACTATGGCGCTAGCCACGAGTGAATCTCCCAATTGGGTCGCGACGGCATCGAGGCGTTTCTTTCCCACCAGGGAGAGCATCTCAAGCTCGTTCGACGCGGGCTGAAAAAGATCTTCTGTGGTCAACCATTCGCGATGATTTTCAGGGTTGGCGAAGAGCTTGTCGTGGCGATATTGATCTGGCTTGAGATTGGTGAGGTTGTAGTAACCGCGACGCTTGAAGAATCCACGGAAGAAGAAATTGTGCTTGAGCGCCTCGGTGTCCTCCGCCATATTCCCTGTTGCTTGATCGAGATTCGACAAGGATTGCTGGATATTCGTGGCGGCATCCTCTCCCCGATCATCTGGACCTAGAGCTTTGGTCAAGGTTTGATGTAGCTGCTCGGAAGTGGCGTCGATATGTTGTGCCGCACTCTTCGCGCTGACGATCGCATCGTCGGCCTTCTGTCCAAGGTCCCGCGACCGAAGATCGGAGACCAATGCGTCGGCCTGGCTTGAAGCGTGATTGAGAGCCGATGTAGCCTGCCTTGCGTTCTCCACTGTCTGACGAAGCCGTTCCGCCGTGGCTTCATCCCGCAGCAACATCCCAGCCGGGCCTTTTCCTTCCTTCAAGCCAACGACGACATCGTCAGCATTATTTACAGTGGTAGTGATTGCATCGAGAGCGCCATTCAGCTTTCCTCCGACCTGCTTCATCATGCCGTTCACATCCTTCAGCATGCCGGCGCTCTTTTCCATCAGGTCGGACAGGTCCAGGGGCTCCTTGCTGGGAAGGGTCGTCAGCGAAGCTGCCTCTGAAGTCTGTTGGCCTCCCTGGTTTACGAGCAGGAACTTGTCTCCGACGACACCTTCTGTGGCGATTGTGACTACAGAGTCGGTTCGCACCAGAACGTGCAGGCGTTGTTCGATCCTCAATTTGAGTCGGAACTTCGCTGGCGGCCGGTCCGGAACTGCGATATCGACGACTTCTCCCGCATCCATGCCTGCGACCCGCACCTTGGCGCCTTTTGCGACGCCATCGAGATTTGCGAATTCGGTATAAACATCGAAATGGCGTGCAAAAGCCTTCTGCTGATTGCCGATCAGGAAGATCCCGAAGGTGAAGAGCGAAACGCCGGCTGCGACGAAGATTCCGACGGTGATGTTTCGATTCGACATTTAGTCATTACCCCGCAATAAGCTTCCGCACGATAGCGTTCTCATGCTGGTCGAGTTCCTCTATCGTGCCGAACGCGAGGAGGTGCCCTTCATCGAGGACCGCAAAACGATCACCCACGCGTCTGGCGCCTCGTTCATCGTGAGTGACGATGACCATCGTTGTCTTCTCTCCCGTTTTCTGTTCGAGGAGCAGGTCATCGATCTCTGAAGCCGTGATGCGATCCAGACCGCTGCTGGGTTCATCTACGAGCAACAGTTCCGGTTCCAGGACCAGGGCGCGCGCGAGTCCAGCGCGCTTCTTCATGCCACCGGATAGCTCGACTGGCGTCTTGTTCTTATCGGATGCCAAACCAACCTGGCCCAGAACTCGATCAACGGCCTCTTCGATCTCTGGTCTGGATTTATTGGTGAGGCGGCGGAGAGGCAAGGCCAGATTGTCGTGCAGCGTCAAAGAATCGAATAGGGCGGCACTCTGAAACAGAAAACCCATCTTGCGGCGAACACGGGATAGTTGCTCGCCTTCCAGTTCCGCGATGTTGTCCCCCGCAATCCGAATCTGTCCGGTGTCGGGTCGCAGCAGTGCAATCATCAACTTGAGGGTGACGCTCTTCCCAGTCCCACTTCTGCCCAGAATGCAAAGTGCTTGACCGGGAGTTACAGAAAGCGAGAGATCGTGGAGGACTTGTCTATTTCCAAATGACTTCGAGACGTGATCGAGTGCGACAGCAGGTTGATTCGCTTCGTTCATATCGCATTCTCCGGGAAGATGAGGAAGATCAGCTTGACCAGGATGACGTCTGCCAAAATGATCAACAGAGAGGAGATGACGACACTGTTCGTCGCAGCACGCCCAACGCCGTCGGCTCCCTCGTTCGTCGTGTAACCGAAGAAAGCGGAGACCGTCCCGATGATGAAACCGAATACGGTTGTCTTCAATGTGGGCGGGATGAAATTGGACCACTGAAGGTCCGTGAAGGCGCGTGTGACATAGAGCCGAAACGAAAGATGGGACAGCGCATATTCGGAGCAGAATCCCCCGAGGAGCCCGGAAAAGTCCATGAACACCGTCAGCAAGGGCATGGCGAAGACGCATGCGACAATGCGGGGGACCACTAGAAACTTGAAGGAATCGATCGAAAGCGCTTCGATGGCATCTATCTGTTCCGTTGCTCTCATGTTCGCAAGCACGGCTCCGATTCCGGCGCCCACGCGTCCCGCTACAAGCAGTCCAGCGAAAAGTGGGCCGATCTCGACGAAGAAGGCGAGTGACTGAACCCTGGGAATCATTGCTCCGGCGCCGAACATCACCAGCGTGCTTCGCGTATGCAATGTCATCACTACGCCCAAAGCGAAGCCGGAGGCTGCGACGAGAGGAAAGGAGCGCGAGCCTGCCTCTGCAATCTGGCTCCAAATCTCGTGGAGTTCGAACGGCGGCTTAAAGAATCGTGCGACCGCCTGAAGTCCAAACAAAGTGACATCGCCGATAAATTGAAAGAACTTTGTCAATCAGGGGCCTTTCCTGTTCCGGGACGATTGCAGGTCACCAGGCGCGTCGGTTAGCAGAGACGGAACTGGTGCTGCTATAGCGTTCGAACAGATTGGGATCAACCTTGAAGCGGGGAGTTTCCTGCTCGCTCGTACAGCGCTTCCAGGAGATGTTTTGTATAAAGACCTGTTGCCACAAACGTGGCACCTTCGCCGATCATCATTGAGAGGACCTCTTCGCCACTCTTGTCGATTACTGTGATCTCATTAAGGTCAACAATGCGATTTCCCGCCGACGGTCGGCTGCGAGCCTCCCGCCAATTTGAGACCAACTCGGTGACGCATTCTTTGGTCAGTCGGCCTTGAAGAGTCCATCTCTGTTCGGAATCTTTCTCTTTTACCGTGATTCTCAGCATGCGTTAGTCTCCGGAGTCTCCTATTTGTAAATTCCCTCATTGCTCGGGATCTTGGTGTCCAGTCACTCGCATGTAGACTTCTGTGCCGTTCCTTCGAAACTGAACTTCATCCATAAAAGAAGTCATAAGATGAATACCCCGCCTCCGATCTCCTCCCGTATCTTTTGGGATCGGGACACTGCTGGGGTCAAATCCGTCGCCCTCGTCTCGAATTGAGATCAAAAGAGAGTTATCCGGTTCGCAGTCGCATCGCACGTAGACCTTTCTTGAGGGGTCGCGACGATTGCCGTGGATGACGGCATTCATCAACGCTTCCCGCATCGCTATCAGGAAAGCTGCCTCACGTCCACGGACCCGAGATGACACCTGTGGGTCGGATCGAAGCATCTCGATCACGGTTGCAATTTCACCCACTTGGCTAGCCATCGTGATCTCAGTTGGCAATTGATTGGCCATCGGAAACTCCGTCGTCACTGAACGATTCACACGCGACACGTTAACCAATCACCCAATTGCAGGCCTCAGCGCTGCCGGTGTTGACGCTGGTGTCGTTGAGTCGGACGGTGCGGTCGCTGACAGAGTGTAGATCGCGAGCAACTGCGCTCTTCTCAGACCTCTCTTTGCGCCGCGGTATTGTTCGGACTGAATCCATTTCATTCGTCCGCAGCAACACCTTGGACACGGATCTTATTTCTAAGACATTTGAAAGCGACTCGCGAAGTCTGTGTCTCGCTCTTAGAAGCCGAGACTTCATCGTCGGGAGTGAAACCCCGGCCAACATTGCAAGTTCATTCACGGACCCATCGTGAGATTGACGGATTGTTATTGCCGTACGCAGCTTTGGAGGTAAACGCTTAATGGCTTGGTGGACCAGTCGCGTTCGTTCTGTCTCCAGACATCGCTCCTCTGGGTTTCGGGAAGGTTCTAACATTTCAATAACCCTGTGGTTATCAGAATCGATAGGGTCATCCAACGACAACTCCCTTCTTGTTCGTCTCCTTCTCATCGTCATCAGAGCTGAATTAATTGCGATTCGCGTTACCCAGGTCGAGAAGGCGGATCTTTGATCAAAAGAGCCAATATGGGCAAAGGCCCTCATCCATGAGTCCTGGAGAACGTCCTCAGCGTCGTCCGGGTTTCGGGTAATTCTCAGTGCTGTTCGGAACACCATTTCGCGATGGCGTCTGCAAAGCTCGACATACGCCAGATACTCGCCGTTTTGCGCCCTGGTTACCAATAGCGCATCGTTCGTTGCAGCCAATGGGTACCCTGGTTGACCCAATCGACCTTCCACTGCGATCTCAGTCTGTAAGCTGTCGGCCATAGGTCTCGTGTATTCCCGAACCAGTTACAGCAATCCATTGGCCGATTGCGCACTCAATCAATTTGTCCGCAGATTGGGCAGGTTATGAGGATCAAGTTCGAGGGCGGAAGCAGCGATGCCGATGCGTTGGCGGAGCGCCAGTCGATTGGCACTAGGTCGATTGTGCCGGAGTGCTCGCAGGAATTGAACGCGGTGGACGAGTGATGCCTAGCTTTTGCATCCGAAATTGCAGAGTAGGTCTTTTCATCCCGAGACGCACTGCTGCGCCATTCGGGCCCCCAAAGACCCAATTCGTCTGTTCCAGGACCGACAGAATATGTTTCCTTTCGACCTCTTCGAGGGTCGCAAATCCGCTCGTCTCGCCGCCATCAGGGATGCGCGACTTGAGATCGGCCGACGGAATATGGAGCACCGGACCTCGAGAGAGAATCACTGCCCGTTCAATAACATTTTGCATTTCGCGGATGTTTCCGGGCCAGGGATAGCGGACCAGTGCGCTCATGGTTTCAGAAGAGATGGTGTCTATCTGCTTCTTCATGTTGCGTGCAATGTGCTGGGCGAAGTGCCGGACCAGAAAGGGAATGTCTTCTGGGCGTTCCCGTAAGGCCGGAACACGGATTGGAAATACGTTCAATCTGTAATACAGATCGGAGCGAAATGTCTGTGTTTCAACCATTGCGCCTAAATCGCGATTGGTCGCCGCAATGAGTCGGGCGTTGGTGCGTAGGGTACGGGAACTGCCCAAACGCTCGAACTCCCGCTCCTGCAGGACACGCAGTAGTTTTGGCTGTAGATCAAGCGGTATCTCGCCCACCTCATCCAGAAATATGGTCCCCGGCGATGCCAACTCGAACCGTCCAATTCGCTGCGTTACGGCGCCAGTGAACGACCCTCTTTCGTGTCCAAAAAGCTCGCTTTCCAGCAGACCCGTTGGAATCGCTGCGCAATTCAGTTTCACAAAGGCGTTCGAGCGGCGGTCGCTGAGATTATGAACAGCCCGGGCAATCAGTTCCTTCCCGGTCCCCGTTTCTCCGTAAATAAGAACAGTCGAACCCGTTGGAGCCACCACTTCGACTTGATGCAAAACTTTTCGTAGCGCAGCGCTATTCCCAATGATCTCTTCAAAGTTCATCTCGCTGCGTAGTTCGCCTTCGAGATAGAGCTTCTCTTGAGTGAGTTGGTCCTTGAGTTCCGAAATCAGACGATAGGCCAACGCATTGTCAATGGCGATCGCTATTTGTCCTGCAATCTGCGATAAGAAATCCACGTCAGGTTGGGTGAAAGCATTCTTCCGGAGGCGGGCCAGGCAAAGGACACCGAGAATTCGATTGCCACGGCTCAGCGGAAGCATACACAAGGTCTGCAGGCCTATTTTCAGCGCATTCTGATGGCTGACACCCAATTTGGGCAACTCGCCGACGTCGCCCACCCACGGCTTTCCGGAACGTAGTACCTGTCCCGAGACAGAACCATCAAATGGAGTCAGCACATCCTCCTGGACCAGTCCTTTGCCGTCTGGAAAGTCCAACGCATAGATTCTGGTATGCTGGCCATCTTTGTCCGGCAGAACCAAGGACACGAGATCCAACCGCATTACCTTACGAATGCTCGGGGAGATGGACTGCAGCACGTCGCGCAACTTCAAATTGGCTACGACACTATTGTTCAGGTCCAGAATGAGGCTCAATCTGGTGCGTTCGCTTTCCAACTGGGCGCGCGCCATCCGATCGTCAACAGCCAGCGCTACAAAGTCCGAGATAAGGGAGAAGAGGTTAACCTCCGCTTCAGAAAACGCGTCGGGCTGTGCTCGGCCGATACAGATGGCCCCTATACAGCGGATCGCAGTGTTCAAAGGGAATACACAGAACGATTGATTTCCCCATTCCTGAAAGAGGTCCGTGAGTTCCGGGAAGGGGCTTTGTTCTTTGAGCGACGAAAGGACGAAGGGCTTCCGTCGCTCCTCGATCCAAGCGTGCAGGGATTTCTGGGCGTCTAGGCCTTTTGGCGTGGATGCTATCGAGTTTCTCTTGCTATCGATCGCGAGCCACGAAGTGGTATTCGATCCATCGCGAAATGCAAGTACCAGACTGTTCCCGTGGAGAAGTTCGAACAGTTCTGCCGGCAAGGCACATATGAGCTGTTCGGGATCACGATAGACCTCCAGTTTCCGCGTAAGACGAAGAAGCTTCTCATCATGCGATTCTGGCGAAAATGTGTTCGTCAGTCGAAATTGGTTCTGGTTTTCTGGCATCTTGTCCCTGGGTGTATCGCGCTCCCTGGTGGT
>JBEKGF010000121.1:0-7707 GCA_050012935.1 Edaphobacter sp. | reverse complement strand
AAGGGACATGGAAGCAATGGCCCGATGAGGCAAGAACGCCATTGCCGAGGCTCCAGCGGCGCCGGTTATGAATTCCCGCCGGCTCGGTAGTACTCGGGCATTGTCTTGTAAAGGCATCGACTTTTCCTTTCATCACATGTTCGCTGCGGGTTAGCATTCCCGATAGACCTGAGTGAATTTCATGAAGCAGCAGGTCTTATTCCGTTTTCAATAGATACTTGTGCTGACCGGAGAGCACAAGTTCATTGCGCTGATTGAAGACGGTCACACTCGTTGTGACAATCCCGTTCGATCCCTCCGTGGACAGCTCGACAATTTCCAGAGCCGGATAGAGCGTGTCGCCGGAATGTACTTCTTTTAGGAATTTGCAGGAAAGCTCAGTGAAAGCGATGAACACTTCTCCGATGTAATGGGGAAACAACGTCGCTCCAGGCGCGGTGAATGCAAGCACCTGAAGTCCATGAACGACAGGTGCAGAATGGCCATGCCGTGCCGCCCATACTGCGTCGTAATGCACCGGATGATTGTCCGCTGACACCGTTTGAAATGCGGCTGAGTGTGCGTCCGTCAGTGTACGGCTGGGCGCCCGGAAAATCTCTCCCACACGCAGATCTTGGAATCGTTTAGCGGGCACCAATAGGAATGATGTTGGGTCAAACGACGTCAGCGTCTTGGGTGCGACGTGGAGCTCTTCATCAACCATTGCAATTTCCCTTCTGGATTTCATATTTGGCAAGCCGACGGCTCGCGGTACACGGTGCGTCCATTCATTTCACTTGTTCAGCGCGCTCTTCGCTGCTTCATCGATTACGGCTGCGACTAAGTCTGGTGCTTCCAAGATGGACATGTGGCATGTAGAGATCGTCGTCGTTACAGCGCCAATTGTTTTAGAAGACGCCAGTTCCATGGCTGGGGGCAGCATCTGGTCTTTGGTCGAGATGACTGCCCAGGTGGGTTTGGTCTTCCACGCGGCAACCGTGACCTTCTCGTCGAACATCGGCCCGTAGCTCTGCCCTTGCACCGCAAAGAACAGTTTCCTGTCTGCCAGCGGTAGTCCCTCTGCTATTCGCTCCAGCATGCCTTCGGAGGTCACAGTCGCAAACTTCTCGCTATCGACCCGAATCTGCTTTTGTCCTTCCGTCCAGCCGAACGGACCGCTCGCATCATTAGCAGATTGCCCGACCTCGGGTGCGTAGGCTGTGACATAAACAAGGCCGGCTACCTTGGAATCATCGCCTGCTTGGGTGATCACCGCGCCTCCCCACGAGTGGCCAACGAGGATCACAGGACCGTCCTGAAGTGCGATGATTCTCTTTGTGAAGGCGACTTCATCAGCCAGTGAAAGCAGAGGGTTCTGCACGGCCACCGCGCTGTATCCCATTTGCTCAAGTATGGGGATGACTTTGGACCAGCTTGATCCGTCAGCGAACGCTCCGTGGACCAATACTATGTTTTTGACGACTGCGGACATGATGTCCTCCTGGGGGTTGACTTAGGTTTTCTCTCGTCGACTTAGCGAATTTGCCGCTTGCCTATTTGCTCAAAGCGTTTTTTGCAGCGTCGTCAATCACGTCGGCAACTCTCGCGGGCTCCTGCAGCATTGCGAGATGGCACGTTTGCAAAGTCACCGCCGTCGCTCCTAGTTTCTTTGCCTGTGCTTCTTCCATGGCAGGCGGGAGCATGCGATCATCTGCCGAGATAACAACCCATGACGGCTTCGTCTTCCACGCCGAAACTGTTAGTTTTTCGCCGAACATTGGCCCATAGCTCTGCCCCTGCACCGCGAAAACTATTTTGCGTTCAGCAAGGGGTAAGCCTTGCGCAAAGTCATTGAGAATCCCCTCGGAAGTCATATACGCAAACTTCTCGCTGTCCACTCGAATCTGCTTTTGACCTTCTGTCAAGCCGTATGGGCCGCTTGCGTCATTCGCAGACTGCCCTACCTCCGGCGCGTATGCAGCGACGTACACCAGGCCGGCAACCTTCGGGTCGTCGCCCGCCTGGGTGATCACAGCTCCACCCCAGGAGTGACCGACCAAGATAACGGGGCCATCCTGGACCGCCACGATTCTCTTCGTGGCCGCAACATCATCAGCCAACGAGGTCAAAGGATTCTGGACCGCCGTAACGTGATAGCCCTTTGCTTCCAGAAGTGGAATGACTTTTGACCAACTCGTACCGTCCGCGAATGCTCCGTGGACAAGCACGATGTTTGTGACCACGGTTTTTGAAGGCTGCTTCTGTGCCATTAGCCCAGCCGGAAGAATGGCAAACGCCAGGCTGACCAAAACACCCAGACCAGAGTAGAAGTTCTCATGGAACATGCGGTTCTCCTTGTAGTCGATGAAAATTCGACGCATTCGATTGCGAGAACGAATCGGCTTCTGTGAAGCTTTGAGCGTCTTGCCAAAGCCCGCATGCACTGTTTCATTCTGCGGTGGTGAAATCGAGTGCGACTGAAACACAGTATGTTCTTGAATCGCGTCCTTTGAACGCCCCTTAAGTGGGGAGGTCCGGAGACCTCATAGGGTTAGATAGGTCCAAATAGTGGATGAGCTGATTGGCGAAACAATCATCAACACTCGATCTAATGGGAAACAGAATGAATCTCTGCGATGTATCCGCCGGGGAACCGCACGATGGCTGAAGCTCGCTTCTCGATAGGAGTGGGAGGGACGAGCAGCTTAGCTCCCAGTGATTTCGCTTTTGCCAATGTTGATTCGAGGTCCGCTACTTCGTAGCCGGTTGTCTCGCGACCGTGGGGGAAAGGAAGGTAGCGGTCTGTCACGAATATTGTCATTTTTCCGAAGGCCGACTCCACACCGATTCGCCGATAGGAGACCTGAGGCAATCCAATTTCAATGCCCTGTGCCGCTGCTTCATCCGAAATCACCCGCCCGCCGGAAAAGGCTAGGAAACTCCGCAGGAAAGTCTCCACACTGTCGGGCGAAACGTATACGCGGTTTTCCGGTACCGTTACAAACGGAGCATACGAAGGCTTAGTAGTATGCCAATAGATCTGAGTCATCACGCCTCCGGGCCATCGAATCACGGCATCAAGCCCAATTGGATCGGGAAATGGCGTCACAACTACATCCGCTCCCGTAGCCTTGGCTTTTGTGATTGCAGCATCCATGTCGCTGACCAAATATCCTGTTCGCTCAGAGCCGAATGGAGCGGGAATTGGTGTTCTGAATCCGAACAATGACACTGTTCCCACAGGGGTTTGCAATAGTTGAGAGCTTGTCAGGCTAGGTGTTGGTGTCACCGTAACTACTACCTGCTTGGTGCTCGTTCCGCCGAAGGTGCCAAGGAAGCTAGCGACGAATGCATCGACATCGGCAGGCGCCACATACACGTGGGTCGTGTCGTATTGGGGTGCGACTGCGATGGAGGGAGGAGGCGTCGTCTTTTCGGCCGTTTGCGTGAGTGCGAGCGGTGGCAGGTTTGCGAAGCAGGAAACGATGGCGGCTATTGTGATGATGCGGATAGCGTTGCGCATTTCGTGTTTTCTCCGGATTGCTTAAAAGCTCGGATCTGTAACAAGAGGTTTTTCATCGTTGCAGAAAACAACAATAGACGGTGCTTCGGGTCTTGCATCCACGGACCCACATCTCAGAGAACCCGCAAGGCTGAACGAATCAGAAACGAGACAAGCGCGAACGTCAAGAGGGAACCTACGTAAATTCCGGTAAACCAGATCAGTTGTTTCGCTCTGTGACTCATCCATCCCATCCCTTCTGCGGAGTCTTCCCTCGAAATACCCAGTAAGCGAAGAAAGAGTATCCCAAAACTACCGGAGAGACGAAAGCAGCTCCAGTGAGCACGAAGATCTGGCTGAGCCTCGATGCCGAAGCATCCCAAAGAGAAACGCGGAACGGAACGATGTCTGGAAACACCAGAACTGCCAGACCCACGATACCTGCTGCGACCATTGCCAGACTTGCGGCAAATGGGCGCGCATCGGGTCGTTTGTTGATGCCCGCGAATATGACGAACGCGGCTACGATCATGATGCCACTCAGTGTGGCAAGGACCACCGTGTGTGCCTGCCAAGCGACAAAAATCCCTGGCTGTACGGCGAAAGAGAACCAGCCGACAGCAATGAACGCCGCGAGGAATAGGGGCAATGCGACTCTCAAGGTTCGTTCCGCAAATTTCCGAAGTTGATCTGTCGCCTTGAATTTTAGCCATGAAGCGCCGAGTACAACGTATCCGGCGAGAACGCAAACCGCGCACAGCAATGGAAATGGCCTGAAGCAATCGAGAACACTTCCGTTGAATGTGATCCCCTCGACTGAGATTCCTTGAAGCAGATCTCCAAGTATCAGGCCTTGCATGAATGCCGCCACAATGGACCCCAAAGCAAATACAAGGTCCCATTTCCGACGATACTGTATTGCCTGGACGCGGAATTCAAATGAGACGCCACGCAGTCCGAGGGCCAGGAGCATCACAATTATTGGCAGGTAAAGAGCGGGCATTAGAATGCCATACGCAATGGGGAACGCTGCGAGCAGGGTGACGCCCGTCATGATCAGCCAGGTCTCGTTACCGTCCCAGGTTGGAGTGATGGAATCAACCATGTGGTCTCGCGACCTCTCATGCGGTTGCAACAAGAGCAGTGCACCGACCCCAAGGTCAAAGCCGTCGAGCAATACGTAGAGGGTAACGGAAAGAGCCGTGAAACACGCGGAGATCATAGGCAGAATCATTTCGTTAACTCCCCAACACCGCATTGGCGTTCGCACTGTCCAACACCTGGGGACGGAGCGCATTCTTGAGTGATCCAGAAGCTTCGGCGTGAGATGGCGACAAACCAGGTCCCCTGCGGATCGTGCGCAAAACAAAAAACAGAAACGCGGCCATGAAGAATGCGTAGATACAGACGAAGGCTATGAGCGTCGCGAGTAGTGTTTGCGCCGGTACGGGCGACACGGCGTCAATTGTTTTCAACAGGCCGAATATCACCCACGGTTGACGCCCGGTCTCTGCGAGATACCATCCTCCCAGCGTTGCAACAATTCCGGACGGCGTCATGACGACGAGACAGCGGAGAAACCATCTGTTAGTAAAAAGGCAGCGTTTCCATCGTAGCCAAAGCGATGCTGTTGCTACTGCAAACATCAGGATGGCGATGCCGTACATGATGCGAAAGCCGTAAAATACCATTCCCATAGTGGGTTGCCGGTCGGGAGGGGTGTTTTTCAGCCCGTCCACGCTGCCGCGGAGGCTGTGTGTTAGCCAGATGCTGCCCAGGTACGGGATTCCGAAAGCGAAGCGATTTCGCTGTCGCTTCTGATCCGGGACGATGATCCAGTAATAAGGCGCCGGCGAAGGTGATTGTTTTTCCCAAAAGCCTTCGGCTGCCTGCATTTTAGATGGTTGATGTTTCAACATCGTCCCATAGAGAATGTCGCCAATGAAGACCTGTCCGGCAATCAGGATGGTCGCGAACGCAGTGCCAAGGGCCACGCTCTTCTTGGCAAAAGCAAGATGCTCACCACGCAACAAGTACCATGCGCCAACTCCCGCCACCAGGAAAGATGCAGTAAGGTAAGCCGCGGTCAGCATATGCGGCAAGCGGAAAAGCCATGATGGATTGTTGATGACGTGCCACCAATTGGTCACCACGAGACGGCCGTCCTTGACAACTACGCCATCAGGCGTTTGCATCCAGCTATTGGCCGCCAAGATCCACGACGCCGACAGGAGTGTACCCAGAGCGACCATGCAGGTTGCGAGATAGTGCAGCTTTGGTCCGACTCTGTGCATCCCGAAGAGCATGATGCCAAGAAACCCGGCTTCGAGGAAAAACGAAGTGAGAACTTCCAAAGCAATCAACGGGCCAATGGCCGGACCCGCCAATTGGGCAAATCGAGCAAAGCCCAAGCCGAACTCGAACGAGAGCACAAGGCCAGTTACAACTCCAACCCCGAACCCCATTGCAAATATGCTGAGCCAGAATCGGTAGATTTGAAGATAAATGGCGTCCTTGGTTTTGAGCCAGAGACCCTCGACCACGGCGAGGAACATCGCAAGTCCAATCGACATGGTTGGGAAGATGATGTGAAAGCTCACGGTGAAGGCAAACTGCACCCGTGCAAGCGTCGCGGGGTTGAGGCTCATCGCATTTCCTCTTCCGCCGGAAGCCGTCCAACAATCGCCGATGCCAGGGTTACAGCGAAAACTAGCCCGCCGACGGCCATCCAGATTCCAAAGACTCCGATGATGGTGAAGAAGAGCAATGTCCCCAGCATGGTCGGAACGATGAAGCCGAACGCATTTGAAACGGTCGCTGATAGAAACTTCGGCATGTTGTTCTTTCTCCTCCCGTGATCATCGGAATCTTCCCGGAACTTGATTGTGCCCGTTCGCTCCCGGTGAGGCACGATCATTTCGGGCAGCCCGAGTCCAACCCATTCGGGTAGGTTTGAGCTATGCCGCGCAACCGATGAACGGTGTGCTCACGAATGGGCGCAACCGAGCCGGACAAAGACGGTCATCCAGGACCGTTTCGAAAACTACTACTCAATGGGGTGGGAAGAGGACAGCACCAATGGGGATTCTCTTGGCCGCCATGGCGTGGGATTCTCATCACCAGAGTGATTGTGGGGGATATGCCTGTGTCCCTTGTGGTTAGTCTCACCGTACTGGAGACATGAATCGTGAGCAGTGCCCGCCAATCCAAATCCGATGAGCCGACCAGGCGACGCACTACTCTTCTGTCTGCAAATCGCTCTGCGGCAGCACTGATCTTCTCCTTGGGCTTCGCAATCGGTTGCGTACCTTCCGGCATGTTGCATGGACAGATGAACTCTCGCGATGGTGCTCGCCTGGTGGTTCAAAGCACCCAGGATGTGGCATCCGGCACACTCACACACCTGTCGACCAGTTCTCCTATTTCGCTATCTTTGCATCAGGCGGTGAAGTTGGCCCTTGAGCAGAATCCGCAACTAATAGCGGCTCGCCTTGAGGCCCTTGAAAGCAAGCAAACAACGAAGATCGCCCGATCCGCGTTTCTGCCAAAGGCGTCACTGTCTCTCGAGGAGCAGTCCATAAGGCTTAACACGGCGACTGTGATCGGTCAGGAAGTGGCTCCTTATTCCATCGGACCTTATAGCAATGTGCAGCTAGGATCGAACTTCGATGTTCCCATCATTTCGGTTGCTGCATGGCGAAGTTATCAGGCACAAAAGCAGAGAGAGCGAGCATCGTTCTTCGAGTCAGCCAATGCGCAGGAGACAATTGCCAGCATAGTCGTCAATCAGTATTTGGCGCTGCAGCGCGCCAAAGCGACAGAACGCGCCGTTCAAAGCCGGATTGAGCTTGCTGGGGCATTGCTGCATCTAGCGGACGACCAAGTGACCCAAGGGACCGGAACTCACACCGACGCTCCGCGGGCCAACGTTGAATTGCAAGTGGAGAAACAGAACCTAGTGGCTGCCCAAGCTGACACGCGGGGGTTCAGTTATGGATTGGCGCAGGTGCTGGGGCTGGCTCCTGACCAATACATCGAGACAACGGAAGAGCTGAATGCTTATGACGAGGCAGTTCCGGACGAGCAACACTCTCTCGCTGAAGCACTCGCGACTCGTCCTGACCTCAGCGCGCTGCGGTCGCTGGCGGGCGCCGCCCATTACGATGAAATCGCTACTTCATCGCAGCGTTGGCCAGAAATCCACTTCAATGGGTATTGGGCACAAA
>JBEKGF010000120.1:0-7872 GCA_050012935.1 Edaphobacter sp. | reverse complement strand
AACGCTTCTCTGCCGCGGGAAATCCCTTCACGATCCTGTAATTCTGATCCGAGTCGAACGCGAACCAGCCTGGGGCCCAATTCTCGCCCCAAAATTCCTGCAACTGCACGGGAATCCAGACCGTTGCTGAAAGGGATCACGGCGTCCACTCCGGGTTGAAGACTGAGCATCCCCTGGTGCGGCTGGTCAACCTTCTTGCGACGCGCGCAGAAATCGATGCGCCACCGATCACCGGTGAGGAAGGAGAGCGAATCGTGCAAGGCACCTGCAACCGATTTGGCCCTCCATCGGTCCGGATCGTGAACCGGGATGCGCAGTTCGATCTCTCGCTCCCAGCTGTAGGCCGGACGCCGTTGTATGCGATCCGCGAATTCCACGGCTACCGCTACCAGTAGCGCGTCGTAAGCAACAGGCTCCCACCGCGCGAAAAAGTAGGACTCCAGGCTAGCGGTCGAAAACTCAACATTCATCCCGATCCGACATACTGCCGGTCCTCGGCGAGGCCGAACCCCCGGCTCGATGACGTCCATCATCAAGCGTGGCCAGCCGGAGAACAGCTCTTTGCTTCCTGTCTTCATAGTTTGACCCCATCGTCGAGTCCCTGTTGCCGAAGTGTCGAGTGCGCCCTAGAAGGATTCTCGAGCTTGAAGATCTGTCGTGCCAGCGCGCGGATCGGGGAACCCGAGATCGACTGCTCCATGCGCTCGCGCGTGTTTTGCGCCCGGGAAGCTGTTGACTTGCGGTGATAATGCTCTTCGACCTGCCGGGATCGGCGCTCGGCGCGATCCTCAAGCGCATCGGCCATCGCCCTGGCCAGAGAATCGAAGTCCGCAACTCCTTCCGGCGAAAGCTGAATCAAGTTATCCAGCAGGCTACTGCCGATTCCGCAGCCCGCGTCCGTGCGAAGAGCCTCAAGTTGCGGCCGTAGGTCGCGCTTGAATAAGGACGCATCCTGTACCTCGATGAGGGTGCGCACGTCGTCGACCAGTTCGGGGCTCATCTCAGTCCGGCAGTCCCGCTCAAGAGCCGGGATCAGCGCCTTGCTGATTTCTTCGCATTCAAACGCACCATTGTCGGCTCGCTCAGCGACCCTCTGCCACGCCAGAGACATCTTCAAGCTTTTATGGGGCCCGTCACTCATTGGGACCTCGCAATGTCAAAAATATAAACAATAATATCTGACAATGTCAAAACCACTAAAAACGGCATCAGACGTTGCGGGCTGCCTTAAATGAGTTTTCCTTGCGCGTTGAAACAGATACTTGCGAAGGTCTACGAAATCGTTTTGGTCCTTCGGGCCCAAATCAGCCTATAATATGGGCATGAACGCGTATGTCATTTCCAATCCGGTGCCAAGTCCCGAGGAGATGGGGCGCCTACTCGGTTTGAGCCCCGAGCGGGTCGCTAGGGTGCGCAGCATAATGAACGCACCTTCCAGTCGAAAGACCTCCAAGCGTTCAGGAAGCAAATACTCCGCAGTTGCAGCCAAGAAAGCGACGTCCCGGGCTAAGTTACGGGCCAGCGGCAAGCGGTAGGCTAGGCGTGGCAAGACCCAGACGCATCCAGTCCGTTTTTCTCAATATCCCTTACGACGAGCAGTTCGAGAACTTGTACTTGGCCTACATTGTGGGCGTGACGCAACTAGGTTTGGCCGTCAAAGCCACGCTCGGTGTTCCGAACCAGGGACGACTCGACACGATCATCGGGCTCATCGAGAAGTCGGACTTTTCGATTCACGATCTTTCCAGGATTGAGCTCTCGGCTGGGATTCCCCGTTTCAACATGCCGGTCGAACTTGGTCTTGCTCTTTATCGTTCTCATGCGACCAACGGCAAACACCGGGTATTCGTGTTTGAGAGCAAAATCTACAGGACGCAGCGGTCAACAAGCGACATCAACGGAATCGATCCGCAAATCCATCGTGGAAATCCAAAAGGAGTTATGACCGGATTGCGCAATATATTACGGCAATCAGGAGACGTGACTACTGTCCCTGAGATGTTGGCCAGTTACCGCGCCGTCAAGAAGAGACTACCGGAGTTTAAACGCAATGCGGGTAGTCAGTCGCTGTTTGAGGCATCGGTTTTCGCAGACCTCACGGTTGCAGCCTTGGTGGAATCTCAGAAGCTGATCGAGAAGAGATCTGGGGCCTGAGACAATTGAACCGTGTGCTAGATCGATATTGGAATGCGCTGCTGATCGACTTTATGGCAATTCGGAGATTCTCTGTGTACCTCCGCACCGTTGGCTGTTCCTGCCGACGATCTCGCACATTGGCCGCACACCAGTGCGGCGGAGTTCACGTTTTATAGGGGTCTCGCAAGCGTGCCACCGATCAGTAAGTCTCAGTAGCAGGGTTTTCTATTTGGGGCTCTACGCCGGGCACGGGACCGACCCGGAGGGGCCGATGTTCAGGCCCTACAGCCATAACCGGAGGCAGCAGGAGACGCGCCGGCCGATGGACCCCGACGCCATCGACCGGGTGTTGCGGAAACATGGCAATGCCATAGGGCTGGACCGGGGTTTTTCCGCGCATTCCATGCGTGCCACCTTCATTACCACGGCCCTTGAAAACGACGCGTCGCTGGAAGACGTGCAGCGTGCCGCCGGGCACCGCGAGCCAGGCATCGTGATCTGTGAGTCGGCATCGAGCCGATCCTTGAATCCAAGTGTCACAGGGTTTCTTTTCTTTCTATCAAGAAGCACGAATTCCTAATGACTCAGCAACCTCGCCAAGCCGTTTGTCGACCGTCCATAACCTAACTGAGGGAGATATTAAACACGATGCCAATAAGTGAACATCGGTTAAGCCGATGCCTTTCGCGTAGAAACGGCGCGCCTCGATCATGCGCCGGATCTCCTTCATGCTGGCCACCATGGCCTTTGGTAATTTATCCAACTCAGCTAAGGTTCCTGAACGATCTTGAAAGGACCCCAGCGCCAACTCGGCAATCACACACTCGTGCGTGAGTATCTTGTTCTTGCTGAGCAATATACGCAACTTCGGTTGAGCACCGACACGATGCCAATAGCTAATCCAGATACCGGTATCGGCCAGAATCATCCTTAACTCGCCTTCTTCCTATTGTGCTGGCGTTCTGGAAGTTCTGACCGTCTTCGCGGTATATCGGGAAAATCTGGCATCGTGCCTTCGAGTAATGCCAATCGCCGTCCAGCCTCAAGTTCAACCAAGGTCTTCAGAGCCAGTTGAATCACCGCCGTCCGCTCCATTACTCCGGTGTACTCCTGCGCCGTTTTCATCAACTCATCATCAAGTGTGATTGTGGTTCGCATACTACCTCCATGCGTCAATAATAACATCATTTGATGCTAAATTATGCATCATTGTCTCAAGCTGCGTTCGCGTTGGCCGCGTGTTGCCGCACGATGACTGAACTGGCCGAGCCTACCTGATTGCCAAACTGACCCAGACAGCAACTCCCGTCTAAATTCGCGTCCTTCCTGAACCCCTCAGTTCAGATCGCTGCGGTGTCATCAAAACAGCAGGATTTTGGGCTGAGTAGTTACCCTGTTTTAATCCGTTATGTGTGCGATTTGATGCGCTGTGGTGCAAAATTTCCACAGAAGGGAAGTAGAGAACCAATTGAATAGGTATACAGATATGGCCTTGATATATCTCGATATCTATATGATTTTATTGTGCCTATGTGGCGGAGAGGGAGGGATTCGAACCCCCGATAGCCTTGCGACTATGTCTGATTTCGAGTCAGGTGCAGAACCATAAAGTCCCAATATTTATAAGGGGACTATTCTGCGCAAAGCTTCGGTGCTAGCTGGAGTATCAGTTTGCAAAGCCGGTTCCAAATGAATCGGGTATGTAGGGCGATTCTCAATGATGCCCTCATTGCGTCCGACAATAAGCACGCTGTCAGGTAGGTTCAACGAAGTCACGGGCCGCTACATGATCGACGCAATTTCATCGAGGAAGGCGCTTACGTGGCCGGTTTGGCGTAGAAACTCATGGCCGCGTCGACCCCATGGGCATTCAAATCGTGTCTCGCTGCTCCGCGCAGCAGCCTATCATGGTTCCTCGCACCAGGCGGCCATGACCTTCCAGGTGATCGTTCCGAAGCAGCTTCGTGACTTCGAGATCGGCCGTCACCGGCTCCAGTTTGTTTACCAGTCCCCCGCAGCTTTCGCACAGGTCAACCAGCCCGATTTGCTCGGAAGCATGAAAAGCGACGCTGGTTTCGCCAATATTGCCGGTATTGGATTGACTCTGCTCGATTGCGCCCGGGACTTCCACAAGTCGGGGGCATCAACGGGCTTGCCCAGATCGTCAAAGACATTGGAGCGCAGTCCGACGCCCGCAAACTCGCCAAGGCCGCCGAGGTCTACGACAATGCCGCCGTCCGCCGGCTCGGATATCTGCTAGATCAGGTCGGATACAAACCCAAAGCCGGCGCCCTCGAACCCTTTGTCAGAGCAGCAAAAACTTCAATACCTCTCAACCCATCCGTCAAGCCGTTGATCGCTTCACTCGTTGAAGAAGCCCCGCGCGTCGCCAAGTGGAAACTCATCATCAACGAGCCCGTGGAGATCGACTTTTGATTCCCGCATCGTACATTCAGGAATGGAGCACCAAAACTCCCTGGCCCACCCCGCAGCAAGTGGAACAGGATCTCGTCATCAGCCGCGCCCTGTGCGACCTGTTCAATGAAGGGGACCCGCGGATTTCGTGCAGCGGTGCTGGATGCTGGCGTAAGTCCAGCAACCTGCGCAAAGCATCGGTGCTAGCTGGAGCGTCAGTTTGCAAAGTCCGTTCCAAATGAATCGGGTCTGTAGGGCGATTGTCAATGAGCCCTCATAGCAGCCGACAACGAGCACTCTGTCAGGTGGGTTGCAATCCCAGTTGGTGCTCGCGCTTGCATTCGCCCATTCCCGTTTCGCAACGATCACGATACTGTAAAGAAACTTTGACGAAACTATTGCGATCTAATATTATGCTTGTAAGAGGTGCTTTATGTCCGTTGCTCATACTCTTCCGGCTATGGAACCGACCCTGTTCAATCCTCAAACAGGCCGCCTGGACGCGGGTCGAATTGCGCGTGAATTCAATGTTCCGGTAGCAATCATTGCGGAGGCCATCGGCCGGAAAGCCCCAGGCGTTCGCAAGTCTCCCGATGCCAGCAGCTTGCAGGGAGAACTCCGGCGTCTTTATCGGATCTGGGTGGCCCTGCTTGAGCTCTACGCTGGCGACAAGACGAATGCTCGCATCTTTCTCAATGCTCCCAACCGGAATCTTGAGAACCATGCCCCCATCGAGTTCATCCAGAATGGGGATCTCACCCCGCTGGAGCTGTTCGTTGACGCCATGAGCGCCAGGCAGCCAGGCTAACGAGTCGCAATTGCATTCCATCGAGAAAATCATCGCCGTGCTGGAGTGCGCTCCACTGACCGCTCACTCCGAACCGAGTTTCCGTGTGATCGCCGACCGCTGGCGGGACACGCCCCTATCTGCTATTGGTGCCTTCGAGCGCGGAGGCCGGTACAACGCTCCGCATACCTTCCCAGTACTCTATACGGCTGACAGCCAAATGACGGCTCTCCTCGAAGCGGAGGCCCTGTTCACGACTGCTGATGGAAAGCTGCGCGGAGCGCCGCGCGATCCAGACCTCATCCTGACCCTTGAATGCTCGCTGTCGCGCGTTCTGGATTTGACGGTGGCTGACCTTTACCCGGCGCTCGGCACGTCCTACAATGAACTGGTCAGCACCGTGCCATCGCGGTTCATCCTGAATGCGCGGAAGAAGTTGACTCCCACGCAACAATTTGGCAACGCATGCTTTCGTAGTGGACGAATCTCCGCCCTCAAAGTCCCGAGCGCCCAGAACGCGAAGGGATACTGTCTCGACATCTTCATCGAATCTCTGGTAGTGGGAGAGCGAGTCGCCATCCTCGACAAGAGCGGACGGCTCAAAGCCGAAGTGACCGGATGGATACCTAAACCGGATTCTCGTTGAGGCAGGAGTCAACCTTGCAATTATGAGATCGCTTGGCAGGATTGCAAGGTTACGGTCTGATTTTATGGCGGAGAGGGAGGGATTCGAACCCCCGATAGCCTTGCGACTATGTCTGATTTCGAGTCAGGTGTAGGATCATAAGTGCCCAATATTTATAAGGGTATTATTCTGCGCAAAGCTTCGGTGCTAGCTGGAGTGTCAGTTTGCAAAGCCCGTTCCAAATGAACCGGGTCTGTCGAGCGATTCTCAATGATGCCCTGATAGTGTCCGACGATGAGCACGCGTACGCTGTCTCGTGGGTTCAATGCAGGTACGGACCGCTACAGGATAGACGCAATGTCATCTAGGGCGGCTTACGTCAAGACATGGCAAAGGATCCAGCGCATCCGGCTCTCCAAGCGCCGGATTTCAGAGCTGCAATCGCCTGCGGCAACCAATCTCATCGAGGTGAAAGTTCTGGAGAGTGCCGGCAACCAGGAGGAAGCCAGCGACGGATGAACATATGGTGGATGACAGCAGCGCTGTGGTCTGCGACATGGGGCTGCATTCGTCAGGATTGGGTTGAGCGCTACTTGCCATCCCAGGGATTCACGACCGGCACTCGCGCCTTGTCGAATTCGCTTCGATCACGTGTAACGACCATGAGGCCCTGATGTATGGCCGTCGCAGCGATCATGAGGTCCGGCTGAGAAAATGTGTGTCCGGCCTTACGGCCTTCCTCAACCAGTGGCCGCCTTTTGAGCATGATGTCTTCGTTGACTTGCAGGACGCGACCGTCAAACATTGGGCGCACTTTCTGCGTTAACCATTCGTTCAATTCGGTCCTGCGATTTGGTTCCGCGACAAGTTCGATGCCAAAGCGTATTTCGGCGAGTGTGACAACGCTGATAAAGAGCTGATCGAGCGGGTAGTCTGCTATGAAGTCAACGACCCTTTATTCTGGCCTTGGCCGCCGTAATCCCGAGAGGACATTTGTATCGAGCAGCCAAGCCATTAGAACGCAACGTCACGTACCGGCATACGGTCGCGTGATGGCTCCAGGGTGAATTCCTTGTACGGTGAAGCCTGCATGGCAGCGACAAGATCGGCACCCATGGGCCCCGGCTTTCCGTTTGATCCCGTCCCGGCCTTTCCCGAAGGCAGAGGCGAGGATTTCAACGCCTGTAGCAGTGCGTCCTCAATTGTCGGAAATGCGCCGAGCCGCATCCGTTCGAGGATCAGGGCTTCGAGTTCCGGCCTTTGAATTTCAATGGTCATAGTCTCTGCCCTTCCACCTTTAGTTTATCGCGCAATACGCTAAATATGGCTCCGGCGCAATTGGGACGGGCATCCTACGATAGAGGGATCGGAATTGACATTGACTATCAAGTACTGGACCAGCATGGCCTCGGTTATCACCTTAAAACCGGCCATACATTATCACTTCAAAACCGGCCAACGGGATTGGCCTAAGACGTGATTGTTTTACCGTTCCGCAGGGTGTATTTGCAAGCTGCGGTTTCCGATGTAGGGGTGGAGGGCTGATCTTCGAGGGTTGTGGTTGCGTGTTATGTTGGTAGTCGTTCTGCCGGGGTCGCGCCTTGCGGAGTGATCCAGGGCCGATGACACGGGGCTGGCTCCGAAGGAATCGGTAATCGAGACCCTCTGCGGTTTGCCTGATGGGGCTGACCAGCAGAGGGTTTCGTGTTTCTGCCAGTATTCCTATGGTGAGGCTCCGTCGTGGGAGGCTTCTGGATCACGAGTCGCGACGCCGCCGGGCGTTCTTTGCCCGGCTTCCCTATCGCATTTATCTTTGCTCTTGCTTTTGTCATAGCGCATCTCCCGTACTGCCGGTTTTGGTGCGCCAACTGCGCGGGCCGCACTTGAGAACGTGTCCGTGATGCAGCAG
>JBEKGF010000119.1:0-8091 GCA_050012935.1 Edaphobacter sp. | reverse complement strand
AAGAGGAAGGAACTGACGTGAAAGACGACCTTGATGACATCCCAATGGCTTATGTGCTGTACGTGTTTCTTGCTGTTTTGGCAATTTTGGCTGGAGCGGTATTTGTAATCGTTAAAATGCTCTCGCATTTTAGGGAGTCCATTCATACCTGAAAAGCGGGGGACATCTAGGTCTTTAGGTCGGGTTTTCAATCGATGCGTATTGGGCGGCTAAAACTCATTGTGCTATTGCTGCCTATGATGACGGGTTGCCTACGCCATAATCGAGTGTTGCAGCGGCCGGAGGTCAATATTCCAGTTACGAGTCCCGATGTTCTGCAGCTGGTCGACGTGGTCAACCGGCGGTATGACCCAATATCGTCCCTCACCGCGACGTTGGAAGTTGCCGTGACCGTAAAGGGAATTCACCCTGGCGAGGTGACAGACTACGCTTCATGTCCGGGCTACCTTTGGCTTCGGAAGCCATGTAGCCTCCGCATTCTAATTTTGGTTCCAGTGCTTCACACGCGCGCAGTAGATCCGGCCAGCGATGGGATAGGCTTTACGTTGCGGATGCCCTCCAGGAATCGTACTATCCAAGGGACTAACGCCGTGACCAGTCCGCCGATAATCCCCTGGAGAATCTGCGTCCCAACCTATTCGTAGACCCTGAAGAATCCATCGCTGTTCCGGAGCGATCTCTTTAACGGTGATTGTTAACCTGTCTCGTATCCGAGATACCTTTCGCTCGGATACTTCCTTCGGAATGAGGACTTGAACTTTCGCGCTTTGTTTCCTCCTTGTGATTCATGCTGCCGGATGAGTGAGTGCTTGAGACTGTGGCTTCCTTGATGCTTTGTTGCGTTGGGCACGGAGTTGCATGAATGAGCAAGCTTCGCTGTAAAGACGCGGGATATCACGATTGACGATGGCCTTCCAGACGATGCGGAAGACCGCCTTGGGACGAAAGTAGTATTCGTCGTAAAACTTATGCACCATCTCCATGACGTAGTCGGCAGGAAGGCCCGGGTACTCTATGTGTGCCATTTGGTGGCCGTCGCCGTCTTCCATCTTCTTGTTCGTGATGAAGCCATTCTTTTCGACGAAGTCGAAGAGTTCGGTGCCGGGAAAGGCATGAGCGATGGAGACCTGAATGGTCTCGCAGTCGAGTTGCTTGGCGAACCTAATGGTATTGCGGATGGATTCCTTGGTCTCACCGGGGAGCCCGAGGATGAAATCTCCGTGTATGACGAGGCCGAGGTCATGGCAGTCTTTGACAAAGGTGCGGGCGCGCTCGACTGTCGCGCCCTTCTTGATGTTCTTGAGTATCTGGGGATCCCCGGATTCAAAGCCAACGATCAGCAACCTACATCCGGCTTCCTTCATCGCTTTGAGGGTGTCGTAGTCGGTGGTGACGCGTGAGTTGCAGGACCAGGTGATGCCGAGGGGTTTCAGCTTTTCGCAAAGTTCGATCGTACGGGCCTTTTGGATATTGAAGGTATCGTCGTCGAAAAAGAACTCCTTGACTTGAGGAAAGAGTTCTTTCGCCTGTTTCATCTCTGCCGCCACGTCATCGGTGGACCGCTTCCGCCATGCATGGCCCGAGAAAGTCTGCGGCCAGAGGCAGAAGGTGCATTGCGCAGGACAGCCGCGCGTGGTGTAAAGCGAGACAAAAGGTTGCAGGAGGAACGGCACGCTGTACTTGGTGACGTCTAGGTCTCGGTGGTAGATCTCAGTGGCCCAAGGCATCTCATCGAGTTGCTCCGGGGAAATTTGTGCACGGTCGGGATTGTGCTGGATGATGCCGTTTGAGTCTTTGTAGCTGATGCCGAGAATCTCGTTGAGGGGCTTACCGTTTGCATACTCGATGATAGAAAAGTCAAACTCGCGGCGGCAGATGAAGTCGAGAGCCGTGCATTCGTTGAGTGCCCTATCCGGCGATGTGGAGACGGGTGGTCCGACGAAGGCGATCTTGATGGCGGGATACGTTTCTTTGATCAGTTCGGCCATCCCCTGATCGCCATCCCAGCCCACAGTGCTTGTGAAGAGCACAAGGAACTCGTAATCCTTGAGGAGAGCGATGACTTCGTGCCACGAGATATGGTGAGGCGGAGCGTCAACCAGACGCGAGCCTTCAAGCATGCCTGCCGGGTACGTAAGCCAGACGGGGTACCAGTAAGATTCGATTTCGCGAGTTGCAGGCCAGCGGCTGCTCGCGCCACCATCAAATTTCTCGAAAGAAGGGGGATTTAGGAAGAGCGTCTTGAGCGGCTTGCCCGCTTTGAGTGTTTCGCCACGGGGTAGTGGCTCTAGGCTCTGTCGGGACTTTTGGATCTTGGCCGAAATGTCAACCAACACGGGATACATCGTGATCTCCTCTCGCGGATGACCGGCTATTGCAGACCTTCGCGGTAGTCGGAAAGGTGAATAGCAAGTTGCTGGCCAATCATGCGCTTCCAGAAAAGCGAGGTGACTACAGAGATTGAGCTTGGCCCGTGAATCGAAAGGTGCCAATTGACTGGCGAACGTCAGCCAGTTGGCATTAAATCAACCATCTTGATCAGTGTTCTTCCACCAAGCACTCGTGAGCGATCAAGCCGCGACGTGTGGTTCATCCCCGACTATCTTTATACCGAAGCGCTCCGTTGCTTCCGCCGATGTACTCAACCGCAAAGTTACCGGTAGACCTTCCTTCTTCCATGCCGTGAGCCCTCCCTCGAGAACCCAAACATTCGAGATGCCTTTCTTGCGAAGCGCCACGGCCACGCGCGCACTCGTCAACTCTCCGGAAGAGGAACAGTACAGGACCAGCCCGAGGTTTTCAGGGACAATTACACGCAACCGGCTGCGGAGACGGGCCGGATCCATCCGGACGGCTCCGGGAATGCCAGCACTGTCTCCATGCCCCTCTTCGAAGCCCAATAGATCGATGACGGCAATCGGTTCCCCCGCCATGAGCTTTTCGTTCAACAGTAGAGGCGTTATCCTTCGTAGCCGTAGATGGCGCAGCATATGCGCCATGGTCCCTATACGCCAAACAACGTAACACGCCAGCGGTATACCGATTATTGCTGCAAGCACCCCTCCGAATCGGGCCATAGAAGCAGCAATCAGTGCCAGACGATTCGCAAAGAGATACCCGAGCCCCGCATACAGGGCGGTCCACAGGAAGGAGCCGAGGGCGTCATAGGCAAGGAAGGCACTTCTCTCTGAACCTTCGATTCCGGCCAGTGGCGGAGTGACCCCGTCCAATCCAGGAATGAACTTAGCGAGAATCAGAGAACGCAGGCCCCATCTACCGAATACCTGATGGGCTCTTTGGGCACAATAGTGAGGGTCGTTGCTAAAGGCGCAAAGTACCCGCATGATCTGGCTGCCCCAGTGGCGGCCGGCCTCGAACCAGACAAGGTCTCCAGCGAGACATCCGAGGATTCCGACACAAAGTACAAAACCCATGTTCAACCCGCCACCATGCACGAGAGCTCCCGCGGTCAGTAGAAAGAGATTTGCCGGAACAGGCAGACAGACTTGACGGGCAAACACAGCCGCCCAGAGAATCAGATACGTGATGCTGAGGGCGTGGTTTGAGAGGTCGAGCATCCATTCTCCTGCTGCGGCGACGTCATTCTTGTGTGCTGGATGAGCATTTTGCTATCCAAACCAGCGGAGATCGTGTTGGCGTATAGTCTCCAGTAAGAATAAGCTATCTTGTATCTGGATGCAGATTGTTCATTGGATTAGGATTGTGCTTGTAAAGCATTGAGCACAATGCCCGATATTCGTGGCGCAATGTGAGGCGCAAAAAGTGGCCGGAAGGAGGGAAGCATCCAATGTCTAAGACCATGAGCAAACCGAGGAAGCGGCTCACGCGTGAGGAAAGCAGAGCGCAGACTCGTGCGACACTGATGGCCGTCGGAAGGGAGCACTTTATACGTCATGGATTAGGTGGTGCCGTTGCGGAGAAGATTGCGGAGGACGCCGGCTATTCACGAGGTGCGCTTTATTCCAATTTCGATGGTAAGGAGGAGCTTTTCCTTGCGGTGATCCGGGAGGAGCAGGACCGCCGGATGCAGGCATTCCACTCCATGTTCAACGAGGAGCCCTCAGCCAAAGAGCGCCTAAGAAAGATGCGAGACGCAATCGCCGACGTTGTTACAGATCCCGGTTGGATTGTGCTTCGAACTGAGTTTGAGGCTGGAGCTCTTCGAAGCGAACATATTCGGCAGACCTTTGTTGAAGTACATCGGCAACAGGTCCGCGACGCGGGAAATCTCATCAGGAACCTCGCGCGGTCTTCCGAGATTCATATGCGTATAAAACCGAATGAATTCATGATGATTATCCTCAATCTCACTCATGGCCTCGCGGTCACACAGAAGATTCTTGGCGCAGAACTTTCTCCGAAGGGAACACGGCACCTGATTCACTCTCTGTTTGATCATCTGATCTCGTCCTCGTGACTGACACTCCCACATCCGGCGGGAGCCACTTCAACGACGGGCCGGGTGGTGCTTACGGGCGGCAACTCCTCATTCACTTTCTCCACCATCGACAACACTTGCCCCGAACTCCTCCACAGAGCAACCGAACTCCGGCCTTTCACACGCGAACGGGTCTTGGTTCGACTTAAACGATATGGTGAACCGAAGATCATTCAATCACCAGTTCTCTATACAATTGCTGGTCATCCCGCCGCCATCACCGTAGCCTCTGTGGTTATCCCCGCAAGTCCTGGCAAGGTGGCACAGACAATCTATGCCGCCAAGGCGTGTGCAGTGGGTGATATTCCCGGCAAATCGCGCACAAGCTCCGATCCGACCGAGGCGGTCACCCACATTGTCTGCATCGACTTCACCACGCAAGAAAGTGGTGTCCCCACACAGATGTTCTCCTTCATCATCCAATTTGACAACGCCCCGTTGGAGCCGTTCTTTCCTGGCAATGTCATTCGCAGCCTTGACACCACGACACGGCACTAAAGAGATCGTAAGTTTTGAGCACGTGTCTTCGATCTTTATGCTTTTGGGTGTCGCTTCGTTGAGAATTGTGCCGAAAGTGCCAGCATTGTTGCGTGGCTGTCCATTCATTGGCACTTCCAAGATTGCCGACGCCCCTCGGCTGAAAATCGCACGCTTAACGACGCACTCTTTTTTCAATCGCTTATGTTTTTTGTCATGACTAGAACATAATGGCTACACGTTTGCTTCCTGGGAGTGTGCAGGTATTCATCGGACTGCGGTGGTTATCGATGACATACCGCGTGTCTATCTCTACACGGAGAGTCGCGTGATACATTCATTTTCGCGAATCACACGAAACACGCTGACTGTAATGACTACGATTTTGTTCGTCGCGCTTCTTCGCTACGTCCTGAATCAGATCGTTAAATCAGAGTGCCAGCGGCCATGCGGGGTTGGCGGCCGGAGAAAGTCATCTCCAACGCGACAAATTCCATTCCAATAAACACCTGCCTCCATACTTTGTTGGCGTGTGATCAATTTCTTCAGAGACCCGGATTGGATCGTGCTTCGAGTTGAGTTTGAAGCTGGAGATCTTCGAAACTAATGCATTCGGCAGACTTTTTTCCAGTGCATCGGAAACAAGTCCGCGGCGGGGGGATTATTCTCAATCTCACTCATGCGCTCGCGGTCATGCAGAAGATTCTTGGCGCAGAGGCGTCCCCGAAGCTACACGGTACCTAATGCGAAGTGTTTTGGGATGTAAACCATCGGCTTGGCTCAAGGGGCCTGGATGCCAAACAGTTGGCAATTAGCCAAGTAGTTGGCACCTGATCTTAAATGTGGGGTCATAGAGAACGCCGACGTCTAGCATTTTCAAGCTCTCATCTGTTGTTTGCGACAGTCTGCGTGCCTACTCCTCATCTGGCATGTCATCTGCTATGAGATGAGTACCTGGGTGACTTGTCGTAGGAATTGGAACCCGTTGGGAAGGGAACTGAAATGCACGATGTGTCAGCCTCGGTCCAAGGCTCGATGTTGATCGAGCAACAGCAAGCGTGACCTCATGAACTGACAGGTAGGCTACCGGTTGCCGTCAACATCGGCTTTGGCCTTTTGGCCAGCATGCAGGCGGAAAGCAGCTTTTCTACTGTGAGAAATCCAGTACCGGGAGATGAATGGACGGCGGCTGACATCGACACGAACATGAGCGGACGGGCCATCTTCTTTAGGTCCATCGGGAAGGTAGACCACACTGTACATAGCGACTTCAAACAGATTCCGATGAATACAATGGTGGCACAGGCTATAGAGATGATCGAGAAGTAGACAATGCGAGGCTAAATGGTCCGACATACGCGAAGGGCGCCGGTGGCACTAGCGGTTTGTTCCGTTTTCGGGATTGAGAGTGGGGCGAGAAACGGATGTCGTCGTTATGCAACATGGAAGGATGAAGGAATAGTGTGTTGCTTCTTCGCAGCTTCGATTCTAAGGGTTGCACGGAAGGAAATAAAACTTATCTGTTCCATTTTCAAGGAGAGCAATGCATGGTTCGCTTTTTGTGGCTTTTGCTATTAGGTCCCATCATCATGGTTTTGGGATTGCTGTATCAGTGGGTTGGGTCACGGTACGACCGAAGGCGTTTTCTTCGTTTGGGCCGGTTAGTGGACATCGGTGAGCGCCGGCGGCTGTTTATGATGGAGATGGGCGATGGAGTTGGGCCGTCGGTAATCTTCGAGTCGGGATTTGGGGCGACGAGTCAGAACTGGGCCAGGATTCAGATGGCGGTGAGCGAGTTCGCGCACACGGTTTCTTACGATCGGTTGGGGCTGGGTTGGAGTACCCCGGCAGTGTCGGAACGAATTCCTTCGAAGGTGGTGGAGGAGTTGCGGGCGATGTTGCAAGCGGCCGGCATTGCGCCGCCTTACCTGCTGGTGGGGCATTCATTTGGCGGGTTGGTGGCGCGATATTTTGCTGCCGAGTATCCCGACGAGGTGGCAGGCGCGGTGCTGGTAGATGCAATGCGCACGGACGAGTGGCCGCCGGTGGATGAATCCCAGCGCAGGCTGTTGAACCGTGGGGCGCAACTGACCCAGTGGGGCGTGCCGATTGCTTATTCGGGCCTCGCACGACTGACTACTATGTCATTTTTCCGGGGGTCGGGCAAGTTTACAAACCTCTTCACGCGCGCGACCGGCGGCCACAGTGTGTTTGAGCGGTTGACGAGGGAGTTGAACAAACTGCCACGGACGGTGTGGCCGATCCTGGCGGCGCACTGGTCGAACCCGGCTTACTTTCGCGGGTTGACGGCACATATCCAGGGAGTTCCGGGAACAGTGATGGAGATGCTGGAGGCGACGCCGATTGTGGGCCTACCGGTGGTGTTGCTGACGCCGGGGCATCCGAAGGCGATCTCGGCCGCGGATTTGAGGAAGATTGGGCCGGATGCGGAACAGTTGATCGCGGAGAACAGTGGGCACTGGGTGCATCTTGATGAGCCGGAGCTGGTGATCGAGCAGATTCGCGAGATGATGACGGCAGTAGCGTCCGGGTTCTCCTACGAAGAGGTGATGCGGGAGAGCGTGTTGGCCGATTGATGGTAGGGCGTGATGCTGGGGGTCTAGTGAACGGCCTCGCCTTCGGGTGCGGCATGTAACGTTTCCCACCTGCAAGGAGCAGATGATCTTTGAGCCCTAAGGAGACGATGATGATATGGGGGTATTCTGAACAAATTGATATTGCACTTTATACAGAATTGCCCGGATATTCTGGCTTGACCCCGGAACCCATTACGCAATCAAGGTGCAATCGTTTGGAAGTCTCTCGGCAACAAACACCGCGCAGTTACAAGATAGCTGGCACTCCACTCTCGAACACGATAGGACATATTCAAGCATGAGCTCAAAATTTACGTCAGTACGATTTGCCAGGAAGAATATGCGGCGACTACGTGTTCGGACATTCATCAGGTTCTGCGTGACAAGTATGGAGAGCGGGGCATTCGTTAGTCCGATTCGATATTTTCACTCGTTTACAGGCGAACTGTTGAGCGTTGTCGTGCTGGCCAAACTAACCGCCGGAGTGTTTCCAGCCTCACTCGGCATAAGCCTTTCTAAGGTTTAGGTGCTGCGTCATGGCTGGTCCGGTTCTGGAAG
>JBEKGF010000118.1:0-8368 GCA_050012935.1 Edaphobacter sp. | reverse complement strand
ACCGGGAGGCGACGTCTTTGCCGGGGACTTTATCGACGTAGAAGGCGCGCAGCGCTTCGTATTGGCGGTGCAGGGCGTTGACCGGGCTCAAGAAGGCGTCAATGAGGGGATCGTCTGTATTAGTCAATGGCGTTTACCCATAAATGCAAATCCACCTAGTCATGATTACGACACACTCAAATTAAAACGCAGAAATACCTTTGAATGCGCACAAATGCCGAGATATCTTCCAGGGGGTATATAGATTGTAAACGTGGAACTATATTTATAGATTAACGCATTGTATAACAGATGAAGAGGAGGCGTTCCCCTCGACTGCGATCAAACGCGGGGAATTTCCAGGTTTTTTTACGGGTCAGCGCCCGCGTGGTGTTAACGGAAGAGCTAACGTGGTTATCAAGGCTAGCCCACCGCCAGAGCCAAGATCTACGACAACCTCACCGGGGCGAAGATGCGCCGTCGCCGTTGGATTGCCGCACGATAGTCCCATGTTAGCCTCAGCCGGAATGGAGGTCAGTTCCTCCGCTGAATAGCCAAACGCCTCCGCCACGGCTTTTACCCCCGCATCATTGCTGGAAAGCGTACTCTCCGCGACCGCGCCGTACTTCGATCGCACCGATTCAAGAATCTCTGCCATGACATCACCTCGTGTATACACATTCGTCAAGGTGAATATAATCCTTGCCTTCACATTCGTTAAAGCGTATATATAAATCATGGCTCGAAAAGCTCAATTCGACATCGAGACGTTCTTCCAGGTACTCGGTGACAATACCCGCCTCCGGCTGCTCAACCTTATGGGAGAGCAAGAGGTTTGCGTCTGCTACTTCGTGGAGATACTCGGTGGCCCTCAGCCCAAAATATCCCGCCATCTTGCCTATCTGCGTAACGCTGGCATTGTCTCCGCTCGTCGTGAGGGCAAGTGGATGCATTATCGTGTCGTCATGCCTCCACATATCGGGGCCACGCAGATTCTGAGACAAACGCTGGGCTGGCTAAAGGAAGACGAGGCGATGCAGGCAGACCGTGCGCGTCTCGATAAGGCTTGCTGCGCTCCATCGAAATACGATCTAGACGGCGCTCCTCTTCCATCCGCCGTAGCGTGCTGCGAGGTCCGCCAGTGAACACAGCTTTATGCGCTCCGGCGGCGCGCATAAAGCTCTCTTTCCTAGACCGATTCCTTACGCTTTGGATATTTCTAGCCATGACGGTAGGAGTGAGCATCGGGCACTTCATTCCCGGTTCGGCCGCCTTTGTGAATCGCTTTCAAACCGGGACGACGAACGTCCCTATCGCAATCGGGCTTATCGTGATGATGTTCGCACCTTTGGCGAAGGTGCGCTATGAGAAGCTGGGCGAGGTCTTTCGCAATAAACGGATACTGGGCCTTTCGCTCGTGCAAAACTGGCTGATCGGGCCGGCACTCATGTTCGCACTCGCGGTGATTTTCCTACGGAACGAACCTGCATATATGCGCGGGTTGATCCTGATAGGGATCGCCCGGTGCATCGCGATGGTGCTGGTATGGAATGAACTCGCAGGTGGTGATACGGATTACGTCGCCGGACTGGTGGCAATCAATAGCATCTTCCAAGTGCTCTTCTACAGCGTCTACGCATGGGCGTTTCTGACCGTCCTTCCTCGCTGGTTCGGGCTGCAAGGAAGCGTGGTGCAGATTGGCATCGGCCAGATCGCGAAGAGCGTCGGACTATATCTGGGCGTTCCGTTCGTGGCTGGCGTTATGACGCGCTATGCGCTTATCCGGGCCAAGGGCGAGGAGTGGTACCGGACACGCTTCATACCCCGCATTAGCCCACTAACGCTCATCGCATTACTTTTCACCATCCTTGTCATGTTCTCTTTGAAGGGTGATTTGATCATTCGGCTGCCCCTAGACGTGGTGAAAATCGCCATACCGTTGGTTGTTTACTTCCTCGTGATGTTTCTGGTGAGCTTCTGGATGGGCAAACGTCTTGGGGCCGATTACGCGCAATCGGCTACGCTGTCGTTCACTGCCGCAGGAAACAACTTTGAGCTGGCGATTGCCGTTGCAGTCGCCGTCTTCGGCCTGGACTCTGGGGAGGCCTTCGTGGGTGTCGTTGGGCCATTGATCGAAGTACCAGCCCTCATCGGCTTGGTGAATGTCGCCTTCTGGTTGCGCAGGCAGCTCTACTACAGAGATTAGTACCGGAAAGCCCATTGCGCTAATATTCCAGCAAGGCTGCGGTGCGGGCTCAATGAGCGCACTTACCTGTTAACCGGCCAACTGAGGATCACTTCCGGTTTGCCCGCTATCCGCCGGGATAGCCGAACCGGCAGCAACAGTATCAACTTTCACGTCCATTCATCACATTGAGCCCCTTCGGCCGACCTCGACGATGTCGGCTTCGAATTGCTCAGACGGTCTAAACAGCCGACCGCAGTTGCTCGCGAAACCATTCGTGAGCAGGATCATTGGTGAGTCGTGGGTGCCACGTCATGAATTACGGAAAAGACCTGATCTGGCGAGGTGCTTCCACGACGTGCACACCAGCCATGACCGCAGTGATCTTTGCCAATCTACGCGGCACGGTAAGTACGCCCACCGGAGCGGCCGCGAGCATCTTCGGCTGTCGCAAAGGGGATGCCGCTGCGCCGCCGGGCTAAAAATGCTCTGGCGCCCTCGGCGACCGCCAAACAGTCCGCAAAGAACGGTCCACGCTGGCAAAGGTAGTGATCGGACATGGAAAGGCTCGCCGCAGGGCATTTCGCCTCGGCAAGATCAAGCATTTTGGCCTCGTCCGGTTCCCTGATAACTTTCTTTAAAAATACTATTTTACAAATAGCTATTCATCGAATATAGTTCTTTTCTATGGCGAGGATCTCTGAAAAGCGTGATCTTTTTCCCGGCGCTTTGGAGATGATGATCCTGCAATCGCTCCAGATGAAGCCGATGCACGGCTATGCTCTGGTCAAGCATATCAAGGAGGTTTCGGATAATTTCTTGCAGTTCGAGGAAGGCTCAATTGACCCCGCGCTCCAGCGAATGCTGCGGGAGGGTGGCTGGTATCGGAAGAAGGAGTCTCAGCCAAGAATCGTTCCACTCGCATCTATCAATTGACCCAAACGGGCATTCAGCATCTGGAGCAGGAAGTATCCAGCTTTGAAAAGATGTTTGCCGGAATCACCCGCGTGCTCGCCGCCGCTCAGGCTTAGGAGTCAACCATGAAATGGCCCAGACAACTCTTCTTCCGCCACCGCCGCTATGACGATCTTGCTGTATCGATCCACGAACACCTTGAAGAAAAGATCGATGAACTCATTGAAGACGGCATGTCCAGAAAAGAGGCAACACGAACTGCGAGGCGTGAGTTCGGCAACGTGACTCTTATTGAAGAGCGCAGCAGAGAAGAATGGCAGTGCCCTAAACTGGAGTCCATTTGGGAAGATTTGAAATATGCATTACGCCAACTTCTGCAAGCGCCAGGATTCACAGTCACGGTAATACTGACTCTCGCGCTCGGTATTGGAGCAAACACGGCCATATTCAGCGTGGTAAACGCGGTACTACAACATCCCGCCGGGGTGGACCATCCTGAGCGGATCGCTGTCTTGAATACGCACTACACTCAGTTTAATCTTGATATTCCCGACGTTTCCGTGCCGGTCTTCGCTAAAGCTGCTTCATTGGAAAACCAGGTGGAAGCAGCGGCGATTGAAAGTTCTACAAACTTCAATATCCTGCATGACGGCATCGCGGAGCACATCTCTGCAGCCCGCGTTTCTTGGAAGTGGTTTCAGGTTTTCGGCGCAACTCCGATTCTTGGCAGGACATTTGTCCCAGATGAAGACCAGCCAAATGCAGGACAAGTGGCTGTGCTCAGTTATGGAGCTTGGCAAAGCATCTTCGGAGGGCAGCGAGATGTAATCGGCCGAAGTCTGCTGCTCGACAGTAAATCTTACCGCATAGTTGGCGTGATGCGGAACGATTTTGCATGGCCGCGCAGTTACCAGATATGGGTTCCGATTGCTCTTCCGGAGAGTGCCTTTGCTCCAAAGCAGGTCTTCAACGAAAACTACCAAACTGTATTGCGCCTTCGGCCTGGGTTAACAATCCAGCAGTTCAATGCAGAAATAGCCACGAAGATGTGGGAAGAATTGCGCCAACAGGATGGCAGCCGTTATGCGACAAGTTCCGGGTGGTCAGTCTACGCCGTGAAGTTGACCGAATTTGCAGCCGGCTCGCTGCGGAAACCGCTCTACGTGTTGTTTGGAGTGGTTGTTCTAGTACTGCTGATTGCTGCTGCAAATGTCGCGGGGCTTGTCCTGGCGCGAGGCTCGGCGCGCAGCAGGGAGTTTGCGATCCGAGCGGCTTTGGGTGCCAGCGTCGGCCGCATGATGCAGCAACTTTTCATCGAAATGTTGTTGCTAGCCTGCCTCGCGACTTGTGTGGGGGTAGCTGCCGGTCCGGCTTTGGGCCGGTTGCTCCTGCTGATGGTGCCACAAAGGCTTGCAGAGGGATTCATAGTACGTACAGATCTGGCTGTGCTTATATTTACAGCGGGGATGGCTCTGATGACATCATTGATTGTTGGCTTGGTCCCGGCGTTCAGGATGATGCGGCAATATCGACGGTTGGAGTTGCATGATGGTGGGAGGAGCGCCACTGTTTCGCTCGATAAGCAGCGCATACGCAGAATCTTCGTGATAGGCGAAATAGCTCTCGCGTATCTTCTTCTGGTTGGGACCGGATTGTTTCTAGTTAACCTCGGTAAGCTTCAGCAAGGGAATACAGGATTCAATTCTCGCGGTTTGCTGGCAGGGAAAGTCCAATATGCCGGAGAAGAGTTTAAGAAGAATCAGCAAGCTCAAGCGGCATTCGTGCGTGGCACAGTCGATCGTCTTGCTCTGCAACCCGGCGTTCGCGCGGCGGCGGCGGTAGAGCCACTGCCGTTTGATCCAGAGCCGGGTGGATCAAATACCTTCGATATTGAAGGAAACCCCAAAAATGCAGATAATCCAGAACCACATAGCCATTTGACCTATGCGACTCCTGACTACTTGACGGTGATGCAGATACCTTTGCTTGCTGGGCGTTGGTTCACAGATGACGATCGGAAAACAGCACCGAGGGTCGTGGTCATCGACCAGCGACTTGCTCACAAATACTGGCCGAATCAGAATCCCATAGGACAGCATCTTGACTCTGACTCAGCAAACGGTTGGGCTACGGTCGTCGGCATTGTGGGCAACATACGCTCTGATTCACTCGAGACAGATACCACAGACGGGATGCGATACTATCCATTCGCCCAAGTTGATGACCTGATGGCAAACTTTCTTGTGCGTACAGACGGTGCCCCAGGCAGGCTAGCACCTGCTATTAAGCATGCAGTCAATTCTGTTGACCCATCCCAGGCTGTCTCTACAATCACTTCCGTTGAAACCCTGGTGTCAGACTCTCTAGCGGGCCGCAGGCTTATTGCCTGGATGCTTACAGCATTCGCTAGCTTGGCCCTATTGCTTGCTGTAATTGGTATCTATGCGCTAATTAGCTATGTGACTACGCAACGCACAAGCGAAATTGGTATTCGCATGGCCTTGGGTGCGCAACGCAGTAGTATCCTGCATCTCGTACTTTGGAACGCTCTGAGTTGGGTAGCAATCGGATTGGCAGTGGGATCGTTGATGTCGCTTCTAGCATCCGCGCTGCTGAACCGTCTTTTTGCAGGATTCGGTGGAAGTACGGTTTCTTCGCTTCTAGCCGCGGCAATGATCCTGATCATCGTAGGAGGGTTGGCCGGTTTGATCCCTGCGAGGAGAATGGCCTCCCTCGATCCGATGCGGGCCTTGAGAGCCGAATAAATACCAAAAGGCTTATGGCAGCTCACTTCGAAGAGTTTCTCGATGGACTCCGTCGAAAGTCAACTCCCGCCGGATCGACTCGATTTTCATCCATATGGGTGGGCCGCAGGCCCATGTCAACTCCCGGAAATGTCAAACTGCTATGGACCGTGGAACGTGTTGGCCCCCGGCTTGGTGGTAATTTCAATGACCCCACCAGAAAAGGAGGCCGCTGATATTTGTCCAAGAAGAGATCCTGTTTGATGCGAATCGATGCGACCGAATTCTTCGCCGGGAAGGCGCTCGGGTTCTCGAAACCGTCTACCATAATGATCGCCTGAGTTGGATCACCACCGTCGTCTGCAGCCAGCACCTGCAGCTGGCCAAGAAAATCATCCGGGTCATCGGCAAGGCTCTGCACAGCTTTCGTGTTCAGCGTCGTTGCGTCACGGTCGTTGTGGAGGCCTGAATCTCCGCTCACCTGAACATCCGACTGAACGTCTGCAGCACCTCTCGCAAAGCCGTCGGCGGGCGTGACCTGCTTTTACTCCGCCACGCTGGCCCGGTTTTACTTCGCCCTTGACTCCCCTTTTGGGAGAAGGTATTTTCCCTCAGCCTACACTGCATTCGGTGGAATTCTTCTTAGTTTCGCAGTAATCTTTTCCGCCTCGCATTCACCACCAGGCGTACCTTCGTGAAACATAAGCGCTCTTCAGCCGGAGGCCTATGCGATGTGGTGCCGTCCGAAGAGGCAACTTCGTTCGAACTAACCCGACTAGTACTCATCGTTGCCTCCTGCGGAAACACTTTCATTGGCACCCCATAAGGGGGAGCTGTTGCTTGGACAGAATTTATCCAAGTCATTTTGTGTTTACCGATGTAAACATTCTTGGTGCGTCCCGGCTCAGTGGTCGCCAACAGCCAGGGCGATGCCTTCATTGAACCTTGAGCAGGAAGCTGTAAAGTATTATCGATGATTGACCAGCTATTCAGGAGTTGACCCACTTCAGCCTGACGTCCCGACCCGACTGTAGCTCTCTGTTTGAGGCCGGTTGATCAGACTGAAAGGATGGGCGATGATGCTGGACAGTAATGAGCAACACGCCCTCCATTCCGCCAAGCAGTTCTCCCTTACCACCGTTTGCGCTTTGATGAGTGTTGATAGTACGAGCAACTCAAACTTGAAATCTTTCAAGAAGTGCGAATGCCGGGTTCGTGAAGACACGCCGGAGTCGGCGGTGTCCATGGTTATTTCCTAGCTTGCAAAGGATGCGAAGCGCGCCGGAGGCGGGCTTCAGGTGGTTGATGCCCGGGCGACTTCGCTCTTCAACGGCCCCAGGATCAGATTCGCCCGATCCAGGGGCCGCCTGTCTGCATCTCGCAACAGTTGCTGCCGCGGTTAGAACGGCAGATTATTGATTGCCCTGAGCCTCGGCCTCAGCCTGATCTGCCTGCTTGGTTTGCGCCTGAATGTCCGCGGCGTCCTGTGGGCTGGGCGGGGGAGCCAAGGCCGCGAACTGTGCAGGAGCCGGCGCGGCCTGAGCCAAAGACGGGGCTTGCGGCAATCCGCCGTGGCCCTGATTGGCCTGCAGCTGCTTGAGCCCGACGTCGATGTTTTCCCGCATGTGGTTCTGCATCTCCTGAAGGTCAGTCAGGTTGACTGAAACCATGCTTCCGGGAGTACACTCCACTCCGCCTTTGCTGGCCCTAACCGCCAGGGTGGCCGCCGTGGCGTCAGAGGCTGGAGCGGTCGTCAACTGAAGCGCATCGCCGTCGCTGACATGACACTCCTGCCCGGATGAGGCATCGGTTACATCCAGTCCCCCTCCAACGACAAACATGTGCGGCTTGCCGTGGGCTACCTCGTCCAGAAGGCGCGCAATACCGCTCGAGCCGGCATCGACGTCCTGATTCTGCGCGGTCTGAGCTGCTTCGGCGTTTTCAAGGGCCAGCTGGCTCCTCACCTCATCGGCGATCAGCTGCTTGACATCGGGAGAAAGGGGCGTGACTCCGGCTGCATCGGTCGGCTGCGGGGCCGGCGCAGCAACCGGAGTGAACGATGCGCTCCAGGTACCCATGTGCGGCTCGCCAGTCGGATTCCAATTCACGGTTCCTGCGATTCGTCCGTCGCCGATAAATCTTCCGTTGTAGACGGCCTTGAATCCATTGAAATCCGCGCGGGTGAGAACCACTCCGTCGGCGTCCCACTTCACCACGGTGAGATTGCCGCAGTGAGCGCCGTTGAATGTCATCTCGTATTGGTTGCCATTCCAGGCCCAGGTAGAGAGGTTGT
Organism: Edaphobacter sp.; assembly: GCA_050012935.1. Lineage (GTDB taxonomy): Bacteria > Acidobacteriota > Terriglobia > Terriglobales > Acidobacteriaceae > Edaphobacter. The sequence continues at coordinate 252 of JBEKGF010000118.1, read as the reverse complement.
GCTCATTTGCGGGACCGGGTCCACCTTCCTTTTGATCCACCAGCTGAGGAACGGAGGCGCTCGAGGCCGCGTCCCGGGCCGCATAGGCCGCCTGCAAATCCTGGGCGATGAGGTAGTCCGTCAACCAGAAGGCGGCAGAGGGATACACGGCATACGGCGTGAAGAAGCCGCCGTAAAAGCCGAACCAGGGATTACCTGCCCATCCCCATCCGAAAGCGATTGGCGCCGCCCAGGGGTTATAGGCCCAGCCGT
>JBEKGF010000117.1:0-8380 GCA_050012935.1 Edaphobacter sp. | reverse complement strand
CTTTCTTTCGTCCGTTTCCGGCTGCCGGAATGAAGTGGATTGGCTGCGACATAGACGTTGGCTCCGGTGCTGTTCTCATGCGCGAGCCAGCCGAGGTAACGAGGCGCAAGCGCCTGTTCCACTCGCACGACGCGCTGGGCTGCGGAGACGGGATTCTCCCGTCGAAGCAGAACGGCAATCGTCTCGCCTGGAGCGAAGCAACGAGTGAGGAAATCGGCGGCGATACTCTTCACGGCTGCTCCTCCTTGTTTTCGTCGAAAACAGGCTCGATAAGGAACCGCTTGGTATCGCGGTCGTATCCACGAAGCGCCAGCACTTCGCGGATGACGCGGCGACCCGGTCGGCGTTCGACATGGACAATGAACTCAACCGCCTCGGCAATCTCTGCCTCTACGTCTGAGAAGGTCGCTTGCGCGTGCGAACGCATGACAAGATTGGCGAAGCGATGCAGGGCTTTCTCGGCTGAGTTTGCGTGGATGGTCGCCAGCGAACCGGAATGGCCCGTGTTGAGCGAATCGAGCAGCGTCCGCGCCTCGATGCCGCGCACCTCGCCAAGAATGATGCGGTCGGGACGCCAGCGCAGAGCCGACTTCAAAAGATCATCGAAGGTGATGTTTGCCTTGAAGGTATCCGTCTGACATTCGACCGCTAAAAGATTGGGCTTATGCAGGTGCAACTCCGACGTATCTTCGATGACGACGATGCGCTGATCTTCGGGGATGGCATTCGCCAGAACCCGGAGCACCGTAGTCTTTCCCGTGGAGGTTCCGCCGCTGATGAGTACCGTCTTTCCGGCGGCAATCTGTTCGGTCAGGAACGACGCGAGCGGGGGCGTCAGCGTACCGCGATGAATGAGGTCATCGACGGTGTAATGGTGCCTGGGGAACTTCCGAATGGTGAGGGCGGGCGCAGGCCGCACCACCGGAGGAATGACCGCCGCGAGGCGGCTCCCGTCCGGGAGCTGCGCGTGCAGGACGGGGTTATCCTCGTCCAACCGCTTGCCGAGCTGGTTGGCGATGACTTCGAGGCCCGTGCGAAGCCTGCCGGCGTCGAAGGATACGGACGCTTCGCGGCACATAATCCCATTGCGCTCGTACCACCACGACGCATCGGGATTGCCCATGATCTCGCTAATGCTGTCATCCAGCAACAGCGGCTCGATGGGGCGCAGGAACGGAAGAATCAATTCAAAGCTCATATTGCGCCTCGGAAAATCTCTGTAACCCAACAACCGAACTTTCTGACCTCTTATGTAGAGCTACTGCTCTCTGGAGAATCACAATGACAAGAAACGGCCTTCCGCCACACAAACGAGCGATCTGGGATCGTATCGAGCGCCTTTCAAAGATGGTGGACACCAAAACCGCTGGAGACCCGAAGATCGAACCGCTTATCGAACGAATTGGAAAGCTGAATGTCGCGCTCCAGGTGGAAGATTGACCAAATGGAAGCCCGGCGTTAGCCGGACTTCCCAATACGAAGAGGGTGTGCCTAGAAAGGCACATCCTCTGAGGTGGTTTCATCGTGCTCCTGATCCTCCGGGGCGGCCTTCTCCGCCCGGTCGAGCTTCAGGATTGAGTTCACCCGGATCTCCCAGATGCGCTGCTTCGCCTCGGCCTTCTTGCTCTTGCTGCCTGCGGCCTTCTTCGGCACATACTCCCGGCTCCGCAGCTCGCCTGCGACCTGGACGTGTGCGCCCTTGAGGAGCGTGCCCGCGAACTTCGAGAGGCCGCCGAAGACCACGCAACGGTGCCATTCGGTGTGCGAGACGTACTCGCCGCTCTGCTTGTCCTTGTACGAGGATTTGGTTGCGATCTGGAAGGTGGTAAAGCTGCGGTCGTTAGTGGCAGTACGAACTTCTGCGTTGGCACCGAGAAAGCCGATGAGAGTTATGTTGTTCTGGTACATGATTGAGTCTCCGTCTGTTGAATTTCCCGAACTTGATCGGGTCACGAAAAAAGCGAGTGGGCCATGCTCCCTAGTGCCGAAGCTCTGCATTTGCGGAGGGTCCGGGGAAATGTTTTGCGCGTTCTTTGCGAAAAGATTTTTTTGGAAGCCGTAAAAGCAGAAGAGCGAGCTGCCGACGGGCGCATGAAAAGCCCCGAAGCCGTGACCGAACAAAGGCGGGATACAAGACGGAAGACACATGCCAGGGCAAAGTTCTCATCTGTATTCTGGCGGCGGAAGTCTACCGCCATTGCACCTACGTTTGGGCTACCGAAGGCTCCAATAGCAGAGCGCAGTCCGTCATTATCGTTGCGTCTTGGCAGGCTTGTGTTCGCCTGCTCCACCATGCACAGCGATAGGTGGGAGAAAGCAGCCGGGGTGGGAACAAGAGCGGGCATAGCGAAGCCTTTGGGAAACCGGGTCAATCCTTTAACTCTGGCCGCCAGCCGCGCACGATGGACTGGAAGGGTTCCTCGTAGCCAAGGGCGTCCGGGTACTTGTTCACGCGGGCAACGCATCCGAAGACGGTTATCATGTCCTCGCGTATGCTCAGATCGACGCCCCACAGGTTGGTGAGATCAAAGCCTCCGCAGCTTCCGGCGTTCCACCATGCCAGCAGGAAGTCAGCCACGCGGCGGCTCTGCCCGGTATCGCTTTGGGCGATGTCGAGCAATCGGTTCAATGCAGCTTTCTCATCGAAGTTCATAGTTGATTCCTTCCTTAGCTGAACGCCTGGTCTGCACGGAAGCGCACGATGGTCAATCCGAGGGGATCGACAGCCAGTTCGTTATTCTTCACGTTCTCGCGAAAGACATAGGTAACGCTGGCGGTCCATCGCTCCCGCTTGAGTTCGGTGTGATCGGATGGATTGGTGAACACCTTTTCAAACTCAATCCGTGCCGAATAGGGAGACTGGCGAAGATCATCGAGGATGACGTTCTTGACTTCCACATCGACATACGGAAGTGTGCTGTCATTGCGGTAGTTCAGGATGATGTTGTCTTTCCGCTCCTGCTCGATCACCGCCCGCTGCACATCGCTGTTGAGGAAGTAGAGCGCGTTGGTCTGGTCGCGCTCGATGGTGAAGCGATTGCGGCTGAAATACAGTTCTGTCCAGCGGGTGAGGTAATACTTGTTCTCTGCCTCCTGCGGGCGGTACTGGAAATTGCGATAATCAATCGCCTCGGCGCGGCCCACATCGTTCACGCGGATAATCAGCGGACGCATGTTGGCAAGTGCCTTTTGGCTTTTGTAGGTCAACGCTCCCAACATCAGGCATACGGCGCAAAGCACAAGGATTGTCACCTTGAGATAGGTGTTCATCACCAGTGGGTCGCCGTACTGCTCAAGATACCGTTCCGCTGCGCGAGTAATCTCCGGGGTCGTCTTCGTCTGCACGCTCATGATGTCTCTCCTTTACATCGCGGCACGTACTGCGATCATGGCTAGGCCGAGGCCCGCATCATGGCCGCCCGTACCGCCGCCGAATAGGCTCTGTGTCATGGCCGGAATCTTGAACAGGATGTAGATGCTGACCAGCACCAGCAGAACAAGCAGCGGCAAGGTCTGAACGATGGTTGCCGGGTCCGAAAGGCTCTGTCCGAGGGAGACGTAATAGTTGGTGAGGACATGGGACAGAACATTCATCGAAGCGGCGGCGACGACCTTGTAAAACGAGAATCCGAGGTATGCCTTGAGCCATCCCCAAAACAGCCAATCCAGTTTGTCGAAGACAAGAAAAGGGATAAACAGCGGTCCCAATAGCCCGATGATCGTGGAGGCAATCGCGCCATAAGCGAGGATCGCGGAGACAACGGCTGCGAATACGGCCAGGAGAAACTGCACGACGAAATACACCAACGCATAGTAGGGCGACATCATGGTGGAAAGCAGCGATGGTCCGGTCTTGGACGATGCCGCATGAATCTCATTCAGCATCGAAGTCGAGCCGTCCGCTCCAATCACATTCACAAGGTTGGTCGTACCTCCATCAATAAAGCCCTTAATGGAGAAGCCGAGTCCGGGGATGGCGCTGTCGTAGTAATTCACCATCGCGTAAGCGAAGGTGAGCAGCATGAAAAGGTTGAGAAACCTTGCCATGCTGAAGCCCGGCCCGCCGTGGGCGGAGGCCAGGGATTCCTGTACGCCGAACCACACAAGCATGATGGTCGCCAGCGCCAGGACAATGTGCGTGCCCATCGCGGTAACGGAGGGGGCCGCCGTCGCTGCAAGCGACTGGCAAGCCTGCGAGATATAGTCGAAGAGTCCCGTGCCCATGTTCTGTACCCTCTGGCTTTCTCAGTACGACTGCGTGAGAAGATTGGCCGCGCCATTGCTGGTGGCGGTGATGTTGGCGTTGTAATAGCTCTCATATCCGGCTGAATCGCGGAAGGCCGATTTCATCGCGTCCTGCTGTTGTTTCTGCGTGACCATCTGTTGCAGCGCGGCGTTCGCGTTGATCTGGTTGGCGTCCTGCATGGTGCGAAGTTGCAACAGAAGGGCGCGATTGATTCGCTGAAGGACTGCCATCTCCGATTGCTGAGAGGCGTCGGTTGAGTTTGTCGCGTTCTCAAGCGCGGTGATGTCTGCCTGCCGCGCCGCCTGATTCGCCTTCACGGTTCCGATGGTCTGGAGTTCGGTTGCCGCGACCGAATCCCCTAAATCAACGGTCGCGCCCTGCGCTGCCACTTGCTGCTGCCCTGCATAGGTCGTGATGCTGGCGGTGGGGATCGTCGCCGTGAGTGGAGGGAGACTGGCAAGCTGAATCGAAGACGCCGCGGCTGTGCCGGTGTTCGAGGCGTTGACCCATGAAGTACCGGAGCCGTTGCCATAGTGATTGGCGATTTGCTGCGTCATCATCAGGTCGGTTGTGGGAGAGAGAAAGCGCCCATAAAGCATCTGCGGCGCAAGCATCATCTCGTGATAGAGGTTGTATTGCTGGACGATCTGGTTGTAGGTCTGCAAGGCAGTGGACGCAATCTTCACGGTATTGGTGAAAATCTGCTGGCCGTTTTCGATCTGCTGCATCTGGTTGCTGATGGACTGTCCTTCATGCTCGATCTGGGTGATGGCATGGGCGGATTGTGTCGGGTCATAGACGATGCCGGAGCCGAACTGCGCGTGCGCTGCGGGTACGTGCAACGCGGTGAGTCCGATGGCAAGTACGAGAGAGAAGGGCTGCTTCATGGTGGTACCCTTTCGTTGACGGTGGTTATGGGTCCTACTGCGCGGCAAGAATCTGCCGCTGAATGTCTGCGAGATGATCGGCCTGCGGCTTGCACCGCACCTCCTGTGCTTTCTTTTTTGCTTCGAGAGCTGCCATCTGCTCTGTGGTCAACTTTTCCCCAGTCAGCATTCGTGCGGCCCCGGATGCGTTGTCGTCCGGGCAAGCACTGGTGTATGCCGCATACGCGGCGTTGTACTGCTCCTGTAGCTGTTGCAGTTTGTGGGCTTTGCTCTCGCAGCCAGTAAGTGCGAGCGTGGACAAAAGAAAGAGGACGGCACGGCGCATGGAAAACCTCCTTAGAACGTCTGCGGAATGGTGTGGTTGGAATACGCAGGCAGCAACATATCCTGCGTGAAGTAAATCTTGACCCGATGCCCCTCCCGAATCGTGATGGTTGGCGGTATCTGCATAAAACGGTCGAGGATGCTGGTGGCCGACTGCGAGATGCTGGCAGATGAGCCTGTGACGAACGCCTGGGAGCCGCTGGTGCTTATCGTGTCGCCGCCTTCCTCAATCTCTCCAGCCCCGGCAATCACTCCCAGGGCAATCGAAGTCCCGAAGATTTGGAGGTAGTGGTTGTTGACCTTATCTTTCAGACCTTCCTCTCCGATCTGATCGAGGCCGTGGAACTGGTCAAGGTCCACGCTGTAGCCGTCCGGCATAATGAGGCGGTGAAAGACGACGGCCATGCGGCGCTGTTGGCCCAAACCCGCCGCACCGATCTTCTTTGCCTCTCCAAGCACCACAGTCCCATCGGGAATGAGGACGTGCTGACGGTCGTGGGAGTAGAGAGGATTCGACACGAGCACCTTGACCGGGCCTGCGGCGTCTCCGTCCAAACGGTTCATCAATACCGTGTCGAGTACCGTTCCCTCGTAAACGAGATAGGGCTGGCCCGTAGCGGAATCAATGTTCGCCTCTACCGGGCGCTTGTAACCTTTGGAGTCGTCCGGTTGTTCTTCTGCGGCGCGTGGATTGACAAGGCTGCTCTCTGATTGCGGCTGACTCGCGGGAGTCATCTGCGCTGCTCCCGGCTGTTGCGGCTGTCCCTGCTGTTGTGGCTGGTCGGGCGGGCGCGAGTACACGAGGTTGGAGGCGAAGCGGGACTCGTCGGCCCGTTCACGTTCTTTCGCCGCAAGCTGCTGGACCTGCTGCTGTTCGGGCGTAAGCTGCGGCTGTCCGTTCCCCGGTTGCCCATAGCCGGGCTGTGCCTGCGGGCAGGGCTGGCCGGGGACGCATGGCGCGGCACGGCCGGTAGGCCCATAGGCTGCGGCTGCGGCCTGCTGCGCGGGTGTCGCTGAGGCAAGCGCGGGATCTCCACCCGTAGCAGCCGCAAGTGCCGCCTGCTGCTGCTCTTTCTGGCGCTCGGCCTGAAGCTGGTTCCTCAAGTCCTGCACGTTGTTGTCGGTGTTGTCCTGAATCATGGGCTGCGGCGGCTGGCTTTTGCCAGCGGCCTGCTGCCCCGGCGTCTTCTTGCCGGAAGAGCTGAAGATCGCCGCCACAATAACCAGCAAGGCAGCGCCGAGGTACACGAAGGTCTTGAGGTTCTTTTCGAGCACTCCCTTCGGCTGGACATTCGTATGCCGCAACTCCGGCTCGGTCTGCGGCTGCATTGGAGGAATGACATTGTTCTCGGCCATGACGCTTACCCCTTCCGCGTGAAATCCATCCGCTTCTTGCCTAGCTCGACATAACCGTTGTCCATGACCTTCGGGATGATGTAGGTGTTGTCGCGCAGCTCGTAGTTCAAGAGATTGGGCTTACCATCCCGCATCTCGTACACGCTGAACTTCTCCGGCGCGGTGGTCTTGATGTAGGTGAATTTGTCGTCGTGGTAGATGGACTGAATATCGAAAGGCGCTTCATTGGCTCGGAAGGTGTAATCGAATTTCAACTGGAGCGGATACGCGCTCTTGTACTCGTCGACGGCCTGCGTGACATGCGACTGCATCACGGCCAGTTGCTGCTGCGACTGTGCCAGTTGCGCGGCTGGCACGAACTGCGGCGGGCCGCTGGCGGCAACAATCGCGGAGCGATCGGCAGGCTCCACGATCACCTTGAGGTCCGGGCTATCCGTGGAGGCCGAGATGTCCTGCAAAGTGAAGCTATAGATGTTGCCCTTGTCGGTAATCAGATTCAGGTTGGAGCTGATGCCTTGCTTGGCCGGATGCACAAAGCAGAAGTTCCCAACCACATCCACAATCCAGAAATCTTTATCGCCGGTCGCCGCTTCCATGATCTTTTCGGTCGGCGGGACTTCAATCAGCGTGGTGTACTTCACCTTCGCGCGAATGGGGATAATGTCCTGCGAGTGATACTGGACGGTGCGGGCCGACGCATTCTGCGCGACCGCCACAGTGGAAGGGAGAGCCAGGGCGAGCCAGGCAATCGTGAATGGAATGCGCTTCATTGGGAGACTCCTTGTTTTGGTTTGGTGGAGGTGAGCGAGCGAGTCCGAAAGGGATGATCCTGGGCGAGATGGCGCAGACCTTCGGCAATGCCGTACCGCTCGAAGTATTCGCGCTTCTTGAGGTTGTCGCGGGAGTTGTTGGTAGCGGTCCAATGCGAGACGGAATCGACGTTGAGCTGCACTTTCTTGGAAGACTGCGCCTTCCGAATCAGCATCTGGCCGGGCGGCACAAGACCGGCAATCAACTCAAGCTCGGTATCGTTCAGGTGGAACGCCTCGCGGTATACGTCGCGGTCCATCTCCGGGTTCGCCAGAAAGATTTTCGTCGGGCAGCTCTCGGAGACGATCTGCAACATGCCCGACTCCTGCAATTCCTTGAGCGACTGCGTCGCAAGGATCATGGCGGCGTTCAGTTTCCTCCACGTCTTCTGTGCCTGAATCACATAGCTGCGGATGGTCTCGTTGCGAATAAAGAGCCATGCCTCATCCAGCAGAAACATCTTGAACGTGGCAAGATTCGCCGGGTCTGCAATTTCATTGCTGGCCCGGTGCAAGACGTAAAAGAGCAGCGGCTCCAATACATCGGGAGCATCACCCCAACCGGCGAAGTTGAAGGTTTGGAAGCGGCTGAAAGAAAGCGTGTCCTCGGCGTTGTCGAAGAGAAAGCCATACTGCCCGCCTCGCATCCAGCGGTGCAGGCGCTCTTTCAGCTCTCCGAGGATGTTGCCGAAGTTGGAGACGGTGCGCTGATCCGGCTCCAAGACATACATGCGCTCGATGCCGTCCCACAGCTTGCG
>JBEKGF010000116.1:0-8611 GCA_050012935.1 Edaphobacter sp. | reverse complement strand
CGCAACACAGAGCACCACGCAATCCGGGCTTTCCGGCATGTCTGCCAGCGACGGCACACAGGGGCGGCCCAGCAAGGTCTGGTATTTCGGATTGATCGCGAAGACCTTGCCGCTGAATGCCGACATGTTGGATAAAGTGCGCTCGCCAAACGACCCTCGCGTTTCCGATGCGCCGACGACAGCGACAACCCCGACTCCATCCCCGCAAAGGAGTGCATCAGTATCCGCCGCGCCACAAACGTCAGCAGCAGCCCAACCCCAATCCCCGCTCCAATCAACACCAGCGACTCCCTTAGCATCAACGAAATCACCCGCCACCGCTGAGCCCCCAGCGCCATCCGAATCCCAATCTCCGTCGTCCGCTGCGAAGCCGTAAAACTCAGCAGCCCATAAATCCCAATCGCCGCCAGCAGCAGCGCCAACCCGCCAAACATCGTCAGCAACCAAACCAGCAGTTGCCGCGCCGCGAGCGAATCAGTCACAAAGCTCCCCAGCGTCTCAATATCGTAAACGGCCTCAGACGAATCCACCGCCCGCACCGCCTCCACCAGCGGAGTCCGCATCATCTCCGGATCCATCTTCGTCCGCACCACAAACACTGCCTCACCCACCGGCTGCTGTGCCATCGGCCGATAGATGATCCCTTTGTTCTCTTCCACCTCAAGCGAATCCTTCCTCACATGCCCGATCACTCCCACAATCTCTACCGGCGGAGAATCCTGGCCACCCAGCCGCAGATGCCCTCCCACCGCACTCCGGGCCGGCCAGTAAGCCTTCGCCAGCATGTCGTCAATCACTGCCACCTGCGGCGAATCCTTCCTGTCCTCCTCGCTGAACCATCGCCCCTCGAGCAACGGAATCTGCATCGCCGCAAGATACCCCGGCGTCGCCCATCCCTTATCGCCATGCGGCCCCGGATCGTTCGGCCCCGAGGGCTTCTCCACAATCCGGAAACTCCCCGAGGGATACATCCCGCTCACAAACGGCGCCGGAAACACCGCAGCCGCCGCCACAACACCCGGCTGCGCACTCAACCGTTCCGTCACATCGTGAATAAAATTCACCTGTTTCAAATCCTGCCCCTTATAGTTCGTCGCATCCAGCGTCACCTTGCCCGTCATCACGGCATCACTCTTGAACCCAGGATCAACCGACTGTAGCTGCCTCAAACTCGCAAGAAACAACCCACTCCCCGCCACCAGCAAAAACGCCAGCGCAATCTCCGTGCACACCAGCACGTTCCGAAACCGTTGTCGTCCCGCCCCCGCCGTCGAACTCTTGCTGTACTCCGCCAGCCGCAGTGATTTATGCGTTCGCGCAAGCTGCACCACTGGAGCCAGGCCTGCCAGAAACGCAGCCAGCAGACCAAACCCAGCAGCCGCAAGCAGCACTCGCAAATCCCTATGAACCGCAAACCCCATCGCCAGATCATGTGGAATCGCCAGCAGCAGCAACTTCCCAAGCAACGGCCCAGCCAACACGCCAATCACTGTCGCCACTCCCGCCAGCAGCGCCGTCTCCGCCATAAACTGCATCGCAAGCTGTCGCAGCGATGCCCCCAGCGCGCTCCGTATCGCCATCTCCTTCATCCGCACCGAAGCCCGCGCCAGCATCAGCCCAGAGATATTCGTGCACGCGATCAGCAGAATCATCGCCACCACTGCAAACAACGCAACCAGCGGCTTCCTCAGATCGCCCGCCGCATCCTCGGTCCAAGGTTGCGCAAACATCCCCCACCCCGAAGTCTGTCCAAACGTAAACCCACCCGTTCCCTCCCGCCGAATCTCCTCCAGCCTCTTCTGTTCCAGCCCCACATTCAACTGCGCGACCGTAACACCGGGTTTCATCCTTACCACGCTGTCGTACGATTCGTTGAATCGGTTATCCGCCGCAAACTCCGTCGGAGCCAGCCCCAGAGCCGTCCACATCTCCACGCCCTTCGGCCACGCAAAGTCGCTCCGCATCACCCCAATCACGCGATACGACTGATCATCCAGCAACACCTTCTTGTCCACCACATCATGCTGACCACCGAACATCCGCTGCCACGCCGCATAACTCAACACCACCACGCGCTCAGCGCCCTTCTGATCCTCCTCCGTTAGAAACGTCCGCCCCACAATCGGTTCCGCACCAAACACCTGGAACCACTGCTGACTCACCTTCGCTGCCCGCAGATGCTGAGTCCGCCCATCAAACGTAGCGTTGTAGCTCACGTTCTCCACCATCGCCTCAGCGTCCAACTGACTCTGCATCGACCGCGCATCCGCAAAGTCCGGCGCAGAAACTCCGATGCTCGGCAGATTCAACTGCGTATACTTCGCATGAAACGAAGCCACACGCTCCGGATCCTGCACACCCGAAGGATGCAGCAGCACAGCCTGGATCACACTGAAGATCGCCGTATTCGCCCCCACTCCCAGCGCCAGCGTCAGTATCGTCACAATCGCAAAAGTAGGCGCCCGAAAAAGCTGCCGCACCGCATAACGCAAATCATCCATCGCAGTTTGTCTCCCGTCGTCGACTGATACGGAGGATCAAAGCACGTTGTTCACCAAATAAATCCATAAATAACCCAGCTAATCGCGGGCAATAACCCCATCCGCTCCAAGAACGTGTTCAATTCCGAACTCGCCCGTTCATTTCCGGACAGCCGATAATGTCAGCACAAGAAAACGAGGAGGCAAGATGGCATCCTATCCACTGGCGTTGCGCATGGTCGGAGCAGTTGTCAGCATCGAAATAACCGACGGGCACGGAACATGGTCTCTCGGAAAACAAACACTATTCAGCAGGAAATCACCTCGCCCGTCGTCACTTTGCTGCAGTCGAAGTTTGAAGCATATACTGAGGTTATGCGCCGCCTCGCCTGCCTCATCGCGCTCTTGCTCCTGCTGTCCGCCGCGGCTCCTGTTCTAGCCTGCGTGACCGGTAGCGCGATGAACCACGAGGAAAACGCCTGCTGCCGCGCCATGCACGGCAACTGCGGAAAAATGGCGAAGACGGGTTGCTGCAAGACAGAGGTTCGGACCGACGAACACCCACAGATTGCGACAAGGATTCAGTCAATCGATCTTCACTGGGTAGTCGTCAACTGGCTGACACCGACGATTGTTGCCTTCCAGACATCTCCACATTCTTTGTTCAGTGCTCCCGACGAACATTCACCACCGGGATTGCTAACTGCAAACACCACCGTTCTCAGAATCTGATTCGCTCTTCGTACCAATGACCTGCGCACCCCGAGTGTGCTTGCGCCTCATTTGGTTCAAACGAAGGAGCATTCATGAAATCCCTGATGGTTCTGGCATGTGCGGTTGCGCTGCCAGGTATTGCCCTCGCCGCTGACCACGGCCCCGTCTTTGGCTATGCAACTCCAGTCAACTCGCAGCGAGAGCTTAGTTTCGATACCGGCATCTTCGGTAGAAACGGTTCTCTGGGAACACAGTTTTCGACAGCCTCCGGCTTTGGGTACGGCGTCACTCCCCACATCACCCTCAACGCTTTCCTGCCTGGGACGTTCGGCACTGGCTCTTTCCCCGAGAGCCGCATCTTTCCCACCGGCGAATGGTCTGCAGGAGCATCATGGCGTTTTCAGCACTCCGTTACGAGCGTCGGGAAGCGCATCGAATCGACCGCTTCACTTGCGGCCGTAGTTCCGGGTCCGCAAACGGACACCGGAGTCCTCGCCACCCTCCATCGTGCACCAGGCGTCGCCGGCACTCTTGCAACTGGCCTTGCTTCCCGGAGCCAATATGCCTGGGTCGGCGGAGGCTACACCCGCTTTGCTGAGGCCTCGCACGATCGTCGGCCAGACACCATCTCGTGGAGCGGCGTCTATGGCTATCGTCCTGCCAGTCTTCGAAGGGGCTACGACCAGTGGGACTATCGAGGCTTCGCGGAATTCACCGGAGAACACACCGGCAATGTGCGAACAAACGGCGCCATCCTTCCCAACAGCAGCACCACAACTCTTTGGCTCGGTCCCTCTGTACTCGCCATCTTCAAAAACATCGCCATCTCAGGCGGCGTGCAAGGACCTGTCTTTCGAGACGAATCGGACACGACCTACGGACGAGAGCGCATTCGTTTCGCCCTCAACTTCAGCTATCTCAAATACTCCGCACACACCAGCTCCCATTGAAAGGAAAGCTTATGAAAAAGATTATTACAGCAGCAATTCTCGCTCTTATCCCTCTCGCCGCTCGTGCGGAATACGAGCAGGTCAACCTGACCGTCTTCGGCATGGACTGTGCTCCATGCGCCCATGCCATCCACGTCTCGATGAAGGGGATTCAGGGCGTCAATACTGTGGACGTAGATCTCAATACAGGTCTTGTCACCATCAAGTTGACTCCCGGCAACAGCGCCGCCATACTTCAATTCAATCAAGCAGTCGAGAAGAATGGTTTCACCCACAAAGACGCTGCGATCGTCGCGCGGGGCAAACTGACCGGTATACCGAGTGCGCCGTTCTTCGAAGTCGCGGGAACCCAGGATCGCTTTGCCCTCGTTCCGGCCGCGACTGCTGTCGACATCGCCTCTCTTCTTGGCAAAACAGTAACCATCGCGGGCACTCTCCCACAGGTTTCCAAAGGGAAGATCCCCGATACGCTCCGCTACAACACCATCACGGAGGTGCGATGACCTCAACTGCACCCGCCTCACCGGAACATAGAGCCAGGACGAGCGGCTCTACTCAACTACTTCTCGCTCTTCAGTTCGTTTAGCACGCTCATCTGCTGTGCCATTCCGTCGGTCCTTGTTCTGCTTGGAATGGGAACCGCCGTGGCATCCCTGCTCTCAGCGGCTCCGTGGCTCGTCAGTTTGTCGCGCCACAAGATCTGGGCGTTCAGCATCGCCGGCACACTCATCGCTGCAAGTTTTGTGATGACCTATATCCTTGTCCCGCGCTTGCGGGCCGGAGAAACCTGTGAAGCTCACGATCCAACCACCTGCGGCGAGGTAAGCAGAATCGGTAGGTTTGTACTTTGGGGTTCGGCCCTGATCTGGAGTGGCGGATTCTTTGTCGCCTACCTGTTGGGACCGATCCTCGCGCGAATGGACCGCTAATAAAGAACGGCCTTCTCTGCGGGCCAGAGAAGGCCGTCCAACGCCGATGTGCCAATTGCTGGCAATAAAGTCCCTGATACTCGCCACTTACAACTTTCTCTCTCAAAAACAGCCCAAAAATCGCACGTCAAGCCCCCAGGCCACTTAACCCATTCTCCACCAACAACATACAAATGAAATAAACCCCCTCCAAACTAGCTATAATGTTAAATTAGGAGGAAAATCAAAAAAACAAAGGGCCAAACTCACCAAGTCGCCTCTAAGTCATTTCTTTGGAGTATTTTGACCGTAACCCCTTTGTTTGTAATATTTTAGCGACACCCAACCACCCTAACCCATTTCTTCCTAGTACTTTACGAGAAAAAGGGGGGGAGGGGTGCCCCAGGAAAACAATGCCGACCGAGCCCAACAACATGATCGCAGTCGCCATGTCCGGAGGAGTCGACTCCTCCGCCGTCGCCGCACTCCTGCGCGCGCAGGGCCACGAGATCATCGGTCTCACCCTCCAGCTCTGGAACCAGCGCCGCCTCGCCGGGCACGAAGGCATGCCCGAAGCCGTCCAGGGCCGCTGCTGCTCCATCGACGACGTCTACGACGCGCGCCACGTAGCCGAGCAATTGGACATCCCATACTATGTCGTGAATCAGCAAGCTCGCTTCGAAGCCGAAGTCGTCAAGCCCTTCGTCAGCGAATACCTGGCCGGCCGCACACCCATCCCCTGCACCCTCTGCAACAACCACCTCAAATTCGACCAGCTCCTCATCACCGCTCGTCAGATCGGCGCCGACCGCATCGCCACAGGGCATTATGCACGTAATCACTTCGATGAGACGCGCGGACGATGGATCCTCTCACGACCCGAAGACAAGTCGAAGGACCAGACCTACTTCCTCTTCGGTTTGACACAGGACCAGCTCAGCCGCACCATGTTTCCTCTAGGCGAGATGCGCAAGCCCGAAGTCCGCAAGATGGCCGCCGAAGCAGGCCTCGCCGTCGCAACCAAGTCTGACTCCCAGGAAATCTGCTTCATCCCCGGCGGCGACTACAACACCTTCCTCAAGGCTTACCTCGACGAACAGAATGAGGCTATGCCGGACACCGCAGGCGAGCTCGTCACCACAACCGGCGAAGTCATCGGCCATCACGAAGGCATCCAGAGCTTCACCGTAGGCCAGCGCAAGGGACTCGGCCTCACCTCGACCAATCCGCTCTACATCCTCTCCATCCACCCGGACTCGCATCAGGTCACTGTAGGCGCGGACGAAGACCTGTTCTCACGCGACCTCTTCGCCAACCGCCTCAACTGGATCTCCATCCCCGGCCTCGCCGAAGGCGAAACCATCCGCGCCGCCGCAAAGATCCGCCACCGCCATTCCCCCGCCATGGCAACTCTCAGCCGTCTCGACGACAACACTGTACACGCCCTCTTCGACGAGCCCCAGCGAGCCATCACCCCCGGCCAATCAGCCGTCTTCTATCAAGAAGACGAAGTAGTCGGCGGCGGCTGGATTATTTAACGAGGATAAGGAATCGGAACGTCAGGCAACTCACTGAAGATGTCAAAGCGATTGAGAATCGTTAAAGTTGATCTTGGGATTAAGCGTGGGGCTTTAGCCCACAAATAGTCCGCCAAGCAAAGGGCTTTAGCCCCGAACTCTTTCCCTGCAATCGTCAAACCGTCTACCACTCCGTATCGCGGCTCGGAGGAGCCACTGGCTTGCCCCGCCCAAACCCCTTCGCCCGGCCCACCAGAACATCCAATCCAGCCTTAAACCCATTCACCAACCCGGCAAACTCCTTCACTGGCACCTGCACCGCGCGCTGCAGCGTATTCGATATCTCCGAAGTTGTATTCAACACTCCGGTCACCATCCCATCTACCCGCGCTGCCTGCGCCCGAGCCTTCGCGTTCAACTCGCTCGCCGTCGCATCGAACTCCGCAGCCTTGCTCCGCACGACGTGGCTCGCCTCAACCAGATTCTCTGTAATTACCTTCACCTTCGGTGCCGAATCGTGAAGCATTCCTTGCGTGGTGTCGAGTAGCGGCCCAACCTTCGCGTGCAGCTCTTCCGCAATCACGAGCGCTCGCTTACTCGCCTTGACTGCACCCGCTGCCGTGACAATGACAACGATCGCCTGCACCACCATCGCGATCGCGACCATGCCGACAAAGATCATCAGCAATCGCGAGTTACCCGACGAAAGCGATCCCGCATCCTGCAGCCAAATTCCCGACATCATTCGCATCGCTTCCATAATCGTCTCTCGCTCTCTTACAAAAAAATACAGCCAAATCTCAAAGAGGTACAGCCCACAATCATAAGGCCCGGCCACCAGCTAAGGTTGACCGGGCCCCATCCTACCTTACGCGGTGCTAAGAACCGGACTCGCTCGTCGTGTTCGCATAAGCATCTTTGCCTGCGTCGATAGCAGCGGAGACCTTATCCTGATGCTCCTGGATGAGCCCCTTGCCCTTCTCAACATACTGGGCCCACTGCGTACGTCCGCGGTCATAGTACTCCTTTCCGCGATCCACATATTCGCCAACCTGCTGTTTTCCTTGTGCCGCCATAGCCGCAGCCTTGTCCTGGGCCTGCTGCGCGAGCACCGCGGCCCGATCCCTGGCGTCCAGAGCGCTCGCCTTCAGATCCTCACGAGTCTCCTTCCCAGCCTTGGGTGCGTACAGAACGCCAACCAGCGCCCCAACACCCAGACCCGCCAGAAACCAGCCGAATCCGCTAATTCCACTATCGTTGTTGTTATCTGACATACTCATTCTCCGTTCAGCCTTCTAAGGTGTGCGGAATCTGCTCCTCCGCCTTTATAACTCAACTTCTCAATTCCGTGTTTTAATCTCGCAAAATTGCTGCCGTCTCAACCCACTCTTCGTCCGGCAACATTGGCTTTCGTAGAAGGATGCCCTCCGCGAGGATTAGGTTGCGCGTCCCACGCTCATCCGTCGCTCTATCCTCAGATGACGAACAAAAACGACCCGGCGATTCTGCCCTTTCCGGCATGTCATGGACCTATCACCTTCAACAATCCCCTTCGTCATAGTAAAAAGAGAGAAACCGTCGTTTCCCGGAGCCGTTCTTCCCGGAATAGATCGAAAGCCAAACGCCGCGCATCAAAAATTCGGTTCGCAGATTTACAGTCGTATTGCTATCCTTTGCAAGGAAAAGGGGTTCAATGAACGTCAGCAGAAATCTCTCCATCTCGAGCGCCACCCGGACCATTGCCGCTCTTGCGCTCGCCCTGAGCCTGACCTTGAGTCTCGCCGGCTGCAAATCCTCACCATCCGCGCCCACCGACGACGCCAGTCTCACAGCCGCAGTCCAAAGCCGCATCGCCAGCGACGGCAACCTCAGCACCGAGCCCATCCAATCCGCCGTCAAAGATCGGGTCGCCACGCTTAACGGCACCGTCAGTAACGAAGCTGCGCGCGCGCTCGCCGCTGCCGACGTCTCCCAAGTCGCCGGAATCAAGACCGTCGTCAACAACCTGACGGTCCAAGCCCCCGCGCCTGCCATGATGGCTC
>JBEKGF010000115.1:0-8701 GCA_050012935.1 Edaphobacter sp. | reverse complement strand
GTTCGCTTCGTCCGCACAGGCACAGCAACAGGATGGCGACAGGGTCGATCTTGCGGCTTTGACCCAGATAAAGAATGAGGCCTTTCAGCACTCGCAGGTCATGGAGAATCTCTTTTACATTTCAGAGGTGTATGGGCCGCGCATCAACAACAGCCGCAATCATCGCGCTGCGGCTGAGTGGGCCATGCAGCAGTTGAAGGCGTGGGGGTTGCAGAATGTGCATCTGGAGACGTCGCCTGGACGTCATGGAACTGATTCTGCGGGCTGATCTTTACGGCAAAACCCCGTAATACTTCCTCGAAGCTGAATAGCCGGCGGCGTGCAATCGTCAGAGGAACGTCACGCGAGTCGCTTCCTGCTTGCCTTGGGCAAAACCGGCACGTGCGGCGGGGATGCGGGTCGTCAGCTCCATCTGGTTCGTGCCCATTGCGGCTCGGGAATCGGCGTCCGGTGTGATCACCTCGACGCGGCTGCCCTGTTTGTGCAGAGCCTCGACCTGGCTCGCAAGGTCCGTGCCCCATTCCGGTGATCTGCGTATACCCTCGAACTGGCCTGCCGGTAGCGTCCCGCTCCGCCCGCCAAACGGCGAGAGCACCACGACGTTCGCATAGCCCGAGGCAAGATCGGCGTTTTCGGCGGAGCGCACGCCACCGTTGATATAGCGCGTGCCGTTGATGTTGTGTGTGTGGACCGTACCAGGCAGCGCGGTGCCTGCGGTCACAGCGTCCACGAGGTCAACTCCGGAATCGCGGTCGAACGCAACCATCTCGCCGGTATGCGCGTTGACTGCCGCCACGATCATCGGCCTCTCCGGCCATTGCTGGTGAGGCAACCTGGCGGCGACCATCGCGCGCCGCTGTTCCGCCGCCGCGGGTCCGAGTGTGGCGTCGCTCTCCAACCCGAACGCGCCCATCGCACGGCATAGATCGACAGCCGAGGTGGCTGCGGCGCCGATGGCCCTCATCCGCTCGTAGACTGCGGTCATCGGCGGAAACGGCGGCCCTTGCCGGTTCTGTCCGACCGGTGGAACCGGCTCTGACAGAATCGAAGCCAACAGTTCGGCTGGTGGTATGCCACTGCGGACATGCGCCGCCGCGCTTGCGCCGGACGAGGTTCCGATCACCAAATCAGCGGCCTCTGTCATATCGACACCGGCTTCGGCCAGTCCTGCGATGACACCGATCGTCCATGCATGTCCGGCGGACCCACCACCACCGAGAACCAGAGCAACGTTTTTAACCATCTGCCCACTATTTCAGCCCGTGGACAATTCTGTCCATCGAAGTAACAAGGCCGTGCCTTACGGCCGCGGGTTTCGGGATATTGCGAACCATCGCAGTCGATCAGGTCTTTGCGCGAGATCCCGAGCTTGCGTAAAGGGACAGCCGAAAGGTCGATCAAAGCCAGGTTTCGGCTGAGGGTGAGCTGCGAGTAAACCTTACCGGCGACATGAGTTATCTTGGACCAGTTCTTCGGATCCGCCACAAAGGGGACATCGGGGAAGACCGTCTCCATCAAAGCGCAGTTCAATGTCGTGCCCGCATAGATGGTTGGATGACTGCGCCTGCCACGTTCACGAGAGGACTGAATCTCGCATTGCCAGCAGATGACGGATTGAACTGTGCGCTGCCATAGGCGGCTGGTAGGCCGTGCGCGAAGCACTGGTGGGCCCGGAGGGATTTGAACCCCCAACCAAGGGATTATGAGTCCCCTGCTCTAACCGTTGAGCTACAGGCCCTGAATTGTAGGTAACTCTTCTAGAATTAATGGGATAAATGACTCAAACCATCATCTCATTTTGTGGAATTTTTAGGCCATGTCACCGTTTTTTAACCCCGGTGTACCTCTGATATATCCCGGAAAATCCAGTTCCAAACTGGCCCATACGCTCGGCTGAGTCATAGTACATACCCAACCGGCACACTCATCTGCGGACACGCTGCTGCATCTATATTCTGAGCCGCGACCTGCCCCACTGGCAAACAAAGTGTCAGCCTCTCTATGATTACATACCCGAAGGTTTTATTCGTATGTTCCGCGTCCGCATTCAGCGATCACCTGAGTCCTGCGTACCGCAAAAGCAGCAGTTCGCGCACTCTTCGCACCGATACACGGTTGTATGAGAACTCATTTCAGTTTTTGGCAGTAATGGGAGGACGTCAGCATCATGTTGTCGAGCCTTTGCGGTTGAGATCAGCCGATTTAGTGGAAGTTGCCACTGAGGAATTTGCATTTGTCCCCGCCCCTATCCGGAGTTCTCGACGTGATAAGAGGTCATAACGTCGCCTGGCGCCGCCGGTATTGGCTTAGTGGTGAAGTAGATTGTTAATGTATGGCTTCTCCCGCGGGCGCTCCCTGTCCCGGCTTGTTCTTGCTCAGTATGAAGGCGCATGCCACCATCCCCAACGCCATCCAGCAGAGCAAACGGTAAATGTCCTGATATGCCATCGCAGTTGCCTGCTCATTGAGTTGCTGATAGATGGCAGCCCGTGCCATTTGACCGGGGCCCGGCCCTTTGCCGCTACCGCCAAAGTAAGCAGTAAGCGCATTGACCCGGTTGACGAATGCAGGATCACCGTGCTGCATATACTCCTGCAAACGCGCCTGATGGAAGAGCGAACGGTTCGTGACGATCGCTCCGGTAGAGGCAATGAAAATACTGCCGCCTACGTTTCGCACAAAGTTGATGATCCCGGAGACCTGGTTGCTCGCTTCTTTTGGAAGGCCGACATAGGCCGCAGTGGTAATGGCGATGAACGCGAAAGGAATCGCGAACATCTGGAGAATTCTCAGCCAGGATGCAAAACCGAAGGTCATGTCGAGCGTAAAGTGCGTGGAAGTGTAATAAAACGCGAAGGCGAAGCAGGCGAAGCCGAACGCAGCCATATTTCTCGCTGGTAACTTGCCGGTGGCAATACCGGCGACGGGCATCACGACGAGGAGCACAAGGCCTCCTCCGGCGAGTGCCTCTCCGGCACGGGTCGCCGTGTAACCCATCAGTTGCTGCAGAAACTGTGGCTCAAGTACCGTTGCCGCGTTCAGAACACCGCCGACCAGAATCATAAGGAAGCAGCAGATGGCGAAGTTTTTGTACTTGAACAGTCGCAGGTTCATGATCGGATTCTTTGCCCGCCATTGCCACCAGATGAGACCGATCATGCCGACAACGAACAAGAAGCAGGAGATGCGGATGAAGGTAGAGGCAAACCAGTCGTTTTCTTCTCCCTTATCGAGCATGATCTGCATGCCGCCCATAGCGACGGTCAACAATCCGAGGCCGATGTAATCGAGCTTCCTGAGGTTGGCGCGATCTGCTTTGATCCACGGAGGGTCCTGGACCAGACGGCTCACCAGAAAGAACGCAAGTATCCCCACCGGTATATTGATATAGAAGATCCATCGCCACGAGTAGTTATCGGTAATCCAACCGCCGATCGTCGGCCCGAGAGATGGTGCGAGTACAGCAACAAGGCCGTAGATAGCGAAGGCCTGGCCACGCTTTTTCGGTTCGAAGGAATCCGCCATGATTGCTTGCGCCATAGGTTGGAGTCCACCTCCTCCGACACCTTGTAGTACACGCGCAAAGAGCAGGATTGGCATCGAAGGAGAGATACCGCACAGAAAACTTGCGACGGTGAAAATCATGATGCAAAGCAGAAAAAAATTCCTGCGGCCGATGACGCTGGAAGCCCATGCGCCCACCGGCAGGATGATCGCGTTTGAGACCAGATAGCTGGTGAGCACCCAGGTTCCTTGACTGGTGCTGGCACCGAGGTCGCCGGCAATATGTGGCAGCGCAACGTTCGCTATGGAGGTGTCCAGAACCTCCATGAAGGCAGCAAGAGCGACTGTTGCCGCAATCAGCCACGGATTTGATTTAGGCTTCCACTGCGTACTACTTTCGACTTCTGCGATCATCCTTTTCCTTCCGATTGTCTTCGTTCATTTGAGGATGACCATGCAGACACCATCCCACTTATCCTTGTGCAGTCCTGGCGGAGGTAGTTCCTTCAGAGACACGACACCTACGTTCCGGGAGTCCAGGTGATAACGAGTGTGAAGATACTGGCTGACCAAGATGGCGCGATTGCGCGACAAGGAAAACTGTTCCTCATGGTCCTGTGCCGCCGAGTAACCTTCGACTACTATGGCGCTAGCCACGAGTGAATCTCCCAATTGGGTCGCGACGGCATCGAGGCGTTTCTTTCCCACCAGGGAGAGCATCTCAAGCTCGTTCGACGCGGGCTGAAAAAGATCTTCTGTGGTCAACCATTCGCGATGATTTTCAGGGTTGGCGAAGAGCTTGTCGTGGCGATATTGATCTGGCTTGAGATTGGTGAGGTTGTAGTAACCGCGACGCTTGAAGAATCCACGGAAGAAGAAATTGTGCTTGAGCGCCTCGGTGTCCTCCGCCATATTCCCTGTTGCTTGATCGAGATTCGACAAGGATTGCTGGATATTCGTGGCGGCATCCTCTCCCCGATCATCTGGACCTAGAGCTTTGGTCAAGGTTTGATGTAGCTGCTCGGAAGTGGCGTCGATATGTTGTGCCGCACTCTTCGCGCTGACGATCGCATCGTCGGCCTTCTGTCCAAGGTCCCGCGACCGAAGATCGGAGACCAATGCGTCGGCCTGGCTTGAAGCGTGATTGAGAGCCGATGTAGCCTGCCTTGCGTTCTCCACTGTCTGACGAAGCCGTTCCGCCGTGGCTTCATCCCGCAGCAACATCCCAGCCGGGCCTTTTCCTTCCTTCAAGCCAACGACGACATCGTCAGCATTATTTACAGTGGTAGTGATTGCATCGAGAGCGCCATTCAGCTTTCCTCCGACCTGCTTCATCATGCCGTTCACATCCTTCAGCATGCCGGCGCTCTTTTCCATCAGGTCGGACAGGTCCAGGGGCTCCTTGCTGGGAAGGGTCGTCAGCGAAGCTGCCTCTGAAGTCTGTTGGCCTCCCTGGTTTACGAGCAGGAACTTGTCTCCGACGACACCTTCTGTGGCGATTGTGACTACAGAGTCGGTTCGCACCAGAACGTGCAGGCGTTGTTCGATCCTCAATTTGAGTCGGAACTTCGCTGGCGGCCGGTCCGGAACTGCGATATCGACGACTTCTCCCGCATCCATGCCTGCGACCCGCACCTTGGCGCCTTTTGCGACGCCATCGAGATTTGCGAATTCGGTATAAACATCGAAATGGCGTGCAAAAGCCTTCTGCTGATTGCCGATCAGGAAGATCCCGAAGGTGAAGAGCGAAACGCCGGCTGCGACGAAGATTCCGACGGTGATGTTTCGATTCGACATTTAGTCATTACCCCGCAATAAGCTTCCGCACGATAGCGTTCTCATGCTGGTCGAGTTCCTCTATCGTGCCGAACGCGAGGAGGTGCCCTTCATCGAGGACCGCAAAACGATCACCCACGCGTCTGGCGCCTCGTTCATCGTGAGTGACGATGACCATCGTTGTCTTCTCTCCCGTTTTCTGTTCGAGGAGCAGGTCATCGATCTCTGAAGCCGTGATGCGATCCAGACCGCTGCTGGGTTCATCTACGAGCAACAGTTCCGGTTCCAGGACCAGGGCGCGCGCGAGTCCAGCGCGCTTCTTCATGCCACCGGATAGCTCGACTGGCGTCTTGTTCTTATCGGATGCCAAACCAACCTGGCCCAGAACTCGATCAACGGCCTCTTCGATCTCTGGTCTGGATTTATTGGTGAGGCGGCGGAGAGGCAAGGCCAGATTGTCGTGCAGCGTCAAAGAATCGAATAGGGCGGCACTCTGAAACAGAAAACCCATCTTGCGGCGAACACGGGATAGTTGCTCGCCTTCCAGTTCCGCGATGTTGTCCCCCGCAATCCGAATCTGTCCGGTGTCGGGTCGCAGCAGTGCAATCATCAACTTGAGGGTGACGCTCTTCCCAGTCCCACTTCTGCCCAGAATGCAAAGTGCTTGACCGGGAGTTACAGAAAGCGAGAGATCGTGGAGGACTTGTCTATTTCCAAATGACTTCGAGACGTGATCGAGTGCGACAGCAGGTTGATTCGCTTCGTTCATATCGCATTCTCCGGGAAGATGAGGAAGATCAGCTTGACCAGGATGACGTCTGCCAAAATGATCAACAGAGAGGAGATGACGACACTGTTCGTCGCAGCACGCCCAACGCCGTCGGCTCCCTCGTTCGTCGTGTAACCGAAGAAAGCGGAGACCGTCCCGATGATGAAACCGAATACGGTTGTCTTCAATGTGGGCGGGATGAAATTGGACCACTGAAGGTCCGTGAAGGCGCGTGTGACATAGAGCCGAAACGAAAGATGGGACAGCGCATATTCGGAGCAGAATCCCCCGAGGAGCCCGGAAAAGTCCATGAACACCGTCAGCAAGGGCATGGCGAAGACGCATGCGACAATGCGGGGGACCACTAGAAACTTGAAGGAATCGATCGAAAGCGCTTCGATGGCATCTATCTGTTCCGTTGCTCTCATGTTCGCAAGCACGGCTCCGATTCCGGCGCCCACGCGTCCCGCTACAAGCAGTCCAGCGAAAAGTGGGCCGATCTCGACGAAGAAGGCGAGTGACTGAACCCTGGGAATCATTGCTCCGGCGCCGAACATCACCAGCGTGCTTCGCGTATGCAATGTCATCACTACGCCCAAAGCGAAGCCGGAGGCTGCGACGAGAGGAAAGGAGCGCGAGCCTGCCTCTGCAATCTGGCTCCAAATCTCGTGGAGTTCGAACGGCGGCTTAAAGAATCGTGCGACCGCCTGAAGTCCAAACAAAGTGACATCGCCGATAAATTGAAAGAACTTTGTCAATCAGGGGCCTTTCCTGTTCCGGGACGATTGCAGGTCACCAGGCGCGTCGGTTAGCAGAGACGGAACTGGTGCTGCTATAGCGTTCGAACAGATTGGGATCAACCTTGAAGCGGGGAGTTTCCTGCTCGCTCGTACAGCGCTTCCAGGAGATGTTTTGTATAAAGACCTGTTGCCACAAACGTGGCACCTTCGCCGATCATCATTGAGAGGACCTCTTCGCCACTCTTGTCGATTACTGTGATCTCATTAAGGTCAACAATGCGATTTCCCGCCGACGGTCGGCTGCGAGCCTCCCGCCAATTTGAGACCAACTCGGTGACGCATTCTTTGGTCAGTCGGCCTTGAAGAGTCCATCTCTGTTCGGAATCTTTCTCTTTTACCGTGATTCTCAGCATGCGTTAGTCTCCGGAGTCTCCTATTTGTAAATTCCCTCATTGCTCGGGATCTTGGTGTCCAGTCACTCGCATGTAGACTTCTGTGCCGTTCCTTCGAAACTGAACTTCATCCATAAAAGAAGTCATAAGATGAATACCCCGCCTCCGATCTCCTCCCGTATCTTTTGGGATCGGGACACTGCTGGGGTCAAATCCGTCGCCCTCGTCTCGAATTGAGATCAAAAGAGAGTTATCCGGTTCGCAGTCGCATCGCACGTAGACCTTTCTTGAGGGGTCGCGACGATTGCCGTGGATGACGGCATTCATCAACGCTTCCCGCATCGCTATCAGGAAAGCTGCCTCACGTCCACGGACCCGAGATGACACCTGTGGGTCGGATCGAAGCATCTCGATCACGGTTGCAATTTCACCCACTTGGCTAGCCATCGTGATCTCAGTTGGCAATTGATTGGCCATCGGAAACTCCGTCGTCACTGAACGATTCACACGCGACACGTTAACCAATCACCCAATTGCAGGCCTCAGCGCTGCCGGTGTTGACGCTGGTGTCGTTGAGTCGGACGGTGCGGTCGCTGACAGAGTGTAGATCGCGAGCAACTGCGCTCTTCTCAGACCTCTCTTTGCGCCGCGGTATTGTTCGGACTGAATCCATTTCATTCGTCCGCAGCAACACCTTGGACACGGATCTTATTTCTAAGACATTTGAAAGCGACTCGCGAAGTCTGTGTCTCGCTCTTAGAAGCCGAGACTTCATCGTCGGGAGTGAAACCCCGGCCAACATTGCAAGTTCATTCACGGACCCATCGTGAGATTGACGGATTGTTATTGCCGTACGCAGCTTTGGAGGTAAACGCTTAATGGCTTGGTGGACCAGTCGCGTTCGTTCTGTCTCCAGACATCGCTCCTCTGGGTTTCGGGAAGGTTCTAACATTTCAATAACCCTGTGGTTATCAGAATCGATAGGGTCATCCAACGACAACTCCCTTCTTGTTCGTCTCCTTCTCATCGTCATCAGAGCTGAATTAATTGCGATTCGCGTTACCCAGGTCGAGAAGGCGGATCTTTGATCAAAAGAGCCAATATGGGCAAAGGCCCTCATCCATGAGTCCTGGAGAACGTCCTCAGCGTCGTCCGGGTTTCGGGTAATTCTCAGTGCTGTTCGGAACACCATTTCGCGATGGCGTCTGCAAAGCTCGACATACGCCAGATACTCGCCGTTTTGCGCCCTGGTTACCAATAGCGCATCGTTCGTTGCAGCCAATGGGTACCCTGGTTGACCCAATCGACCTTCCACTGCGATCTCAGTCTGTAAGCTGTCGGCCATAGGTCTCGTGTATTCCCGAACCAGTTACAGCAATCCATTGGCCGATTGCGCACTCAATCAATTTGTCCGCAGATTGGGCAGGTTATGAGGATCAAGTTCGAGGGCGGAAGCAGCGATGCCGATGCGTTGGCGGAGCGCCAGTCGATTGGCACTAGGTCGATTGTGCCGGAGTGCT
>JBEKGF010000114.1:0-8822 GCA_050012935.1 Edaphobacter sp. | reverse complement strand
CGCCCGGCGACTATGCCGCCAGACTGGAACGCGCAGGGTTTCGCGTCGATAGCATTGCGCTGATCCCGCGTCCGACTCCGTTGCCTGGCGACATCATTGGCTACCTGGAAACTTTTGCTCTCAACTTTTTTCAAGGCTTCTCCGACGAAGTTCGCAACGACTATCTGCAAGAGGTTCGGACGGTGTTGGAACCGCAACTCCGCGATGCCAATGGAATCTGGGTTGCCGACTACGTGCGGCTGCGATTCGCGGTAACCAAAGCTCGCGACTGATACGGTGTGGAACGAATCGCTGTCTCGGAACCTCCCAACCCTGATTGGTCAATTGCAGTCCCGCGATCTCGTTCGCCTTTGATACCCCATTTACTGTGGTTCGGACGTCCCAAATTCGCGCTGTATGTCGGATCGCTGCGTCCAGAGCGCAAGATTTGCAATCTTATAAGTGTACGTGACCTCGCTCTGCGAATACGGTCCTGTCGCCACAGGCTCCGCCCATTTGACAATCGAATCGACCGTTTTATCCCCATAGCAGAAACCAGCACTCTGACCCAGAACTACGGAAACCTGCTGAAAATATTTCTTGCCCTCGCCGGTCGGTTCATACTGCTTTACGCGCAGGGGTGCGCTCGGACCGAAGATGCCCGGAGTCGCAGCGACCGCGTCAGAAGAACGCACCAAGCGACCTGTTGAAAGCCGCACTCCGCCACAGACCCGACAGGATTATTGTAGGCGAGATTCGTGGCCCGGAGGCGCGCGTCTTTCTCGATGCCCTCAATATCGACCATCGCGGGTCGCTCTCGACCATCCACGCAACAGCGCTGGAGATGCTCTGCGGCGTCTGGCGCAGCTTGGCGTGCGCGGCTCGGGTGGCGGATTTTTTTGCAGGATGTCGCGGAGGAGTGCAGAAGATCCATCGACCTGATCGCCCATGTAGCGAGTCAGGGTGGCTGGCGGCACATTTCGGAAATTCGCACGTCCAATGAATGTGTGATTTGATACACGTTTGTAATCGATCACACCGTCACGGAACCTCCCAATCTGGCTGGCTAATTGCAGTTCTGCAATCTCATTGCGACGTCAATATACGTTAGAAACCGAGATAAGGATTCTTCAGGGCGAACCGATGTGAGGCGCCCGATACATGTATCTGATGCTGTTCGTATCAGGCTTGCAGGGGGAACGCCGATGTGCCGCTGACAAGCGATCCTCCCTCCAACATCTCTGTCAGCGCGACAATTTAGATTAGCCAGCAGAGAACTCAGCGCTCTGCAGGGAGCGGCGCTTATGTTGAGATCCACCGCCTTTTCCAGTCAAACTGCATCCTTCTCTGTCGTGACGCGTTATGGAATCGTGATAGCATCGGTCGCCGGTGCGTTCAGCGTTGTATTTATCTTGCAGAACCTCCACGTGCGGGATCCGTTCGCGTTGATCTTCCTGGCTGCGATTGCCATAAGCGTCTGGTACGGAGGAAGTCGCCCAGGCATCCTCGGGATCATCCTTTCTACCTTAGCGCTCAACGCATTCCTGCATTCTCCACGTGGGTTGTTCCATATCCCCACATATGATCTCCCAGTCTTTAGTGTCTTCCTCCTTTTCGCATTTTGGATTTACCGGTTCGGTGAATTGCGTCACAATACAGAGTTCTCATTAATGCAGGCGCGGGATCATCTCGAAATCGAAGTGCAGGCGCGAACCGCTGAACTGAGAAGGATCAATACCGAGAATGAGACGATCCTGGATGCGGCTCCTTTTGGCATCGCTTTGTTTGGGCCCGATCGCATCGTATGCCGCTGTAACCGCGGCTACGAGCGTATCCTGGCGTTCGAGCCAGGTGAGCTTTTAGGACACCCCGCACCTCTGCCAGAGAGTGAAAAGGAGGCGTGGAAGGCTCAGGAGAAGCAGCTGCGTGCGGGGCAACGAATCATCGACTATGAGGCTCCGCGCCGTCGCAAAGACGGCTCGGAGTTTTCTGCCACCATCTCCGCGACTCCACTTTTCGATGAAAACAGAGCTTATATCGGTCTTGTCGGGCTGATCATTGACAACACGGAGCGACTGGCGCGCGAGGCCGAACGGCGGATGCTTACTAGCCTTGTACAACACAGCCCGGACTTTGTGGGAGTCGCGGATTTGAAGGGCAACGCAGTCTTTGTAAACGAAGCCGGGCAGAAGCTATTTGGGTTGGAGGGAGATGAACAGGTAATGCGTACCCGGACTCTCGACTATTTTGCCGACGATCAGCGTAGCCTCGTCCGTGATGAACTGATTCCTCTCCTGCTTGAGCGTGGTGAGCTGACCCGAGAGGTTGCGGCAAAGAAATTCAAGACCGGCGAAACATTTCCCGCCCTCTGGACCTCCTTCGTGATCTACGACCAGAAGACGAAGGAACCCTCACTGCTGGCTACCGTCACCAAGGACATTACCAAGCAACATGAAGACCGCGAGGCGTTACAGAAGACTCTCAAGCATAACGAAGTCCTGCTCGAAGAAAATAAAGCTCTGCAGGAGAAGCTCCGCCGGGAAAACATCTCACTGCACGAAATCAATCTGGCGTTGCAAGGCGAACTTGCTGCAATCCAAAAGAATAAATTCGAGAAGGTTGTCGGAGGATCTCCCGCGCTCCGACGTACTCTAAACAAGGTAGAGCAGGTAGCTGCCACGGACGCAACCGTCCTGATTACTGGTGAAACCGGCACAGGCAAAGAGCTGATCGCTCAAGCGATACATGAAAACTCCAAGCGCGCGCGTATGCCCTTTCGAAGCGTCAACTGCGCGGCGCTACCAGCAACTCTGATGGCGGCAGAGCTGTTCGGTCACGAAAAGGGGGCGTTCACTGGAGCCGACCGGCAGCGCGTGGGCCAATTCGAGCTGGCAGCTGGCGGCACACTCTTCCTGGATGAGATCGGAGAGATTCCGATCGATATGCAAGCCACCTTACTCCGGGTACTTGAGGAACACGCCTTCGAACGTCTGGGCGGCACCAAGCTCATTCCAGCCGACGTACGCGTGATCGCTGCCACCAATCGAGATCTTCACACCGCGATGCGAGCCGGCGAATTTCGCCAGGACCTCTTCTATCGGCTCAATGCCTTCCCCATTGAATCGCCCCCTCTTCGGGAGCGAAGAGATGATATTTCCATGTTGGTCAATCATTTCATCGCTCTCTCTGCAGCCCGGCACGGCAAAGTCATTCGGAATATCGAGAAACGCGGGATGGAATTGCTTCGATCATATGATTGGCCCGGAAATGTCCGGGAGCTGAGAAATGTCATCGACACGTCCGTTATTATTGCCGTCAACGAGGTTCTCTCGATCGACGAATCGCTTCTATTTGGGACACGACCCGCCGAGCATGCTCCTGCGGGTTCGCTTCAGAAGGAACTGGCGAACCATGAGAGGATACTGATCGAGCAGGCATTGGCTGAGACCAGGGGCCGAGTCTATGGGCTGGCTGGGGCGGCCGCAATCCTCCACCTACCGCCATCGACCCTTTCGGCAAAGATGAAGATCCTCAAGATCGATCCATCCAAATTCAAAGGTCGCTAAATCTGAACGATTTCTGCTGGTGCTGAAACGCCACAGCCGTAGGATATCCAGCTAAGAACTTGTGCTGACATGGCCAAGGTTCAATCACCGTTCATTTTCTTCCATGACGTTTCGTTGGCCCTAATAGCTTTGGTCACGAGGCATGTTGCAGAGCAGGTATCACATCGACCGCAGATTAAGTCGCTGTGGCGAATCCTATACGCCGTGAGAAATTTCTTGCACTTTCGAAATCTGGACCTATGCTGCACCCATGCCTTTCAGCTGCTGCAAAGGTAAGCCCTTGCCTATCCATCAATAGTCGCGGTGATCCCAGATGAGATCCTCAACTCGTCCTGTCTACGTTTCGGCTGGACCCAATCGAAGGGTCGAAGATCGATTGGGCGGATCAGAACAGCAACCAAAACATCGTATGCGTATCTTGCTGTGCGCTTGCAATGCCAGTGATGCGCAGCGGGCACTGAAGTACGGGCATAGCATGGAGGTCACTTTTCTGCCCAGCTATGATTTGGAAGAGATCCGGAGGGAAATTTCGCGATTCAAGCCAAAGCTAATTACCTGCAGCACGAATGTCTTCCTCCACACCTCTTCGTTTCAGCCACCGAATGTCCCGAGACCCAACAATCAAAGTTACATCAATAAAACACTCGCAACAGCATTTGTCACACCGCGAGAAACGAAGGTTCTGGCGATGCTTGAAGAAGGCAAGACAAACGACGAGATTGCGAGGGCATTGCATCTCAGCGCTCGTACAGTTAAGCGAACCCTGAGCGGTCTGTTCGAACGGTTAGAGGCAACTAATCGAACGGAATTGACAAGCCGCGCAGCCAAGTTGCGTTTGCTTGTGACGTGATCGCCTTTTTCGTCCGGTTGCCCGCTGGCATTCGCCGTCCCTGCAAGCCGGTTGAACTCAACCACCAACCTGATGATCACGTTCACTGAACAAGTCGCTAAAAATGACCCGTATCGCGTCGTTCTTGTCCTGCCGTGGTCAAAGATGGTGCTGGCGGAGCGTCATGGCAATGCCCTTCGGTTACGACGCATCTACGTTCCGCAGTGGACTCGAAAACAGAGCAACTCAATTGCTACTGGTACAAATCAAGCCCGGCAGACCATCACGGGGAGACTCATATCTGTTGTCGTGGAGTAGGACTATACGTTCGTGACAACAATCGATCTGATTTTCTCACGCTTTATGAAAGAGAGGAGCTGCATGGCGGACTAGTTGTGAGATCAACTGTCAGCCAAAATCGGTTATGGTAGGGATCTCATTGCCCTACAGGCTTCAGAATGCGTACGGCAAATGGATGTGTCGGAGTCTTTGTGCCGCCCTGCTCTGGAATATAGATATTGCCGGAAGAGTCGATCGCCGGCTTTCCAGGAGCATTCAAGAATGCGCCATCACCAGGGCAACCATCACCTTGTGGATTGCTATGTGCCGCGCACACCAAGTTCTTGGATGCCAGTCCAGCAATTACTTGCACATTTCTTGTAGTTGCATTGTAGTACCAGACCAGATTGAAACCAGGATCCGCGATAAGTAGGTTTCCGGCCTTATCTAACGCCATCCCTATCGGGTTGCTTAGGTTCACTTCCAATGCAGGACCCGATGCTGCAGTAAATGGGACTTGAGGAGGCGTTCCTGTGTGATCGGTACCGGTGCCTACGATCGTGCTGATGGTGCCGTCAACCGCGATCTTTCGAATTTTGCGACAGCCAGTATCCGCGACAAAGATGTTCCCTGCCGCATCGAGCGCAACATCCTGTGGCCGTGTCAGCGCGGAGGCGGCAGCAACAGCCCCGTCGATCGAACATCCAGGTTGATCCGGTCCCAAGCCAGCTACGGTAACAATTGTGCCAACTGTCGCCGGCTTTACCGGCGGGATTATCTTTCGGATTGCGTTATTGACTTTATCTGCTACGTATAGGTTTCCCTTTGCGTCGAGCGCGATCCCGCTGGGCGCATGCAATTGTGTTGCAGACCATCCGCCATTTACTCCGCCGGCGTAGTTCGTAATGATGCCGGTTTGAACATCGATCTTTTTGATCTTGCCGGAAGAGATATCTGAGATGTAGACATTTCCTGCCGCGTCGACGGCAACATCTCGAGGATTGCTCAAGATCGCCTGCGTACTCAGACAGTGGACACCTGTTTTGCTGTAGCAGGTCCCAGGAACTTGAGCTGACGCAGTCACGTTCGGAGGATCGTACTTCTGATTCACCCCCGGAACACCAGCAATTACTTGTCCTACCCCACTGGCACTAAATTTGCGGACCACAAAGTTTCCGGAGTCCAGCACATAAATATTGCCGCTCTTGTCGACTTCGACGCCCGCAGGAGAGTGTAAAACCTTATCCGGCACGAAAGTTCCAACGATATACCCGGCGGGACCTTTAGGGCTTATAACCTGTGCATTTATCGCAATCGGATAAAGCCCAAAGATAGCAGACACCAGTGCAACGAAACGTGCAATTGTTCGTCGGTCCATAATCATCCTCTATTTGGAATCGCGTCAGTCGGTTAAAACTATTTCACGGCGGGAACCTTCCATTGCTTTGTCACAGCCGCGCGATCGGTTGAAAACAGCGATGGGTCGGGTTCATTCTGGCTGGTAACTGTAAATTCCCGGACTATGTGGCGTTTGCTTCCGCCTAGCTTAGGACGCATGACATCTTCCTTTACGACGAGGTTGTTGAATCCAGGAGCCAGCCACGCTTTTCCAATCAGACTTCTCTCGCGAGTGGGAGAAATGTCATACACCGGTACGATGAAACAATCAATGCCATTGACCTTTTCAGTGCCGAGTGACGATTTCTGGTGCGTAACTGTAGGGCCCGTTGGGGGTGCGGCAGCGTACCCTCGGTCCAGCGCATGATGCGTGTCGTTGACTTTGCCATCGTTATAGGTCAGAGAGTAAACGCGCTTCGACTTACCGTAATCGATAAGGGTGCCTGTCGCCGGCTTGCCGCTTCGGCCCAGTCGTTGTATCAGGACAGAACCGGAGGAAGAGCGTGAGTATTGGGAGACAGTTTTCCACTTCATGCTAACCGTGCCATCCGAGCTAATTGTCTCCGTGGTGGTCACGATCCGACCGGAAATGGGCACCCATTGACCGCAGGCTATTCCAGAAGTCAGGCATACAGATGCCAAGATGAATATTGCACGTCGCATCGCATCTCTTTTCTATTCATCTACGAATTGGATTGAACCATCCGAGCAGGAATACTCGTCTACTTGTGTCCCCAGACATACATCGCCATCGCAGTCGCCATCGCAAGCTGTGCTCAAAAACGTGTCACAGGTTACGTTTCCAGTAAGGACACAAGCACGTCCCGCTTGCATGGAAGCTATACCCACAAAAAGAACTAGCATTGAACTCTTTAACCATAGCTTTTTCATTTTCAGTATCTCTCAATCGAGGATTCTACTAAATTCAACCGAATATTGAAAATCCGAATATCGTCAAAGTATGCACGCCACCGGATTCTGTATCTCTTTCTTTGTTCCGCACGTAGGAATATAGATTTATGGTTTGAGGATCGCTCCAGAGAGCATATGGAACTGTATCTGGTCCTTCGTTATAGTCGGGGCTCATAAACCGGCCCATGCTGGAGGCATAGTACCTGGCCCCGAAGTAGTCCAGACCACTCTCACTATCTCTTTCTTTGCCGGTATGTCACCCCTCAACCCGATGCCGTAGGCAGCGTGCTCTTTGCTTCGGACGGAGA
This sequence comes from Edaphobacter sp., assembly GCA_050012935.1. GTDB lineage: Bacteria > Acidobacteriota > Terriglobia > Terriglobales > Acidobacteriaceae > Edaphobacter. Next base: position 1,551 of record JBEKGF010000114.1, on the reverse strand, counting down.
GCTGCTGCATTCAGTGAAGCACGATCCGCGCACCAGCGAACTTATCCGGCATTTCAGGCGTTCCGGGACCTACAGCTCGCTTGCACTCAACGGCTTCGCCACTTACGTGGCACTTTCGTACGGCGTAGATCTTCTTGCAGGCATCGCAGACTATTCCCTGGTCGTCGTCAGTGGCGGACCAGAGTTGAACATCCCTTGGGTCAGCCCTGCTAACAACGATGCGTCCCTGCTGACTGAGGGGAAAAGCCTTCACTAACACCCCGCTGGAGGAGAACGAAATTCGGACGAACCCATCAACTGAACCTGTGGCTGCTGTCTCGAACGCAAGAAACAGGATGTCCCCATCTGAGGAACCGCAGACTAATGCACTCTCCGTCAGCCTCAGCGCTGCGCCACTTTCGACAAGCTTACCTAGCGGGAACTCGGTCATCTCGTTCCCCGTGTGGGCCACGATGACCGAGTTGTAGTAGTCCACGTCTTTTCCGACCTGTGGGTGCTCGATGACCTCGATATTATTGTTCTGCCCCCATGAGATTTTCATCTGAACGGTCGTTTGGCCCGGCACGATGTCACCGTTCTTCGCGCGGACTGGGTTCTGAGGCGCGAAGCGGCGATGGTTCTCCACACAGGGCGAGGAAGATGAAACTGATTGGGCAAGCGCAAACATATGCGGCGAAGTGGCCGTAAGAAAAGACAGTATGAACAACACTAGAAGACGCCTCATCACTGTAGCCCCGGGGGAAGTGGAGCGGGAGATATAGGACGCGGCGAAAAGCTGTAGGAAGACTGCGACATACCGTTGTAGATTTGCATGAAATTCGTGACATTCGTCACGCCTTGCGCTCCTGGCACACCGTTGAAGCGATGGTAAGTGGAAGCAGGATCGAAATCTGATCGCTGCCCTACGTGCTGCAAAATATCAAGAGCGCCGGAGATGTTGTGGCTTCGATCTCCATTCGAACAGTTGCCCGAACTGCAAGAAAGCTGAAGTGGGTTGACTGCGGAACCAATTCCCAGAGTGGTCTCCTTCGCTGTGATCGCGGTAAGTAGATGGGCTGGGTCTGATCCCAGCGCCATCGATGCTCCCGCCTGCTGCACTGCGCCCACCGTCGATCCAATGGTGCCTAATTGAGAATCGTTGAACTTGAGCCCGGATACGTTTGTAGCGGTTGCCGATGCACTCGCAGATGAGACCGCACCGGTGTTGGAATCAGAGACGGTGGTCAGCATAGTCGTAACATTGACCGTCGAGATCACATCCCCGCTTTTGTTGTAGAAATTCACGTTCTGAGTGATCTGGGTAGTCTTCACTTGGCACGTCGAAGTGTCTTTCCCGTTGCAGTCATGTCCGTCTGGATCGACATTGCTAAGTGGATTGTTCAAGACGTAGGAGTAAAGGTTGAGCGACTGAGGATTGCCCAGCTTGGCATATGGAACCGGCTCTGCTTGGGCACTCCAGTCGGGGCTCATAAAGCGGCCCATCTCATGAGTCCATTGCACTCTGGAAGCAACGCTCCAGCTAAGCCCTAGAGCAGCCGTGCAGTTAGCGGG
>JBEKGF010000113.1:0-9017 GCA_050012935.1 Edaphobacter sp. | reverse complement strand
CTACAGGAAGGACCCGACTCTCCGCGACCGGTAACGAGCTGCCATCAAGCTCGCGATAGAAGGCCTGCATCCTTGTCGACAAACCATGATGGGCGCAAAAGGCCGTTCGCGTCCCGCCTCCCTGTGTATGCTCCTCTACGAGACGAACCAATCCTCGCCGGCTACGACCTACTGATGCCCTCACCTCTTCACTCATGAAAGCAGTTGACCACATTCTTCCGGAAGAAAAAAGGTGGGGTTAGCCGGACGCTTACCAAACAACTCGCTGTCCTTGTTCATCGTGCGAGAGGCGTTTCCGATGTTAGCAGTTGTGAACCTTCATCGTAGTTGAGCCCAGGTTCAAAATCCGGGCCTGAGGTTCCCTCCAAAAAGTTCTTAACTTCCAAGCATTCTTAAAAGAAGCGGAAGGCCAGATGGGATGCTACCGCTAAGAAGATGCATGCCGATGTCATGATTTGCCAACTCGCTTTCTCTCGAAGCAACTGTATCCACATGGCAATAGAGATAATCGCCAAACCCAAAGCATCCGAGTGTAAGCGCAAGTCTACACCCTGCCACACCCTTGCCAAATGAACGCAGTACATCAACCAGAAGCCAATGAAAACAATGCTCGCAGAAAAAAAAACATGCCTTTCCCACGGCTCACGCTTTTTAGGTTCCATGGAACTCCTTCCACTGCTTCGCTTAATTCTTACAAAATATATTGAAAAGCTGCTGTTCAACTCCGGCAGAAGTGGTTTCCGTAAGAGCAGCTCCTGCAAACACGGCACCTGCAGGCGGGAAAAATCCAGCAACAAGAGCTCCGGTCATCGCATCTTTCCCTGCCATCTTTAAAAGCGGCGCTTGCCCGTTCATCATCTGCACACAGAAGGAACTCATTTGCGGCTGCGGCGTGGTGAGAATTCCATTTGGCAACTGCTGCTGGTTATTTTGTGGCGTGTTATTTGGGGCAAAGCCGCCCCGAAGAGCGGTCTCGCCGGTTCAGTTTGAACTCTCAGATAAAACCGTCAATATGCCTAAGCAGTGCTGCAATAAGAATCAGGAGCAACAGATTGACGATTGCTGCCCAGAACAACAAATCATAAATCGCCTCCTTCGATGTCTCAGACCGAAATTCCGTAGAATTGACTATTCTACGGGCCCGCTGAAACTGCCCCCAGAGATGAATGCCTACCGGAATGAACACCAAGAATGTTGCATAAACGTTCACAGTAGATCTGTGTCGATAGGCAAGATATGCACCAAATGCGAGGAAGAGAGCATGAGCAACGCGCGCATTCAATGCAGACGATGAACGAGAGACCCGAATACGAGTTTCTTCGATACTCATTTGGAAGCATCTCCAAAAACTTAGCTGCATGGGAGGCCTATCAATGTACCTCCAACGCCCGTCCAAGCAAGGAACCTTGCTGCAGCCGGGCCTATTTCTAGATAACTTGCTACCTCCGGTACCCCAACAAAAGCTAAAGGTACCGATACACCCGCAACGAATTGGCAGACCCGTTGCTTAGGTGTCGCAGGAGGCTCATTTGGATTAAATGGACAAGACGTAGGCTCGTAGCCTCCGTTTTGAAATACAAGGGGGTTTCCACACGCGTCTTTTGGGGGTTGCGGGGTTGGTGGTGCTGGTTTATTTGGGGCAACAACGGGGCCGGACACGATTCCAGAGCTACGGAACTGCAAGCCTAAGACAGCCGTGGAGTTGCAGACGTTGAAGCCCGGATGCGGTGCAGGATTCCAACTCCGAACCCCATGACGCGGTTTTTCGCTTAGCTGCGGCATCGCGGCTGGAAGCGGCTCCGGGAACGGCGTCGAAAAGGCTGGCTGCATGTTGCTCCGATTGTACGACTTCGGGAGCCGGGAAGCCGAGCGGATTCTGTGCGGGATTGGGCAGCGGATCGGAGGCGGATTCCGCGCCGGGAGCAAGGCCGATTCCAGGCAGAGTTCATTTTTCTTTAGCTGCTAAAAACAGCAGCTAAAAGAAGAACACATTGGAAGGTCTATTCGCGGTCGTCTTCGGCCTCTTCGGCGAGCATCTGGAAGAGCTTTTCCGCCTCTGGATCGGGAGCCTTCCGGGGAGCGTTTTCGTTGTGTCCGAGATGGGCTGCGGGATGCGTTGCTGCGTGGACCTGTTGCAGCGTTCGGATGGCGACGTGGGTATAGATTTGCGTCGTCTCCAGCTTCACATGGCCGAGGATTTCCTGGATGAAGCGGATGTCGGCTCCGTTCTCGTGCATCAGCGTGGCCATCGTGTGGCGGAACAGATGGCAGGCCCCGGTCTTGCCCAGCTTGGCCGCGTCGATCCGCGCTTTCACGTTCGAGGTCATGTGATCGAGGCAGAACGGCTCGCCCTGGGCCGTGAGGAACACGGTCATGTCGTCCGGCTCGATGGCAAGCTGGGGCCGCGCCTCGCGGATGTATTTCTCAAGCCATGCGATGGCTCTTTCCCCGATGGGCACATAGCGGTCCTTCTTGCCCTTGCCCTGGCGAACCAAGACCACGCCCCGGTCGAGCGACAGGTCGTAGAGTTTGAGCGCGACGATCTCGCCACGGCGGATGCCGGTCGAGTACAGGACCTCGATCACCGCGCGGTCGCGCAGGCCGATGGAATCGGCCACGTCGCAGAGCTGGAGGATTTGTTCGACCTCGGAGGCCGACAGGATGTTCCTGGGCAGCGGCTGCCCCAACCTGGGCAGTTCCAGTTCCGATGCCGGATTGTGCAAGAGATGATTCCGCCGCGTCATCCACCGGAACCACATGCGCAACGGGACCAGGCGTGAGTGCTGCGAACGGAAGCTCATCGGCTCGCCGTTCTTCTTGCGGTAGAGGAACAGGTAACGCTGATAGCGTTCGAGGATGGGCCGCGTGACCTCGACCGGATCGGCGATGCCGCGCTCCCGGCACCACTGGATGAACTGGCGAAGCAGGAACTCGCGGTTGCCGATTGTTTGCTCGGAGTAGTTCTGGATGGCGAGGGCTTGCAGGTAGTCGCGCATCATGATCTCCAGCGGGATCGCTGGCTGTGCTTTCTGTTTGCGTGGCGTGACAACGCGGGCCATTACTTCACCTCCCCTGCATGGTTAGGACGTAGTGGCCGTTTCGGTGTGCGTCCGTATATGTGCTTTCCTCGATCTCGAACTCGGTAACCTCTGGAACCCGCATGGGCGTTGGCGGAGAGATGGTTTTAACCATCCCCGACACCCCTCCGACTTGGGGCCGACTTGACCCCGACAACTGGCCCGCCGACCCCGACTTCTTTTCGTCGTAGCCGTGTTTTCGAAGCGATTCGATGTCGATCAGGCCGGACAGCATGGGTCTGCCGCTGTCTGCCTTGCGTGCGAAGGCAAGCTCATAGACGAAGCTCTGGCCGCGCCCGCCGCGATGGACGAGCAGGTACTCCAGCTCCTCCAGCCGATGCAGATGGATTTTCAACTGCGTATCGCCCCAGCCCGTCGCCTCGCGCACGTCGCGGCGAGAGAAGCGATAGTCGGCCCGCTCCATCTTCTGAAGCTCGCACTCGGCCGTAACCATCGTGTCGATTGCCAGCAGCAAGCGCCGAGTCTGCGGAGGCAGTTCGTCGAGCGAACGGCCCAGCACTTCATGGGCTAGCCGGTTGGCCGTGGCGATGTCGTCGAGCGTCACTTCGATGAACTCGACCGCGCGGCCCCGATGCTGGACGGTTTTGTGTGGCCGCTGCCATTGATGCAGCAGTGCGATCGAGCGGATCAGCGTCAGATACTTCATGTGATCGCGCCGCGTGCGCGTCTGCGAGTCGAGGAAGGTCAGCTCTCGCGCGTAGGGATTGGCGACGAAGACGGGCTTCAAGAGCCGTTGCGCATTGCGATGCACGGCCAGGATCGCATCGCGGTCGCGCCGCTGGAGCAGACCTTCAAGCGTCTGCGCCTCGCGCTGCACCCGATGGATGGCCTGCGTCTGCTCCCGGTCTTCATTGACCGTTAGCACAAGGCATCGGTTCAACATCTCATCGTCGAGATTGATGGCCGTCGTCGTGAGGAAGATCATCACCGGCCCTTCGACGCGGTACTGATGCGTGAGCAAGCGCCCTGTGGCCGGGTCTTTGCCCGTCGATGCGATGGTCAGCACGCCTTCCGACTGCAACAGCTTTAGCGCGTAGGCCGCCGAGTGAGCACCCTCTTCTTCGACGATGGCCAGCACCTTGTGCTTGAGGTCGGTTTCACCCATGTAGAAGAGCGATTGCCCGGTCATGGCGGAGTATTGCACGCGCTGCTCTTCGGGCAGGAACGCGAGTACCGCCTCCATCAGTGAGCTTTTGCCTGCGGCTGAGGACGACTGCACGATCACCGCCAGCGGCGCTTCCAGATGCCGCGACACTGCGCCCAGATAGCCGACGAGCTTATTGGTCTCCTCGCCCACAACGCCGCACAGCGCGAAGTCCTCGACGATCCGCTCCAACAGGCGCGGATCGCGCAGCAACTCCATAGCCTCGGCCCGTTCCTCGTCGCTGAGCGTGAAGACCTCTTCCTTCGGCGCGAGCGCCTGCTTGATCTGCTCGTCCTGCATCTCTTCGAGCTTCAAGAGCACCCGGCCCAGGTCGCGGCGGATGATTTCTTCCTTGATGCCAAGCTCCTCGGCGGCCTGTTTCATGAACACGCCGCGCTGTCGCGCCGAGTAAAGGTCCAGCGTGTCTACGTGGAAGGCAGACTCCCCGCGCGGCGTCGTGCCCGAGACGAGAACGTTGACCTTCAACAGTTCGTAACTCAGGTTTTTATTGAGGCCACGGATGCCGTAACGGCGGCTGCCCTGTTGCACGAAGATGTCCTCGCCGCGCATTTCCACGGGAACATCGATGGTCGGCGCGGGCGCTGCCGATGGCTCTGTCGGCGCAACCGGCTCCGGCGAGGCGGCTAAAGAAAAAACCTCTTCTGTCGGCGCTGCAGCAGTGGGCGCGTCGGGCAGCGGCATTGTCGCCGCGATTGGATCTGGCTCCGGCAACTCGTCCTCGATCTTTTTTCCTTTAGCCGCTGCTTTTGCTTCTGCTGGCTCCGGCTCGATCACCGGCTCGGCCACGATGACAAGCTCCAACACGCGCGGCGGCGCCACACGCCCCATTGCCCGCTGGCCCTTGCCTAGCCACTCGGCCTTATTCAGCAGCACGCCCAGACTCTTCGCCGCGGGAGTCACCTTCCGTGCGTACTCGTTCGCGTCCATGCCCTTCGGGAACTGCACCCGGAAGCATTCGATACCCATCTGCATCAGTTCCTCGGCCAGCTTGGATGCTGCGCTGTCGCCCGCTTCGTCGCGGTCGTAGGCGATGTAAACCCGCTCTGTACCGTGCTTCTCGAAGGCTGCGCGATGGTCTGCCGTGAAGCCGTTCACGCCGTAGCTGGCCGTCACTTGACGAATGTCCGCAACCCAGAAGGTCAGCGCGTCGATCAACGCCTCACACAGCACGATTTCTTTGGAAGCGGACAACGCCTCTTCGTTCCACACGCCCCGGTGCGCCCCCGGCAGATAGAGATGGTCCGGCGTCCCCTCGCGCAGATTCGGCGTGATCTTCCGGCCATACATCTCGACCACTTCGCCTGGCCATTGAACATAGGGATAACGATTGATCCGTTGAAGTGCTCGTGCCCGCTCTCCCGGTAGATGCCGAGTCGTTGCAGACGCCCGCGCATCTCCGCGCCAGCGGCGCGGTTCTTCGCCGGCAGGCGATACCCCAGAGTCCGGTTGGCGAAGCCCAGTTTGAAGCGGTCGATGATATCGGAAGGCTTCAGCCCGGGCGACTCCAGATACTTCAGCGCTTCCGGCGACTGCTTCAGCGACTCGTTGTAGTAGCCCACGATCTCCAACAGCAGTGCCCGGTCGTCGGCCTCCCGCTCGACCGGCGGCGGCAGCTTCGGCACCGTGCTCTTTTTCACCGGCTGCACCGGAGAGACGGCTAAAGGAAAATGGCCCTCTTTAAGAAGCTCAACCGCATGGCGGAAGCTCACCCCCTGCGCCTTCATCACCCAGTCGATGGCCGTTCCGCCCATGTTGCACGCGCCCAGGCAGTGCCAGAGATTCTTCGCCGGAATGATAACCAGTGACGGCGTCCGGTCGTCGTGGAACGGGCACCTTCCCACGAGGTCGGCCCCGTGCCGCGTCAGCTTCACGCCCTGCGCCTCGGCCAGCCGCTGCACCGAGATTTCCTTCTTTAGCCGCTCGACCTCGTGCTCTGGGATTCGCGCCATTTCGACCGCCTTCCGCAAAAACCGTGTCAAGAGCTTTTTTCTCTTGACCTGCAGTGCATAAAAATATAGTTATCAACTATGGAAGTCAACGGAGATTTTGCGATGCCCCTTACACTCGTCTCTGTTATGGCGCGTATCGGAGCGGAAGAAACGGACTCAACGAAGGCTTGGCACCTTGCCTTGGGCCAACGCTTGGCCCAGCTTCGCAAGTTGCGGGGACTCAGCCAGGAGGAACTGGCGCGGCGCGTCGGCGCGATTCAGGTTGTGATTTCCGACTATGAAAACGGCAAGTCGAGACTCTTTGCGGAGACGGCGGTTCGCTTCGCCGCCGCCCTCGATGTTCCCGTGCAAGAACTGCTTCAGGTTTCTAAGCCGGTAGCTGTCGAACCGGCACACAAGCCCAGCCGCAAGCTCCTGCGCCGCATGGAGCAGATCGAGCGCCTGCCGCGCCGCAAGCAAACGGCCCTGCTCACTACCATCGACACCTTCCTGGAGAACAGTCCGGCGTCGTGATCGGCCCCGGATGCCGGACAGATTGCGAACGAAGGCCGAACAGACTCGAACACTGTGCGAGCTGCGTTCGATTTTGGTTCGATGGCGCGCCGGAAAACGGTCACGCTAAGCCGTCTGGCTTAGGGATGGTGTCTACCTCACAACACACCGCCGAACGCGCCACGGAAGCCCGACAGCGCCCTGGTACTGCGTGCTTCGCCGTTGGACCTCACCGCGCCGCCGATGGCCGGGAGCCGTGGCCCTGGTCATGTGGAACATGAGAAGAAGACATTCTTCTCATAGCTGAAAAACACCCGCAGCGAGGACGGCGGTCAAGGGCGCGCGTCCTCGGCGCGTTCATCGGAGCGAAGCGGAGACCCTTGACGGCCACCGCAGCGAAGGGTACTCGGCCACCGATGCTCAGCGCCGCGCTTCGTGGTCTTTGAGCCGGTCCCGAGCCACACGCGCCTTGTGCTTCTTTACCTCTTCGACGACCTCGTCGAACGCCTTTTCCGTCATCGGCTGGCCCGTCGCCACCGGGCGAAGCAGATGGACCAGCAGCAGACGGCACGCCGTGATCTCCGTCATCTCCGCGCTGGGCCGAAAGCCCTCCGCATCCCGCGCCAGCTCGTGCAGGATCAGACCACGGATCAGCTCAGCTTGCGTCTCTTTGCGCTTTGCGGCCAGCGCCTCCAGCTCGTGCAGCTCGGCCTCGTTCAGCTTCGTCCCCACGTGATGCACGCGGAACCGGGCACGCTTGGCCGCCTCCGCCGCAAGGTTCTTCCCATCCAGCAGCGCCATCGCTCCAACCTCCTCACAGCACCCACGTATACACACGTAAACACGGGTTTCCCCACGGAACCCCGGCACGCGATGACTATTGGACGCTCAGACGGTTGCTTCAGAGAGAGGCCAGGTTTCCCTACAGTTCCCTAAAAGGGGTGGAGTGTCACCCCTCAAGCCGATGCGAAGCAGCGTGCTTTTCGGGATGCTGGCCGAGACGCGGAACTGTGAGCAGGCACAGACAGCAAGGCCGCCCCGGAAGGGACGGCCTTGCGGCTGCTATTGATTTCGGCTAGGACCTCACTGCGAGACCGGAGAACCTGGCTGTAAACCCTGGCCTCTTAGATATACCGCGAGAAAGGGCAGTGTCACCGTGGCGATCAGCACCGAAAAAAGCATCCCGTTCAGCAACGCCATCCAGAGAGTCATTGGAGGAAACAGGCAGAAGAGGAACATCCAGGTGTTCTCTCCCGGAACATTCGGTGAAGATGGAACGTGAAGAAATATCGACGGAGCCAGCATGGAGACAGGCCCAAGTATATATATCCCCGCCAAAACCCATCCCCATTTAGGCAGGTGCTTGGTGGCTAGCCAGTTGGCCACACCCAGTAATGTCACTCCCGCAAGAGGAACAACATTCAGCGTCCAAAGGTTTGACTTCTGGTCGAGGGCAGTATTGACAATCATGGCCGGAAGCCAAAACGAAAGCCCACCCACTGCGATCCAATACAGTCTGCTTTTCATCGCATTCCTCCCATCAGGTCAAAGTAACCCAGCAGCATTCGCAAAGCATCCCAGATGAGCTCCGGTACCAGGAAGAAGACTGTTGAGATCAGTTCCGCCCCCCGGCGACCCCGGCGGAATTATGACGGGGATGGGTACATATCCAGACCCAGGGTTATACAAGCTCTGAAGACATCCTCGAATTTGGTTTGAGACCGGGCCATTGGGAAAGACCTTGCTGCAAAGGAACGCAAGCCCAGCGCCTGTGGCCGAACCATCCTGATAGATGGAACACTGCGCTGTGGTCTTCGGCGTTCCTATTGGCGGCGTCCCGTTATTTGGGGCATTGCAGCTATTCTGACTGTTCGAGGAAGTGGATGAAGACGAGCCGGTTGATAGAGCGGCAAATGCATGGCCATTCTTATGGCCGAAGAGCGAACGGCTTAAGACGTCCGCACTGTCCCCTCCGTCGTCAGATGATCCGTCACCGCTATCGGATTGTCCTCCGCACTGGTCGGCTGGGTTGTTCGGGTCATCCGGGTCTCCCTGTGAGCTGCAGCTTTCAACTGTGGGGTCGCAGGACGGGCTGCCCGGCGGATCCCCCCCGCCGTCGTCGCCGCCGCCGTCGTTGCCGCCGTTGCCGTTGGTGTTTTGGATGCAGTTCGGGTCATCCTGACACGCATCCAATCCGAGAGGATCAACCATTGCGAGCGGGTTATTCAACACATAGGCATAACGATTCCAGGATTGCGGATTAGTGTTTCTCATCGCGCCTACCCCCAACGGGTCGGGGGAGATCCAGCGTCC
>JBEKGF010000112.1:0-9222 GCA_050012935.1 Edaphobacter sp. | reverse complement strand
CATGGATTCGCCGGCAAACGTGAATGTCTTCCGTCAGGACTATGAGCTGAGACTCTACGATATTGGCCACTTCAGTAGCCGCCCATTCGACGTGGGCTCACTTGTTGTCACGCACAGCTCGTTCAGCAGGGATGCTCGGCAAGCAACCATATTCGGAGGGGGCTACCCGCCGCCGACGGACACGACGTCGGTCACTGGTTCGTACGCTTTCAAGCTGGCACACGGCACTTATCTCCTTCCAGTGTTTTCATACACTGCTCATCCCAGCTTCGTTACCGCACCGAAAGAAGGAAATGCCCTGAACTTTATCTTGACGCTCACTACCTTCATGTGAGCGGACGAGATGGCCTGATTGGGAGATCGCGCTTCAATCTAAATCCGCGCCAACCAGGTCCACTAGAAGATTCTCTTGTAGGTCGAGGTCGTGGCGTCTCGAAAACTCGCTTTCATCTCTCGGACGATCGAACCCCATAAATGGAAGTTCTAGGGTGGTGCATTCCTACCTCAACTCAGTATCGTTTTCGGGTTGAAGAACTGGTAAACGCCAGCCTCAACTAAACAAGGGACTCTAACCAATGCTTCACAAAGAGGAGAAATAGACATGGGACAACTTAGGGTTCTTCCGTACATTTGGTGATTCTTTCCAGCGCATCTGTGCGGGGGTAAGAAGGAGGTAGCTGGAGGCTCTTGATGACCCAAGGGACGCTGCTACCGAACCATGCCGAAGTGAAGCTCCTCTGTCTTCGTCCGAAGGACGGAGCTATTCAGATGGAGGTCCAAGGTTGTCGGGTCCGTGTAACTTGCCCTGTTTGTGGAACCGCATCCAGTCGAGTGCACAGTCGATACGCTCGTCGATTGGGTGAGCGCGCATCATGGGGTCGCGCGTCACTTGTCACTTTCCTAAGCATTGCATTCATTTCACTCGGACTCGCATGTTCGACGCAGGCTTCCGCGCAGGACTCCGGCAATGCGTCAGCCCCGCAACAGGCCAATCCACCGGCTTCGGCAGAATCGTCAGACGCATCACAGTCCGCCCCACCGCAAGACAAAGACGTCCAATCCCAGCCTGAGAGCGGATGGTATGACTCAGCTTTATCTGCAAAGTTATCCGGAATGAGCCTCAAGAGTTGGGGCACTCGAGCTTCATTACCGCACCGAAACAAGGAAACGACCTGAACTTTGTCTTGACGCTCTCTGCCTATTTTTGACCGGACGAACTGGCCTGATCGAGAGTGACAGTAACGCGTCGAGCGTGTCGTCAATGCAGAAATCTTTTCCGACCAGGCGTGCAGCGCCGCAAGAGTCACGAAGTCCCCGGGCCAACTCCAGCCTGCAAGATGCCGATGAGCGTGGTGAGGTTCGCCCAAATGCGAAATGACTGAGTGGGTGCCGGTGAAGTCCTTGACGAACTCAGGCCCAGTTAGCGCTCCCTGGATCCACGATCTGGAAAAGGACCGTTCCTCGACTCCTGAATGAACTGGATAGCCAAGCCTATGGCCTCCCCGATCGCGGACCATGTTTGCACCATCGCGTTTTATCTTTTGGACGATTGAGCCCATAGAAATGGAAGTTCTACGCTGGTGGCTCCCCGCTTTCGATCCATATGCTTGTTGCGGTACAGAGACTGCCTATACATTGTGGCTGAACAAGGAGGGGAAGAAAATATTTGGAAACAAACTCGTCGTCATCACGATTGTAGGCATAGCCTGCGATGGTGCTGCTGACCTTCGCGCAAACGGAAGATCCGGCTGAAACGTAGGGCGCAGTATAGGCGCTTCGCGGTTTTGAAAGCATGCAGCCTCAAGTAAACAAGGGACTCTAACCAACGCTTCACAAAGAGGAGAAATAGACATGGGACGACTTAGTGGAAAGATTGCACTCGTTTCGGGTGGCTCACGCGGAATGGGCGCGACGCATGCACGCGCGATTGTGGCGAATGACGGAAAGGTCGTGATCGGCGATATTCTGGAGACTGAGGGCGGGGCACTGGCGCGCGAACTCGGCAGCGCTGCACGTTTCATCAGGCTTGACGTGACGAAGGCTGACGACTGGAAAGCTGCCGTCACGCTTGCCGTCAAAGAGTTCGGCGGGCTCAACGTGCTCGTGAACAATGCCGGCATTGCCGAGAAACACACCGAGTTGGAGGACTTCACCGAGGCACAATGGAACACGACCCTCGGCGTCAACCTCACCGGGACGTTTCTGGGCATTAAAGCCGCTGTCGGAGCCCTCAAGGCGTCGGCGCCGTCGTCGATTATCAACATCTCGTCGACGGGTGGATTTGTCGCTCTACCTGGACTCCACGGATACGTCGCCTCCAAGTTCGGAGTTCGCGGTCTGACGAAGGCCGTAGCCGTGGAACTCGGTTCGAGTCGGGTGCGCGCGAATTCGATCCATCCGGGGCCGACCCGCACGCCGTTAGCCGATGGAATTGATCTCTCCGCCCTTATAGGGGCGCTTGGGAGGATTGCGGAGCCTGAGGAAGTATCCAACCTGGTTGTGTATTTGGCAAGCGATGAATCGAGCTTCTCGACCGGATCGGAGTTCGTTGTCGATGGAGGACAACTGGCCGTCTAGACCGACTAGCCGCAGCAACCGTGGATAAAGGAGCGATTCCAGGGCCTAACGTTTGTTGAGGCCGGGCGAGACGGAAGGTTGTTATCATCGACGGGGGGGCCGGATCAAGTGCTGCGGAGGCGCTCCCCCGTCAACCGGTAGACACCGTTCTCGCCGATCGGATGATCATCCCATTTAGCGTCTTTCAGATTTTCTACCGTGCCGTCGCTGCGACGAGCAGCACATTGATCTACGGCGGCGACTTCCCGAAGGCCAACGGGCAGGATAATCCGTCCGCCTCGCCCAACGGCTTCGGCAACTGCGACCTCGCCATCGATCTCGGAACCCAGGGTCCATCCAACAATGGCTCCTATCCGCAGGCTACGGTGTGGATGGGCGCAAGTTACGCCGCCAACACAACGGGCAAGACCTACTCCTTTCCAGCGGTAGCAATCGCCGGTCAGCTCAATGGCAAGAACGCCATCTTCGTTCTCGGCGTGGATTCCACGCAACCCTGGGCGATCTATCTGTTGCAGTCGAATTGACCCATAGAAGTCAAAGGTCGCGGACATCATGGTTTGGGCTGGACTTAAATTCGGGCTGGGCTTTTGCTTGGGTACAGGCGTCTTCACTGCACTTGTGATGGTAGCTATCTGTTTCTCATCTTGGATCTCCCGATTGTTGGATACGCGAAAGAGAAATCCTCACCGAGAGGAGCGCGCACCGAAAGGAGGGGAGTGGAAAAGAATATCCATCTCCGCGCCTCGTGAAGACGGCAGGGTCCATTCATTCTCATTCTGCTCGGTCATCAGGTGGGAGGACCGGGAAGACCAGAAGCCTGTTGTTCTAGCACTAGCAGACAGTCGAAGCATTAGATTCGATGCTCGGAAGTCCGTTCGCCCGCTGGGGAAATGGCCAGACACGACCAAAATGGTTGCAGAGCTGCGAAAGACCAGGGCGCGTACCCTTGCATTTGCCACGATGACCGAGGCCGATCTTCGCAGCCACTTCTTTACCCACATCGTGTTTGGAGATCTCGATTGCTATCAATGGCTGGTGGTGTTGAGCCAGCATGGGAACCGCCACGCGTTGCAAATTGAGCAAATCAAGGCCGACCGAGCATACCCTCTGAGTGGTCAATAATTAGTCGCCATGCAGTTACCCTCGGCTGATCGGTAGAGGTCTTTTCTCGGCAGGAGGCTGCCGTACATGTCGAGATCAATTGCCTCGCTTAATAGACATTCATTTAGTTCGATCGGTATGCGCTACACAGTAGCGATCATGTCGTCCGGGGCCGCGTTCGTGGTTGCGTTCGTCTTCCAGCAGATCCATGTACGAGACCCTTTCGCTTTGCTCTTCCTGGCTGCCGTATGGGTGAGTATCTGGTACGGGGGAGATGGACCCGGCGTCGTCGGGATTGTCCTTTCTGTTCTCGGACTCACCACCTTCCTCCGTTCATCGAGTGGGTGGCTTCGTATCGCCTCCTATGATTTCCCCACTTACTGTGTTTTTTTCCTCTTCACAATTTTGATTTGGCGCTTCGGTCGGAGCCGCCGTCGTACCGAACTCTTGCTAGAGCAGTCGCGGGATCAGCTTGAGAAGGAAGTGCAGGCACGCACAACGGAGCTAATGCGGATGAATGCCGAAAAGGAGACAATCCTGGACGGTGCTCCATTCGGAATTGCGTTACTTGGACCTGATCGTATGGTGCGTCACTGCAATCGCGGATACGAGACAATGTTGGGATTCGATCGAGGTGAACTAGATGGGACTCGCGCGCCTCTTCCGGAAGGAGAGGAGGCGATTTGGAAGGCTCAAGAGGAACAACTGCGCGCAGGCCAGCGAATCGTTGAGTACCAAGCGCCTCGCGTTCGCAAAGACCGTTCCGAGTTCTCTGCCAGCATCTCTGCGACACCACTCTTCGACGATCTCGGTCAGTACATCGGAGCTGTGGGGGTGATCATTGACAACACAGAGCTGCTGACGCAGGAAGCTGAGCGTCAGAGGTTAACCACCGAACGCAAACAAATTGAAGAAGAGCTACGACGCCGGGACGCCTATCTAACTGAAGGTCAGAAGATCTCCCACACAGGAAGCTGGGCGTGGAACGCAACGACCAACGAAGGATTCTGGTCACAGGAAATCCTTCGCATCTTGGGCCTTGATGCGGAGAGCGAGCAACTTGATCTGTCGGCATTCTGCGAATGTGTTCATCACGACGATATCGAGGAACTGAAAGTATCGTGGCAAAGCGCCATCGAGCAAAGAATAGAAATCGATCACAGGCATCGCATCTTACGGCCTGACGGTTCCATTCGCTATGTTCGGCTCCTGGGCAGGCCGTTCCCTCAAGAGAATGGGGAGAATGAGCTGATCGGCACAGTAATGGATGTGACGGAACAGCACGAGGATCGTGAAGCATTGCAGGAATCTCTGAAGAACAATGAGGTACTGCTGGCACAAAATCAAGCTTTGCAGGAAAAGCTCCGCCGCGAAAACATCTCGTTGCAGGAGCTGAATCTGGCATTGCAAGACGAACTCGCCGATATCCAAAGGAATAAGTTCGAGAAAATTATCGGAGGATCTCCTGCACTCCAACGTACGCTCAACAAAGTCGTGCAGGTCGCGGCTACCGACGCCACAGTGCTCATCACCGGCGAGACTGGTACGGGCAAAGAACTTATCGCTCAGGCAATTCACGAGAATTCGAAACGCGCACGCATGCCTTTCCGAAGTATCAACTGTGCCGCATTGCCCGCAACTCTTATGGCCGCAGAACTATTCGGTCATGAAAAGGGCGCGTTTACTGGAGCCGATCGCCAACGGGTAGGTCAATTCGAGCTGGCCGCGAATGGCACACTTTTCCTAGATGAAATCGGGGAGATAGCGATTGACATGCAGGCCACATTGCTCCGCGTGCTTGAGGAGCGTAGCTTCGAACGATTAGGCGGCACGAAGCTAATCCCAGCCGATGTTCGTGTCATAGCCGCCACTAATCGCGATCTTCACGCCGCAATGCGCGCGGGGGAGTTTCGCCAGGATCTCTTCTATAGGCTCAATGCCTTTCCCATTGAAGTGCCTCCTCTTCGGGAACGCAGAGACGATATTGCAATGTTGGTCAATCATTTCGTTAGACTATCCGCGGCGAAGCACGGAAAAGTCATTCGGAATATTGAGAAGCGCGGAATGGAGTTACTCCGGTCTTACGATTGGCCAGGAAACATCCGAGAACTGCGGAATGTTATCGATACGTGCGTGATCGTTTCTCCGAACGAGGTTCTATCGATTGATGAGGAACTTTTATTTGGTACTCGACCCATGGACGATGCCCCTATGGGTTCTCTCCAAAAGGAGATGGCGAACCATGAACGAACCCTGATCGAACGATCCTTGACTGAGACCCAGGGTCGCGTCTCCGGCCCATCCGGCGCTGCAACGCTACTCCACCTGCCACCATCAACTCTTTTCGCAAGAATGAAGGCTCTCAAGATCGACGCTTCAAAGTTCAAATCCCGTCAGATTTGACCTCGACGCCAGAAGCCGCACCGAGGCTGCAGGTTGTGCGACTGGCAAATGTTGTCTCGGTCAATCATCCGATTAGGCACGCCCGCGCGGTCTAGCGACCGGTATTCATTGTCCCATTTTCATCGGCTCGTTTGTGGACCGCATTCATCATGGCGATCGCCTCGCCGTACTGGCCCCTCATTGTGGGACAGATCGTGCAAACTGACATATGCAGCTCGAGCCGCCGCCTCTCTTCGATTGTTAGGACATCCGCAGTTGATAGAGCACAGAGTTCGACGAAGTAGTCATCGGGATGACCTGATACCGAGACCGGGACACCCTGATCTTTATCGCCTTCCACTGTCCCACCCAACACGGCTGGGAGATGCTTCGGAAAAGCCCTTTTTCGCAGTTTTTCCAGTCCGCGGTAATAATGGCTTCGGATATCGCTCAACGTCTGTGCCAAACGGTCTGCAATCGCTTCCAAGGAATATCCTTCGAAGAAATACAACGCAATGGTGGAGAATTGGGCAGGCGAGAGAAGTTCTTTGAGGTCTGCGACCATGTATTGCTGACCCCCAACAGTTTCTGAGGTGCTTACCAGGGTTTCCGAGAAATGGGTTGTCTCATCTGGAGCCATTTGGCCGAACCAAGAGCAACTATAGTTGTCTAATAAGAGTATACAAAACTATAGTTGCTGTTTCAACTTAGGCGCGATGGCCACGATGGTTGTGTGGCCAAATCCGTCGGTGCCGATCTTAAACGAAAGTCGAAAACGCCGAACGAGATGTTTGGCCGTGCGGTCACGCAGATGCGGGTGGCAAGAAGCATTTCACAAGCATCTCTTGCGGAATCCCTTGGCTATAGCACCTATTACTTGGGAAGAATAGAGCGCGGGCGGGCCAACACCTCGTGTGACGTAATGGCTGCGGTCAGCAACTACTTTGGCATGTCCATCGGTCAGTTTTGGACGTACGCTGAAAATCTTCCGAAACGCCAAAATTAGAGAAGATGCTGAGCAATCGATTTCGGGTATCCTTGCCATCAACTGAGGAGTATGCACTTTGAAATACACCGTTGAGGAGGTCTTCCGCACCGAAGGCATTCCAGAGTTCACTTTCGTGAGGGCATCGAACTTCGGCGAGATTCTGGTTGACATCAGAACGCCGGGAAAGCCTGTCATCATCGAGGGGCAATCGGGCACGGGAAAGACGACGACAGCCAAAAAAATATTGGAAGAATGCATTCCCGCTGCTGGGTTCCAGTACCTCTCGGCTCGACGGACAATCGATCTGCCCAAAATCATCGCACTCGCAGAAGACGGCGCCACTGGGCATTTCATCATCGATGATTTTCATCGACTCGACGATGGCATTCAGACGAAGATCGCAAACCTTGCAAAACTAGCTGCGGAAGAGTATGACGCAGCGGTGTATCCAAAGCTGGTTCTCATCGGAATCAACCAGGTTGGAAGTGAACTGATCTTGTGCATGACATCGCAAAGCGATGTGGAATTCACCGTATAGGTCCGGCGACAGAAGCAATCACCGCCGAACTAATAAAAAAAGGAGAAGAGAAACTTAACGTCACCTTTGCCTCATCAGAGCAAATCTTTGCTGAAACGCGGGGTGACTATTGGCTGACACAGCTTGTCTGCCAAACGGTATGTATCCTCAACAATGTTACTGATACTGCGGGAGCTACGCAGCCACTTCAGTTCTCCACATCTGAACTTCGTCAGCGTGTAACCGCTCGCTTGGAACATTCCTATCAAGAAACAGTAAAAGAATTCTGCCGGGGTAAGCGTTTTCGGTCAACAAATGATCCATATCTCAAACTGCTACGTGCTATTAGTGAGCAGGATAGTTCAATCGTAGACCTCACAGAACTAGCAAATGCAAATGAGGCTGTGCGTGGAAGCATAAACAACATTAAGGAGAAGCGACTCTCGATTCTGATCGACTCCAAACCTATCTGTGACCGCTATTTCTACTACAACCCCGAGACAAAGCACTTCGCGATAGAAGATCCGGCACTCTTCTATTACATTAAGCATCTCGATTGGGACGCCCTACGCCGTATATGTGGATTCCGTATCGGACAGCGTGACTATGAATTCGACTTCGCCGTGTCCTTTGCTGGAGAGAACCGCAGATTGGCTAAGTTGATCGCGGAACAGCTCGGAACCCTAGATTCATCGGTTTTCTTCGACGAGTTTTTCGAGACGAACTATCTCGGAACAGCATGGCACGCGCAGTTTCAGCGCGTGTTCGGAGAGTAGTGCCGGTTTGTCGTGTGTTTGTTAGATAGTCACTATGTTGAGAAAATATGGCCCACTTTTGAACGCGAATCTTTCGCGCCTCGCGTACCGGAGGGCGCCGTCATACCGATATTTCTGGATAAGACTGTTGTGCCAGGAATTCCAAAGGACATCATTGGAATCGTCTTCGGAACAGAAAACATCCCAGAAGAGGAGTTGCCCAACCGCGTGACAGATGAGATTGTCTTCAAGCTAATGGGACGGTTAGATGACCTCTGAGGGTTGAGAACGACAATGCTCTCAACCCAAATCCAACACACTGTAAAAACTTCCTGAACGTATATTCAACTACTTTGAAGCTCCTAGCTGTGCCATCTAACCCATTGGTAATAAGCTACTTGAGTCGCTCGTAACCCGAAGGGCGCACGGGGTGAATTGCGTCTTTAGGCCGCGATGTTGCGTCGTGGATCCAGCACCCTTCCGATCGTCGGTATCTGAAAGGGGGTGTGCATCACAGAACGAAGCCGTCTTGCATCCGGAACCGCCGCAAGCGATACACGCCAATTGAAACTTCAGATACTTAGCGAATGAGTATCTGGCTAGAACTTCGGCGGTTTGATACGGGGACTGTTTTGATCGCTCTCGAAGCCATCCGCACGGACGGTAGTGCTCGCCAAGATTCGTCGTCAGTTAGATCTAGCAGATTCGGCAGTGCCACAAATCTCAACCGGCCAATCGAGCGAGCCTTTGCAGATCCTTTCTACAGGTCGTACTAAACCGCTTAAGAGGATCGGCTTTGGCAGCGAGGGCTGCCTCCCTCAAGTCTTCGAGTGTCACGTTGATTTCGCCATACCGCTGCACGATGTTCCTGACTATCTCTTCCGCTGCATGCACCACCTCTT
>JBEKGF010000111.1:0-9513 GCA_050012935.1 Edaphobacter sp. | reverse complement strand
AGATCTGACCTTGGTCTTTGATGCTCTGGCCAGCTTGTCGATTCGCATTAGTGGTGCCGAAAGCGAAGCTAGAAAGCTGCTTGTCGCGGACAGTTTACTGCAGCTTCGCGCAATTCTGACTCCGCAATGAGTATCATCTTGCATAGCTCCCAGTTGACCTTACACTCAGGTCGAATTGGCAAGTCGCTCGAGATCATTCCTCTGCGAAGAATCGTATCGTTGATGCTGCCCCACTATCCACAAGGCGCATCATGATTATTCTCAATCTCGCTCATGGCCTCGCGGTCAGACAGAAGCTTTTTTGGCGCGGAGCTTTCTCGAAGGGAACGGTCTCTGATCCATTCTCTGCTTGATCATTTAATCTCCTCTTCGTGTTCGAGGTCAGATCCGCGGTGTCTCCGCGGTGTCTATGCGCGCGGTGCCGATCGACTGTCCAAATGCAATCCAATTGACAGTCCTTCATGGCGATAGCTTGCTTTAGAATCTTGTTCCGTCTTCTGATGCCAATGCTCAGTGTGCCGCCATTACCTGTTTCTTTGGCTTGTTAGCTTGCAATAGGAACGACAAAAAGAACATAATCCCGGTGACCACCATCAGGATATAAAAGATATCGAGGTAGGAAAGTGAGGATGCCTGAGTTTGGACGGTGTCATAAATTTGCGCCAGTCCAACTTGGCTGGCATCCGCATGTCCATTTCCCGCCATGGATTGCGCCGCCTGAGCGCTCCCGTTCAGCATGCTCTGAAAGTTGGTATCTCCTATCGCGGTATGCTCGGTTAACCGGACCTGATGAAATTGCGAACGTTCGGCGAGAATGGTTGTAACCGCCGATGTTCCGAAACTTTGCCCAATATTACGCATGAAATTGACCAGGCCCGCTACGGAATTACTTTTCTCCTGAGGAATTCCGATGTACGCGACCGCTGTGGCCGGGACAAAAACGAGTCCGACGGGGATGTACTGGACGACGCGGAGAATCGCTGCTGACTGAAAACTCATCAGCAAATCCATTTGCTTGGTAGAGATGTACATTGCCACGCACAGCATTCCCCAACCCGCTGCCATCAGATAGCGACCCTGAATTTTTGCCATCAAAATCCCTACGATCGGTAGCTCAACCAGCAGAATCAAGGCTGCCCCGGATAGCACCATACCGGCCTTTTGTGCTGTATACCCCATCAGATTTTGCAGGAACTGCGGCATAAGCACCGTGGTCGAAAAGGAGACCGCCCCGACCAGGAACATCATGGTATTCGATGCGGCAAAGTTGAAAGACTTGAACAATCGCACGTCGACGATCGGATCTTTCTCATACCACTCCCAAAGGACCATAAACGCGAGACACACGACGGCGACGATCGTCAGTACGATGATGAAATTGGAGCCGAACCAATCGTCTTCCTGCCCCTTGTCCATCACGATCTGTAACGATGCGACTCCGAGGGCCAGAGCTGACAGGCCAACATAATCGAGTTTGCTCTCGCGTAGCGTTTTCCGTTTAAGGAACGGTGGGTCATCGACAAGAAAGTGGACGAGCACCAACGTAATCATGCCGACCGGCAGGTTGATGAGGAAGATCCATCGCCAAGAGTAATTATCGGTGATCCATCCACCCAATGTCGGACCGATGGCGGGCGCGCATACGGCTGTGACTGCATAGAGAGAAAACGCCAAGCCGCGTTTTTCCGGGGGGAAGATGTCGGCCAGGATTGCTTGGGCCATCGGCTGCAGACCGCCACCCCCAGCGCCCTGAATAACGCGCGCGAGGAGAAGAAACCCGAGACTTGGGGCGATCCCGCAGAGTAGGGAAGATAGAGTGAATAGGACGATGCAGGTCAGGAAAAAACGCTTGCGCCCCATGATGGAGGTGAGCCACCCCGTGATGGGCAGAACGATCGCATTAGAAACGAGATACGACGTCAGAACCCACGTGCTCTGGTCCTGGCTTGCTCCGAGATTGCCGGCTATGTGCGGCAGTGCCACGTTGGCAATGCTGGTATCAAGTACCTCCATGAAAGCAGCCATCGCGACAACAACCGCGATCAGCCATGGGTTGTACCGGGGTTTCCATGCACTATTGTCCTGATTGTCGGCCAAAGCCATCTCCATCCTCTGCAGTCATTTCTGGAATCAGCGAAATCGTCTCGTTTACTCGACCTGGACGTTCGGTTCGACGGACATTCCTGGACGAAGCATATCGAGTCCATCCTGGTTCGGATCGAGTTTGATTCTCACCGGGATTCGCTGGACGACTTTGACGTAGTTGCCGGTTGCGTTTTCCGCCGGGAGAGTGCTGGCAATCGAGCCTGTTGCACCCCCAATCGTGTCGACCGATCCTGTAAAGTCTCGGTCCAGCGAATCGACATGGATGGTGGCGTGTTGGCCGGAGCGCATGTGGAGAAGTTGTGTCTCCTTGAAGTTCGCCGTAACCCACAGATTGCCGATCTCGGAGATCGTCAAAAGTTGCTGCCCGGTAGCGACCCTGGAACCTACCTGGGCGAAACGCTTCATCACAATTCCCGCAACCGGGGCGACGATCCTTGCATAGCTGAGGTTCAGCTGTGCTTGCTCCAGCTGCGCTTCTGCGGCTTTCAAGTTCGCTATCTGCTGGTCGACGGAGGCATGCCGAATCAACAGTTGGGGTGCGGCATTTTTTTCGTTTTGGTCCAGCTGGCTCTTCGCATGTTCCAGCTGAGCCTTGCGCTGGTCCACCGTTCGGGCCGCAGCAAGCAGGGCGGCCCGCACCGCCTGAAGATTGGCGGCCTGTTGTTTGGCATTTGAATCGTACTGATCGAAATTACTCTTTGATATCTCCTCTTTCGCGGCCAGAATCGTGTAACGTCCAAGATCACTTTGAGCTCTTGCGTTCGCGGCCTCCTGTTGCGCGACCTGCGCTTCAGCCTGATCCTTGTCCCGTTCGGCTGCGGCTACCGCCGCCTCGTCGCTGGCGACATCCGCTGCGGCACTGAGGATTTCGGTCGAATTCTCGACTTCCGTAATAGGAACATTAGGCCGCTCGCCTGCAAGCTGGCCTCGGGCCTGCGCTAGTTGTGCCTGGGCCTGATCGAGCTTTACTTGAATATCACGCGGATCCAGTTCAACAAGAGTATCGCCGACCTTCACCATCTGATTGTTTTGGACATACACTTTCACGACAGTGCCGTCGACGCGGGTACCGATCGGGCTGAGGTTCCCGTCGATCTCGGCATCGTCCGTATCTTCGTAATGTCTTGCATGAAGCCAATAAAGCAAACCTCCAATGGCTGCAATCACGAGAACAACAATAAAGCCGGCGAGCATACGTGTTCGCTTCCGCTGATCGTCCGGCGTCTGAACCGGTGGTTGTTCCTGACCGGAGTCCCGTCGTCGTGCCTGCGAACTTTCTGCGGAGTTGTGATCAACCTGTTTGAGTGTCTGCGCTTCTGCGGTCATAAAGGGATCCTGTCTGTTTGAATGTCGATTAAAAGATCAATGTTTGTCGCCAGGAAACAAGGACGAGAGTTCTGTTTCGACGTCTCCCTCCGCCCGTGCAAGGGTGAGTCGAGCGAGATTCAGCGAAAACAAACCGGAGATATAATCGTTTTCTGCAGACGCTTCCTGTTGTTGCGCCTGGACTACCTCGACGGTATTCGTCACACCTGCATCGAAGCGATCATTAACTTGGGTGAGAGTCTCGCGGGCATACTGCCGATTGGACTCGGCGAGTTTAACTTGACCCAAGGCAGTTCGGAGTTGGATGAGGGCAGTGCGCACATCTTGCTCTACCTTGGCTTTCTGATCTTGATATTCAGCTTGCCGCTGACTCAATGTGGCCCGGGCCTGCTGCACGTCCGCACTGATCTTTCCGCCATCGAACACCGGGATGCTCAGCGTTCCAGAAGCAACAAAGACGCCGTGGGAATCGTCAGGCCTCGGACCAGTGGCGCCGTAGTATCCGTTGAATGATATCGACGGGAGACGCTCTGATCGAGCCGCCGAGACAGTCTGTTCGGCAGCGTGCATTTGGGCCTCGGCGGAACGGAGGTCCCAGCGATGCTTAACAGCTGAACCCAAAGCGGTCGCCTCGTCGACCGGTTGCAAATCTGTAGATGCCAACTGCTCGGTAAAAATCACATCAGCGTCCTGAGGCAGGCCGATCAGGCGGGCGAAGGAAATCCTTTGTTGGTCATAGTCCCCTTGGAGGGCCAACAGCTTCTCCTGCTCAGACTGTAATTGCACGAGACTTCGGGTTAGGTCTACCCGCGTGTTGGTACCTGCGGTAAGCTGAGTGCTCGCCTGGTCATATGTAGCTTGGGCATACTTGACTTGGACACGTTGCGCCTCAATCCTCGCAGCAGCCGAAATCACCTGAAGATATGTCCCTCCGACGGCTAACACGACGAGTTCTCTCGTATCTCTCTCGCTGAGCGCAGAAGCCTGCTCCACTTTATTCGCCGCCTGGTAATTACGAAGATTGGTCACGCTCAAAGCGTTCCAGTTGAAATTCGCTTGAGCTTGCACATAGCTAAAAGGGCCAATGATTGAGGATGAAATGCCTATGGCAGATCCAAGTGAGTTCAGCCCATATGTCGCAAGGTTGATCTGAGTTTCCGTCGCACCGATGCTGGCCGTAATTTGAGGGAATAACTGACTGAGAGCCTGCGCTCGCTCGGCGCGAACAATGGACGTCGAGACGCCCGACGTGACAATGCCGAGGTTTGTCACCACCCCTCGTTTTACAGCGTCCGCGAGAGAGAGTCTTACCGGTCCGGTGGAAACCGGGGCGCCGGGAATGCTTCCCTGATAGATTCCGGTGACCGTAACGGAAGGCTGAAGAATGCTCGAGCCCGTTCCCGTTGAGGTCGTCTGCTGGGAACTGACCGACCCGGTGGGTTCCATAGTGCGGCCGGATGCCGGCAACTGTACAACCTCGGGCGTTTGACCATAGGTTCCCACTTGCTGCGCTGCAAGAGGTTTAAGAATTACGGTCATGAAGAATAGGAATGAGCATGCTGCGATTCGGTGCAATGAAATAGCTCCAATTCGAGAGACAAAGAAAGTTCGGGGCTCAGCCCTTCGGCTCATCTGAATGCTCCAGGTCCGGCCTTGGTTGCGGCAGGGAACGCGGTATTTGACAATCGTCCACGCCCCTTGGCAATGCGTTAGGCAGAGACGCCCTTTCGGTGATTGAGATGTACGGTCAGTGTTTTGACTCACCGTTGCATGGCCGTCACCGCCAGTGATCGGGCGCGAGCATCGAACTCCTCGGCGTAGATGGGAAAGTGCGGCGTTAGGTCACCATCAACAGCGATTGTGACGCCGGTGATGAATGCTTCATTGGACACAACAAAGGCCACGAGGTTGACAATGTCTTTGGGGCGGCCGGCTCGTGGCAGCAGGGTGTGGCGTATCTTTGACGCTTGCGCCTCGGGTCGAATCGTCGCAGCTACCCTGGGTGTGAGGATGACGAATGGCGTCATGGCCACCGAACGAATCCCTCAGTTTGCCGTATTGGGTGGCGATATTGCGGGCCATCCCGATAATGGAGGCCTTCGATGTGCCGTACATCGGGCGGACCAGTTCCCTAGAGAGGACGGTGCGAGCACTGGTATTGATAATGACTCCTCCGCCGCGGGCGAGTATTTGAGAGATGCCCTGTCTGGCGTCAAGCAGGAAACCACTGACGTTGACTCGCGGGATCCGGGCAAGAAGGTCCACGTCGATATCGGTGGTCGTGGTAACAGCAAATGATCCGCGTTCCTTAAGTCCACAGGCCACGGATTCGGTGGCCGGACTGTTGATGTTGGAGATGATCACGGCAGCGCCGCGCTCTCGCAAAAGAGTTGCGGTGACTTGGCCGATTCCTGATCCGGCCCCGGTGACGATGCCGATATTTTCGTCGAGACGAGCCATTAGGTGTCGCTCCCTTGCTGTCAGTGAAGTGCGTTGAGAGGAAGGTTCGTGGCTCGGCAGACGGCAAAACGAGTCAGCTTCCCTTGCATATCCGATTCCTGGCTCAATAAATTTCGCTAGCGCATTTGCCGGCTAACGAGCGGCTTGCTATCGCTATAAGCAGATCGCTTGCCAAAGCGTAAGCAGGTGGTCGGCGGAGATGAACTACTGAAAATGGGCAAGATCTCTCGCTGCCGGACCTAGCCGAAATGTTCGCGCCTCAGGCGTCCTGCCAGCCGATTGACCGTACGCCAACTCATTGGCAGCAATAGAAGCATGCCGGTAGGGCAGGCGGCCTCAGCCGCACTTCGAGCCCCTACTCATACCCATCGTCGGCCTGCTCGCCAAAATGGGTGGGAGTTCCGCATGCGGTGGCGTCCACCACTCACGGCAAATTGGGCGTTTTCAACCCAGATATCGTGTTGCAAGCTCGAAAATTAAAATGAACGCGGAGAAGTTCGAGGTGACAAGCGTATTGAACGCGGCGTAACCGGGGTGTACCAGATGTCTCCGCAATAATCACGGGTAACGCCGTCGGACGAGAATTTCCCTGGTCGCGCCGTGTTCAGAGGAACACGCGGCCCGAAGGATTTGTATCAGAATAGGTAATGCTAATCAAAAACGGGAGGTCCCCCGGCACTGCCGCATAGGCGCTAACTTAAGGCGTTTGTGACGGTAAAATGATGAATCTGACTACAGCCTGTTTGGTCATCAAAATGGTTAACGCGCGAAATATTGGGGCCAGTAATCATCAAGTTAGCGCTTATGCGGCTCTGCTGAGGAATATTTACTCTCGTTCTGAGTGCAAGCATGATGAAAAATGAAGTCCGCAAGCAAGAGGTGGCGAACAGGTTTTTACCGTCACAACCAGCGCGCGCCCGCGAATCGTTGGGGCTCTGAAAGTGGGAACAAACTTGCGGAGGACCGATTTGGGAATGATCGACCACTCTCCTATCAACCGCAATTCCTTAAGCGCAGGTACATAATTACTTTGGGATGCGTCTTTCTTCGCTTGTCCAGCTTTTACGGGGCGCGAGAGCGGAATCTCTTCACGCGCGAAGTTCAAGCGGTCGGCATAGAGCTGTTTTGGCGCTAAGGCTTGCCCAAAGATGTCCCTTACAGAACAGCTGTTCTTGGATGAGCAAGTAGAAGACAGTCTCCATTGAGTTTGACGAGCTCGCACTGTGGGGATTCCAGAGTGGATTTTCGAGAAATGACCGTATTTGACCTCCTTTGGTTTGGCAATTAGGTTTACGGGTACCATCAGAAACAAGGGAACGGAGACTATAGAGTCCCTGAGGATGCAATTGTCGGATTGTGTAGTGGCCGGTTGGCCATGGACTTTCTCGAGTTCCGAGGAGAAGGGAGTTCACAAACGAGCAGCTCACAACTGCTGGCGAACTCGGGTTGGAACCGAACCGCTGCTTCGAGGCTCCTACTTGTGGTAATCATTCTGGGTCCACTGCGCTCAAACATCAGTTGTACATACGTTACAACCTCAGATACAATGTGTCTCTGAAGTTGTAACGAGACCGTAATTTGAGATGGGGACTCGTAGGCGCTTTGGCTGAAGGCAAGCCCTCAGGTTCGGCAAATAAAAGGCGAAATGCCGCACCATGCAATACGGTTAGTAGGGAGAAATGACGATCTTAAGGGCTCCATACTAGCCAATTTGTTCCTAATTCGCCCACTCAGAATTGCTGTGATTGGCTTGTCAAATTAAGACATAGCGGAATCAGAGCATGACGAAATGATCGGGGGAAAAGTGAGCGGCCACTGCCCATTATGGAGAGGATGGGTTTCGTCGAGGAAGAGGTCGGCCGCAACCATTTGGTTGGAAAATCTTGTTCTGCTTACGTTGTAGCGTCTGTTTGGGTGCTTCAACAAAATTGTTGCGCCTTCTTCTCAACGCGTTCATCTATAGAGCACTGCGAAGCGAGAACGACATCCAGGGAGAAAATGCCAGACTACAAGAACGTCATCGAATCGAATTGCAGCACTCTGTCAGAAGAGCATGATGAAGGGTTTTTCCGCCTTGTGCACCGATTGGATGTTTATCGAGAGCCGGAACCACTCCTGCGCGCCCTGCCCGAGGAACTACGCGGTCTCATTGTCGGCAACACTTTAGCTCTCGTCTTTTGTGGCGAGTCGGAAATACCTCGCTGGTTCGCCGTTGATAGCAACGGCGAAACGATACAGTGTGCGCCAGAAATCATGGAGGCGCATAGATGCATATGCTCATGGGCACACGAGCACAGCAGGCCGCATGTCTTCTCGCCACTGACCCGAGAGACGCCGTTCTCCGAATTAACCACATTTTTTCAACACCGGGGAGACAGGTCGCTCGGTATATTCCCTCTGAGCACTGTGACTCACTGCCTGGGGGTACTGTGTATCGGACGAGCAGAGCCCGATGCCTTCTCAGAAGACGACATTCGCTTCTGCTCACTCGTCGCAGACTTCGTGGCATTGGCGATCGATGATCGACTGGTACGAGCACAACTGGAGGATGAGCGGACGAGACTGAAGCTCGTTCTTGACCTCAACAACAGTGTTGTCTCCAGTTTGGAACTTCGTGAGGTTCTGCGGTCAATCTCTCCCAGCATTCGAAAAGTCATGCGACTCGACACCGTTGCGTTGGTGCTGCCGGAACGCGACGGCGCGCAACTCCGCCTGTACGCCTTAGATTTTCCTGACGGTAAGGGGCTAATTCGTCAGGACACGCTAAGTCCGACTGAGAATTCGCCGGCAGGAGAGGTTTTTCGTTCAGGAAAACCCTGGGCCGGAGAAATCAGCGATTTGAAGGGGTTTCGTTTTAACCATGAAGCGGCGTTGGAGGAAGGGATGGAAAGCTTCTGCATGCTGCCGCTCCGTCGGAGCAACCGGGTTCTCGGTGTCCTCTGCCTCGCCCGTCTTCGAAAAAACGCCTTTACCCCTACGGAGATCGAGTTCCTCTCTCAGATTGCCGGGCAGGTTGCGATCGCGCTCGACAACGCATTTGCATATTCTCAAATTGAGGAGCTCAGAGATCAACTCACGCAAGAGAAGCTGTATCTCGAAGATGAACTCCGCAGCGAGATGAATTTCGAGGAAATCGTTGGCAACAGCGCCGCACTGCGTAAAGTCTTGCGCCAGGTGGAAGCGGTAGCTTCGACGGGCTCTACGGTACTCATTTATGGGGAAACCGGAACGGGGAAGGAACTGATTGCGCGCGCGGTTCATAATCTCAGCGAGCGCCGCACGAATGCATTCGTGAAACTGAATTGTGCGGCCATTCCAACTGGGCTGCTCGAGAGCGAGCTGTTTGGTCACGAGAGAGGGTCCTTCACAGGTGCGGTTGCGCAACGGATTGGCCGCTTCGAGTTGGCTTCGATGGGGACGATATTTCTCGATGAAGTCGGCGAGATTCCGCTCGATCTGCAACCGAAACTGTTACGCGTGCTGCAGGAGCGCGAATTCGAACGACTGGGCAGTTCAAAGACGCTTCGTACCGATGCCCGCCTTATCGCCGCCACTAACCGGGATCTCGGTGCGATGGTCGGCGAGCAAACATTCCGCTCGGATCTGTATTACCGGTTAAAT
>JBEKGF010000110.1:0-9789 GCA_050012935.1 Edaphobacter sp. | reverse complement strand
ACTCTTCCGCAGGCTCAAGGGATTCCCGCATCTTCTCACGCTTCGAAAAGCTAGACGTCGTATTCCTCGCCTTCCTAAACTTCGCACTCATTGTCGAAGCGCTGAGGCTAGTGTGAACACGCCCTAATTGGCAGTGATTTGACAGGCTTATTTGCGAATCGCTCGTCATCTGGCGCCAGAACCCAGAAATCTGGAACGTCTTCTGTCCGCACGGTTCGGTGAGTGAGTTGGCGATTTGGCGTCAACGGAGAGCCGCTACTGCCTCCCGCATTTCTGGAGGAGAGTTCGTTTATCAGTCGACGTAGCGCCCAAATGGTTTTATAAGATGAACTCCGTTCGCCCGACTTCAGTGAATTTCTTCCAGCCCCAAAAATCAAATTGACCCGTTTCAGGTCGCCTTCCGGGCGAGGGATCGGCACGCTATGGGATCAAAGAAGAGGAGCGCCGTTCCGACGAGCCGGCCCATCGTGACAAAGAGCGGACCTGGTGCCGGGGTGCAGACAACAGACGGGAATTGGGAAAGCCCCCCAAAACAAACAGCAATCCATCTAATTCTGCCAAAAACAATTTCTTAATATGGCTCTCCAGTTTCGAAATCATCGCGTTAATCTGCGTCGCGAACTTCGACCCGAGTGGCAATAGGCCTGAACCCACATTGAACTTGTAGTTCAGATTCAAGTCCACTCCAGCCTCAGAGATATGTCCTTGCCCACTAGCCTGTAGCGATAACGCGGTTCCGAGAAGGACCTGATGACTCTGAGAATCCACGGTTCTGAGCATTGTGGAAAATCCTACTGAGCTAAATAGAATGTCTACCGTACGTTTGTTTTTGTCGAATGTCGGAACGGAGAAAACCAAGAAAGGAGCCATGAGGTCCCCGGTTGTAATCTCAAACGGTTTCGGCGCATTCAAGGTACCCAATGCCCGGTTGATTTCACCTCCGACACTAGTTCGCATTGCTTTGTCGAAACGCATGAAGATTTCATCGCGAATCATTACCAATGACCCTGGAGCTTGGTGAATCTGCTGGCCTGTGAGATTTGCAGCTGCAATGAGGTCATCAACCATGTGTCGATCAATGACATAACTCGCAATGCGACCGGTTAAATCCGGAGGCTGGTTGCATTGAGTGACAGCATGAGACTGAGTCCCGCCCTCATAAAACGGAAAAAGAATAGTAGATAGAACGAGACAATCTTGGTGATCACCATCTCGCAATACAAATATGTCCTGAAGTACCGATATCGCTGGGATACCATATCCGGTCCCGGGAGAGGCGTTTAGCGACTTTGTGCCAGCGACTCCTGTAGAGATGATGTTGGCTTCAACACCATCACCTTGATATACGATTTGTCTTGGCTCGTCTGGATGCGCTGGATCTACTGAACCGATCTTTGCAAGGTTCGCGTTCATCAGCGCGTGGGCGTACGGCAGGGCAAACATCGCATCATAACCAGGAGGATCTTCTGCTTTGGATGCTCTCCCCGTTGGGGAGGCACTAGCCACGAGACCGAGGACTGTCCCCAGCGCTCCAAGCAGAGTGGTCGATCCTGCACCGACTATTAGTTTGCGACGGTCTATTAACACGGTCATAATACTCTTCCTCGACCTCGATGGTCATTTCCGCAAGCGCAAAGATCCTAATGCATACATTCTCCGCCGCAGGGGAGAGTTACAGCGGTGGCTCACCTCAATAGCCGACTTGTCTATGAGCGAGTCGGCTATTTGGCTCTCATTGACGATCACGAAAGGACGGCAGGACTGAAGCCTACGATTGCAGTCACGAAACACGGGAACTATGCCATATAAACACCTATGGCATCCAGAAAATTTCCGTGTCTACCCCAAAAACCGAATATTCGAAAACCAGGAGGGGCCTGATAGGAGAAAGGATGTCCCGAAAAACCACCAGTTGGTCCATAGTATGGAGACGTCCGCTTGTTCGTCGTGAATCGAATGTACTTCACAAAATCTCCATCTTCGGGCCACCGACGTCCACCATCGATCCCTGTCAGCCATTCATCATCATCAAGGGTGAACACATCAGGCCCGTCCCCACCGTCACCTCCGAAGTTCTCGACAAGTCCGTCGTTCCAAATTACCCGTAACAAATCGATATTCGACCCGTGCCTGATTTGTATCTCCTTTATCGCGAGTGGCGGTTCAGCGTTGCGTCCCCAAAATTCTTGTCCTCCGATACCTCCAGAAGCACCGTATGCAACCGGCGCTGTCGCTCCCCCCGGAGACCCCGGAATGGAGTCAAGGAGAACGCCAATATCATCGACGTATTTCCCGTCGCATCCAACAAAACCCACGATCTGATGTCCAAAAGCGGGTCCGAAATGGTAATTGGCTATGTTAGGGTCGCTTACGTCACCACCCCAGATCGGGCTCTGACGCCCAAGGCTAGTTGTGAACCGGATGTTTTTTATGTACGGGCCTCCATCCCCGTCGTTGGAAGTAATTCGCCCGTCTATCGCAACCAGGTATTCATTTTCAGCTAGGGCAAACACATCGGTAGCCGGTGGACTGTCGCCGTCTCGCCCGCCATGCGTGAGTATCGTGCCATCCTCAAATGTTGCTTGGATCACGTCGACATAGTCTCCATGCCCGACGCTAATTTGACGGATTGATCCATGTGTACCATCGTTGAACAGTTGACCAAGCGGACCACCCGCCGGACCCAGTTGATAAGGCATATTGAGGGCCTCGCTTTCGAGAAGTGTATGTTTCAGACTTATTTAACAATGGATGGACGCTCGTGTGAAAAATTACTTTGCTGAGCTCGGCGATTTTTACATTTAGCGTGAGCGCAGTGCAGCATAGACCTGTAGAGTCCGGTGATGGCTTTCCGCATCGCAATGGGCTTGGGTTGGAGTGACGAATACCTTGCCTCCACTCTTGACTTCAGGCCGAGTCACTCGTTGAATCCTGAGCAGGAAGCTGTGAGATGCATGGATGATTGGCCGTCTGTCGGGAGTTGACTCACTTCAGCCTGCGGTCCCGAACCGACTCCAGTTCTCAGTTTGAGGCCGCTTGATCAGACCAAAACCATGGGCAATGATAGTGGGTAGCGATGAGCAATACGCCCGCCATTCCGCCAAGCAGTTCTGCTATGCCACCCTTCTGGCATAACGAAGAGGACTGGCTCGTCGTGATCGAGTTCCTGCGCAGGGATGATGAAGAGGACCGTGCGCGCGGAACCGAAGCCATCGGCTATATGTTTGCCTTTGCCCAGATGACTGATACCCGTATGCTGGCCCTGGTTGGCGATCCTCAAGCGGACGCTTATGAACTGCTCTTCTCATTCTCCTCTCCCGCGAACAAAGCTGAGTTCCTGCGTCTGTTCCAATCGAACGAGGAGACACGCTGCGAGGACGACATGATCTTGGTACCTCGCCAGGATGAGATCGACGCCGCTCAACCTATCGCGCTGGTACTACCCGCAGACGTCATGCGCGAAGTGACCGTCATCGCCACCATGCTCTCCGAAGGCGAGCCCGGTACGATCCAGTAGTCATTCCAGAATGCACATCCATCACAATCCTGAATGATCCTGCCAAGCGGCATCCTGGCGCTCTTGCTTTCACGTTTGCCATCGGCCTCCTCTATCCCTAGTCCCTTTGTCTCTGCGCGTTGACCGGCCACTGCTTCGGGTCTTTACCGCCGCCCTGCGGACTGCGCGTGTTCTGCTTCGGCTTCGCCGCCCTGTGGGTTTCGGCTTTCAGAAGATCTTTCGCAAAGAACGCAAAACATTTTCCGAACCTTCCGAAAATGCACTCGCTTGCCTTGGGAGGCGGGACCCTCGCATCGCTTCGCGTGGTGTGTCCCGGTCGCCTTCAGAGACATGGGACCAAAGGAGATTTCAGAGATGGCAACCACGACCGTAGCAACCGCACAGCAGAGCAGCTTCAGCAACCAGATCCTTCATGGCGACTGCGTCGAAGTGATGGGTCAGATGCCTGCAAACAGCGTCGATTTCATCCTCGCCGATCCACCGTACCTGGTGAACTACCGCGACCGCGATGGGCGCACGATTCAGAACGATGCCGACGATACCTGGCTCAAGCCAGCGATGGCAGAAGCATATCGCGTACTGAAACAGGACCGCGTAGCCGTGATGTTCTACGGATGGACGAAGATCGATGCCTTCTTCGAAGCATGGCGCAGCGCAGGTTTTCAGCCTGTCGGGCACATCGTCTTTCGCAAGAGTTACTCATCGAAGAGCAGGTTCCTCCGCTATCAGCACGAGCAGGCATTCCTGCTGGCCAAAGGCAGACCGCCACTGCCGAAGCAGCCACTCGGTGACGTGATGGACATGCCTTACAGCGGCAACAAACTTCATCCCACGCAGAAACCAGTTGCAGCATTGGCTCCGTTGATTCGCAGCTTCACTCTCCAGGGAGAGACCGTGCTCGATCCCTTCGCGGGAAGTGGAAGCACCTGCGCAGCCGCGTTGCTCACAGGACGTAAATATATCGGCATAGAGATGGACGATGAGTATTTCCAGCACGCCAGCGATCGGCTAATAAGAATCCACCAGAGGATCGCCCAAAAGCGATCTTCTGGTTCGGGCATTCCCACGCGAGTGTGATGTTATCCGCGTGCCCGCCACGCCTCAAGGCGAGTTATCACTCTGAGTCGTGATGATCGCAGCCTTGACCCGCGACATGCCCGCGAACTCTTTTGCCAATCATGGTGGGAATGCCCATCTCTGCGCCTCCGCGGCGCGTGTCCAGCCAGCTACAAACCGTGTCTTTCGATTATTGACGCAGATGGAATGACCGGGATGAAAAGGTAATAATCGAGACCCCAAATCTCGCCTACCTTCGCTTCAGACGTTTCCACGGAGAGTCTCCACTCGCCGGAAAAACGAAAGGAGCAGAGAGAGATGCAAACCACCCTTCCCATCAAGCGGCCTCACCTCCGGCGATTGCGCGCGCAGTGCCGGAGATGGGCCATCCCTTCGCTGATGTTCCTCGCCGCCCTGCCGGTGTACGCCCAGACCGGCAGCGATCCGTGGGACAACGCCGTGGGCGTTCTCAAGACCGCCTTTACCGGCACGATTGCCCAGGGTCTCAGTCTGGTCGCCATCGTGGTCGGCGGCCTGATGTTCGCCTACGGCGAGGGCCAGTCGAAAAAGATGCTTGCCGGTATCGTCTTCGGCGTCGGCATGGCTATCGGCGCGGTGAACTTCATGGCCTGGCTGTTCCCGTCGTAGTCCTCTGACGGCAGGCCCAACCACAACCCAACGCACGACAGGCAGAGAGGAGGACGCGCATGGCAGAGGGCGGTTCGCGCCAGAACAAAGTTTATAAAGCGATGAACCGCCCACTGACCGTATTGGGTGCGGAGCGGCGGTTGTTCTTCGTCGCGCTCATCAGCGGCGGCTCTGTCTTCTCACTCCTGCACTCGTTGCTCGGCGGCATCGGGCTCTTCATCGTCGGCGTCATCATTGCGCGAATTGCAACGAAGCACGATATCGAGATCCTCCGCGTTCTTTTCAACTCCACTAAATTCCGCAGGCGCTACGACCCCATGAAGTCGGAGCCGCTAGATATACGCATTCCGAGGGACCATGCTGAAGGTTGACACCATCACGAAGGATTGGAAAGAAGCAGGCTCATTCCCAGCGCAACTCAACCTGTACGGGTTCTGGGATGAGCATTGTTTCCTGACCAAGACCGGTGACCTTGGTGCTGTGCTCAAGATCGGAGGCATCGACTACGAGAGCCTCGATCACGCCGGGCGCGACTACGCGGTCAAGCGGCTTGAGGCCGCTCTCCGCTCGCTCGATGACAAGACCCGGCTGTACCAGATTTTGTTCAAGCGCAACCACCCGGAGATACCGCATGCGGAGTATGAAAACCCTTTAGTCCGCGCTGCCGTAGAACAGCGCGCGGCGTTTCTCCAATCTAAGTCGGACCGGCTCTACAGCATTGAAATCTTCTGGGTCGTCATGATCGATGGCAGCTACCGCAAGACAGGGCTGCTACATGCACTGGCGCAGTTGCCAAAGACTCCGGGCGCGTCACTCAAAGACCTGCGCTCACTATTTTCCGGCAACAAGACGCGCACGCTGCTCTATGAACAGGTCGAACGCGACCGTCTGCGCCTGCAACAGAAAGTAAACAGTTTGAGTGGG
Source organism: Edaphobacter sp. (assembly GCA_050012935.1). Lineage (GTDB taxonomy): Bacteria > Acidobacteriota > Terriglobia > Terriglobales > Acidobacteriaceae > Edaphobacter. The sequence continues at coordinate 3,644 of JBEKGF010000110.1, read as the reverse complement.
CAGCTAAACGACCTCATGAAGGTCGAGCTGTCAGGGGCGGAAGGGATATTCCGGCTTGTCCGGCGTCTCGTGAACTTCCGCCCCTCCAAAATTCAGGACGCACCGTTGTGTAGTGCGCGTCATCTTGACTGGCAGGTATGCGATTCGGAGCTGGAGGCGCATCGCGGCTATCTGCGCGTGGATGACGACTACGTCCGCGTCCTGACGCTGAAGGAGTTGCCCTCGGAGACGCGGCCCCTGCTGTTGCAGGGCCTGCTCGACGTCCCTGCCAACTTCCATGTCGTCACCGAGTGGCACGCGCACGACAATGCGAAGTCCCGCAGGGAGATCGCCTCACGACGCCGCCACAACCACAACTCGAAGACCAGCTTCGTATCCAACCTTCAGGACCAGCAGAATGCCGGGCCGAAAGATCAACTGGTCGATGACTCCAAAGAGGCCGCGGTCGCCGAGCTTGGGGGCGCCCTGACCGCGCTCGGCATGGAGGGTAAATACTTCGGTGAGTTCACGCTGTCGATCGTGATCTACGACGAGAACCGCCTCAAGGTGGAGCATGCCGTCGCGGAGTTTCAGAAGCTGTTCACACAGCATGATGGATTGCTCTACGAGGAACGCTACAACCTGCTCAATGCCTTCTTCGCCACGATCCCAGGCAACAGGCAGTTCAATCTCCGCAAGCAGTGGGCGCTCAACTCCAACTATGCCGACCTGTCCTTCCTGTTCACAATAGACACGGGATCGACGTGGAACCCGCAGCTAGGCAAGGAATATCTCGCCGTCCTCGAATCCGTACACGGCACGCCCTATTACCTGAACCTGCATTGGGGCGATGTAGCGCACGCGCTGCTTACCGGCGCTACAGGCGCTGGCAAAAGTTTCTTGATGTCCTGCCTCCTGCAATCGGCGCAGAAATATGACCCGCTGACCATCATCTTCGACCTCGGGGCGAGCTACGAGATGCTGACGCGGACCTTCGGCGGCACATACCTGAATGTTGGCCTGAAGAGTCCCGGCTTTAGCATCAACCCGTTCTCGCTTGCGCCGACGCACGAGAACCTGAATTTTCTGTACCTCTTCCTGCGCGTGCTGATCGAAGCCGGTGGCCGCTACGATCTCACCATCAATGACGAAAAGGCGCTCTACGCTGCGCTGGAGCGAGTGTACAAACTCCCCACCGAGATCAGGACCCTCTCAAACTTCGCGTCCATCCTCGGCCCGCTCGGGGAACATCTGCACCGCTGGACCCAGGCCGGGCAGTTCGGCTACCTGTTCGACAACGTCGAGGACACGCTTACTTTCTCACGATTTCAAACATTCAACTTCGATGGCTGGGACAAGTACCCGGACGTTCTCGAACCGATGCTGTTCTATGTGTTGCAGCGCGCGTCCTCCGAGATCGAGCGACCGGAGAACGCCGCGATGTTCAAGCTCTTCGTCATCGACGAAGGCTGGATCTTCTTCAAGAAAGCCATCATCCGCGACTGGATCATGCGTGCGGAGAAGACATGGCGCAAGAAAAATGCCGCCATGATCCTGGCTACGCAGTCGATGATGGAGCTCGCCAACTCCGGGTTGTTGGAACTGGTGAACGAGTCCTGCCCGACGCGCATCTTCCTCGCCAATCCCGGTATCGACCGCAAACTGTACGCCGAAACTTTCCAACTCAATGATACCGAGCTGGAGTTGCTCGAATCGCTGGTGCCCAAGCGCAACCTGCTCTTCAAACAGCCCCGGTATGCCAAAAAGCTACGGCTCGAAGTCGATGCCCTGAGCTACTGGACGGCGACGAACACGCCCCGCGACAACATCCGCAAACAGGATTACTTCGCCCGCTTCGGGCCGGAACAAGGTTTGATCCGGCTCGTTCAGGATTACCCCAACCCCCTCAACTCATAACTCACCACAACCCTCAAAGGAGATTTTCATGCGCCCTTCTGCACCCATTATCCCGCTCTTACTTGGCCTTGCTGCGGCCGTCGCTCACGGCCAGCAGACCACCGCCCGTCTGGTCAAGTACCACGCCAACGATATCGTCAGCGTCCGCGCGAAGATGCGCTACACCACGCTGATCGCGCTCCCCAGCACGGAGAAGATTCTGGAGGTCGCCACCGGCGATAAGGACTTCTGGATCATCGACACGGTTGGCAACTACTGCTTTCTTCATCCAGCGAAGGAAGGCATCCACTCCAATCTCAACCTCATTACCGATAAGGGCACGGTCTATTCGTTCACGCTCGATGATGTCGAGTCCGGCGATCCCGACCTTAAGGTCGTCATCGAGCCGTCCGACCCATCCTCACTTGCCGCCGCCAACGGCGCCGGCAAGCTGGTGTCGGCCAGCGAGGTCGATGCTGCGCGTATGCAGGCGCAGGTGGCTACTAACCGCGCGTCTGTTGCGGTCGAGCAGTTCCGCGCCGACTATCCGACGAAGGCGTTGCAGTTCGATTACGCCTTTCACAACGAAAGCCCCTTCGACGTCTCCGCGATCTACCACGACGACAAGTTCACCTACATCAAGTCGTCGGCCTCCGAGAAGTTCTCCATCTACGAGCTGAAGGACGGCAAGCCCGACCTCATCACCTTTCAGTTGCAGAACGGCACCTATGTCATCCCCACCGTGGTCGATAAGGGCTACCTCGAAATCGGCAAGCACAAGCTCGACTTTCAACGGAAGGCCCAGTAGGAGGCGCGATGTCAGACGAAAAACAGATTTCTCCAACAGAGCCACAGGCAATTTCGCCGGAGGAGCAGTCGCCGAGCGCGCCGCTCCCAGACGCACGACTTAGGGACAAGCGCATCATGCCCGAAGGCGTGGTGCCCAAACAGGCCCAGGGCTATGTCATCGCAGGGTTAGCGGTGCTCATCCTGATGGCCGTCATGTTCTCGAAGAACCATGCCAAGCCCGCTGCGAAAGATGTTCCATCCGGCCCGCTGGCCATGTCCACCGACGTAAACCAGCGGAAGATTCAGGAGCTAGAGCAGGACCTGAGTGCCGACCAGCGCCAGAGCCAGCAGCAGGCAATGGCGCAAAAGAACATGGGCAATGACGCCGCACCTGGCGGCGCGCCGTCTCCCATGCAGCCCAATGGGGCAGTCAATGGGACGGCGGCTCCGATGGCGCCGTTACCGCCGCCTGCCGCCCCCCCAGCGACCCGGTCGCCGACGCGGAAAAGGCGCTGGCCTTCAAATCGCGCTTTGCGTCGAACCTCGTCTCCGCCGATGGTGGCGCTTCGCACCCATCGGCGGAGCCTGTCAGCCTCGGGGAAAGTACCGGGGCTCGCTCTTCGAGCTTGCCGCCGACCTTTCCCACGCAGGCAGCGGCTGCGCCCGCTGCCGCCAGCAAGCGTGCGCCGGAGATCAACCTGAACGCCGCGCACGGCCAGCCGTATGCGGTCTTCGAGGGCACCACCATCGACACCGTGCTGGTAGATCGCCTCGATGGGGAGTTCGCCGGCGACGTCAAGGTGATGGTCACCAACCCCGTCTACAGCGAGGACCGTCAGCACGTCCTGATCCCCGAAGGCACGTTCATCCTCGGCACGGTGCAGAAGGTCTCCGGGCTCGGCCAGAAGCGCCTCGCCCTTACCTTCCACCGCATGCTCATGCCCGACAAATACTCTGTCGATCTCGACCAGTTTCACGGT
>JBEKGF010000109.1:0-9990 GCA_050012935.1 Edaphobacter sp. | reverse complement strand
TTATGCATTTTTCAGCACCATTTATTCGGCGGCCGGTGGCGACATTTCTGATGTCGATCGCGGTGATTCTGGCGGGTGCGGTGGCGTATACGCTGCTGCCGGTGGCCAGTCTGCCGCAGGTGGAGTCTCCGGTGATCTCGGTGGGCGCGAGTCTGCCGGGGGCGGACCCGGAGACGATGGCTTCGTCGGTTGCGACGCCGCTGGAACGGCAGTTTTCGAAGATTGCCGGGATCAATGAGATGACGTCGTACTCTTCGACTGGCGCGACCGGGGTTGTGTTGCAGTTCGATCTGACGCGGGATATCAATGGCGCGGCGCGGGATGTGCAGGCGGCGATCAACGCGGCGCGGAGCCAGTTGCCGGCGAATCTGCCAAGCAATCCGAGTTATTACAAGGTGAACCCGGCGGATTCGCCGATCATGATTATTGCGCTGACATCGGAGACGATGACTGTGCCGCAGTTGTACGACGCGTGCGACAGCATTCTGGCGCAGAAGATTGCGCAGGTGGACGGCGTGGGGCAGACATTCTGCGGAGGGAGCGCGAAGCCCGGTGTGCGAATCGAGGCGAATCCGATGCAGCTCGCTCACTATGGGATTGGGCTGGAGGCTTTGCGGGCGGCGATCGGCACGGTGAATGTGAACCAGCCGAAGGGGTATCTCGCGGACGATGAGCGGCGATGGAGCGTCAGCGCGACGGATCAATTGTTTGGGGCTGCGTCGTATGCTCCGCTGATTGTTGCGACGGATCGTGGGCCGGTGAGCTCGGCGCCTGCGAGCACGGGACTGCCTGCTTCGGTTGCGAGCGCGGTGGCGAATGCGCCCTCTGCGGGCAACGGCGGCAATTCGCCGTCAAGTACGGCTAGCGCGGCTGCGATGACTGGAAGCGCTTCTGCCGCGGGGCCGGCGCATGGAATCGTGCGAATTCGCGATGTGGCTAAGGTGGTCGACAGCGTCGAGGATGTGCATGCGACCGGCGTGTTCAATGGCAAGCCGGCGATTCTGGTGATTGTGTTCAAGACGTCGACGGCGAATGTGATCGAGACTGTCGAGAACGTGAAGAAGATGCTGCCGATGCTGGAGGCGTCGATACCGCCGGCGATTCAGGTGCACGTCGCGCTGGATCGGACGACGACGATTCGCGCTTCGGTGAGGGATGTGACGCGGACGCTGATCATCTCGATTCTGCTGGTGATTCTGGTGGTGTTCCTGTTCCTGCGGGAGGTGCGATCGACGCTGATTCCGACGGTCGCGGTGCCGCTGAGCCTGCTGGGGACGTTTGCGGTGATGTATCTGCTGGGGTATACGCTCGACAACCTGTCGCTGATGGCGCTGACGATCTCGACCGGGTTCGTGGTGGACGATGCGATTGTGGTGATTGAGAATATCAGCCGTCATCTTGAAGCGGGGATGACGCCGTTCCGCGCGGCGATGGTGGGATCGAAGGAGATTGGGTTCACGGTGCTATCGATGAGCACGTCGCTGATTGCGGTGTTCATTCCGATTCTGCTGATGGGCGGGATTGTCGGCAGGTTGTTTCGCGAGTTTGCGGTGACGCTGTCGGTGGCGATCATGGTTTCGCTGGTGGTTTCGCTGACAACGACGCCGATGTTGAGCGCGAAGTTTCTGGAGCCGCATGACAGGCGGAAGCATGGGTGGTTCTATCGCGCGGGAGAGCGTGCGCTGAAGTGGCTGGCGGATGAGTATGAGCGCGGGCTGCGGTGGGTATTGCAACACCAGAAGCTGGTGCTAACGATTACGGTGCTGACGTTTGTGTTGAATGTTTATCTCTACATTCTGGTGCCGAAGGGGTTTTTTCCGGAGCAGGATGCGGGGCGCATCGGCGGGCAGGTGCAGGGGCAGCAGGATGTCTCGTTTCCTGAGATGAAGAAGAAGGTGCTGGCGCTGGCTGAGATCGTCGGGAAAGACCCGGGTGTGCAGGATGTGACGGCGTTTGCCGGTGGGCGCGGCAACTCGAATTCGGGCTTCATGTTCATGTCGTTGAAGCCGGATGCGGAACGGCTGAAGCGAGGCGATACGGCGCAGGTGATCGTGGACCGGCTGCGGCCGCAGGTGAGCGACATGCCGGGCGCGACCCTGTATCTGCAGGCGTTTCAGGATCTGCGGATTGGTGGACGGAATACAGCGACGGAGTATCAGTACACGCTGACCTCAGACAGTTTGAAGGATTTGAACTACTGGGGACCGAAGCTGAACGATGCGATGGACAAGCTGCCGCAGATCAAGGATGTGGCGACGGACCAGCAGCAGGAGGGGCTTCGGGGACAGCTTGTGATCGATCGGGCGACGGCGAGCAGATTGGGGGTGTCGCCGCTGACGATCGATGCGACGCTGTCGGATGCGTTTGCGCAGACGCAGGTATCGACGACCTATATGCCGCTGAACCAGTATCACGTGGTGATGGAGGTTGCGGATGAGTTCCAGCGTGATCCGGATGCGCTGAAGAATATTTTTGTGAAGAGTACGACGGGGGCGATGATTCCGTTGTCGGCGGTGACGCACTTTGAGACGCAGAGGATTCCGCTGGCGGTGAACCACCAGTCGCAGTCGCCGGCGACGACGCTGTCGTTCAATCTGGCGCCGGGCGCTTCTCTGAGCGATGCGACGCAGGCGATTCAGCAGGCGCGCGTGGATATTGGAGTGCCGACGTCGATTCATGGGGGATTTGCCGGGTCGGCGCAGGCGTTCAAAGACTCGATGAAGAGCGAGCCGTGGTTGATTTTGCTGGCGCTGATTGCGGTGTATATCGTGCTGGGGATCTTGTATGAGAGCTTTATTCATCCGCTGACGATTCTGTCGACGCTGCCATCGGCGGGAGTGGGCGCGATTGTGGCGCTGCTGTTGTTCCAGGTGGATTTGAGCGTGATCGCGATGATCGGGATTATTTTGCTGATCGGGATTGTGAAGAAGAACGCGATTATGATGATCGACTTTGCTCTGGTGGCGGAGAGGCAACATGGGAAGTCGCCGCAGGAGGCGATTTATGAGGCTTGCGTGCTGCGGTTTCGGCCGATCATGATGACGACGATGGCGGCTTTGCTGGGTGGGTTGCCGTTGGCGCTTGGACATGGGGCAGGAAGCGAGATGCGGAGGCCGCTGGGGATCACGATTGTCGGTGGACTGGTTGTGTCGCAGGCGCTGACACTGTTTACTACGCCGGTGGTTTATCTGTTCTTTGACCGGCTGCGGGGAAGGTTTGAACGGGCGGGTTTGCGGCGGAGGCCCGGGCGTGGGGTGGCTGAAGCGGTAGCTGGGGATTAGGCCAGCTCGTCAACAGCCCCTTCAAAAAGATCAGAGACAAAATACGTAATGTGCCAGCATCGCCTCAGTGCATTATTTTGTTCGTCTGGCTAGCAACGAGATGTTTGGTCCTGCAGGAGCATTCTGGTCGAACTGGATTGTGATTTCATTGAAGCCAAAATGGTTGAGTGCTCCTATCAAGTCTTCGCGGCTTAGCCAGTGGCTGTAGTGCTCAGAACCTCCCATGAACCCTGGATTGCCGAGCCTGAGCTGGTAATGTTGCCGATGAAGTGTGTGATGAAAGCCATCGTATATCGAAGGAGAAGTCGACTGAAAGTGGCGGCTCAATGTGGCGTTTTTTTTGACTTTTTCGTCATCGTAGTAATGAGTCCAGATGTAGACGGTATCCGTTGTCTTTGAAATGAGCGCAATTGCTTCAATCGGGTTCACGAGATGGTAGAGAACACCGCACGCGACAACTAGATCGTATGCCTGGTTAGTGCGCAGGTAGCTGACGAAATCTCCAAGAACGAAACGCGCCTTTTTGGAACCAAGCAATTCGCGAACAACGAGGCATCGCAAAAAAGCGTGGGTATTTGCTTCGACGGAAAGTATGGAGGCAACACCAAGCTGCTCAAGCATGTAGGTATGACCACCTTCGAGCGGACCGCACTCGAGAACATTCATGTGGTCTACCTTGCCAAGCTGCTCCCCGAGCCAGGTAATTCGCCCGTCCCCAAACAGTCCGGCCTGGCCAGCAGTTAGATCTTCAAATGGCGCTGGGAGTCTGGATGCCCATTCCCCTTTGAAGAGATCAAGTGAGTTTTGGGCAGATGGTACGGTGGTGATGTATTCAGCTTTGAGATCGAGGCCGGCAAGCTTTAACGCACGATCTTTAACTACAGCGTTCAGTTTTTTTACGGTAAATTTCATTCCATCCAAGATTGCGATTGATTTGGTTTTTCGTCAGTATACAGGTGACGTTGAGAGATTTGGAGCCCGGGCGGGGGTTGAGGTTTTTCGAGGCAATCTCTCTCTGTTAGGCGAGGACGGGTTCGGGAACGAGGATGTCGCTGGAGCGGCGGCGCTCGAGGGGGCTGCCGGGGGTTTTGTCTACCTGAGTGGGTGGGAAGTAGGAGTTTTCGAAGTACTGGGCCAGCATGCGGTGGGTGTTGAAGAAGCTGCCGTTGATGGCGATGCAGTGTTGCTGCATGTGCGCCCATGCGCTGGGGTTGGCGTACATGGGCGCGATAGATTTTTCGAGCTTGTCGTAGAGGCTGTTGGCTTCGGCGGCTTCGGATTCGCCGTCTTCGATGGCCCAGCCGGTGGTGTTTTCGGCGCAGCCTTCGATCCACCAGCCGTCGAGGATGGAGAGCGAAGGCACGCCGTTGAGCGCGGCCTTCATGCCGGAGGTGCCGGAGGCTTCGTAGGGCCGGCGGGGGGTGTTGACCCAGACGTCGACGCCCTGGGTGAGGAGCGCGCCTATCTCCCAGTCGTAGTTTTCGATGTAGTAGATCTTTAGGGCCGAGGAGTTGAGCTTGGCGGCGGCGGAGTAGACGTCGCGGATGAGGCCCTTGCCGGCGTTGTCGGCAGGATGAGCCTTGCCGGCGTAGAGGATCTGGAGACCGCCGATTTTTTGTGCGATTGCGACTAGGCGCTCGGGATCGTGGAGGAGCAGACTGGCGCGCTTGTAAGTGGCGACGCGCCGGGCGAAGCCGAGGGTGAGGACATTGGGATTGAAGTGGTGGCCGCTGCGCTTGGCGATGGTACCGAAGAGGCGGAGCTTGCCCTTGTTGTGAGCGGCGGCGATGCGGGCGGGTTCGATTCCGTAGACGGAGCGGAGGTAGTGGTTGTCGGTTCGCCAGTGAGGGATCTCCTCGTCGAGGAGGTCCTGAAACTGCGGGGAAAGCCAGGTGGCGGCGTGGACGCCGTTGGTGATGGAGTAGACCTTGTACTCCGGGAACATCTTCTGGGAGACCTTGCCGTGCTGCATGGCTACGCCGTTGACGAAGCGCGAGAAGCGCAGGGCGATGTAGGTCATATTCATGAGGCCGTTGTGGAGACAGCCGAACTGATCGATGGCGGCGGCGCGGTCGTGGCCGAGGACCTGGTACATCTGGTCGATGCCGAATTGGTCGTGGCCGGCGGGAACGGGTGTGTGTGTGGTGAAGACGCACTGCTGACGGACGGCGTCGATGTCAGCTTCGGTTGCGTCGATGAGGGGTTTTCCGGCGAGACGATCTTCGAGGAGGCCAATGGTCAGGAGGGCGGCGTGGCCCTCGTTCATGTGGTAGACCTTGGGCTTACAGTCGAGTGCGTCGAGCAGGGCGACTCCGCCGAGTCCGAGGACGGTCTCCTGACAGAGGCGGTAGTAGGTGTCGCCGCCGTAGAGATGGTCGGTGAGGCGGCGATCCCAGGGGTCGTTGCCTTCGACGTCGGTGTCGAGGAGGAAGACGGGAATGATGTGGCCGGTGATGCCGACGACGTCGAAGCGCCAGGCGCGGATGAGGATCTGACGGCCCTGCATGGTGAGGGCGATGAGCTGGTTGGCGCTGGGAAGGGTGGTCTCGGGCGACCAGGGAACGTCGGCTTCGGTTTGCTGGCCGAGATCGGAGAGCTTCTGGCGGAAGTAGCCGCGGCGATGGACGAGCGAGATGGCGACCATGGGAGCGGCGGTGTCGGCTGCGGAACGGAGGGTGTCGCCGGCGAGCATGCCGAGGCCACCGGAGTAGGTGGGCAGCGTGGGGGAGAGGGCGATCTCCATGGAGAAGTAGGCGACGGTGCGGGAGGTGAGGTCTGGTGCGGAGTGCGGGGTGAGAGTGGAGGCGAGAGTCATGCGGTGGTGGATCCTTTTCTCATCCGAGCCAGTGCTGCGTGAAGAGCGTGATATGAGTTCGGTGCTGGAAACCTCTCTGGAGGAGAAACTGCTCTGAAACCCGGCGATGAGAGAAGCCGAAACATCGAATCTGGCTGATTTTAGCAAATCGCTTAAACGATTTAGATAGAACCTACGGTTACCTGCGCTGGTTCTATCGGGGTATTGACTGGACGACAGCAACCGCAGCGGCATCAAGGCGTTGCCACAAGTGGTCTAACCAAAGGAGATGTTCCGGTTTCATGAGGACGGAACGGAGGCAGGTGGCGGTGTCCTGTGGGTTAGATTCAGGTGAATTTCTCCAGGAATTTTGTGGAAAAAAGCGCACTGGGAGCTTGGCTAAGGCCAGGTGGAGGTCGCGTTTGGCGGCTTCGTCGAAGATTTGTTGCGCAAGGGCAGAGGAGGCCGCAGGTGTCGAGGCGCGGACTGTCCAGAAGACGATGTCGAGTTCTGGTGGAGTTTCCGGGGCAAGGAAGTTAGGTGACTCGCTGAGAAGTTTGTGGAGTTTGAGAGCGGCGGTATGGCCGGATTCGAGGCCCTTTGCGAAGGCGCCACCGGGAGTGTAGGGGAGGAGTTGTTGGGTGGCCCAGAGGGCTACGGCGGAGGCTCCGGCGCGAGAACACTCGAGGGAGATTTCGCCGAGGTGGAGGTCCTTTGAGGAGAAGTAGGTGTAGGGGGAGTCGTGTTTATAGAGACGGCCGACGGCGGGGTCGCGGAAGAGAACGCAGCCGCAGCCGTAGGGTTGAAGGCCGTGCTTGTGCGGATCGATGACGATGGAGTCGGCATGAGGGATGGCGTCGAATGCAGCTCGGGTTTCGGGGGAGAGATTCGAGTCGAGCGTGAAGTAGCCACCGTAGGCTGCATCGACGTGGATGCGGAAGCTGTACTTTTTCTGGAGCGCGACGATGTGGTCGAGGGGATCGACGGAGCCGATGGCGGTCGTGCCTAATGTAACCACTACTGTTCCAATATTGTCAGTCTTGAGAAGGGATTCGAGGACGGCGAGGTCCATGCGGCCGCGCTCATCGGAAGGAACGGAGATGAAGGGGAGATCGAGGACTCCGGTGATGCGGCTGTGGGTGTAGTGGGCCTGATCGGAGGCGACGATTGCTTTCTCCGGCGCGTATTGTCCGGCGACCCAGAGGGCTTCGAGGTTGGCGAAGGTTCCTCCGCTGGTGAGATGGCCCAGGTGCTGAGGCATGTCGAACATCTTTGCGAGGGTTGCTACGGCTTCGATCTCCATCGCAGAGCTGGCGCGTCCACCGTCGAGGGCGTGGTTGTTGGGATTGACCGACATGGCCAGCGCGTAGGCAGCGCGGGCGATGGGATGGGGCGGCTTCAACATCTGGCCGGCGTAGAGAGGATGGGCGTAAGGGTAGTTGTCGTGGAGGCGAGTGGCTACCTGCTGCAGGATGGAAGAGGCTGCTTCGCCGAGTGGGGTTGCAGGGTTGGGCGGCAGGTGGGCGAAGGCTTCGTCCAGAGTTTTCTGCGATTCGGCGAGGAGCTTGAAGAATTCGTCTGACATATGCAGTAGCCAATTTGTCTATCGGCTGACGGTTTTAAAGCCGAACTCCATCCAGAAACCAACCACGGCGGCGAGAATGAAGGCTACGGTGGTCCAGACGCCGGCTGGGATGATGCGTTTTCGAAGAGTTTCGATCCCAAGGATCAGGATAAAGAGAACGATCATGAGAATGAAACCGTCGGCGACGAAGATACGAGTGGTACCAGGTGTCCCGATGAGAACATGCTCGATGTGAAACGGAGGAAAGAGCGAAGCTGCTCCAAAGACAATTAAGAAGAGAATGAACTGCAGGAAGGTAGTGACGGCTTTTTTCATGAATGAGTTCTCGAAGATGAGTTTAGCCCTGCTGGGAGAGATTGCGACAACAGTTTGCGGTAGTTCGTAGTCATGGCAGGCTGGATTCGAATTGATCGTAGCGGCGTTCAAGCTGCCATTGCTCTGCGGCTTTTTCGCTGGTCTGGAGGAAGCTCAGGCATTTGGGCGTGGGATTGGCTGCGCCCAGCGGTTGGCCTGCACATGCGGGGACGGGTTGGGTGAAGACATCTGGTTGCCTCCAGAGGCCAGGACCGGGAAGGAAGCTGTGTTCGAGACTGGTGCGGGCCGAGCTTTTCAGGTCGAGGTAGGAGAGATTGAAGTCCAGTGCGGCGCGGGTGTATTCGTTGGTGAGATCGATGCGGGAGACGCCCTCGTCGTCGGTGGATAGTGCGATAGGAACTCCGGCAGCGCGGTAGATGGGAAGTGGATGCCAGGGTGCGGTGACTCCGAGGATGACGTCGTTAGACGTGAGGTTGATCTCGACCATGATGTGACGGGCTGCCATCTCCTTCAATAAGGACTGGGGCTCGTTCTCATACATAACGTCGACTCCGTGGCCGATGCGTTCGGCGTGGCCGAGGTCGATGGCCTCGCGGATGTGGAAGCGGAGGCCGTCAGGCGGGACGAGGCCGGGAGCGATCTCGCCGGCGTGGAGGCTGATGTGGACTTTGGGATAGACGCTGTGGAGATAGTCGAGCATCAGCATCTGACGGTGGTACTCGGACATCGCCATGTAGGCATCTTCCGGCTGAACGAAGTTGATGCCAACGACGCGCGGATCGACGGAAGCCACTTCAAAGGCGAGGAGGGTCTGGGCAAAGACCTGCTGCGGCGGATTGCTGCGAAGCACTTGATCGAGGAAGCGGATCTTGACGGAGCAGGCCGCGCGGGCGCTGGGCTGGCCACAGTTTTCGATTTGGTTGCGGGCGTCGAGCGCGTCATCGAACTCCTTGCGATCGATGGCAACCTCATCGCGAAGGCCCGCGGCGAGGAGAGTGTCGCGTAGCTTGCTCATATCTTCGCGAGTTGTTCCCGTAGCATCGCCGGTGCGATTCAGCGCAGGGTCGACAGGCGTCGTGGGCCATCCGATGCGAGAGCTCATGTTCGCGACCTCGGTGAAGACAGGCGTCTGCATGACTTCGAGGTACTGCTCGTTTTGCATAGCGGCGCGTGTGGCAACTTCGTCGAGCCATTCGCCGGTATGGGATCTGTCGATGCCGCTGAAGCGTCCGAAGGTGGCGAAGAACTGGTCGTGGCCGCTGATGCCGGCGCTGGGAACGAAGCTGCGCATGGAGAAGGAATCGATGAGAGCGTCGTAGAGCTTCTGATCCTTGAAGGCGCTCTCGGCGCGGACGTTGCCTTCACCACAAACGGGCTGCGGTGGAAGACTTCTCGTCGTGGCGGCGGGCTTGAAGAGGCTCATCGTCTTCGGGTCGACGCAGAGGAGATCGGCGGCCGCGTCCTTGAGGAAGGTCTCGGCGTAGACCGCGCCGGAGAGATGCATGTGGAGGTCTCCGCCCTTCGGCATGCGGGAGAGGAAGGCATTGAGTTCGAGCGGGCTCTGCTTCGCTGCGTTAAAGGCACGAATGGCGCGTTGCTCGCGTGGCGTTGCAGCCATGGTGTTTTTGGAAGTGGATGGTACCGTGGGGGGCGCGGGCGGCTGACAGAGCGCGGCAATGGCAAGACCGGACAGAAGTGAAACAACAGATAGGGTGCGAGCGCGAGAGATCATGGCATCCTTGCAATGCGAGCGATGAGAAAGGATAGCGCGCGGGGAGCAAGTTGGCGGTATGGCGCAGGATTGTTATACTTGGAATGCGTTTGCGTTGCTGGTTCCCCGCCGGCGACAGGCTCTCCTGAAAAGGCCGGGCGACAGATGTAGCAGTAGCGCGCGGTGGTTCTTGGCGATCCCCGACGAAAGCGTTATGCCAAGGCCAGATAGCTCAGTGGTAGAGCGCGGCCCTGAAAAGGCCGGCGTCGGCGGTTCGATCCCGTCTCTGGCCACCACATTCTAA
>JBEKGF010000108.1:0-10045 GCA_050012935.1 Edaphobacter sp. | reverse complement strand
CCGCCACCACGTAGGCCTTGTCAGGTTTCAATCCACGCCCCCGCGCGGGGGGCGACGGCACATGTCGTAAACAGCTCCATGCGCTACAGATAGCTTGCCACAAATGCGATCCTGACTCTATTCGCCGACGTATCAAGCATCCTTTCAACAGCACCCAAGAGTATCTTCTTGCCATCGAGACACTTAGCCAATCTGCGGATGTTATAGAGAATCCGTGCTCGCTTAGGGTTCGCGCGAATGAACTTGGGTCTGTCGAAATTGACTAGAGGATGAGGGGTGCTTCAGGGTCGTAGGAGAGCTTTGCCCCTACGTGTTCTACACGTCTTCTCCATTCGGTTCCGAGAAAATAGAACCGGAGGCTGTCCTGAGCAGGGTCGGCTTCAGACACAAGACTTGCCCGAAGCATAACCCATTGCGCGGAGTCCACGACGCACTCGAAAACGGAGTTCTGCACCCGCTGTCCATGATCTTCGCACAACCGGGCCACGCGGCGCAGTCTGCGTCGTCCCGCGTCGTCGCGGGTGCTTACGTCGTAGCTAACAAGAACCATCATGATCGAATCATCTCCAGAAGAACGCGGGATAGGCGTCGAGGCCCCCACGTACATGACGTGCGAGGAGCAACGCCTGCACATACGGCACCAGTCCGAGCGGAATGCGCTCCTTCAGATAGGGGTGCTCAATCTCGTCCTGTTTCCGAAGCTGCCAAGCAGAGACAACTTGTTTGCGAGTGTCGTCGTCCATCTGAATGCCGCCCCCATCCTGCTCCGTAAAACCCGATCCCTGAACCTGACGCCTGTTGATGAGCGTCAGCACCAGACGGTCAGCGAGTGCAGCGCGGAGTTCCTCCATCAAATCGAGAGCAAGACTTGGACGCCCTGGACGGTCGGTGTGAAGGAAACCAACCGCTGGGTCAAGGCCAACGCTCTCCAAGGCGGATTCGATGTCATGACGTAAGAGCGCGTATACAAATGAAAGCAGCGCATTCACCCGGTCCAGTGGAGGCCGACGCGAGCGTCCCCCAAAATGAAATGCCTCTCGGTCGCCGCCGATCATCTGATCGAAGACCGAGAAGTAAGCCTGCCCGGCCATGCCTTCATGCCCACGCGCCTCGTCGATGGACGTTGCCCGCGCCGCATCCAAGCCTGCCCAGGAAAGACGATTAGCCGCTTCACGCAACTCCTTTTCGCGAACTTCATCTACAATCTCGCGGGCCGCGCGCAGCAGCACGACGCGGCTGTTTGCAATCTTGGCCGCCACGATAGTTCGCACGATGGGAAGCGCGCTGCTCCCATCATCGGCTATGCGGTATTGTTGCCTCCGCAACAGCACATTGCCGGAGACAGGCCCATTCACTCGGGCGATAAACCTTCCCTGTTCGGTGAGAAACGAAATCCCCACACCCCGATCACAACACAGCCCCAGTACCAGCGGACTGCACGACACCCGGCCCCAGCACACCAGCCCTTCAAGCGTATGCACGGGAACGCGCAGCTTCAGCTCGTCGCCCACCTTGATCGCGACCGTCTCGCCGTCGCGGTGCAGGTACGCGCCTTGAGTCATCACATGCAGTGTGTTGAGAAGTTTTCGCATGAGGCGGAACTAAACCTCCTGCTGTAGAGAGCGCAGCTGTAGCGTCACCCAACGCGCGGCTACATCATTGTGAGAAGTGGCCTCTGGAAGACACACATCGACCAGTGAGCAGTTGCGGCAGTAAGGCCCCGGAGTCGCAGCGGGCGTCACGCCACTTCGGTACAAACGGTGCATGGTCGCGGTGAGTTCTTCCGTTCGGGCGCGTAGCTCCGGTGTGAAGTCAACCTCCAGCCGCCGTCGTGGGTTGCCGTAGAAGATGGCACCGCGCTCAATCGTGGTCTGCAACATCTCCTCCAAGCAAAGCGCCTGGGCGCAGAGCTGAACGGTGTCGCAGTCGTTGGGCTTGCTCTTGCCGCGCTTGTACTCCACTGGATAAGGAGCGGGCCGGAACTCGACAATGTCGGCGCGACCTGTCAGGTGCAGTCTCTCTGACCGTAGCCACATGCCGCGCACCGTGCGCACGCTGGCACGACGACTCTCTCCGGGCAGATCGGCACGTTCATGCAGTATCCGTCCTTCGGCTGTACGACTGTTCTCGACCCACACCTGCTCCAGATGGATCAACGCCCACTGACGCGGACAGAAGGCCAGGTGCTGTAGCCCGCTGATCGGGAGTGCATCGTCTTGCTCTTCTAATCCTTTGTCAGACATTCGAAGCCTCCAGAAGAAAATCCTGTAGCTGGCACATTAGCGAATTACCACAAGAGAAAGTGTCCCACTCAGACAAGGGCGCAACCTGCTCGATCATAGGTTGCCAATTCAAGTACATACGACATGATGCCGAGGAATCCAGCATCATACTTGCCGTCCGGCCACAGATAAAGCTCTTGCTCTCCCGGCACTGAGGTCGGTTTCGTTTTCTCAAGAACAGTACGCCGAATCGATACGCTGCCTTGCGAAAGTCTGCTCTGCGAAATATACCGCCCGCTGCGAATTTCGTTGGCCAAAGCAACGTCTACCACGGCCAAAGCCCTATCCTCTTCTATTAGCCTAGCCTTCACCGAGACAGATTCAAAAGCAAGCTCCTTTTCCATGCGTATCAATTCGTCGACTTCTTTGGTCTTTGCCCATTGCTTCCATTCTTCTGCAACTGCCCAAGTCATCAGGTCCGTTAAGGTCATCTTCCACTTGTCCTGCCCGAACGCTTGTTGCACTACCCGGATACTCCGGTCGAGCACAGGATTGCGATTGAACCATGGATCGTTCGTGACGAAGTCCCATACCTGAGCAGTAATTCTGGAGCTGGCGTGACGGTTCACGCGCCCGCCAATTTGAATCAGGCTGGAGACAGAACTTCGTTCCCGAAAGGCAACATCGAATGAAACATCCACGCCGGCCTCGATGCAACTGGTCGCTACCAGAACCCAACCATCGGCAGGTTGCCTACCGGGTGTAAGCAACTCACGCACTTCTTTGAGAACAGATTCGCGATCATTCGGGCTCAATGCTGTGGAGAGGTGCATGGTCTTAACCCCATCCGCGCGCAGCTTTCGTGCAAGGACTGCGGCGGACTGAACAGTATTCATCACCACGAGCCGCGCACCTGAAAATCCGCGAATCCATGTGCAGAGTGAATCGAGAGTGTGCGTTTGCAGACAAGTTTCGATGCGCACGCGTTCCTTTTCCCCTTTACTTCCTCTCTCTGCTAATTGCTGTGGAAGCATCGAAGGAATGCTGGTGGAACCTTCGCTGAACAGTCGGATGTTTTCCCAGAAGCGCGGAAGCGACCCCGAACCCAGTACAAAACGACAGTTCCACCGCGAACTCAGCGAATCCAAATGACCCCACATGTAGGGCCAGAGAAATAGGGGCATCGCCGCATGTGCTTCGTCGATAAACACTGCGGAACCGGGCAGAGCATGGAGTTTGCGAAGGCGCGGCGTAGCCGAAGCCACCAGCGTCTCGAAGAACTGCACTGCGGTCGTCACAATGATCGGGCTGGTCCAAGTCGTCGTCAACGCACGCAGCGTTGGTGTCTTGAACTCGATAGCATGATGATGGGCGGCGACAATCTCTTTAGGATCTTCGTCAGCCAGCACGAGTGCCCTCCGATAAACATCTACTGACTGGTTGATAATGTTCGTGAAAGGAAGCACTACGAAAATATGCCTCATCTTCAACGCAATAGCCGCTTGCAGCAGATAAGCCATCACGGCCGTTGTTTTGCCGCTTCCCACCGGAGCATCACAGGCCCAGATTGGAATCTCCGGTGAGGCTTGGCTGCAAGTGGAGTAGATGCTCTGGCGGAGGTCGTTGCGCGTTCCCGAGTGGGAGGCGAGTTCCCCAACATACCTATCGAGCGCGGCAAGGCGTTCCTCCCAACGCGGTGCCGGAGGTTCCATGGCAGGCTCCTGTTGATAGTGCCGCGCCGTATCGCCGTGATCTCCAGCGACCAGGCAACTCATCAATAGCCGCATGTCCCAAGGGGTTCGCGCCGGAACGCCAACTCCTCTGGAGTCAAGTTCCATTTGACCGCAAACCTGCTTATGAAGGCTTACCAAACAGCCGAGCCTCGCATCCGTATCCAGTTTGATCATTGGATTACGAAACAATGCCAAAGCTGGATTCTGGGAGCTAAGTTCGCCCTTTGCATTTTCCTCCGCAAAGTCTTTCAGTCCTGAATGATGTTGTGCAATCACCCATGCTGCCGCGTTTTGCTTGTTGAGGATGCAATGCGCTGCTCCCGCATCTTCATGTGGGATGGGCAGTCTTTCGCCACTGGTTCCGTGTAGGATCGTTTGATTCTCTTGCGTAAGCTTTCCGAGGTCATGGAAGACACTGGCCCATCGAGCGGCTGAGAGCAACTTGGTGTCCGGCCCGTCTGACCGATAAGCCTGTGCCTCAACCATCGCCCCATAAGCGCATCGTGAGACGTTAGCAATATGATCGGGATAGCTCTGCGCTGGAATACTTTTCGCAGGCTTGGCGCTGTGTGCGAGAGGAACACCGGATGGCAACGATCTATCCACGCACTAAGTCCGTAATGGTCTTAAGACGTTTGACAAGATCGTCTGGAAGGGATGGCGGAACCTCATAGTCGTTCCAACCGGTACTGGGATGGTCCGTAAGCGATGCGTCTCTGCGTTTCGGCGTCATGGCATCGAGAAGCAGAAAATCCGGGCAGGAACCGAGTGCGGAGGTGTGTTCCATGTGCCAAGCGTGACGAAGGATAACCTGGGGGCGAATCGCCGAGGCAGTCTGACTGTACGCATAGGGAATCAATTGCTTCATCAATGTCACATCAACCTCTGTGCAGCCGGAGTTTCGCGCTGCAGCCGCGTTCAAGAAGTAAGGCATCGTGTATACACCATGCGGCACGATCCGATACGCAAGCGGAGCCATGCCTCGATCCTTGCCAGTTTCCACGCCAGCCTTGTTTGTATTGGTTTGACGGTCGATTCGCACTGGGGAGATGGAAACCCCCATGCCAAACTGAGCTACGCCAGTTCGAATGAAACTGCTATCTTTACCGGCACCCTTCTTTTCTTCCAGGAAAGTCGATCCGAACAGCCTCGCATCCCAATACTTCGAGGTGAAATCATCATCAGACAGAGCAGCTATCTCTTTGCGGTCACGTCCTCTCGATTCGAGAATGTGGAATTTTTCCGATTCCAGAGCAGGGTTGAAAGAGCCACTAAGTTCCGTCCATGCGGGACCTTCCTTATCCTCGACCAGATCACGAAGCTTACGCTTAAATGACACGGGCGAAATCATTCCGCGTTCATCTGGCCGCTGACGCGGATCGCTCTCCTGGTCCGGATTTCCGTTGGGATTTGAGTTGATGACTTCGATAACGAGTAGTCCGGTAGCACGATTCATGCGTTCTCTCCAAGGGCAATAGGTAGTGAGGTAAATACTGATTGATCTTCCGGTGAGTCATACGTCTTTGGCTCTCGCGCAAGATATCCAAGCAACAGTTCCGCTCGTCCTGTCAGCGAAACCGGCGCGTCAAGCTTGCCCTTGAGTTCAGCACTGAGTTCTCCCAGACGGCGGGAGATTGATTTGGCCCTGAGCGTACTCTTCTCCGCGTCGTTCATTTCGGAGAATTTTCTCTGTGTCACGCCATCATCGGCAGGGCGAATCTTTGTGCTCGCCTTCTGGGTCAGCCACGCAAAGTAGACTGGTACGCGGGCACCGAGAACTTCCACCGCCTTCGTCGGGTTTTCGAGGGCCATTGGCATAGCCGCGTTGCCGATCAGTTGAGGGGGCACACTGCCACCTCGTACATGCTCGCAGTAGAGCAGGTGCAATTCGTCCGCGCATTGTAAGAATTGACCCAACAGGTAATCGCGACCTTCCATATATTTCTCCTTGTACCTTCCAAGACGATGAAGCAGGATTCCGTAGAGGGCTATCACGGTGAGCAGTGGCCGTCTGGCCTCTACCGGAAGACCGGCACCAGTCTGAAGAGTATGCACCTCTCCTGTTTTCTTTTGATCCGTATAAGGTCTTCCAGCTCCTACGAATAACACTTGGGACAATGGCAATAGGCGTTCCAGCATCCACATCGCTTCTCGTTCCACGCTCTCTTCGAGCAGCAGGCTGTAAACGCGGCGCAAATCTACGCCCGGCACCGTCTGGTTCATAGTGCCTTCGCGAATCCATTGCTGTCGCAAACTCTTCAACACAGCGACCGGCGTGGGAACATGCTCGCTATAGAGCCGCGCCTTCCTTCCTTTGCTCTGGGGAAGAAAGATCGTGATCGGAGGAATATTTCGCGAACCTGCGATCCACCGCTCCCGCGCCCGGAAAAGAGCACTTACGCCATAGCGTTGATCGAATAGCACCTGCTTCCGTCCCTTGTCGATCGTACTAATGACAAAGACTCGCAGGAATGCGTCGTCCTGCATTAGATCTGGCTTCAACTGAATAGCCTCGATCAAGCGTTTCGTGCGGCTCTCGAAGGAACTAGGACCATTAGTGAATCTCGCTTCTGACACCTGTTGGTTGGGCGCATCAGAAGACTCCCCGTCCTCTTCCCAGTCATCATCGTCACCAAGCGCACTTGCGAGTCGCAGCTCGCCTTCTGTGTCCTTTTCGAGATACACAATTAGCAGGTCCGGCTTGTCCTGCGTACCGCTAGCCACCGGCCCCCACGTCTTTCCCTTTCGCTCAGGAGCTGTGATGTGCAACAGGGAATCGTTCAATTCCTGCACAGTCTGTTTCGCCAATGGAAAAATATCCGTGGAACTCCTGCCATAGCGCGTCTGCGCTGGTATATCTGCATTCATCGCCATCAAATAGGTGCCACCCAACAGAGGAAGATTGGGACTCGGCATTTTGTTGCCGGCACTCTCGCCTTCTTCCCCGGAGAGTGAGCATCTCAGTATTGTCGCGGCTGTAGATTCCGGGTCTGCCGCAGTGAGCATTGCGTGGCTCCATGCGACCGCAACGGCAGGATCGGCAACACGATGCGAGAAGCCAGTGGCATCGGCAATATCAAGAAAGATTAGAATTTGCCATGGATCTCGTTCACCATTCTTATTGAGTTTGCCAAATAGAATCTGGAGTAGAAGGTCTTTACCCAGCGTACCGACAAGCACGGAATGCAGCGCAGCCAAAGCAAATGCACGCAGAAATCCCTCCGCATCCAAAGTGCTCTTTGCCAGCGCCTGAAGTAGCGCATGGGTCGATCCCAGGACAGGATTAGTCGCGGCAGAACCCGACATGAGAACAGGAACAAGTTCGCGGGCAGGAAACTCATATAGCGAGCGCCTGATCCGAACAATATCTTTCTTCTTACATGCCAGAGTCGCTGTCGCAAGCAGTGGTTCAAGGATGTCCAACTCCGTAACCGCTAAGGAAGCGTCCTGAAACAGCGGGCAATCTAAATTGAAAGCAGGAAATCTCTTCTGATTGTCAGGCTGAATGTTGCGGAGATCTAAAGCCTGAACGGGCAGGAGACTGCTCACATGTGCAGGAGAACCTTCAATGTCCAATTCGATGATAACGGCTATTCCCTTTCTCAAAGGCTGGAGAGAAGGATGCCAGGGCGCGGTTTGTATCTCTTGCTCAACTAGGCTTCTACGCAAATCAGCAAGTTCATTCAGCAAAGCGCAACACTCCTTCCTCTATCTTTACGGCTTGCCGGTACTCGGGCAAGTAGCGCCCCCCTTGAGGGTGATCAAAGACACGGTGCAGCATACTTGGAATCTCTATTGAGAGATCGGTGCAGGCCCTTGTGCTCTCGCGCAATGGGCCGAAGTAACGCGGCGTGAACTCGGACCACCCAAGACAGGGAGTCCGGTAAAGTTTGCCCTGTTTAAGTCTCCGTTCAAAAAGCTCCTGTACCGCATGGAGTTGGTTGTTTGCCCCAAGCGCTCGTCCGCTCTCACGGGCGACGGCATGGATCTTATAGATCACATCAATCAGGATGGTGGAGTAGAGTTGGTATCCCGTTGCGCCCGCGAAGTTCTTCGGGTGGCGTAGCGGACCGCCATAGTTCGTCGCATACCGGAGGGTCTGGATCGGCGCGCATATCTCCACCGATTGCGGCTCCAGGTATGCAGTCTTCCACCGCGCAACACAGTCAAGAATCCCTTGAGCGGCTGAAAACGTGGGAGCAGGGTATGTCGTGAAAGAAGCTCCTGAATCCGGGCGCACCCAGATTGCAGCTGGCCCAGCGATCTCAACAGCAACACGATAGGGGCGCAAGGTATTCCTCCGGTGCGTCCCATACTACTATTTTGCGGGTTACCGCTTGCAACTGGTATCCCCACCGCCGTATAGAGCCATCGAACATAATTTACAGTTGCGATTCAAGAACTCGTCTTCGGATAGATTTTGCGTGATGGCGTCTCTCTGGGCAATCAAATTTCCACATTAAGCCGACGTTCCAACTCTGCGATGGTCGCGATCACCTCATCCACGGTAGGGATTGGGCCGAATACCATGGCCGGTGTGTCTGAGTTACGCATAGGGCCGTCGATGGCGGGAGGCGAATTGCTATAGCGATCAGGTCATCAGCATTGTGAGCTGTTGACCCCTGTGAAGCACATGGTCTAAACCCTGGATCAAAAATCCCGCAGGGACTTTAGCAAGTTCCTTCGGTTCCACTTTATGCAAACCGCCTCCGTACACCCTGCCCTCAGAGATGAACGTCTCGGGGCTGATATTTTGGAGCTTTTCAAATATTTCGCCCTCAAGTTCAGGGCGTTCCCGAAGTATGTCGCGTAAGGGGCCTTTGGGGTACAGCATCAGATACACGTTATGGGCAGTCGCATGGATCGCCTGATCTTTGCCCTGCTGAAGATATTCGAAGAAGCGAGGCCACTGCCCAGCGACTTGTTCTTCCGGCAAATTGTAGTCGAGCAAGTACAGAGGCTGCGTGACATCCGGCAGTCCGTTTGGCAATGACTCTACTATGTTCTGCGGCAGATTGCGTGGCCCGGGCAGGATTGGTTTGAGAAACTGTAGGGGTATTTTCCAGTGCTCGGCTTCGGTCAGGATAAAAAATCCATTTGACCCTGTGGCAAGGCCGCGCTTAATCGAAAAAAATGTCGCCCAGTTTCAGGTCGTCGGCTCTTATCACGTCAGGATTGGCCGGGAACTGAGTCCATTTCTGGGATTGACGTAAAGTTGATTCTGGCATTCTGATTTGGCCCACTCTGGCGGTTTAAGTTGGCCCACCCCTGGGCAGAACGGACTCTACCCTTTTTCTCAGCGGAGCTGAGGAACGGAGGGCGGGTTGGACTGGAGAGCCAAGGTGGAGCTATACGAGCAGATTCGCCGGGAGTACGAGTTTGGGGCAGGGTCGGTGATCGGTGTGGCGCGGAAGTTGGGCGTGCATCGGCGGATGGTGCGTGAGGCGGTGAGGAAAGCCGTTCCGGCGCAGCGCAAGAAGACGCAACGTCCGGCGGTGAAGATGGCCGCGGCGGCGACGTTGATCGATGCGATTCTGGAGTCGGACCGGAAGGCTCCGCGGAAGCAGCGTCATACGGCGCGGCGGATCTTCGATCGGATCCGCGCCGAGGTTCCGGGCTGCACTCCTGCGGAGCGAACGGTCCGGCAGTATGTGGAGCGGCGCAAGCGCGAACTGGGCCTGGCCGAACGCGAGACGTTCGTTCCGCAGAGCTACCGCTGGGGCGTCGAGGCCCAGATCGACTGGTACGAGGCGTACGCCGATCTTGATGGCGAACGGATCAAGCTACAGGTCTTCTCGATGCGTTCGATGGCCAGCGGCGCGGCGTTTCACCGGGCTTACCCGTGTGTCACGCAGCAGGCATTTCTCGAGGCTCACGAGTTGGCGTTCGCTTACTTCGAGGGCGTCTTTCGCGTGCTTCGCTACCCGCCTCGGCGGCATCTCGGGGACCCCGCTACGAGACAGCTTCCATCTCGGCCTGACAATCGTCAACGATTATGCGCGCCCTTATCAGGAGGGGTTCAATCCCATAGCCGGCTTCAGTACGCGAAGCGAAGCTGGACGATTCGCTCTCTATTTCAGAGGCGAATAT
>JBEKGF010000107.1:0-10192 GCA_050012935.1 Edaphobacter sp. | reverse complement strand
GTCGAGGATGGCGTCGATGCGGTGGTCGAGGTCGCTGAGGACGTGGGCTGCGGTGGTGGGGCTGGTGCGGCCGAAGCGGTTGGCGCTGGGAGCTGCGACGGGGACGCCTGCGGCTTCGATGAGGGCGAGGGCGATTGGGTGCGCGGGCATGCGGACACCGACTAACGGGCGTCCTGCGGTGACGTTGTCCGGGACTTGTGGAGTTCGTGGGAGCAGGAGGGTGAGCGGGCCGGGCCAGAAGGCTGCGATGAGGCGTTCGGCCTGGGGGGAGACGGTGGCGACCTGGTCGAGCATGGCTCGGTCGCTGACGTGGACGATGATGGGATCCCAGTCGGGGCGTTCTTTCGCGGCGAAGATGCTCGTTACGGCGGTGGGGTCGAGGGCGTTGGCTCCGAGGCCGTAGACGGTTTCGGTGGGGAAGGCTGCCGTGCCCCCGTTGCGAAGGATCTCCGCGGCGCGGGCGATGTCTTCCGGGGTGTTGCTGAGGCGCTCGGTGGCGTGTGCGGCGAATTTTTTCTGGTCGCTCATGCCGGGCTATCTGCCGACCATTTGCGCGGCGAAGGCGTCGAGAGAGAGCGAGCGGAGGAGGTTGCGGCGCATTCCGCTTTGGACCTGATCGAGGCCGCGGGAGGCGTTTTCGATCCACTCGAAGTTGAGGGCGGCGTTGAGGCGGTCGAGCTCGGGGCGGAGGTCGGTGTTGCGGATGAGTTCAGGTGTGCCTGCGCCCAGCAGGAGCAGATCTTCGAGGAGGAGCGAGAGGGTGCGCAGGAGGGTTGAGGTCTTTTGCTGGCCTTCGGCTCCGGCGCGGTAGGTCTCTGTCATCTTGAAGAGGGCGGTGTGGTCGGGATCCTGCGCGGCGTTGCGGATGAGGAGCAGGGCATCGGCGCGGGCGGCGAGGTAGGCGGCGAGATCGAAGCCGAGGGCCTTGCCTGCGGCTCCCTGGGCCAGACGGGCGATGAGGCTGCGCTGCTGCGGCGGGACGTCGGTGCGGCGGTCGGCGAGGAGCATTTCTATTTCTTCGACAGGCAAGGCTCCAAGGCGGACGATGGCGCAGCGGGAGCGGATGGTCGGAAGGAGTTCGCCGGGGTTTTCGGCGAGGAGGATGAGATGGGCTGTGGGCGGCGGCTCCTCGAGGACTTTCAGGAGGGAGTTCGCGGCTTCTTTCATGAAGCTTGCGGCGGTGAGGATGAAGATCTTCTTTGGCGCTTCGGCCGGCAGGTAGTGCGAGCTCTGGATGAGGGTGCGGACCTGGCCGAGTTTGATGAGGAGCTGTGGCGGGTCGGGCGGGATGATGAGGACATCGGGGTGGGGCTGGATGAGGACGCGGGTGTCCTTCTTGTCGACCTCGCGTAGGTCTTCGCGGACGGCTACGGCTTTGTCGACCTCTTCGTCGAGGTTGGCGGCGGTGGCGATGCGGGTGCAGTTGCGGCAGACTCCGCAGAAGGAGGCGAGGGACTGGCCGTTCGACCAGAGGTCGCGGGGCTGACGTTCGCACTCGACGGCCATGGCGAGCATGAGGGCGAGGGTGTACTTTCCTGCTCCGCTGGGGCCGGCGAGGATGAGGGAGTGGGGAAGACGTCCGGCGGCGATGGCGGTGCGGAGATGCTCGATGGCGGTGCTGTTGCCGAGGAAGTCGTTGAAGGTGGCGGGGAAGGCCGTCATTTTCCGGTTCTCCTTTCTGTCCTCGCTGGAGCTGGTTTGGTCGCGGGAGGAGGGTATCCCCTCCCTAGACTTTATTGCGCAAAGTCTTCGATTCAGGCGAGTTAAGTCTGGACTTCGAGTCTTGCAGGTTCAGCCAGCGTGAAGTTTCGATTTAATCCCCTACTTCTATGATACGCATTTGCTTCAGGAAAAATGCCAAAGTGGGGGGATGCGCCGGAGGCGCGTCTTTGTTGGGTTTTGTGGAGTTTGGGGAGTTCCGGGGGCTTGACATGCGATTTTTGGGCTGAAAATGCAAAAAAAATCCCAGCCGGGTGGGTCAAGCGTCTCCCTATGTCGCCGATAGATTGGACTTTCAGCCCTCACGGACTTTGTTGATTGGATATCTGGGGCGTTGCCCAAACGGAGCCGCTGTTGGCACCGGCATCGCGAAACCTCCTGGACGACCTGGCCCGGCGCTTGTACTGACCGGGAACAGCCAGGGGGTGAAGAAGGTGGAAGAAGGCTAATTCGCCGCAGGCGCCGTCTCCAGCGCTTTCAGGTTCTCTTTGGCATCGTCGTTCGCGGGGTTCAGCTCCAGCGACTTTTTGTAGCTGTCGATTGCCAACTGCTTCTGCCCGGCCTTCATGTAGGCTTCGCCCAGGCTGTCATAGGCATTCCACGAATCCGGAAATACCTGCGTGTTCCACTTGAACAGGGCGGTCGCCTCAGGCAGGTGATTTTGCTCCATCAGATCGTACGCCCACCGGATCACGACGTCCTCATCCAGCTTGAAGTCCGGTTGACCCTTCCGCATCGCCGCATAGATCTCAGGGGCATGATCGAAGCCCTGGCGTCCCAGCTCTGCGCGGAACGCATCGAGAGTAGCCGGTATGCCTTTGCCCGCGCGGAAGTCCACCGTCATCATGTGCGGCGGAACGGCAACTTCCGCAGGTGTCTTCTTCAAAAAGGCCAGCGATTGAGAATCCTGCTTCAGATACGCATTGAGGAACTCCAGCGTGTAGCGCGCGACCCAGGCATAGCCGACAATCCCATCCGCCCGCGAGTAATCCCCTTTGTGACTCCTCGGATAGTCCTTCCATGTGTCCTCATTTCGCTGAAACATCGAGCTGTGCTCCACGTGCACCAGCGCCATGTCGTCAACCGTAATCAGATCACCGTGGGTCCACGCATTGAGCACGTTGGGGCCTTCGGTGCTGTTGTTGGGGGAACTTCGCGCCAGCTTCTCCAGCGAGGTTGCTCCCTGCGTAAAGAACAGCATCGGGATCGTCATCTGCTCCGGATGCACATCGGTTGCCGCCTTTACCAGCCCCGGGAAGTAGCGCATGCTGCCGTCGAGCGCGACCAGCGCGTCAATGCGGTTGTCGCGCGCCGCCGCAAACAGATTCGAGATCCCACCCCAGCTAAACCCCGCCACCGCAATCTCCGACATGTCTGTATCCGGCAGCGTCTGCGCGTACCCAATGAGAAACGAGATGTCCTGCGCCTGCGCATCGATGCCGGCGAGGTCGGCGGTCATATCCCGAGAGGTCGCGCCCATATCGGGACTAGCCACCACAACATAGCCGTGACTCGCCAGGTACTCGCACAAGTCTGCGTTCTCCCAAGACATTGAGGAAAGACTCGGCGCATAGATCACGACCGGAAACTTTCCGGCGAGCAGAGAAGCATTGCGCACCGCCCACATTGAATCCTTGAGCGAAGGCTTCATGGCATCGAGCCACTGCTTCCAATCCGGCGAAAGGTCAGGTCTCCCAAAGCTGGTCTCAGAAGCGAGCAGACCGCCGTAATCTCCGACCGTCATCGGTTTGCCGCTGCTCTTCTCCGCCGGATACCAGATCAGCGTCTGCAGCGGCCGCGCGCGTTCTCCTTGATAGGGTTTGCCCAGTTCATTGGTAACGGGACGATAGGTGCGCGAAAAATCATACTGCTCCACAACCTTCAGTCCCACGGCATGTGGTCCGGGCTTCTGGGTGAAGTGAAAATGCTGATCCGCGGATGTAACCACAGGAGCGCTTTGGGCATGCGCGGCTGCAACAAAAGCGATAAGGAGAACAGCGACTGCAAGAACGTTCAAACGCATCGCAGGTATTTTTTCCTTTAGCACGGAATTTTCCAGAGGTGTATCGATTATCAGGATTGTCATCCAGTTCTGCTTTTCAGAGCTGCCGCTCTTCTACAGTGATAGACGGTCCGGAACTGCATCCGCGGGGAAGAATTTTCGATGGTATCCGACTAGGAACCAACCGGTAACCATGATGATCAGGGCGATGCGCGTCCATGTGCGATAACTGAACAGTTCGAGTCCGTTACGAAACTTTCTGTTCCTTAACCAGTCATCCGACAGATTACCGGCGATAAGACGAATTATCGGTACAAACCGCCTAGCGGGCTGGTCTTCCTCAGCGAGGAAACCGTACCATGTGCTTAGCGGATAGTTGAGAGCGAGTCCTCTGACATCGTCGCGTGAAAAACATGTTAGAAGTCTCCGCAAGCCAAATGCCCGCCACGAAGCTACCGATTGAGGAACTCAAGCGCAAGCTGTTGATGTTGATGTTGACTCTTGCCTGGCTGGGGACAGTGCCTGGATGGATTCTGAAGGAATCACTCCATCAGTCCTCGACGGTCTTGCGTGGGGTGTTCGCCTTGAATATGGTCTTCCACCCCGTAATGTTCGTCATGGCGTGGAAGCGCTATGTACCGCAGCGCGTTATAGAGTTTTCCTGTCTGCTGTTTGCGGCCATTATCTGTGCGGGGTGCATGGCCGTGACTCTGTACTCGCCTGTGTATGGTGCGAGCATGGACCTGGAGCCGCTTTATCTCTGGATTCCGATTATTTATGTGTTTGCGTTCACTCTATTCGATCATCGATCCAGTCTGAAGTTATCTCTAGGCATCATGACGTTGTTCTTTGTGGTCAGCCTGCCATTCATCCTGCGGCCTTCGCACGTCCAGGTCTTCACCATTACGCTGCATGTGGTCTCTGCGGCACTTGTCGCGGCTCTCTATTTTTTTTCCGGTTACCAGCACAGTTTCCAGGTTGCCCAGCTCACGATGGATGAATTGGCGCGCATGGCCAATACCGACGATCTCACGGGTCTGGCAAACAGGCGGCGCGTCACGGAAGTAATTGAGTCTGAGTTGCATCGATCACTGCGCTATGGACATTGTTTTTCGATCATTCTGCTGGATATCGATTATTTCAAATCCATCAATGACGGGCTCGGACATGTTGTTGGCGACCAGGTTCTCAAGGCGCTCGCTCGCCGGGTCTGCGAATCGGTGCGCGAAGTTGATATCGTGGGCCGCTGGGGCGGTGAAGAGTTCATCGTGGTCTTGCCGGAAACTTCCTTTGAAGTTGGCCTTGAAAGGGCCACGCGCCTCTGCCGTCAGGTGGTAGCTACCCCCCTTTTGGATGACCACTCGGTCTCTATTAGTTGTGGGGTAGCTACCACCCAGGGCAACGACAGTCTCAGCACTATGTTTCATCAGGCAGATGCCGCACTTTACAAGGCAAAACGTAATGGCCGCAACTGCGCGGTGGGCATGCCGCCAGAGGTTTTGGAGAATTTGGACAAAACCTTGTAGACGCAGATCGAGTCGGATGACTGAAGAATCAGGCCGGCAGGGCGAGGCGGAATCTTTTGGCTGCCATGATGATCAGGGCGATGGTGATGATCAGCAGAAGGAACTGGGCGATCTTGAACGGGGCCTCGGTCCCGGTTGGGGCCAGAGCGTGGAAGAAGGGAACCTTCATGAAGATTTGCGCGATCAGGACGAAGCAGTTGAAGTAGAGGGCGATCAGAGCGGTGACGACGTAGGTGGTGCGCCAGATTCCTTTGAGGTGGAAGGCGTAGAGGGCCAGCAGGGCGATGGCGAGGACGATCAGGGAGAGGACGCCGAGGATGATGCCGGGGGTGATCTTTTCGTAGGGAAAGAAGAAGCCAGTGACGCTGGTGAGGACGGTGAAGAGGAGGAAGATGCCGTTGGTTGGGTTGAGAAGCCTTCCCTGGAGGAGGCCGAAGAGAACGATGAGTCCGGTGCCGATGGCGATGAGGCTGATTGCGACGTGGATGACGGTGTAGGTAGCCAAGCTCATTCCAAGGACCATGATGGATATCCCTCTTTGTTTGGAATTGATACTTTGTTGTTCCGTTGCCTTTCTGTAGTCAGCGAAAGATAGGTTGATGCGGGGAGACTTAGTTATACCGTTGATGCTTCCCGGCTGCAAGCGTGCGGGGTGATGCCGGGATGGTTGAGATGTCGATGCGGAAGGTTTTTCGCAGCTTCCGATAGACTGGAATGAAGTGCAGTCAAATAGACTTGCAGGAGAGTCTGCGTCGGCAGGCATGGTTAGTTTGAAAGCTAAAGGATTTTTACCTATGAAGTTGCGGTCCCTCGTTTTGTGTCTTGCGTTGGTTCTGATCAACCTTGCCTCTCGCGCCCAGGATAATCCGTCCCAGGTGGATGTTTCGAATGTCAGCCATGTTGATGTGGGGTCCGGCGATGTTGGCCTGTATGTGAATCCGGTGGGGATCCATATCACCAATTCGCAGGCGGATACGGGTGTGTTTGCCTTTCTGGGATCAGGCGCGACATCGCGAATGTTCTGGGGTGCCGACTTCGGCGGGTACGTGAATTTTTATCATCACCCGAAGTACGATGCGGGGATCGATCTCCGTGATTCGATAGTGACGGGGAATAACGCGACGTTGAACAGCTTCCTGGTCGGGGCTCGGGTGATGCCCAAGCCGATTGCGGAGAATTTCAAGCCTTATCTGCAGCTTTCGATCGGAGCGGGCAGCTCGAAGCCGCCGACGAGCCCGATCCACCAGACAAGGTTTCAGTACGGGATCTTCGGCGGGCTCGACTATACGTTGTCGAAGCATGTTGACTTCCGGGCGGTTGAGATCGGATATGGCGCGGTGTCGACGATCAACAGCGGAAACTTTGGCGGGCCTACTTCGTTTCCCAACTCAAGGTTGTTGAATTGGACGACTGGGCTTGTGTTCCGCGTTCCGTAAGGTGGCTTAAAGGGAGAAGGGCGGGGCCGCTGACGTGACCCCGCCTTTTTTTTTCGATGACTGCTAGGGGTTTTTAGTGACGTGCATGATGACGATCTTGGAGAGATTGTTCTGCGGCGTGATAGTGACCATGATGCTGTTCTTGTCCTTTTCGCCGCCGGAGAGCATGGTGCCGTTGCCGGTCTGAACGATCGAGGCCTGATCGCCGAGCTTTTCTTTGTAGAAGGCAACGATCTTATCGGACGGGTCGGAGCTGGTGAAGACGGAGGTGACCATGGAGCCTGTGGGTGTCTTCATGTTCATGGAGCCGTCGTTGCTGTGGATGGATCCGGGATAGGGATCTACACCAAGGTCTGCCGTGCTGACATTGGCGGAGGAGCCGGTGGTGATGGTGCCGTTTGGCGTGGAGATGCTGACGTTGCCGTTGTTGTCCTTGTGTAAGGACTTCGAAACCCTGTAGCCGATAAAGCCAACGACTCCGGCGGCGAGAACGCAGAACAGGACGATGACTCCGATAACGATCAGAATGACTTTCAGCGCGGTATTGCTGGAGCCTGCCGGAGGGGGTGGTTGGATGTTTTGCGGCGGAACGTTCTGATAGGGG
Organism: Edaphobacter sp.; assembly: GCA_050012935.1. Taxonomy (GTDB): domain Bacteria; phylum Acidobacteriota; class Terriglobia; order Terriglobales; family Acidobacteriaceae; genus Edaphobacter. The sequence continues at coordinate 2,905 of JBEKGF010000107.1, read as the reverse complement.
TTGGGAGGAACGGGAGCGCCGGTACTCATCATGACACCTCGCTGGTTAGAAGTGCAGGAGGAAGCGGGTAGGAAACAGGCCTGGAAACCGTCATGAAACTCTCCTTTTTGATTCAATTGCGAATGCAAAAGTGTACGCAGGTGTAACGGAAGACAGCGAGACGTTTTCTGTTGGTTGCTGAATTTAGCGAGGTTACTGGAAGGGAAGGGGGAAGTCGATAAAAAAGTTCGCGTCGGCGTAGAAGGCGGATTCGCTAGCGGGGGGTGAGGCGCATCCTAAGCGGGTCGCGGGGGCGGAGGGTGATCCTGGCTTGCGGGACGGGCGGGGTGGCGTCGAGGTAGGTCATGCGCCAACGCTGGGCGATCGTTGCGATGGAGAAGACGCCCTCCATCCAGGCGAAGCTCTCGCCGATGCACTGATGGCTGCCGGCGCCGAAGGGGAAGTAAGTGAATTTCGGGCGTGCCGCTTTGGCTTCAGGGGTGAAGCGGTCGGGGTCGAAGCGGAGAGGGTCAGGGAAGTACTGCGGGTCGCGACCCATGATGTATTGGCTGAAGAAGAAGTGCGCGCCGGGAGGAATGCGGTAGGGGCCGAGTTCGACAGGCTTGGTGGACATGCGGCCCATCGCCCAGGCAGGTGGATAGAGACGCATGGATTCGGCGAAGACTTGTTCGGTGTAGCGGAGGCTGGGGTAGTCGGCGAGGGTGGGGGAGCGGCGGTGATCGCCTGTACCTAAGACTGCGTCTAGTTCGGCGTGGAGGCGGGCTTCGACTTCGGGGTTCTGGCTGACGAGATACCAGGTCCAGGCGAGGCCGTTGGCTACGGTTTCGTAGCCAGCGAGGAAGATGGTAAGGACTTCATCGCGGATTTGCTCGTCGGACATGCCGGTTTGTTGTGGGTTGGTGTCGTCCGGCTCGTATCTGCTGGCGAGAAGCATGGAAAGAAGGTCGCCCTTGTCGGATTCGCCATGGGTTGCTGCTTCGCGGTGCTCGTGAATCAGGTGGTTGACGACGGTGTCGAGACGGGACTTGGATTTGCGGAATCTGGTGAGCTTGGGAATGGGGAGATGGAGGAAGTGTTCGAGACGAGGGAAGGCGACGATGAAGTTGTAGAGGCCCATGATGGTGTTGACTTCGTCGTTGATGCTGCGAATGTCGGCGGTGACCTCGGTGTTGAAGAGAGTGCGGGCGACGATTTCGAGCGAGAGCTGCATGCTGGCGGCGGCGATGTCGATCTGCTGATTGGGCTGCCAGGATTTTTGTTGGGCGTCGGCGCAGGCTACGATCTGGTCTCCGTAGGCGGCGATGCGCTGGCGATGGAAGGCCGGAGCGACGAGCTTGCGCTGGCGCATGTGAATTGGATCGTCGGAGGTGATAAGGCCTTCGCCGAGGAGGACCTTCATGCGGCGGACGGTACGCTCTTTTACGAATGACGAGCCCTGGCTGATGAGGATCTCGCGGATGTAGCCGGGGTCGTTGATGAAGATGATGGGAGTGCCGAGGAAGCGGTAGTGGGCGATATTGCCGTATGTCCTGAGGAGGTGCTCGAAGAGAAGGATGGGGTGGCCAAGTTTGACCCAGGGCTTGAAGGAGTAGAAGGGAAGTGAGTGCTTCAGACCGGGGGGCATGCGGTATTTTTGGGGCTCAACGAGTGGCTTCGATCTCTGTGGAGCTTCGAGGGCTGGGGGTGAGGTGGTCATGATGGCGGTGGAAGAGAGGGGAGCGGGGCTAAAGTCCTTCGCGATTTGGATGATTTTAGTAGGGCTAAAGACCTGCGCTTAATCCTAAAAGCAGTAGTGGCCCATCAGCAGCTAAAGCCTTTGCTTAATACCGAAGAGGCCAGGCGTGCCGCGACTATTTTTTTGATGCAGGCTTCGATCTCTTCGATTCGGGCGTCGTCGCGGATGACGGTTACGCGGTTGGGTTCGCGTGCGGCGATCTCTTCGTATTTCTCGTAGATGCGGCGGTAGAAGTCGTCGGATTCGCGCTCGAAACGGTTTTCGTCGGATCCTTGTTGCGCGACGTTGCGCTGGTTGCGACGGCGTGCGCGTTTGAGGGACGCTTCGAGTGAGGGGAGCAGAAGGATGGTCAGGTTGGGCTGGAGGTTGTCGCAGGCGGCTAGGTGCATTTCGAGGATGCGCTGGCTGCCGAGTTGGCGGCCGCCGCCCTGGTAGGCCTCGGAGGAGTCGGTGTAGCGGTCGCAGAGGACGATTTTTCCGTCGTTGAGTGCTGGAAGAATGATCTCGGCGATGGATTGAGCACGGTCGGCGAACATAAGGGCCATCTCTGCGGCTGGAGCGATGGGGCCATGGGCGTCTTCGGATTTGGAGTCGAGCAGAATGCTGCGGATGCGGTCGCCGAGTGCGGTGCCACCGGGCTGGCGCAGGGTGACGACCTGATGGCCTTCGGCCTCCAGGCTGGCGGCGAGGCGGCGGAGCTGAGTTGTTTTTCCGGAGCCGTCGAGGCCTTCGAAGGTAATGAAATATCCGCGGGGCATAGTCTCCAGATTACCGCACGCGGCATCTTAGAAAATAGGAGTCGCGTGAGGCGTCAGGATGCTTGTTTCGTAGGTCGATCTCCTTATGCGGGCGGGCAGGAGGTTTTTGTGCTGACCCTTGTTTGTATTGCGATTGCGATGATGTTGCTGGCGATCGGTGGAGTGTTTGCGCTGATGGCTAAAGACAACAAGCGACGCGGCCAAAGCGGCAGATCACCGAATACGGCGAAGCAGGGAAGAGCTTCGGGGCCGGACTAGAGCGACTAGCGGGCGGGCTACTTGCCGGTAGCTACGGTGGGCGCGGGTTGCCATGTGACGCCGGTGTCGGCGATGACGATGGTGAGTGGGCCTGCGGCGCCTTCTTTGAGGAATGGCCCGTCGGATTTGTGATCGCGATGGGCGCTATCGGTGT
>JBEKGF010000106.1:0-10249 GCA_050012935.1 Edaphobacter sp. | reverse complement strand
GATTCGGACGTCTCTGTCTTCTTCGAGAATGCAAATGTGCTTCATACAGGAGACACTTGGTTCAACGGATACTTTCCGTTCATTGACTACGATAGCGGCGGCAGCATCGATGGGATGATTGCTGCATCGTCCGAGAATTTGCAACGGACGGACGCAGATACAATCGTTGTGCCAGGGCACGGAGATGTTGGCAGCCGAACTCAACTCGTCTCCTTCCACAACATGCTGCTGGACGTTCACGCCCGCGTATCTGAGTTAAAAGAGAGAGGCCTTCCACTGGCCGCTGCAATCGCGGCAAGGCCGACGGCGAGCTATGATTCGGCACTGTCCGGTGGATTTGTTTCGCCCGAATTATTTACGAGGCTCGTTTACCGAGGTGTGTAGCGCCCAAATGTGATTCAACTACTTCAGGGCAGCGAGACACGAAGATAGCGTTGGTAAGCACTATGTTTCGGCAAGCACCTACTCGAATGGGTTGCCTCCAAAACCCTCGACGGTAGGTAGTCATCCAATTCGATCTGCTCAACAATCAAGCTTAATGATGCTGCTTCAGTATTGCAGGAGTCATTTCGAAGCCTGATGACATCGACCGTGCTTTCGTGGCACGGCACAACGCCAACAAGACCGACGAACAGAATTGAGGAGACATATGAGCACTATCACCGTGAAAGATGGGACATCGATTTACTACAAGGACTGGGGCTCAGGCCAACCCGTAGTGTTCTCGCACGGCTGGCCTTTGAACGCTGACGCATGGGATGCTCAGATGCTCTTCCTCGGCCAGCAGGGATTCCGCGTAATCGCTCACGATCGCCGCAGCCACGGCCGTTCCGGCCAGACATGGGATGGGAACGAGATGAACACCTATGCCGATGACCTTGCCGCTTTGTTCGAAGCCCTGGATCTGAAGAAGGCTGTCATGGTGGGTCACTCTACTGGCGGAGGAGAGGTCGTTCGCTACCTCAGCCGGCATGGCTCGAGCCGAGTTGCCAAGGCAGTTCTAATTAGCGCCGTGCCGCCCATCATGGTGAAGTCCGCAGCCAACCCCGGCGGCACTCCGATTGACGCTCTGGACAGCATCCGTGCCGGCGTCACCAATGATCGCTCTCAGTTCTACAAAGACCTCACACTGCCGTTCTTCGGCTATAACCGCTCTGGAGCCAAGATATCTGACGGCGTCCGAGAGAACTTTTGGTACCAGGGTATGCAGAGCGGCATCAAGGGCTCCTACGACTGCATCAAGGCTTTCTCCGAGACCGATTTCACGGAGGAACTCAAAAAGATCGACATCCCCTTGCTCGTCATGCACGGAGACGACGATCAGATTGTTCCCTTCCCCGATGCCGGCGCGCTGACTGCCAAACTCGTCAAGGGCGCAACGCTTAAGGTTTACCCAGGCTTCCCGCATGGAATGCCCATCATTCATGCGGATGTCATCAACAAGGATTTGCTCGAATTCATTCGCGCTTAGTCACTGCCGGGCGGGCCACGTAATGTGACCCGCCCCCCCGCCCGAACCAGCCGCACTGGAATCGACTGAGATCTACTTAAACCAGCGGCTGAGCCAGTTCGTCTCTGCTAGATCGACCACTTCGTCCCCGCGCCCACTTAGAACTGCGTGCAGCAGATATAATCCAAAACCTTTGGCTTGCTCGATGGTAATCGTCGGTGGCATTGATAGCTCTTGCCGCTGAACCCGCACATCAATAAGCGCAGGCCTGTCATGCGCGAGGAACTTTGCCAGTGATTCGCGCAGTCCTGAAGCCCGAACGACTCGAAGGCCAAGAAAGCCGCAGGACGTAGCAAGCTGGCTAAAGTCCGGATCGTCAAGATCGGTTCCAAAATTCACATACCCTGTCGACTTCATCTCGAGTTCCACGAACGCGAGCGCGCCATTATTGAACACAACCACTTTTATCGGCAGTCGATTTTGCTTGGCCGTCAATAACTCGCCCATCAGCATGGAGAGTCCTCCGTCTCCAGACATCGAGATGACCTGCCGCCCTTCGTCCACCGCCTGGGCTCCACACGCCTGCGGCAAAGCGCAAGCCATAGACCCGTGATTGAATGAGCCAATCAACCGACGTCTCCCATTCATGGTCAGATATCGCGACGCCCACACCGTGGGAGTTCCAACGTCGCACGTGAAGACGGCATCGTCCGAAGCCATCTCGTTAAGCGTGCGCGCCACAAATTCGGGCCGCAAGGGACCGTCGCCAGTGTCTTCCGTTGCAAGATCATCCAAGCCCTTTCGGGCGGACAGATAATGTGTCTGAGCCTTCTTCAAATAATCATCCGCTGACTTGGGATGGAGAAGGTCATCTGCATTACTTTGAAAACCTACGATCCAGTATCGAAGTGCTAAGTATTTCAGACATCACCCTAAAGAGTTCTTTTGTTCCTACACAGGCGTGTCTCTGCGAACACTATATCTCTCGATAATCTAATCACACGGCTGTTCAGGCTATTTGAGATCCCCCACGCATACTGAGCAGATCTATCGACCTTGACGAATCGAATTCGAAAAACAAGCTAGCTGGAGAGAAACTTCATCATGGCAAACTTTGGGACCCTTAAACGGTTCACAGCGCTTGGCGAAGCGCAATCTACCTTCAGCGAAGAGATGCTCGTATCGGCGGCGCAGGCCGGCCATGAGTGGGCATTTGTTGAGCTTTGCTCTCGCTGCTCAAAGCGCATCCTAATCATGCTTTATAAGATCACAAAGAATGCAGAGGACGCCGAAGACATATTGCAAGAATCGATCCTGAAGGCTTATATCCATTTTGGAGAATTCAATCGCGCTTCTACTTTTTCAACATAGCTTACGCGAATCAGTATCAACTCGGCATTGATGATGCTTCGCAGGTGACGTGTTCGCCCGGAGGTATCAATCGATCTTCAGGCCGATACAGGTAGCCCACCATTGAAGGCTGCAATCACGGATCTACGTGCAAACGCCGAGGACCATTACATCCAGCGTGAAACCGAAGTGCGCCTCAAGGACGCAATCTCTCATCTTCCGATGGCCTATCGGAACGTAATCGAAATCCGCCAACAATCTGAGGGTTCAATCAAAGAAGTTGCCGCACAAGTGGGCATTACAGTTGCGGCAACAAAGTCACGCCTGATGCGAGCAACGAAAGCACTACGTAATTCGCTCTCTGAGCAGGAATTCAGATCTTCGGGTGCCGGACGGCTTCCGAAAGAGATCTACTGAGGCACACAAAGTATTTGAGAAACCCTTTGCCATCATCCCTCCGCGTCATGAGCTTAAGAATTGGCATTCCATGAACCTCGGAGCAGCACGAGTTGCAAGCGCAGTTATTTTTTTCCAACCGGTATTTTCGATTCAGGATGTTTGTCGAGTAAGTGTTTAGCTAGCGGACAGATTACATCAACCTGCAAAGAGTTATCTTTGGCGTATTGAAATGCTGTTCTGATAAGCTCGAGTCCGAGCCCTTTGCCCCGTTGCGACTCGGCAACTTCTGTATGCCAGATCGTCATCCAGCCCTGACCGTCGGTGTCGAATTCCAGGTAGCTGACCTGTCCATCCTGCTCAATCTCGAACCGGCTTCTGGTAACCCTGGTTGCGCTATTCACGCGGGCCTCAATGGTGAGATTTTAGCGGGAGACTGCGTCGTTGTGCAACGGATTGCGGCGGACGAGCGATCGCGTGCTTTGTTTCATTTATCATGAGCCGCTATTGAATCAAAACCTTTGAGTCTTGCTCCTCGTGATCGCCAATCCCCTGTGTCTCCGTACCCTCGCGACCAGAGCCTCTTTGAGATTGATTTGAAGAATCCTCTTCGGCTTCTGCGTGATTGCCCGGAAGTAATGGTCGAATGGCCGCTAGCCATCGGGAAGAGCGACCTTTCCACGGCGCGTCGACCTGCCTCGGGGCATAAGCCTTCCGCGATTCGAGAACGAGCTCGATTTGAGTGCCCACTCCAACCGAGCTCGAGAATTCGAAGTTGGCCCCCAGATCGCGAGCACGCTCACGCATGCCCGGGATTCCCCAGTGTCCTTGTTTGAAGCCTGAACGCCTCACTTCGACACCCAAACCACGACCATTGTCGCGGCAGCAAAGCTGCAGTTGCTTCTCGTCGTACGTTAGTTCCAAAACAATTTCGGTAGCCTGGGCATGCTGCATTGAATTTGTAAGAGCTTCTCGACCGATAGAGTAAAGCTCGTCCTGAACCGAGGGCCGCAGCGCCCTCGAATGCCCTTTCACAATTATATTGATTGGGGCGGTACCTTCAACCTGTAGCGCCTCCGCAGCCCTCCGCAAATTCTTTTCAAGATCACCAGGCAAAGCAGCCTCTGCCCGCAGCTCTCTCACTCTCTCGCGACCCTCACCGATTACCCGGTCGGCGCGAGCGAGGGCATCGCGTAGCATCGCCCGCGCCGGCTCTTCAGCCGTCAGCCGCTCTGTTGCGTAGTGAAAGCGGAGCACCAGGCCCTGCACTCCTTGCAGCAGCGTATCGTGCAGGTCCCTTGCAATGCGGATGCGCTCTTGAGCCCGTTCCTCAAGTCGCGCCCGCATCTTCGCCGTGATGTGCTGCACGCGCATTCGATAGATCACCCAGGCGAGACCACACATGGGCAACAAGATGAGCAGGTAGAACCAGGTTGTCCGATAAAACGGAGCGTCGACAGAGAGTTGCATCGCAGCTGGCAGTTCAGTCCATGGGCCGGTACCGGTCGCCGCCCTTACCCGAAAGCGATAGCTGCCTGGCGGGAGATTCGTGTAAAAAGCCTGCCTGCGATTGCCAGCGTCCTGCCACTCCTTGTCTTGTCCTTCAAGCATGTACTGATAGGCGACTCGATCGGGCGAATTGAGATCGATGCCGATGTAATCAAACTCCAGGGTCTTCAGCGGGGTCGATCCCAGTGAGATTCGTTCGCCCTCAGTTGCATGGCGGACGACGCCGTTCACAGAAACGGACTGCAATTCTACGCTGGGTTTCGAAAACTCCCGCGTCGCCAACGCTGGATCGATTGAGACCAGCCGGCCGGACGTTGCAAACCAGAGAAGACCGCTGTTGTCGACAATCGCCGACGGAGTCGGTTTGCTCTGTGTCGGCGCGCCGATCAGACCGTCCTGTTCGTTCAGCAGCTGGTAGTCCATCGCATACTGCGGCTCCTGAATAGCCCTTTTCCATTCGGCCTCGGGCAGACGGACAACACCGGAACCCGCATTCAACCAAATATCGCCGAACCGGTCTTTGACAATGCCTGAGATGCCGCGGAGCAAGCCGGGAGTGCGAAGCTGGAGTGAGTGGAAGCGCTCGCCGTCGAAATATGCCAGACCGTCCGAGCCGCCTGCAAAGACCCGGTTGCTGGTCTCGTAAAAGGTGAATACGCTGTTCACCTCCAGGCCCTGTTCTCGTCCGAATGTGCGATACCCTTTGGGATCGTCGAGCACAATCTCGTTTCGGGCGTATCCCAGCCATATCCGTCCCCCCGTTTCTTTCATCAGCGAAAGCGGAGATTCGCGCGGCATGCCCGGCGCTGTTACGTGTTCCCACTTGCCCGTGTAACGCCACAGCCCATGTCCCTCAAAGCAGGCGAGCAAGGCGCCTTGCCGGTCTGTTCCAATGCACCAGGTTTCGCCGGCCATCCCTTCAACTGGGGCGGGTATCCGGAGTGCGGCACCGCCCGAATCCGAATAGCGGTAGAAGCTGCGAGTTATCTGGTCCAGCATCCACACAGATCCGTCACTATCCTTAAACAATGAGCTACTGCCATGGCCTTCGCTCACGAACGACAATTTCCCATCGCGGAGCCGCATCAATGGTTTATCCATATCGTGCAGCCAGATGCCGCCATCGCTGCCGGCTGCCAACGCCGGATAGTATTCAAAAGGAACTCCGTGAAACGGTACCACCGGCGAAGGACGAAATCGATCCAGTCCCCGTGCAGTGCCAACCCAGATGATGCCTTGACGATCTTGCAGGATAGCCCGCGTTTGCCCGTCAGTCAATCCGTTCGCCTGTGAGTATTGTTCTGCTCGACTCGACGCAGCCTCGGGCTGCTTGATGCGCGTAATCCCGCCGAAATCGTTTGCAAGCCAGATGCTTCCAGCCTTGTCCACCATCATGGTCGGAACGCCCGGGATGCGGAAGGAATTCGCGTGCCCGTCCTCGAAGAGCGGCCGAACCTTGTTCCAAGCATCGGTGATCCAGATATCTCCGTTCGGCAACTGTGCAAACTGATTCGCCACCTTTGCCGAAACCGGCACTAGAACAAACTTGTCTTCACCTCTCTTCAACTCGTAGACATGTCCTTTGTCGGCGGTCCACAAATTTCCTGAGCGATCGAAAAAGAGAGAATAAAGCCCTTCGGACGCTAGACCATGCTTTACCGAATAGTTCTCCCATCCAGTCCCGGTAAAACGCATCAGCCGTCCGTCTGCGGTAGCCCAAACCGAGCCATCGTCGCGACAAATCAACTGTTCCGTCGATTCGCTTACCAGCCCGTTATGTTCGTCGTAGTCCACTTTCTTGCCATTACGGAGATAGCTGATTCCGCCCATTCGATAGCCGACCCACAGCCCGCCTAGGTGGTCCGCGGCCAGCGCCGCTACATCGGAGACTGGGAGAGGAGGGTCGGCGGGAGTGAAGGGGTAAGACTGAAAGTGCAGCCCATCGAAGCGAAAAAGCCCGGAGCTTGATCCAATCCACAAGTATCCATCTTCAGTTTGCGCCAGCGCCACAATATCGCTAGGTGCCCCGTCGCGCCGCGCCCAACTCATGTGGCCCATGTCTTCCAGCGGCTGTGCCTGCCCTCGGGCCGGTAATCCCATATTAGAGGCGTGCCACCTCTCCGCTGACAGGTTCGTCACTATGCAAAGCAATACGACCACAACCATCGCCAGGCCAATACAAAAGGTCGGGATGCCGCCACGTGTTCCTACGGGTTGGAACGTCATCAGACTGCCTGCAGGTTTCAATTGGAATTCGCATGAAAAGCACAGCCGCTTCGACAATGTCTTCCAATCCGCGCGCAGCAAGCGCCGGGCGCACATTCCTTGACTGTCGGTTTTCTTACATTCCATTGTTGTCTCCGTGCCTCTGGATCAATCCACCGGAGTTCTAAGGCAGCATTGACGCCGTTCATCAAGCATATCTGGGATCCCGTTTAGGGGCATGACAGAATAGACCGATGTCGCAGAAAAGCTCACCAAGCTGCCGCCTCCGACCACAGGCCCTCAGCGCTTCAAGCAACCTGCACCCTGGTGGCTTGCGCGAGATATCTGTGAATATCAGCGATCACGGCCGATCCCTCACCTACACTTGATGCAACTCGCTTGACCGACCCTGACCGCACGTCTCCCACCGCAAAGATGCCCGGGCGCGATGTCCTGTATATTCCGGCCATTTCTCCTGCCTCTGAAAACCCTGTAACCACAAATCCCTTTGCATCGCGCCGAACACAATTGCCAAGCCACTCCGTGCATGGGTCTGCACCGATCATTACAAAGACGTTTCCAATCGGTTTCGTCGTCGACTCCCCAGTCAGCCGGTTTACCCAAGTCACCTGTTCGAGGTGCTGCCTGCCATCAAGCGCAACAATCTTCGTATTCGTATGAAGTGTAATGTGTTTGCTCAAAGTGATGCGGCTAGCAAGATATTCGGACATGGTTGCTGCAAGTTCTGGACCCCGTATGAGAATGTGAACGTGGTTTGCATAAGCCGACAAGAACACTGCTGCCTGGCCAGCAGAATTTCCTCCTCCAACGACCACAACCTCTTCTGTCGTGCACAGACGCGCTTCAATCGCAGTTGCCGAATAGTGAATCCCGTCCATTTCGAACTTGCTGTAATTGGAAACTTCCAGCTTCCGGTAGCGGGCGCCTGAAGCAATCACCACGGATCGGGCCATGAGCGTAGAGCCGCCCTCGAGAGTTAACCGGAACTGATCGCTCGTACAATCCACACCAGAAACCTGTCTCGATATCGCGAGTTTTGCGCCAAATTTCTGGGCCTGCGTTTGTGCTCTGGAGGCAAGATCCAATCCCGAAATGCCGGAAGGGAACCCCAGATAGTTTTCAATACGTGAGCTTGTTCCAGCTTGTCCCCCGGGCGCATTCCCCTCGATCACAATCGTACTCAGCCCCTCCGATGCCGCATACACACCCGCGGCTAGACCGGCGGGCCCCGCCCCCACCACCGCTACGTCGAAAACAGTCGCGGGATTCAACTCTTCCGAGATTCCCAGGGCGTCGGCCAATTCACTCACGGAGGGGTTACGAAAAACCTCTTCTCCTGAGAGAACTACAGGCATCTCCGATGGAGAGATGCTGAATGATTGCAGAAGCTCATTTCCTTGCGGATCATTGTCCACATCAACCAGACGATACGGATAGCCATTTCTGGATAGAAACTGCTCCAGCCGCAAGGTATCTGCATTCCGTTCAGAACCTAAGACTGTAACTCCAGCTTGGATACGCTGAATCAGGCCCGCCCTTCGCAGAATCACCGCCCGCATAATAATTGCGCCAATGTCCGGCTCCGACGCCACATATTCGCGAAAGCGGGCCCTGCCAATGCGAAGCACCACCGCGGCAGTTGCCGCTCTGGCTGTGACCAGCGCTTCGCGCAAGTTGAAGAGATCTAGTTCGCCCGTAAACTCTCTTTCATCGTGAACTGTAACAATGATCTCGGTCTCGTCATCCCCAGGCGCCGCAATCAGAACACTCCCTTTCAGAACAATGAGGAAGTCTACGCCACGTACTCCTCGCGAGTAGATCGTGGTACCGGCGGCATGGTTCTCCACGGTCCCGTACGGCATGCTCCGCCCCACCATCTCCTGGGTCAATTTCGGGAAGATCAGGTCGCGCCTGGTGTAGTCGTCCCCATCCACAGTTGGCGCTATCGATCCCAGCATCTCTTGCCTCCTGGTGATGCTATTGGTTGCATTTGCAAAGCTAATCGAGGCAAACCATGGGCTAAGCTCGTTCGACATTGCGTGATCAAATACCTCGGTGCCACGTCCACAGAGGGTCGCATGCGAGAGGTATAAGCCGAACGCTTTGGTTTATCCAGCTGTAATGGCCGGATGCCATGAAGCTCTCCGCAAACTTCGCGAAGAAGTGTCCCTGCCACTCTGATTCTTCCCACATCGTCTAATGCCAAATCCAGTTTCGAAATCTTTCAACATTATCTCTTCGCAATGCATGCCATGCACCCCCCAAAAGAGTAGGCTTGTCCCCACACGAGCGACTCTCTACCAACATGCACATCAGTCCCCCTCACCTTTGGTCCAACTGATATGCGCGGGAACCGGGAACTGCAACGGGGAACTTCTACACGCCCATAAGCGGCGCAAGATTGAATTTCTGGCTCAGCTCCTTGCTCAGGACATTCCTGCTTCGGAGCTTCTCTCGCTGATCTGCAACTCTGAAACCGGGCGTGGCTTTGATTTCGACTTCCGCTTATTTTCTGCGGAGTTCCAATTGCAGGCTTGCCGCGACAAGACGTTTGCCAAGACCTATGGCAAGCTGCACCGCACTCGCCGGGACACCATGGCTGGTTTGGTTACGAGACTGTTTGCCAAACTCGATCGAATTCCGCCATCTGATCCGAAAGATCTTGCCGACATCAATATGGAGTTGACCACCGGTCTCTTTTTACAGGGAACAAGCATGCAAAGGCCTATACGAAGGGGATTTCTTTCTGAGGCAATCCTTCTCGTTCTTGGTCTTGATCGTTTGCAAACGTAGAGTTCTTCCGTGATCGCTGAACCGCGTCTGCGGAGACCATGGCCGTACACGGCGTCCCGTCCAGGGAGCCGCCCGCTCCATTCGCTACCCTCCCGTGTTGGCCGTTCCCTTTCGGTGACAGTGCTCTTATTGCACCGATCCTTTTTGGTCCTCGGCGGAGATATTCTTCGGATTTCTCCGCCTCGACCGGAACTAGGACGCTTAGCTCAGGTGACTCAAATGCCACGCCAGAAAGCGGCCCTTACATTTGAGCCCTGCTCACAACGGACCGCTCGGCGATTGCCGGTATGGGCGTTCTTTACACGCGGACACTTGCGGAGCACTCAAGCTGTTCGTTGCGGTTGCTAGAATCCTTTCCGATGCATTCTGATTCTCAGCGATTCGTTAGTGTTGCGAGTTAGGCTACGGCTTTCACGGCGATAACACGGGTTCGAATCCCGTCGGGGACGCCAATTAAACAAAAAGACTTGAACGATATTTGAGTAGTCCTCCGAAAGGCCGGGGACGCTAGACAGTGTCGTCACG
>JBEKGF010000105.1:0-10252 GCA_050012935.1 Edaphobacter sp. | reverse complement strand
CTCTTTATCGGTCGTTTCGCCGGTATGTTAACTATCAGCGTTGCTATCGAAAGCTCGACTGCCAACCATATTTCAATGCATCAGCGGATGAAGGCTACCGCAAATCGATTGATCGAATTCTCACAGACCACTGGGGCACACTGCCTCGCCTTGCAGTGCTAATCAAGCAAGATCGAAAATTCGGTGACTTTGTGCAACTGGATGCTTATAAAAATCCAGTAGTGTCCGGCTAAAATCGGTCTGTCCGATGCATCCGATAGATAATTAAAGAGATACGAGGTAACTCGTATTTTTCGATTTGAATTGGCAGCGGCAACGCCGAGGGCTAGGGCCGATTGGGAGCCGTCGGCGCGGATTTCCGACAATGAGGGATGAATGCCGGACAGACAGTCTTCTCCCAGGTCATGGATCACCTGCCTTCCTACGAATTCCAGAAGTGCGTGGAGCGTTATCGCGGAGATGCGCACCATCGGGGCTTCTCTTGCCGCGACCAGTATTTGGCGATGGCCTTTGCTCAGCTGACCTACCGCGAGAGTCTCCGTGACATCGAAGCCTGCCTGGGTTCTATGCGCGGCAAGTTGTACCACATGGGGTTTCGGGGACGAGTGACGCGCTCTACGCTGGGCGATGCCAACGAGGCGCACGATTGGCGCATCTTTGCCGACTTCGCCCAGGTGCTGATTGCCACGGCACGACCGCTGTATGCCGAGGATCCTCTCGGCGTGGAACTCGTTCAGGCGCTATATGCGCTGGATTCGACAACGATCGATCTTTGTCTGTCGGTATTTCCGTGGGCCAGGTTCCGCAAGCACAAAGGCGCGGTGAAGATGCACACCATGCTCGACCTGCGCGGCAACATCCCCACCTTCATTCGCATTACCGACGGCAAGATACACGACGTCAACATCCTCGACGAGCTATCGATAGAGGCTGGAGCATTCTATGTGATGGATCGCGGCTACATCGATTTCCAGCGGCTTCACGCGTTCACGCTCTCACTGGCCTTCTTCGTGGTGCGCACCAAGGAGAACATACTTCTACAGCGCCGTTACTCGCATCCGGTGGACAAGAGCACCGGCGTCCGCTCCGACCAGACCGTCGTTCTAACAACCGCCGGATCGGCCTCGGCATATCCGGATACGCTGCGCCGCGTAAGCTACTTCGATGCCGCCACTGGCAAGCGATTGGTGTTTCTGACCAACAACTTCACACTGCCCGCACTGACCATCGCGCAAATCTACAAGCAGCGCTGGCAGGTCGAGCTCTTCTTTCGCTGGATCAAGATGCACTTGCGCATCAAGGCGTTCTACGGAACCACTGAAAACGCGGTGAAAACCCAAATCTGGATCGCCGTGAGCGTCTATGTCCTGGTCACCATCGTTCGCAAGCGGCTCGGCCTGGAGGCAAGCCTATACCAAATCCTACAGATTCTCAGCCTAACTCTGTTCGAGAAAACCCCCATTTTACAGGCACTCCGGACATCCGACTCCGATAACGACTTAGGCGATATTGACAACCAATTGATTTTGTTCGACTTGTAGCCGGACACCAGTGATAAAAATCTTTATGCGATCCTCATTTTGAAACTGTGCAACTTTAACGGTGATAAAGAGAAAGGCCTGAACCGGATGGTTCGGGCCTTTCTTGTTGCTGATTATGAGTGTTTAATATTTGGGGGGTAATCTTATGCAAACTTTCTTTGAGTTTGTGCATGAAAGTAATGGGCTGAATGCCCGTGGCTAAAGCCACATTCTGGTCGCAGCTTTCTTTCAGGGGCCTGAAGGCTGCTCCCTCCGAAAACACGGTCAAGTATATCTGCCGGCCGGAATTGACTTTTGTATATATGGAGAGCAGGATTTATATATACAAATGGAGGGGATGATGCGCGGTGCGGCAGCGGCGGAATACAAGGCGACTTCGATCCGGCTGAATACGAAGTTGGCGGATGAAGCCATGAAATTGATGGGGGCTAAGTCGCGCACCGAAGTGATTCATGAGGCGCTTGAGGAAGCTGTCGAGTTGAGACGCTTCAAGAAGCTGATGAAAAAGTACGGCGGCAAGCTGCAGTTCGCGGGCGTGGATGAAGGAGATGGCGCGAGCGTGACTGGATGAGCGAGTTGGCGATTTTTGATACGTCTGTTTTGATCGACCAACTACGTTATGACCGCCATATTGTGGGAATTGAACGTCTGCACCAAGTAATTCGCTATTCCTCGGTTGTACTGGCAGAGCTTTGGCGAGGGGCGACGAATCCCGCCGAGCAGAAAATCCTTAGCGGGCTGGCGAAAAGAAACCAGGTTCTAACCCCGACAGAGAACAATTGGATCGAGTCGGGGCAGATTCTGGCGCTGATGCAGAAGGATCACGGCTTTGAGCCGAACAAGCTGCGCGATCTGCACTTCGATGTGCTGATTGCGCTGACGGCGCGGGCGCATGGGGCGCTGCTGGTGACTTCCAACGGCGCGGATTTTGAGCTGATCCGGGAGTATCGGGATTTTCCGCTGGAAGTTTGGTAGGAGTGGGATCGGGAAACGGGTGGTTGAGGTTCTTGCTATCCCCGGTCCCCAAATGCGAGGGACCGGGGCCACCCATCATTTGTGCTAGAGCGGCTGATTTAAGACCGGGGCCACCCGCCTTGCGTTTGCCGGACAAACAGCGTTCAACCCGCCTATCTATTCGGTAACGTCAGGGGTATCGTCTACAGCTACCGACTATGTCGCCTCCGCCAATGGAGACACCTTCACTGTCTCTCTGATTTCAACAGGTAAGGTTCTGTTGAGCGGATCGACTCCTTACCCAATTCGCGGCGTCAAGTTAACGAGTACGAAGCTGTACTTGACCATGCCCGAGAGCAATTCACTGGTTACTCTGCCAATAGAACTTCCGTAAAATCTCGGTACCGGGCGCGGGGTAGTACCTCGCGCCCAGAGGCCTTCTCCATGGTAAAAATCCGCTTGGTACCGGGCGTCGCCGTTTTCTTCCTTTTCGTTGCCTCTGTACCCGCCCAGGACACAGACCGGTACGATTTCAAATCGAGCTATGGAGCTACGGTGACGTATTCACCGAACTCCAGCCATATCCTCATAGGTCGTGCCGAAGGTCGAGAGATCACGACAGTCGGCTTCGAATATACTCACCGGCTTTGGGGAGGAAGACGATTCAGACTCGATTACAGCAGTGAAATCAGTCCATTTTATCGAGAGAGCGACCCGGCAATTTATGGAGTCACAGAGACGTATAACGGTTACAGAGTGACAGTAAATTATCCGAGTCCGTCTCGCACCATTCAGTCGCACGCAGACATTGTGGGGCAAGATTGCACAACGTTTTATCCTGCGTGCGTGCCGATGCATGCCATTCAGGGGCCTAACGAAATTACGTATGGTTTTGCTGTCACCCCCGTTGGACTACGCGCTGTTTTACGTCCGGCCCACCGAGTTCAGCCCACGTTTGCTCTCAACACGGGCTTCATAGTTTCCCAACGTGCTATCCCGATTGACGGAGCGGCGTCTTTTAACTTTCAAGTCTTATTCGGTCCAGGGGTGCAAATATTCACCTCGAAGCAATCCTCATTCAGAATGGAGTATTTGCTTCGGCACATCTCTAACGGCGGGAGTGCGAACCTAAACCCCGGTATCGACCAAGGAATATTTCGGATCTCATTCACTTATCATCGATAAATGAAGTCGCCAAACCATTATTACAAGAGTTATTCTACGTCGATTGGAGAAATTATTCCATGCGGGAATCCAGGCTAATCGGCTCCGTCGATGCAAATACGCTCGCAGCATTCTATCTATTCATCATGCTCACTATCGTCGACGCTTCAGTTGCGCCTGCCCAATGTTCTCAGGCAACGCAACCTGAAAAGGCGCCTGCTGTTCAATCCACCTCCTCAGCGCAAAATGGCGCGCTGACCACTGTAAGTGGTCAATCTTCGTCGTCAGATGCGACAAGAGAAGTACGCTTCGTGACGGGACGCGCCATCACTGTGCTTGAGGACACTCCGTTGCAGGTCGTGAACGATCTGCCTATTAGTTCGCGCAACACCAAGACTGGCGCAAAACTCTCCTTCACCGTGACAAGTGATGTCGTTGTGGACGGCATCCTGGTGATTCCATGCGGTGCAACAGTATTGGGAACTGTGCTGGATGCAAAACAGGCCGGACGGCTCGTTGGCTCCTCCAAGCTAACGTTGGAACTAACCACACTAAACCTCGCGGGCAAGAGCTATCCACTCTACACACCCCCGTTCAAAGTTGTCGGACAGAGCAAGACCAGCCCGACATTGAAGAAGATGACGACGGGCGCTGCGGTGGGAACAATAGCAACAGACATTGACTCCCGTATCGTTGCATCGAATGTTCATGTTTCGGCGACGGAACATGCCCGCGCAGACGGCCTTGGTGCAACCGTGGGCGCAGGGGTCGGTACGGTCATCGCCGCTGCTTCGCCGCCTTCGATCGCGCTGATCCCTGCCGAGTCCCAAATTGAGTTCACCCTGGCCTCACCGGTTGCAGTGTTTCCCGTTGATCAGCACACCGCGATGCAACTTGCGCAGGGCATGCACCAAGGCGGTCCAGTCCTCTACCTCCGGGGTGAAAGCCAATGAGACAATTTGTGCTGAAGGCTATTGGTTGACCCCGCAAGAACCAGACTGTCCTAAGGTTGACGTCATGCGAAAACAAAGCTGAAAGGTTGAGAAGCTGGCAGATGACGACGTGCGCCTTGGCGTAGTCCATTCGGTTTCACCATTACTGGTTCCTCGATCGTTCTCAACTCAAATGACGGCACAAAGCCTCTCAAAGCCGAGAGCGAATTTCTGTCTTGCGCTGTTTTTCATTATGCAATTTGTGTCGGGTATCGTTCGGCCTTATATTGTGCCGGTTTTAGCGCGGAGAGGGCGATGCGCACTGCTTCGGGAAGAGCACGATCGATCATCAGCTGTTGCAGGTTACAACGGGGACATCAGTACTATTTGTGCGTGGAGGAGGAGGAAACTACTTCAGGGTTGTCAGCACAACACCCCGGCAAACTTACAGCAAGATTTTTTTCGATATCGTCGCGAATTGGAGTTGTATATACACCGAACCAAGTGTGGATTGGCATGGACGTGGCTGCATAAGTTCCGCCGGGCGATGGTTCGCCCTGGCCGGGAACTCTTGAGCGGAAGAGTGGAGGTGGATGAGTGCTTCATTGGCGCACCAGAGGAGGAGATGCGTGGCCGGGGAACTGCCGATAAAACCCTTGTGGTTGTAGCCGTCGAGAAAAATGGCAAAGGAATCGGACGGATCCGCTTTAAGCAGATACCAAACGCATCGAGTTCCACACTCAATCGCTTCCTTCAGGAGTCAGTTGCACATGGAAGCGTGGTCCACACGGATGGGTGGAAGGGATACCGGAAAGTGGACTCAATCGGATATGAGCATGAGGTAACAGTTCTGAAGGGCAAGAGCGAGTCCGCTTCCGAACTACTGCCTCGTGTTCATTTGGTGATCTCACTGTTAAAGCGCTGGTTGATGGGAACCCATCAGGGAGCAGTAAGCCATAAGCACCTGGACTACTACCTGGATGAGTTCACGTTTCGGTTTAACCGCCGGAAGTCGATGAACCGCGGCAAGCTGTTTTATCGTTTGGCTCAGCAGGCTGTAGCTGTTGAGCCGGTCCCCTTAGACAAGATTCTGCATCCCGAAAGAAAGCATCCCCGGAAGTTGTCGCCCCGAAAGGCACCAGCAAGGGAAGCAAATGCCGATCTCCCGGCTATTCGAGCGACTGGCACATAGCTTCCCCTGCCCCGCATTCATCAGGCGATGGCTTCGATTCCGCGAATGGACGCCAACGTGAGCAGCTTTGCCGCAGGTCCGCTCGGAATTTTCTCGCCGCGCTCCCATTTGCTGACAACACCAACCGTGACGTTCAAATGGGCGGCAAAAACAGCCTGGCTCACGTCCGCTTTGGAGCGGATGCGCCGGATAGCGGCCGGAGTCAGCTTCTTGACCGGAGTAAGACAACTACGGTCAAAAGTTTGCATCGTCTTTTTATCGATGAGCCCGAGACGGTAAAGATCGCTGGCGTTCTCGTGTGCTTCAGCGAGGGCTCTGCTTGGGTAGGTCTTTGCCATGTTGTCCTCCTATCGGGGTTGGCGGAATTCCAGTAAGGTTCCGTCGTTTACAGCTATGTGCATTTCGCCGTCAGTCAACTCCAGGTAACGCTTTGCGAGAAGCCGGTAGACCTTGAGTTCTTTGGGAGTGATATTCTCCATATCCTTCTTTTCCCACCCGAACATCAAGATCGCGCGGTGCCCAACTTTCAGCGCAACCAGTGCCCGACCGCCACCGCGTGCGCCTTCCCCCGGCCTGGCGATTCGGAACTTGTAAACTCCTCCGCCGAGATCGGCGTCTGGAGGAGAAAGTACAGCTTCCCAAAGAGACGCATCCGAAACCTGCATCCGTCGAGCAAACCGGGCAAAGCCTTTAAGCGCGAAAACACGGAACTGCGATGGCGGCGTCTTTGGCATTGCTTTCAGTGTAGCACTAGGAACCATATCTGCAAAGCCTCCTGAATGTTGCTCTATGGCAGGAAACGCTAGGGTGGAGATTGCATTTGAACTCGAATCAAAGGAATCTCATCCCCGCCTGTAGTCCCGCGACGGGAAGACCATATACGTCGCAGGGCCACAAGCCGACGCACGAGGGAAACAACAAATACCGGCAACTCGAAATTGTCGCCGTCCATCGATCCTTCGTGATATTCGTGTTTCATCCCCTATGGGTAAACGAATTCTGCATCATGGAGTCCCGGCTTGAACGATCCCAAGCCTCACCCAGTTACTGAAACAGTTCTTTCGCGATAAGATAGCCGAGCCATTGAGCGAAAAAGATGCAGAAAAGGATTCCGAACCATATTTTCACAGGGTTGACGGCATCCCAATTTTTTACACCAATCTCGATCAGATAGAGCACAAACAGCGCGAGGCCAAGAACCGCAAGGCATTGCATCGTGATGAGCAAATAAGGATACAAACTGAAGCTAATTCTCGAATGGCGTTCTTTACAGGCTTGCTGGTCTTGATTGCCATTCTGACTGGTGTAATTAGCGGCTTGCAGTACACGGTAGCCAGGGGTCAGCTTGAGACCCAGCACCTTGAGCAAAGAGCCTGGCTCAAAGTCGATCTTGTTCAGCCAACGGCCGATGCTGACTCTGCGGTCGTTGTTAAACCAAGTCAGCCGTTGAGTGCTCATATCAGCGTTACCAACACCGGCCGTACTGCCGCCAGAGGCATTTATGTTGATGCTTGCGTGGAGATATTGAACAATTCCATCCCCGCACAGCGCGTTTGGATGAGCAGTTGCTACAGCCGACCTCATTACCGAGTAGAAACAGGGATGCTCTTTCCAAATGTCAGTATCAGTGACGCCCAAATGCAAAAAGTGAACAGGGATGAGCTCCCCGTTCCTCCCACCGCCGATCAGGGCGAGCAATTCACTGATAGGAATAGCTATGTTGTTGTCTTCGGCCGGGCTCACTACATTGACATTTTCGGAGATGGTCTCTGGACTCAATTCTGCTTCCCGGTTACTCGCGCCGGCTTCATTAGCGAGGCTGCCAGGCAATGCGTGAATTTTGCCGATGAAGGTCAAGGCGATTACGAGAGCGATTACGCTAAGGACAAGTGAAGTCCGGCGCACCCGACAGGTATTATTGAAATGATTAGACTTAGATGAAAACCACAAGAGGTTGTGGTTGTGTGAGTAAAGCAGATACCCACCTTCAGAAAATACCGAAACGATACAGATTTTGTCTTGTTCCATAAAAGCTTTACAACACCAAAGGCCGCTCCTTTCGGAGCGGCCTTTATGGTTTTGCGCGAAGCGCGGTTTGCCTGGACGGCTAGTCGCCGGCTACGGGTTCGGCGGGTTGGACTGGCTTGGCGGGGGCGATGGCGTCTAGTCTTACGAGGCCTTCGATGGGCTTTTCGCCGAGGACGTGCTCGCGGTAGAGCTTGGCCATCTTCTGGTTTTCAGAATCCTGCTTGAGCTTCTCGTCACGGGCGCGAATCTTTTCTTCGCGGGCGTTCTTGGCGATGCCGAGGTTGTCGAGGGTGTGGTTGGCTTCCGAGTTGACGTGCTCCATATTGAGCTTGAGTTCGTGGCCGACGTAAGTCATGCCGACCTTTTTGCCACCGGCGAAGATTTCATGACGGCCGTGCTCCTCATACCACTTGGTGAGGGTGGAGGTCATATGCATCTTCTCAATGATGTTGCGCCAGCCTACGCCGGTGTTGTATGCGCAGAAGGAGATTTCGCCTTCCTGCGTGGCGTAGGGGATGATGCATTGCTCAGTGCGGCGGAAGTCGTAGTTGAAGAGATCCTGGAACCACATGCCGGCGATGAAGAGGAAGTTCCAGCGATCGGAACGGCGCTTCTCGATGTCCTTCATGGTGCGGTCGCCCTTGACGGAGCCGTAATCGGTGCCGGTGGCGTTGAAGGTTTTGTCCATCTTCTTGAGCATGTCAGTGATCTTGAAATGCGTGGGCGACATGAAGGGATCGTAGTTGCGCATGAGCGCGAGGCCGAAGCCGATGACCGAGAGCCACTTGCCGCGGGCTGCGTCATTGACCTTGGCGAGGTCCTTGGCCACCTGATCCATGTGGAGGAAGGCCGTGACGGGCGCGGCTTCCTTGGTTTCCTTATCGATCATGAGCGCCATGCCGATGCCACAGTTGGGATGGCATCCGCAGGAGAGCTGGCCCCACTCGGCGGAGGGCCCGTGGATGAGATCGGCCCAGTCAGAGAACGTGCTCATAAAGGAGATGGGGAACCAGTCGCGCTCAGGCTCGCCGATGCCCATCTGATTCTTGATGTCGTGGGCCATGTGCGAGAGGGTGTAACGCTGGGCGATACGGCGCTCGTCGGTGATTTCCTCGTCGCGGCCGGTGAAGGAGACGGGCTGGAAGCTGAGGAAGGAGATCTTCTTGGGGTTGTCGAGGGCGAACTCAATGATGCGGCCCACCTGCTCATTGTTGATGCCGTTGATGATGGTGGTGACGGGCACGATATCGACGCCGGCTTCATGCAGGTTGTTGATGGCCTGCAGCTTGACGTCAAACATGTTGCCGACCTTGCGGTGCGAGTTGGCGGCGTTGCCGATGCCATCGAACTGGAGGTAGACGTAACGGAGACCGGCTTCCGCAGCGGCGCGGCAGAGTTCCTTGGACTTGGCGAACTCGATGCCGTTGGAGGCGGCCTGGACGGAGTTGTAACCGACCTTGCGGGCGTAGGCTACGGCGTCAAGGAAGTAGGGCGAGAGCGTGGGCTCGCCGCCGGAGAACTGGACCGACATTTGACGACGCGGCTTGATGGTGATGGCGTTGTCAAGCATGGTCTTGATTTCTTCCCACGTGAGCTCATGGACGAAGCCGACCTGATTGGCGTCCATGAAGCAGGGGTCGCACATCATGTTGCAGCGGTTGGTGAGGTCGATGGTGAGGACCGAGCCGCGGCCGTGGGTGACGGTGCTGGTGCCGTGGTTGTGGAGCTCCTTGTCATTGTGGGCGCGGATGTCACGGCCGGGGAAGGACTCTTCAAGATGCTTGAAGAAGGCCGGGTCCATGGACATGACGTCTTCGAAGTGGCCGTGCTTGGGGCAATCTTTAACCATGAGGATCTGGCCGTCGCGCTCGATGATCTGGGCCTTGATTTCGCCAACCTTCTCATTCAGAAGGATTTCATGCGGCAGCTTGCCGTCGATGATCTGCTGGCGGATCTCAGGGATGCACTTGGGACAGAGGGAATCCGTGGTGCGGGGCCAGCCGAGGGGCGGCTTTTCTTTCTGGTAGGACTTGAGGAGTGGCTTGTCGCTCCACTTGGGCGTGAACGAGGAGTTGGGGCTGATCCGGTTGAGCCGTTCAAAAACGACCCATGCTGCCTTGGCGGCGTACACTGCGCCTTTTTCCGCGTATTTAATCGCTTTTCCCATATGGTGCGATTCTCCTTTGAAATCAGTAGCCTGGGCTGTTTTAGCTCCTAGGCTGGGCTCCGGGTGGTTCTGGTCGTTCGCACGTCCGGAGTCTGAGATTGCAGGGTCTATCGTAACTGCCGGGGGTGGGCAACTCAAAGGGGTTGCAGCGAATGGGGAATTTGGGGAGTGAATGGGGACTGGGGAGTGTTCGGTGGGGAAGAATTGGAGGCTATTCGATTGTGGGGGTGGGAGTTGCGGTGTGGGTGCCGGGGGCCAGACCGGGCGGCTTTTG
>JBEKGF010000104.1:0-10405 GCA_050012935.1 Edaphobacter sp. | reverse complement strand
GACGAACCGGAACGCATGACCATCCCGCTCGACGACCTCATCCACAGCATCGCGCGTCGTTCCGGCAATCGGCGACACAATCGCCCGCTGCGTTCCCGTCAGAGCGTTCAGCAGCGTGCTCTTGCCTACATTCGGGCGGCCAATGATGGCGATCTTCGTCTCCCTGCTCTCATACTCGCCATGCGACCGCAGCTTCCTGACCCGCTTCGCCACCGGGTCGATAGAGTAATCGGGACCGTTCGCATCCTCCTCTGCCTCGTCCTCTTCCGTCAGCATCACAGAAGGCTCGTCGAGTTCCGCCGTCTCCGGCAACACCGCAAACACCGCATCCAGCAGATCCCCAATCCCGGAGTTATGCTCTGCCGAGATCGGAAGCACATTCCGGAACCCAAGCTGCCGGAAGTTCTCCGCCTGCGACTGGATTGCCTCGGTATCCATCTTGTTGACCGCCAGAAACACCGGCTTGCCGCCGCGCAGCAACAGCCGTGCCAACTCCATATCGGGCGAAGCCAGCTCCGTCCGCCCATCCACAACCATCACAATGGCGTCTGCCTCATCGAGCGCCACCTGCGCCTGCCGGAAGATCTCCGCCGGAATCAGCGCCTCATCATCCGGCACAACGCCGCCGGTATCGACGATCCGCGCCGCCCGCCCCATCCACTCGATCTCGCCGTAGATGCGGTCCCGCGTAATTCCGGGCTCATCGCCCACAATCGACCGCCGCGACCCCGTCAGCCGGTTGAACAGCGTACTCTTCCCAACGTTCGGCCTTCCACACACCGCGATCAGCGGCAGTTCCTGAGCGTCTGCACTCTCGGTCTCCGTGACCATCTGTGAGGCCAGTAATTCCACATCGCGCCAGTCGTCCTGATCATCGTGAAGCCGCTCCCGTCCCCGGACGTTCTCCGAGCGAGGGGTCTGCCGGCCCGCAATTCCATCGGCGGGCCTCGTCGAACTGGGCCGCTTCGCATAAGGAGCGTCTGCCCGCAATGTCTTTTTCTTTTCTTTGTCGGGAGACTGTTTCGTCACCCGCAAAGCCTTCTCAGCCGCAGCTCGTTTCGTCGCCAGTATCTTGCGTTTACGAGGATCGACCGCCCCCGTCGTAGGCGCAACCCTTGGCGCACGCCCCTTCTTCGGACGAGTGCTCGCCTGCCGATGTTTCTTGCCTAACCGCTTTTTATCGTTCCGCTTAGCCAAGGAATGTCCAACTTTCTCTCGCGCACCTTCTGGGTAGCCAGGTTTCTACGCTAAATCTTCGCTATTCTCTCTATTATAGAAATTGCAAAGCATTCGTGCCGCGAGAACTGCAGGCAATCCCGACATTGTCCACCATAGCGCCCATTTCGATTACGCCCGTTCCCCCCGAGAATCTGCCGAATCTGCACGATTTCTTCGCCCAGGGCGGCCTTCTTTCGCGCTCGTCGTTGTCCTTTGAGTATCGCCGCGGCCAATACGACATGGCGCGCGCCATCGAATCGGCCTTTAAAGAAAAGCGCCACCTCATCGTCGAAGCCGGCACCGGAACCGGCAAGACCCTGGCCTATCTCTTGCCCGCACTGCGGCTGGCCCGTGAACGACAGCAGCGCATCATCATCTCCACTGGCACAAAGAATCTCCAGGAGCAGCTCTTCTTCAAGGACGTGCCATTCCTCGAATCTCTGCTTGGCCCGCTGAAGGTCTGCTACATGAAGGGTCGGAGCAACTATCTCTGCCGCCACAAGCTCTACGCTCTGCGCGACAACCCGCTCCTCCACGGCCTCGAGGAGATCGATCAGTTCCACCACATCGCCCAATGGGAGAAGACCACCGAGACCGGCGATCGCACCGAGATCGACGCTCTGCCGGAGTCATCGCCGCTGTGGCAGAAGCTCGATGCGCGTAGCGAAGCCTGCTTCGGTCAAGCTTGCCCGGATTGGGAGCGCTGCTTCATTACCAACATGCGGCGCAAGGCGCTTGAGTCCGACATCGTTATCGTCAACCACCATCTCTTCTTCGCCGATCTCAATATCAAGCAACAGGCCGCGAACGCTCCCGACGCCGGTATCCTGCCCGAGGCCGCCGCTGCCATCTTCGACGAGGCGCACGAACTCGAGGAGGTAGCCTCGAACTACTTCGGCATCGGCCTCTCGAACCAGCGCATCGATGAGCTCATCCGCGACGTTGACTTGATGCTCAAGGCAAAGAAGGCAAGCACGTCCGCGATCGAAAACGCCTGCGTCACCCTGAAAGAGCGCACGCGCATGTTCTTTGCGATTCTTCCGATGGAGCCCTCAGGCCTTCCCGGTGGAGGAGGCCGCATGCCGTTTCACAACCGCGAGGCCTTCCTCGAAGAGAGCGGCGATTACTATACTGGCGTCCTCAATGCACTCGCCCGCCTTGAAGGCGAGCTCGAACATCTGAAGAACGTCGAAGAAGCTCCTGGCCTGCGAAAGCGCACCGCGGATATTCGCGCCCACCTCACCTTTCTTCTCGAATCCCCCGATCGCAACACCGTCTTTTGGATCGAGCGACGCGCCGCCGGTGGAGTTCGCAATCTTGCCCGAGGCGCAGCGCATGCTGCCTTCCACACCAATTTGCAGGCCACGCCTATCGATGTCTCCGAGCTTCTCACCTCCACGCTCTTCGACAGCTACAACTCCGTCATCCTCACCTCAGCGACGCTAACCGTCTCTGGCGGCTTCGACCATATTCGCCGCCGCCTCGGCCTTGCCACCACGCGCGAACTCGTCGTTCCCTCGCACTTTAACTACGAAAGACAAGCTCTCTTATATCTTCCGCCGAACATGCCTGATCCTCGCGAGCCCGACTTTCCTGAAAAGGCGGTCGAGCGGATTCGCCGAGTACTCGAGATTACTAAAGGCCGCGCATTCTGCCTCTTCACCAGCTACACGCAGATGCGCAATACCCACGAACGCCTCCTCGCCGAACTCCCGTACCCGCTGCTTCTCCACGGCACCGCACCGCGTCACGTCTTGTTACAGCAGTTTCGCGATACGCCAAACGCTGTTCTCTTCGGAACCTCATCCTTCTGGCAAGGAGTCGACGTGCAGGGTGAGCAATTAAGCTGCGTCATCATCGACCGGCTGCCCTTCGCTGTTCCCAGTGACCCAGTCGTAGAAGCGCGCATGGAAGCCATCGAAGCCCTCGGGGGCAAACCCTTCTTCGACTACCAGGTTCCCAACGCCGTCATCACACTCAAGCAGGGTTTCGGCCGGCTTATTCGCAGCTTAAACGATCGCGGCGTTCTGATGCTCCTCGATCCGCGCATCCAACGTCAGCGTTACGGTCGCATCTTCCTCGAATCGCTACCACCCTACCGCCTCACACAGGACATCACCGATGTCGAACGGTTCTTTGAGAAACAATCCCAACATTGATCCGCGTCCTGCGCTCTAAGAACCAATCCATCGCAATCAAGCCGGTCAGAAACGGGAGCATCCAGATCACCCGGCTCCCATAACGCTCATCCACCATCGACATCGTGCCTGTTACAAACGCATTCGCAATCACGATGAAGACGATCACGATGCTGAGTCCGATGAGTTGCCGCGACAGGTGACGCCAGACCAGCGGCAGCAGTGTGAGCATCACAATCAGTAACAGGCGAATTGCCCAGATTTGGAGAGCGGTGAACCCCTCAATATGAAGAGCATCTCTTGCTTGGCGGCTCGCGAGATAGTGTGCCCGCTCTGCGGGTAGAACTTTATCGAACTGGCCGGCAACCCACATGCTTGGATCGAGATCTTCGATGCCAAAGGTCTGAAGCTGCGTCCAAAACAACGCCATTGATTTGGATAGTTGTTCTTTTGGATAAGTGCGCACAGTCGCTACAACGAAAGCTGTCTCTTCTTGTCGCATCTCCTCTTGTTCAGCGGTTGAAGCGCCTCCCCATCCTCCATCCGCATCCCAGAGGAAATGGTCCGCATCTCCCGCAAGGTTCTGAATACGACTGCAGATCGTCCATCGAGCTTCTCCGCAGTGTTGCTCCAGAAATCTGCGTCCCGTGCCGTCCGCGACGAGTCGCGCTATCAGATACGGAGGTCTCTCTCCATTCAGTGAAGGCTTTCCATAGATGTAGCCATACAGAGCCAGTTGAGCCACGGCTGCAATCGCAAGAATGGCTCCCATCTCTCCGGCTGCTCTCACAATTCGCCGCATCGGCTGGCGTTGGAGTACCAGCACGAGAATCAGAACGATGCAGAGTGCAGCAGCCAGCATCATGTGCGTCGTATGAGCCGTCACGGCCCAGCAGGCGATCCCGCTTATAGTTAGTCGCTCCCTGCGCGAGAGCGTCGTCCGCGCAAACACCAGCAGATAGAAGGCGAGATACAGAGCCGGTCCGAGAATGTCCGGCATGACGATGCTGACGTACCAGCTCAAACTTGTCAGCAGGCTGAGCCCTGCGATCAGAGTCAGGTAGCAGGTTGCAGTCCGTCGAGGCATAATCGACCGCACGACAAGCCAAAGTACATACGCCGTCAGAATTGCCTGCGCCACGACAATCGGCCAAGCAATAGCGTTCCAGTGCAAGGGCAGGATGCCGAGGCTATAGAAAAACGACCGCATACCGTAGTAGCTCGACGATTGATGCAGGAATATCTTCCGGGCGAGGATAGGCCCATCGCCGAGATACGTCATCGAATCCGGATACAGCAATGGAAAGCCGTTGTAGAGCGCAGGCCAGATCATTAGGAGCGCTCCTGCAAGTACAACCGTAAAAGCCGGTAGCGATTGGCTTTTTCGCGCACGCACGACATCGAGGGCCAGGGTTTGCGTGGATGTCATGGCGCAGTACACCTTCGTACACGTTCGCAGGGACTGCGCACAGTGCTCTCTTTCGTTCAACTATTTGGGGGAGTTGAAACATTCTACTTGGAAAGAGAAAAGCCGCAAGCCATAAAATAGAACCATCCCATGGGACGCAATCTCTATATCCTCGCCGGCAGCCTCATTCTCTTCGCACTGATCTCCTGCGGCATCGCCTATACCAACATCGCCCGGCAGCCAGGCTCGCCCGGCGACGTCGCGCTCTGGCGCACTATGGGCCTTGGGCTTCTGGTTCTCGGCCTTGTCGTCGCGCTCGCGGGGATATTGTCTTCGTTATTCGAGCAGGCCGAGCGCCGCGCCGACGAAGCCCGACGGGCCAGGCGCAAACGCTAAACCCTCGAATAAAACAGTACAATCGAAGTATGGGCTAAGTTGAAGCCGCGTCCCTTCAGCTTCCATCTGAATTACAGGCGCGGCAACCGAAGGGACCCCAGAGTCATGTTTGAAGTAACCGTAGAAGCCGGCTTCTCCTCCGGCCACTACCTCCGCAACTATCGCGGCAAGTGCGAGAATCCGCACGGCCACAACTACAAGGTCTTCATCACGCTGCAAGGCGAACAGCTCGATGAGGCCGGCCTCCTGCTTGACTTCAAGCTCCTCAAACAGGTCATGCGCCCCGTCGTCGAATATCTTGACCACCAGATGATCAATGATCTCGAGCCCTTTACCACGATCAACCCCTCAGCCGAAAATCTTGCCCGTTACTTCTACGACAAAGCCAAGCTCCAGCTTCACGAGATGACCGAAGGCCGCGTCACCGTGAAGGACTGTACCCTCTACGAAACCGATACCAGCTTCGCCCGCTACTACGAGTAAGCCGCACTGCAATGCACCTGATTGAACTCTACAAATCCGTTCAGGGCGAATCTTCCTTTGCCGGCTTGCCCTGCATCTTCGTTCGCCTCGCTGGCTGCAATCTGCGTTGCGCCTGGTGCGACTCCGAGTACACCTTTACCGGCGGCAAGCCTTTCACGCTCGACGAGATCGAACAGCAGATCAAAGCCCTCGCCCCTTGCACGCTCGTCGAGTTCACCGGCGGCGAGCCCATGCTGCAGGCGAAGGAACTTTTGCCCCTGATGGACCGACTCCTTGCACAGAACTACACGCTGATGATCGAAACCAGTGGCGAGCGTTTGTTAGCCGACGTTCCCAAAGCCGTCCACAAGATCGTCGACGTCAAATGCCCCGGCGCAGGTTCTGCGGCCAACACCTTCCGTCTTGAGAATCTCGACGCTCTTACAAAAAATGACGAAGTAAAGTTCGTCATCACCAACCGCGAAGACTACGATTTCGCCCGCGACTTCATACACACTCATTCGCTTCACGAAAAAGCGGGACAGATTCTCCTCAGCCCAGCCTTTACTAAGATTCCCAGCCCCCAACGCACCGCAGATAACATGACCCTCGACCCGCGAAAGCTGGTCGAGTGGATGCTTGTCGATGGCCTTCCCGCGCGTCTCTCCCTGCAGATTCACAAGTTCATCTGGGAGCCAATGAAAAAGGGCGTCTGAAAACCATCTCCAAGTGTGCGCAGGGGATCTGGGTAAAATAGTTTTTGCAGCAGCCGGAGTCACACCCTGAAGATCCTCATACTCTCTCCGCACCGTGACGACGCAGCCTTTTCGCTGTCGATCGCAATCACCAACTGGCTTAGAGCGCGCCACACTGTCACTATCCTCAATATTTTTACTCGCAGCCGTTACGCCCCATACTCCGACGCCGGCTTCGTCCACGAAAACGACGAGCTCTCATACGTCTCCGCCATGCGCCTTCGCGAAGACGAGCACTTCCTCCGGCGAATCACGCAGGATCTTCCCAAAGGCCTGAAGAACAACCTCTACATGATCGACCTCAACCTGAAGGACGCGCCCATTCGGCTTCGCATTCCGCTCGAACAGTTAAGCGACACGCCGGTCAACCTTGCGGATGCCGCAATCGAGAAGATTCGCAAAGCAATTACCAAGCAATCCGATGCAGGAGCGATGCAAGCGCTGGTTGTTCCCGCAGCGTTGGGTAATCACGTCGATCACCTCACTGTCCGCGAAGCAGCGATGCCGGTCTCCCCAGGCATTCCTCGCGCGCTTTACGAAGACCTTCCGTACGCCACCACCCACCCAAGCGCTGCGACAGATTTGGAAGCCCTGCGTGAAGCCGCCGAACAGCGCAACGAACCTTTGAACCCTGTCCTCTATCAAATTGATTCCGCAGTGGAACGCAAGCGAAAGCTGATACTCGGCTACGCCTCTCAGATCGACGACGAGGCTGGCACTCTCATCAGCAATTTCGCTACCCGCTACAACGGCGGCGAACGCCTCTGGGCCAACCAGGCGTGGCTCGACGCCTTTGCTTCCACCTAAGGCATTTCACTATTTCAACATTTTTCTTATCACCCGGCGCACCGTCTCGGTCACTACCCCATATATCACATGCGTAGCCATCTCGCTGGTTCGCTCACGCGCAGTCTGCGCTTCAGGCGCTGCTCCGAGCCCCATCACCGGAAGCATCGTCCCATGAGTCAGCGAACTCAGCGCCATCCCAAACCCCGCACCGTCTTTCGCCGTCGCGGCGGGGTAGTACTCCACCAGCGCTCCATACGCCGCTCCAGTCAGCGCGCCAAAGCCCCAATGGATCGCTTCCGTTGCGACCTCTTTCTGTGTTCTCACCAACTCGTGTCCGGCAACCCTCTCCGCCAACACCTCGTGAGGCTCCGGTTCGCCATGCGTTTGCGGCGGATAGACCTTCTCCACTAGGGTCTTCGCCGCAGTTGCCACCAATCCGCCAATCAGTCCCGCCAGCAGACCCTTCGCCAGCGACCGCGTATACGTCGTCTCTTGCAACTCATGTTTCTTGCTCATCGATCCGCCTTGGCAAAGTTAGTTAGCCGTGAGATGCACTGTAGCGCGATAGGGCTGTGTCTCGAACTCAAACCTACCCAACATAAGCGGCTGCGTCTGTAACATCGCTTCCGCCATCTACCTTCGCCGCACGAAATACCACCGTCAACACGACAGAAACCGTCAGATTTAAAACCAGCGCGGGCACCGCCGCGTACATTGCGTATGTCCCCCCGAGCGCGGCGGGCAGATGCAGCGGATACACCGAACTCTTCAGCCCCAACGACCACGCCATTGCCGTTCCGCATCCCATCCCTGCGACCCATCCTGCAAACAGCGCCCACGGATGAAACCATCGCGTAAATACTCCGACTACTACCGAAGGAAACAGTTGCGCCATCCATATCCCGCCGAGCAACTGCATCTCGATCGCATAAGTCGTGGGCAACTTCAGCACAAACACCAGCGCGCCAAACTTCACCACCAGCGAAACCACCTTCGCCATCCGTGACTCTTCTTCGGGCAGCATCTTTCGCCGCAGCATAGCTCCATACAGATTTCGCGTAAACAGATTCGACGCTGCGATCGACATAATCGCCGCCGGCACCAACGCTCCTATCGCCACAGCCGCCAGGCAGAATCCTGCGAACCACTCCGGAAACATCTTCAGGAACAGCAGCGGCACGGCCATATTCGCGTCTTTCGTCACCACGCCCGCAGCCAGTGCCACATAACCCAGCAGTGCAATCAATCCCAGCAGAAAGCTGTAAGCTGGGAGCATCGCGGCATTTCGTCTCACCACATTCGCATTCTGCGCGCTCAGCACCGCTGTCGCCGTATGCGGATATAGCATCAACGCAATCGCCGACCCAATCGCCAGTGTCGAATATCCCAGAAACTGCCCTTGCTTCAGAGAGATCGTAGCGGTCGGCGTATGCAGCGCCAGTGCCTGATTCGCCAGCTCAAACACCCGCGCATAACCGCCAAGCTTCATCGGGATATAGATCAGCGCCGCCAGCACCATCACGTACAGCATCACGTCCTTCACAATGGCGATCACTGCCGGCGCGCGCAGTCCGCTCGAGTACGTATACGCCGCCAGGATCACAAACGCCGCGGCCAGCGGCCACTCTCCCTCGACCCCCATCGCTCCGATGACCACGCGAATTCCCACAAGCTGCAACGCGATATACGGCATCAGCGCCAGCACTCCTGTCAGCGCGATCGCCATCGTCAGCCATCGGTTCCCATACCGCCCACCCACAAAGTCCGCGAAGGTTACGTAACCGTGACGGTGACAAACTGTCCACAAGCGCGGCAACACCATCATCATGTAGGGATAAGCGATGACCGCATACGGCACCGCAAAAAATCCCATTGCGCCGCTCCCATACAGCAGCGCCGGAACCGCAATCACCGTGTAGGCCGTATAGAGATCCCCACCGATCAGAAACCAGGTCACCCACGTGCCGAAGCTTCGCCCCGCCAGTCCCCACTCTTCGAGCGAACCCATTCCCATCTTCGGTCTTCGCCACCGGGCGGCCCAGAACCCGGCCAGCGTTACCAGCGCAAAAAAGAAGCAAAAGACTACCAGTGCCGTCGTATGCAGATGCAATCGCTCACCCAGCTTCAAAAAATTTACTGCAACAGAAGTATGAGCATCTTAGCGCAAGCGGCATCCTCAAATCAGCCTTCGATCAACTCGAGTAAGAGAACGAGATCAGCTTCGCCCGCTGTCGCTCCACTCATACACCACCACGCCCAGATCATTCAGCGTCTTGATGACTTTCTCCATATTTCGCCGAACGTCAGGCCGCGCACTCACCGGAACCTCATGTGCTTCTTCCACCGCAACGACGCGCCCGTAAGGCCAGAAGTTCTGTGGAACGGCGTTCAGCGCCGCAGGCAGATCGCTTACCCTCACATTCAGGTCCTGCCGTCGAGCGCCGGTCGGCCGCAGCATCCCGCCCACGCCCAGGTCGCTCGTATTTGCATCGGCCTGCACGACGTGCAGTGTCACCATACCGCCCTGCACCGTCAGATACGGGTTCTCCCATAGCGTCAGGCTCTTCACCGCCATATAGCGAGTCTTCGAAGGCGGCGGAATCAACTCCATCTGCTGACGAGCCAGATCGATCTCCTGCCGCTCCTCGACGGCAAGCGCTTTTGCTTCGGCAACACTGGGCGCAGCGGTACGCGTACAACCGGTGAGGGCGATGGGAAGCAAAAGGGCGGGAAAGAGGAGTAAATATCTACGCACGAATACCAGCATATCAAGGCTTCCCGCGCTTCAGAACCTCGAAAAACCGCGAAAAAACCGGGCCGATTACCTACCCGACCACGCCGCCGCCCGTTTTTCGAGAAACGCCTTCGTTCCTTCCGCCTTGTCATCCGTTCCACACAGCCGTCCGAAGATCTCCGCCTCCACATCGGTCGCGGCCACCAGTCCCAGTTCTCCCCCCCAACGCACAGCCTCCATGCAGCCTGCAACCGCCAACGGGGCCATCTTGACGATCGTCTTCGCAATCTCCTGCGCGCGTTCCATCAGCCGGTTCGCTGCGACCACCTCATCAACCAGCCCAATCCGCAGAGCCTCCGCCGCACCGATCATCTCGCCAGTCAACAACAGTTTCAGCGCCGTCGACTGTCCCACCAGACGCGGCAGCCGCTGCGTCCCTCCATAGCCCGGAATCAGCCCCAGCTTCACCTCTGGCTGGCCCATCCTTGCCGTTTCACTGGCCAAA
>JBEKGF010000103.1:0-10477 GCA_050012935.1 Edaphobacter sp. | reverse complement strand
TGCCTCCGCAATGACCTTCGCCGTGTAGCCGGAGGAGATGGGTGCTTCCAGAATCACGATGCCATCGTCCTGGCGTACAAAGGTCGCGTTCCACGATCCGGGGATAAACACAATGCCAGGCGCTAATTCCTGCGCTGGTTTGTTGGGATTGCCCAACGGAATGTTGTCAAGGTTCAAAGGGGGACTATCAGGCTTGTATTGAGCACGGACCTCTTGAGGGATCGTCAGGTCCGCTTCGATCAGCGGTTCATTGATTTGCAGTTTGCGAATGACATACATCTGATCCGGCAATCCATTGCTCTCAATGTTCCATTGCATCGGAAGGTGAATCCTGCCCTTCGCCAGCCACCAGAGGCTGTAATAGGTACGCATCGTCACGTCGCCAAGAAACTTCCAGTAACCGCTCCTGGCCAGTGGGCCGGAGTAATCGACAGCCGTAGGTAGATGAGTAAATGCGTTGATGTAAATGTGCACCGGGGCGTCGTCCAGGGTGAATGCCACCACGTTTTGAGGGACGGATTGCAGAACCGTATCCGGCTCCGTGTGGGCATCGGGTGCGTCCAGAGCTGTGAGAAGCAGCCGCTCCGGGCTTAAAGCCTCACGCTCGCGTATCACCTCCAATTGCTGCGGCGTGCCCGCGCTCTTGGTCGTGCCTGAAACGTGCATGACGACGTTGCCATCGGCGACACTGCCGGACGAGGACTTAAAGGCTGGATAAACTACGCCGTCAGTGACGCTGCGGTAACGATTACCTGCGAAATCATGTATCTCCACCAGCGTATCGAACTCGGTAATGTAAGGGCCTTCGGGCCGTTCGGATTCTTCCAGTTCGTTTCGATAGCCGAAACTTTCCCTCTGCACGCTCTTCAACGAACGCAGCGTTTGTTCTCCGCCCTGTGCCTGAATCGCTTGATGAAGCAGCGCGATTGAGTTGCGGTCGGTTCCGTAAGTGCATGTGGGAACCAACAATAGACCAACGACTATAGATGCAGGCAGCATTTTCACAGGACTAATCCCTCTTCAATGAAATCAATTATCTGTTACAAGTCACTATGAGATATATACCGTCGTTCACTTGGCGCTCTGCTTCCTGGCCAACTTCAGCAACCAGACATTGGAGGTTGAAGTTCCATATTCATAGACAACACTACAGCCATCCGGAGACCCATCCGGCTATGCGGTGACGATACATTTAGAAGCATCAATGCTTTTGTCGCTCGCGTACCCTGTTGATGCCAACCCAGCAAATGCGGTTATTGAAATAAACAGACTCTTCCGAAGAGTACGCACATATCCTCCTGATTTGAGGTTTTGCCGTTCAGCCATGTGTCAACAATTCAACAGCTCTCAGATACGCCGCGTCAATGGTCTGCGTTCCTATGGTGGAGGCAACAAGAACATCGGGTGAAAGCCCGGACCCTTTGTTGAAACGAATCGCCTTCACGCTTTCGGCGCTCGCCGCTGGGATCACAATTCCTGCGCTCTCGTTCAAAGCGATGTAGGTTTGGATTTGTCCCCGTCCATAGGTTCTTGCTCCAACGAGATGAGCGCCGGTTGTATCGCGGAGACCAGCGGCGAGCACCTCCGTAGCGCTTGCGGTGCCCTCGTTGACGAGAACGACAAGCTGCATGGCTTTGAATGGCTTGGCTGTTGCATGGATCGGCTCTTTCGTGCCATCGCGCCTCACCTTCCAGCCGAGCGTCTGATCGGTAAATGCGCTTCCGGCCACTGCCATCGCGTCCAGATAGCCCCCTGGGTTGTTGCGTAAATCAATGATGCACTTATCAATGCCATGAGTCGTTAGCGCGTTCACAGCCTGGCGTACTTGTTCCCCCGAGTCTGGAGTAAAGAGGCGGACGCTGATATATCCCAACTGTTGCTTACGTGCGACAAAGCTGTGCGACTCGACAGCCTGTTCGACCCACGCCTCTTTTGCTACTTGCATCTGAATCTGTCTGTTATCGCGGCGAATCGTTAGGTCGATCTTGCCGGAGTCACCTCGCAACATCGCCATGACATCCTCATGGAGCAATCCCCGAGTCATTTGTCCGTTGACGCTCACGATCACATCTCCAGGCTGCAACCCCGCCTTGAACGCTGGCGATGTCACAAGAGGAGTTATTACTTTTACGTCACCGGTGGTTGGCTCCACAATGACAGAGAAATCGACTAATCCAATTCCTTGCTCTTTCCCCGCAGTTTCCGCCTGCAACGCAGCGATCTGCTCGGATGTGAAGATGCGGAGGTCTCCGTCATGGAGCTTCGCCAACTGTCGATCCATCGAAGAGGCAGTTGTGTCGGTGTTGCTGAGAAGATCGACGCGGAGGCGCTTCCAGGAATCGGCATCCGCATAGAGATAATTGCGGTCGATGGCATCCACGATCTTGGCTGATATGCTGGCCGTGCCGGTTGATGGCTGTTGCATCATGGCCGAGGCCAAAACCAAACTAATCCACATACATGTTCCCTTTCGGTAGTCCTATTCTGTACGCAGCGAACGAACCGGATCGATCGATGCCGCTCTCCGCGCAGGAAGAACACTGGCGACGAGGGCAACCAGGGAGACGACAGCAACGACCCCGATATAGGTTTCAGGATTGGTAGCGGTGACTCCATAAAGAAGGCTCTTCATAAATCGGACAGCGATTAGACCGACCACCGTTCCGAGCAATACTCCCGCGAGTGTTAAGGTGATGCCTTGCTTCAATACCAACAGGAGAACGTTCTGACGATCTGCTCCCAATGCCATGCGAATACCGATCTCCCGATACCGTTGCGCCACAGATTGAGCCATGACCCCGTAGATGCCGATAGCGGCCAGTAGCAACGTCAAACCTGCAAAGACCGAAAGCAGGTGTGCGCGGATTCGTGGTTGCGTCTGGAGTCCGGCGACCATCTCTCCGAGAGACTTGATTGCCCCTACGGGTAAATTGGGATCGTCGCTCCAAATTGTCTTCTGAATGATCGCGTCACTCAATGCCACGCCCGGTTGTGTGCGCACGACAAAGAACATGGTTGTGTAATCCGAATTTGCAAAATACTGGTGAATCTGCTGTTGCTGGTAATCCGTATAGACTTCCGGGCGGGCCTCCCATGCAATCTGGTTGTACCGAGTTGATTTCGTACTTGCCACGACGCCAACCACTTCGAGCCAGGGATTCTTCTGTGTTTCTGGGTCTTTCGGGTCTCCGATGCGGAGATGGTCTCCAATCGGGTTCTTGTCCCCAAAGTAGCGTTGCACCGCTTCTTCATTGATGAGGGCGACCGGGCGTGTCGCCTGCACATCGGAGTCCGCAAAGTCTCGCCCCCCCACCGTCGCAATATCCATTGCCCGAAAATATCCAGGCCCAACGGTAACGGGAACGGCCTGCGGTAGATGCTCCTCCGTAAGATCGCCGCGACTTTCCATTTGGAACGGTTCTGTCCCGGCGTCCGACAGTCTGAGGAAGTACGTCATTCCTGCGGAATCTACGCCAGGAAGTGCTCTCAGTTGCTCAGATAAGCGATCCGCAAGTTGGGTAAGCTGCGTGTCGGAACCGTACCGCTTATGCGGTAGAGACAGGTTGATGACGTGCGTATCGGCGGGATTGAACCCAAGAGGCTGTGCATTCAGGTGAAGGAAGGTCGTCAGCAACAGCGACGCGCCAATCAAGAGGATGACGGAAAGGGCAATCTGCGTCAGCACAATGATGTTCCGTGAGCGCAACTTTCCCGCAGCAGCAGAAGTGCCGGAGCTGCTCGAACGCAACGCCTGATTAACATTGAGCCGCGCCGCCCGAAATGCGGGATAGGCTCCGAAGATCAGCCCGGACAACACAGTGAGTAGTGCAGCAACTGCCAATACTGGCAGACTAACTGTAACTGGCCGCGCCGGAAGCGCGCCGAAGGGGTTCCAGGCGATGAAGCCACGCACCGAGCCGTAAGCAATCAATAAGCCCAGAGCCCCACTAATCCCGTACAGCACCAGATTTTCAA
The DNA here is from genome assembly GCA_050012935.1 of Edaphobacter sp. Taxonomy (GTDB): domain Bacteria; phylum Acidobacteriota; class Terriglobia; order Terriglobales; family Acidobacteriaceae; genus Edaphobacter. The sequence goes on along the minus strand of JBEKGF010000103.1, from coordinate 6,502 downwards.
CCAGCAATTGGACGAGGAGACGACGGGCGCTCGATCCCAGAGCGGCGCGAATGGCAAACTCCTTTTCTCGCTGAATGTTTCTGCCGACGATTAGACTCGCGGTATTGGTACAGGCAATAAGGAGCAACAATCCAACCGCTCCACCCAGCACAAGAAGCGAAGCCCTGACTTCGCGTGTGTTGTCCTGCTGCAAGGTTGAGAGATACGTGGTTGACTTCGGAATGTCGGGATAATGCCGGTCGTTCTCCGCCTGCAACAGCGAAATCTCCGATCTCGCCTGCGCGATGGCCATGCCTGGATTGAGTCGTCCAATGATCGCTACTGCGGTTACCGAGTCCTGTTTGTATTGGGGATCTCCGGCCTGAATTAACGTCCACACGTCTATATCGTGCGGCTGGTCGAGGACCCGGTAGGAGAATCCCGAAGGAAGAATCCCGACGACCTTGAAAGGTTTGTCATTGAGTGTCAGTGTCTCGCCCAACACCGATAAGGATTGGTGAAATCGCTGCGTCCACAAAGGGTAGCTAATCACTGCAACAGGAGGCCCAGTGTCGTCATCCGTCAGAAAGAGCCGCCCACGAAAAGCTGATACTCCCAGCGTGGCGAAGAGAGTCCTACTGGCTATCCCACCATGCAAACTCTCAGGCTCCCCAACGCCCGTCAAGGTGTATCCGCGCTCGAAGGATGCGCCGAGCGATTGAAACGCATGGCTGCGTTCACGGAAATACAAATAATCCCGCCAACTGAAGTAGTAAGCCGGTTCATTCGGGCTGTCTGCCGCTGCACGCCAGAAGATGACGAGCTGCTGCGGATCTTTCAGCGGCAGAGGTTGGATGATCCAGGCATTCAGGATCGAGAAGATGCCCGTCGTCGCACCGATGCCAAGGGCCAACGTCAGGATGACAATGACGGCGAACCCACGATTGCGCACGAGCTGACGAAGAGCGTAGCGGACATCCGCAAACAGACTCTCCAGCGTCAGCGCGGCATCTTCGGCCACAATTCGCTCCTTCGTGAGTGCGGGATTCCCAAATCGTAGAAGAGCATCCCGGTGAGCCTGCTCAGGAGACATGCCCGCCGCGATGTTTTCCGCTGTGCGCATGTCGAGATGGGAACGCAATTCGTCCTGTATCTCCCGCTCCAACTTCCCGCGTGAGAATAAATTAGAGATACGGCGAAACAGCGACATGGGATTACCTCACACGTAGCGTTATTCAGATCGAAGAGCTTCAATGGGGTTTATCGTTGCGGCCCGGCCTGCGGGCAAGACCGCAGCCAACATCGCAATAACCATGAGCCCAAAGATCGATACACAAATAGAGATGGGATCAACTGTACTGGTCTGAAATAGAAGCGCGCTTGCAAGATGTGCGCTTGCGAAGGCGGCAACCAGTCCCACCAGAACTCCAATGCCAGTGAAGGTAGCGGCTTGCCGCAGAATCAGGAGTAAGATTTTCGCTCGGGTTGCTCCAAGTGCCATGCGGACCCCGATCTCACGTTGGCGTTGTGTGACCGAATAGGTGATCACTCCGTAGATGCCGATGGCCGCGAGGGTGAGCGCAAGCAAAGCAAAGATTCCGAGCAAAACCGCGATCATCTTCTGCCGAGCCAGGGAATCGGAAAGGACCTCATCAATGGTCTCAACGTGGTAGATTGGCTGATTCGGATCGAGGTCTCTGACAGCGCTGCGCACCTCGGGAAGTATGCTCTTCGAGTCAGTATTCGTGCGGATCAAGAGAACCGCATGAACTCCAAACCCAGGGAAATAAAGTTCAGGCTCAGCCTCAGTCTCAACACCCAGATCGTGAGCGTTCGAGACCACTCCAATCACAGGCATCTTCTCCGGATGAGGGCTAAGGACATTCATCAGGACGCTTGACGTCAACGGATCTTTGCCGGAAAAATAACGTTGGGCAAATGCCTGATTGACGATAATGAAATGCGAACTATTCTCAATGTCTTTTTGTTCGAAGGCCCTGCCTTGCTTCAATTCAAGGCCCATCGTATGGAAGAAGTCTGGGCTGACGGAGCGGACCTGCTCCATCGGCAAGGCGCCCGGCGCCACGGGAGCCGCGCCCGCAATGAGAAATCGCGTCATCGCATGAGATGCCTGCAGCGGAACGGCGTCTGTCGCCCCAGCTGACAAAATGCCTGGCGATTGCTGTAGTTTATCGATCAGCCGCTCGTAGAAGTGATTGGTCGCTGGAGTTGAATCTTCGTACCGAGGTTGAGGCAATGTGATCTCAAGGCTGAGCAAGTGATCGGTGCGAAAACCAGGGTCCACACTGATAAGTTCTTGAAAGCTCCGAATCAGCAGCGTTCCCAGAAATAGCACAACGATGGCTATCGCGATCTCTGTGGAGATGAGTGCACTTCTGCTCCAGCTTTGTCTGCCTGTGCTGCTGCGGTCGCCCGGACGCAGCGATTCGGCCAATTTGCTCGGGGTCTTGATCATCGGTAATAGCCCAAAGAGAATGGCGGTGAACAGACAGACGCCTAACGTCACCAGCAGGACTGGTACATTCAGCTGAATCGATCCGACCAACGATGGGTCCGCCCCCGCCGTATGCGTGAACGCCACCCGCAGGAGTGGAAGAGTGAGCGCGGCGAGTATCGTCCCAAGCAAACCTGCAAGCAGACACAGAATCAATGTTTCGGAAAGGTACAGTGTGAACATGCGGAGGCGGCTTGCTCCAAGGGCCTGCCTTACGGCAACTTCGCGGACATGGGTAGCAGCTCGTACCAAAAGGAGATTCGCGACATTGGCACAGGCGATACAGAGGACGAGGACAACGCAACTCAGGAGCGTAAGAACGGCCGGTCGTAACGAGCCCACGAGTTGCTCTCGCAGCGGAACAAGCAGCACGCCGATATTTCTATTCGTTGCCGGATAGACCTGCGCCAGCCGTGCCGCAATGGTTTGCATATCTGTCCGTGCCTGTGCTACTTCAACACCAGGTTTTAGGCGGCCTAAGACATCCAGTGTGTGCCCCACGCGACGGGTCTGCATGTCTTTGTCCATCAGCGAAAGAGGCATCCAGAATTCGCCTGTTGCGGGATAAGCGTCGCCAGGAGGGAGTACGCCGATCACGGTGTAGTTGATACCGTTGAGATCGATGTTGCGGCCAAGGACACTACGGTCACCCGAAAAGTAGTGCTGCCAGGCCTCGGCACTGAGCACGACGACATGATTTCCGTTCGGAGTGTCATCCTGCTCCACGAAAGTGCGGCCAAGAATAGGTACAACACCGAGAAGCGAAAACAGGTTGCTGGACGCTAGAACCGTGTGAACCTGTTCCCCATGATCTTCCATAACCAGCGACATAGTATCGGAGCTCGTGCCGGAATATGCGGCTACCTGCTCGAAGCTTTTCTGTTGTGCGCGCCAATCCTGATAGTCCAGAAAGTTGACCTCTGCGGGTCCAACAACCTGTGGGTGAGTCTCATAGATACCGATAATTCGGTCGGCATGCTGAAAGGGTAACGATCGAAGCAACAGCGCATAGGCAGCGCTAAAGATGGCTGTGGTTGCTCCGATCCCAAGAGCAAGCGTCAGAATGGCAGTAATCGAAAAGCCCGGCGATTTTGCGAGTCGGCGAAACGCGTATCGCACATCCATGCCGATACTTTCCAGCGTGAGTGCGGCATCCGAGGCCGTGACTCGTTCCTTGGTTACCGTGGGGTTTCCGAAACGAATCAATGCGTCCCGGCGCGCCTGATCTGGCGGCATACCGGAAGCAATATTGTCCTCAGTTCTCATTTGCAGGTGAGATTTGATCTCAGCATCGATCTCGCGATCCATTCTTGAACGCCAGAACAAGTTCGAGATGCGGCGGAAAAGCGACATGGGATACCTCACGCGTAGCGCAACATGGCGCGCACGCCTTTCACCAGTTGTTCAAAACTCTTTTCGGCTTCCTGTAGTTGCTTGCGTCCAACGGCAGTCAGCTTGTAATACTTCGCTTTCCGGTTCGTTTCGGTGAGCGCCCATTGCGAATTGACCCAGCCTTTCTGCTCCATGCGATGGAGCGCTGGATAAAGAGAACCTTCCTCAACTCGTAGCAATTCAGCCGAGGCAGTCTGGATATGCAGGACAATTCCGTACCCATGCAGCTCTCCCGTCTGTGAAAGCGTTTTGAGGATGAGAAGATCCAAGGTGCCCTGAATGTCGGTCTTGGCCATTTGTCTAAACTCCGTTGCGATAGATGCTACCCATAGGGAGCTAGGGGTGTCAAACCCTTACTAGGAGGTATTTCACAAAGCCTTGTAACCTTTTACAGCTAGGTATGACAACGCTTATAGGTCTTAATCACGGCTCTAGCCATCTAGGTAACTGGCGACGCATCGTTAGGTCAGTGCCGGTCCCTGAGACCCAATGATTCACTTGGCGCTCTACTTCTTGGCCAACTTCAGCAACCAGACATTGGCGCTGGAAGTTCCATATTCATAGACGACATTACGGCCATCCGGAGACCAATCCGGGTAACGAACGAATGTATTGGCGTGAGTGTAGTGGGTCAGTTGGCGCTCCTTCCCTGAGTACCTGGAGACTGCGAACACATTCCAGATACCGTTTCGGAATCCTGCGAATGCAATCTCCTTGTCGTCCGGAGACCAGCTTGCGGGCCAATTCTGTCCTGTGTCGTGTGTCAGGGGAACGAGTGGTCCTCCAGCCCGGGGTATGACGGCAATCTGAGTGTTTACTCCATCCGCAACTTCAATGGCGAGGAATTTGCCATCATGTGACCAGGCGGGGAAACCTTTAATGCGCTCCTGAAAGGTTAGCTGGCTGGCGTGACTATCAGAGAGAGAAAGGGTCCACACATTGACCTGTCCGTTGTCCGTTCGGTGATAAGCAGCGAATTGTCCGTTCGGAGAAAGCTGAATCGCACTCATCCTCTCGTTCGTTTGGAAGACATCCTCTAATCCTCTGGTATGGACATTCCATCGCCATAAGTGCGCAAGGTTTAGGTTGTCATGAGTCCAGTAGCAGAGGCTGTCCGCATCGCACCAATCTGGATCAAAGGCTGCTACGTCACCAGGAAGTTTTTGTGCATTACTCCCATCATTGGATACGGTCCAAACCTGGCCATCCTGCCCCTTCTGTGTAACTAGAAAGGCAATCGTCGAGTTGTCTGGAGAGAAGACAGGGCGCGTTTTGCGTAGCCGAGTGTCATGTGTCAAAGCAAGCGGGGCTCCTGCCTGCCCGTTTGATGAAAGGCGGACGGAATATAGATTGTCCTGTGTGTTCACGACGCTAAAGGCCAGATTCGGTCCCGAACTGGTTAAGTAGTGGACAGTACCCGGACCGGCGCCATAGACCTTCATGGCCGCACTCGTTGCCGATCCGTTCTGATTGACCGGAACTTCCCAAATGCTTGATCCCTCCGCGTCCAGACTCAGGAAGTAAATTCGCTGCCCATCATTGCTGAATACGGGATCAAAGGCGAACCTGTCAGCGAGGACTAGCCGGGCGTCACGTCCACTGGCATCTACGGTCCAGATGCGCCCATTGGTTACAAACAAGACTCTCCGGTCGTCATACGACCATTGCGGAGAGCTATCGCCAAAGGTTTGCAGGGTGCTCCCCGTCCGGTGTGTTAGCTGTGCCAAATTCCCGTCATGGACATTTACAGTCCATATTGTCGAATCCGGAGTGGTGCCTAGCTCTGTTTCGGTGATGGCCCCAATTGTTCCAGAGGCAAACGCAATCTTTGCGCTGTCGTGTGACCATGATGGATGTGAGCCGAAATTGGTCAACCGACGGGAAGTGCCACCGAAGGTTGGGATGATCCAAAGACCGCCTGCTTTAGTCGAATGATAGGCAATCCATTGTCCGTCAGAGGACCAGGCAGGTTCCGTGTTTCCCCCTCCATCGTGGGTCAGTTGCACTTCTCCGCCATCTGCATTGAGCTGTCGCAGATAAATCTCGAAAGCTCCGGTTCTGTCCGAACTGTATGCGATGGATCGTCCATCGGGAGAAAAACCAGGGAAAACGTCCAGCCCGTCCGATTCGGTGAGTTGATCTACTTCGACCTGCTCTCCGGTGTTTGCCAGGAGGCGAGCTTGAGGGTGATGGAAAAATCGGAAGGAAAGCGCACCCCCAAGAGCGAGAAGGATCACCACCGCGATGACAATGATTCTGCCGTGTGGTCTCGCCATTTGCGGATTCGAGACTGCCAGCGGCTTGGATGTTCCTGCGGCGACGGGTTGCTCAGGACCGGATTGCTCTTCGGCGGCCTCACCCACCTCCGCGACAAATCTGTAGCCTCGGGTAGGGACGGTTGCGATGTACCTGGGCTCTTTGATGGAGTCGCCCAACACGCGACGAAGCAACGCAATCTCTCTCGCAAGCGCATTTTCTGTGACGGACGAATTACGCCAGACAGCTTCAAGAAGCTCCTGCTTCGTCAGTAAACGGCCCCGGTTCCGCAACATGAAAATCAGCAGTTCGAGAGCCTTCGGTTCGATGGATACTGCGATCCCGTCCCGCAGGAGCCGG
>JBEKGF010000102.1:0-10559 GCA_050012935.1 Edaphobacter sp. | reverse complement strand
AGGCGGTGGAGAAGACCAGGGGCGCTCCCTCAACGGGGAGGACGACGCCCGGCTTGAGGAGGCAGGAGATTTCTTTGGGATCAGAGGGGCGCAGAGGCGGAGGGACGGCGGCGAGGATCGCGGGAAGGCCGATGACGATGACGGATTTTGGATTGTTGAAAGAGGGAGGAGTGTTGAGGCGGAGGTTGAGGGCTTCGCCGCTAGGAAAGGCGATGGCGGGGATGTACTGGTACTTTGCGACGTGAAGGCTGCCCATGAGCCGGACCAAGTCGACGATGGCGCCGACGTATGCGCTATAGACTCCAGCGCCTGCGAGCTGTGTGTAGCTGGCCTGGTTGATGAGGTCGGTGCCTGTTCCATTGCTGAGAGCGTCGGCTACTGTCTGGCCGTGGCCGTCGTCGAGGAGGGACTGGTTGCCGGCCTGGGTAAGGCAACTGGCCTGAGCATCGACGGGCTTCTTGAAGCAATCGCCGTTGGGTTTGAGGTTGAGGGTGCGTGCAAGAAAGTCGGAGTGCTCGGCGAGGGCTTTTGGGTCGTCGGACGGCACGCGGCGGATGTTGGCGAGGTAGGTCTCGATGCGCGCCTGCTCGAAGCCGGCTTCTGTGAGGTCCTGTGAGGCGCGAACGAAGACGCCGGGGCGGCCGCGGACGGCGGATCGGAGGGTGCTGAAGTCGCCTCCGGTTTCGGGCGCCAGGAAGAGGATGACCTGCTGAGCTTCGTCGGGGACGGTGATGGTGACACCTTCTTCCCGGACCTTCTTGTTCCAGGTCTGGATCTCGGTGAACCAGTTGTCGGGGGGTGGGTTGGTGGAGCCGCGGAGGAAGGCCGCGATGAGGAGATAGTGGACGGACTGCGTGGGCGGGAGGTCAGGGCGGAGCCAGATTTTGTCTCCGGGCTGGAGGTTGGGGACCTGGGCGATGGGAAGGGTCTTGCCGGCGCGGGTGACGTGGACGTCGATCGGGGGGCCGGTGAGGTCGAAGCGTGCGGGGTCTCCGGCGCGAAGGGTGACACTGAGACCGAGGAGAACGGCTAGAGTTCCGAGGAAAGACGATCTGCCGTTGAGCTTTGCCATCATCCCATTTTAGACGGTGGGACGATAGCGTCGGATGTCAGAACTGCTTCGAGTGAGTGTTTTGTTACTGCTGGTTGCGGATGCGGGTGGACTTGTGGTCGCCGGCGATGACGCCGTCGCGGATAGTGACGACGCGGTGGGCGTACTCGGCGATGTCGGGCTCGTGGGTAACGAGGATGATGGTGTTGCCGCGGGAGTGGAGCTCGTCGAAGAGCGCCATGATCTCGTCGCCGGTTTTGGAGTCGAGGTTGCCGGTGGGCTCGTCGGCGAGGATGATGGAGGGGCTGTTGACGAGAGCGCGGGCGATGGCGACACGCTGGCGCTGGCCGCCGGAGAGCTCGTTGGGCTTGTGCATCATGCGGGAGCCGAGGCCGACGGATTCGAGGACGGATTTGGCGCGCTCGGTGCGTTGGGCGGCGGGGGTGCCGTTGTAGATGAGAGGCAGCTCGACGTTGTGGAGCGACGTGGCGCGAGCGAGAAGGTTGAAGGTCTGGAAGACGAAGCCGATCTCCTTGTTGCGAATGCGGGCGAGCTCGTCGTCGTTGAGCTCGGAGACGTCGTGGCCGTTGAGCCAGTAGCGGCCCTGCGATGGAGAGTCGAGGCAGCCGATGAGGTTCATCAGGGTCGATTTGCCGGAGCCTGACGGGCCCATGATGGCGACGTACTCATTGTGGCGGATTCGGAGATTGACGCCGCGAAGTGCGTTGACCTGCTGGTCTCCCATCTCGTAGGTCTTCCAGAGATTGTCGGTGACGATGATATCGCCGGGGAGGGGGCCTGCTGCGTTGCTGGTGGTGAGCGGGGATTCGACTGCGGTTTCGATGGCCATCCGGTTCTCCGGTTGTGTTGCCTGTTTCAGGATAGTACGTTTAGGCCGTGGAGATGGTTCCACGAGGGTTAATGAACCATCTTCCGGTGAATAGTTTTTGTGCGGACTTAAGACTTGTCGGTGTCGGTGGTTTCGACTGTGTTGTCTATTTTGACTGGGGTACCACCCTTAAGGGCGCGGAGGACTCGATATTGTCCCGTGACGATCTGATCGCCTTCCTTGAGACCGCCGAGGACCTCGATGTCGGTGGCCCCGGTGATGCCGGTAGTTACGGGGACGAATTCTGCGCGGAGTTTGTTGCGATCGGTCTTGAGGACGTAGACGCCCTGGGCGAGCTGGGGTTTCGTGGCAGCGCCCGCGGCGGTGGCGACGGAGCTTGAAGGCGCTTTTCCGGCGTTGGCGGTGAGGATTTTTTCCGCGGCGATGTCTCGTTGCACGAGAGCCTGGATTGGGATGACGAGCGTGTTTGGCTGGTGGGCGGTGGTGATCTTGGCGGTGGTGGAGAGGCCAGGACGGAGATCGTCGAGCGAGACGCCTGCGGCGGGATCGATGGTGACGACGACCTTGAAGTCCTTGGCTTCTTCGGTGCCTGTGGTGCTCTGGCTGGTGGCGACGCCGGTGGTGCGAAGCAGGGCCTGATCGCCGACGTTGGTGACGTGGCCTTTGAAGATGCGTCCGGGGAGGGCATCGACAGTGACGTCGACGGGCTGGTCGAGATGTACGTTGACGATGTCGGTCTCGTCGACCTTGACCTCGGCGGTGATGACGGACATGTCGGCGAGGGTCATGAGGGTTGAACCTTCGGCGTTCTGGATTCCGAGGACGACGGTTTCGCCCTCGCGGACGGGGACGTTGGTGACGAGGCCGTCAAAGGGGGCGCGGCTGATGGTCTTGTCGAGTGCGTCGAAGTTGGCGCGCTGGCTGGCGACGGCCTGGTTCATGTGACCGCGCTGGGAGTCGGTCTGGGCGTGGGCCTGGGCGAGAGCGGCCTGACGCTGGGCCAAGGTGGCGACTGCCATATCGTAGGCGGCTTTTTTGGAGTCGAAGTCCTGCTTGGCGATCAGCTTCTGTTCGTAGAGGGCCTGCGCGCGGTTGAAGTCGAGGCGCTTCTGCTCGAGATCCGCCTTGCCCTGGTCGATGTTGGCTTCGGCGGTTTTTTCCGCGGCGAGATAGCTGGTGATATCGGTCTTGGAGGCGGCGATGGTGGCTTCCTGAGCGGTGACGGTGGCCTCAGGCTGGACGCTTTCCACGGTGGCGAGCACGGTACCCTTTTTTACGTGATCGCCCTCTTTGACGTAAAGGTGGGTGATGCGTCCGAAGGCTGTGGCGCCGACGTTGACGTAGGTCTTGGGCTTGATCTGGCCGGTGCCATTGACGATTGAGGTCAGCTCCCGCCGGACGACCGGGGCGCTGCTCACTTTGGTGACGCTGGCTTGTCCGTGAAGGATGCTGGCGGTAACGATTCCAGCCAAAACAAGGACGACCGCGGCGATGATGACGATCTTTTTTGCGCTCATTTGCTGCTTTCCAAGAACCTCCGCGAAAGGACCGGGGTGCTTTTGGCGAAGTTTTTTCTGTCAACAGGCAGTACGGAAGCCAGAGTGGCCGTGTTCCGTATTCTTTCCAGAAATTGGACTTAGCTTCTCTATACAGATGTTGGGACAGGGCCGCAACCTGCTTCTGGTGAAATATCTTAGTCCCGAACCGATTTAGATGATGATAACAGGCCGGCTGGTGCGTCTACCTCTTGTAAGCGGCATATAAGGGCACTACAATACATGCTGGTTAGAGGAGCACCTTTCTTACAATGACAACTTCATGGCGCTTTGCATTTGGCACGGCTTTGGCCTTCCTGCTTACGACGGGAGTTCATGTTCTGTCTGCCCAGGAGCCCCCCGCACCGCCGGCACAGCCGGACGGGGTGACGCAAGGACCGGCGACGGTGGAGAAACCCGACCCTCTGAAGAGGCCATTGAGCGATAAGGAGAAGTTCGCTCAACAGAAGGCGCTGAAGTACGAGTTGAAGGGTGAGTATAAGAAATGGGTCGATGAGGATGTGCGGTGGATTATCACCGACCAGGAGTTGCAGGCGTTCAAGAGCCTGAGCAACGACGAAGAGCGCGATCAGTTTATTGAGAATTTCTGGCTGCGGCGGAATCCGAATCCCGACTCTCCGGAGAATGAGTTTCGCGAAGAGCACTATGCGCGCATTGCGTATGCGAACGAGCACTTTGCGGCGGGCAAGCCGGGGTGGAGAACAGACCGCGGTCATATTTATATTTCGTTCGGCAAGCCGGACAGTATCGATTCGCATCCGAGCGGCGGCAGCTACGACAGGCCGATGGAAGAGGGTGGAGGAAATACGTCAACTTTCCCGTTCGAGATCTGGCACTATCGGTATCTTGAGGGGATCGGCGACAACATCGATATCGAGTTTGTGGATACGTGCATGTGCGGCGATTACCACATGACGATCGACCGTTCGGAGAAAGATGCGCTGAAGCATACTCCCGGCGCGGGGCAGACGCTGTATGAGCAGATGGGCCAAGCGAAGCAGGCGGACCGTTTTACCGGGGGCGGTCTGGAGCAGCTCGGGAAAGGGCCGATGTCGGACCAGCAGCAGAGCAAGCAGTTTGACAGGCTCGATCTCTTTGCGAAGCTGCAGGCGGCGCCACCGATTAAGTTCAAGGATATGGAAGCGTTCATGGCTACCTCGAAGATCCTGACGGGGCCGCCATTCTTGTTTGATGTTCGCACGGACTATGTCAAAGTAACGAACGATACGATTCTGGTGCCACTGACGCTGCAGATTAGGAACAGCGATATCACCTTCATTACGAAGGACGGCGTTTCGACGGGAACGGTGAACATTCTGGGGCGGGTGACGAACCTGAATCACAAGATTATTCAGACCTTCGAGGACCCGGTGAGCATTCAGGTTCCCAGTGAACTACTTGCCCGCAAGCAGAATGATCTCTCGGTGTACTGGCAGTCGATGCCACTCAGGCCGGGTCTGTACAAGATCGATGTCGTGATCAAGGATGTGAATAATCCGGATCATATCGGCAGGTGGGAGCGCAGTCTGAATGTTCCGAGATACGATGACGACCATCTCGCGTCTTCCTCGCTGATTCTTGCGGGGCAGATGGAACGGGTGTCGACGCGGGATATCGGAGCGGGACGGTTTATTATTAGCGACACTCATATCGTTCCACGCGTGGCAAGCGGCATTGGGATTCCTGTAACGTACCATCGCGGGCAGAACCTTAATTTCTGGATGCAGGTGTATAACTTAGGTATCGACGAAAAGAGCAAGAAGAATGGCGCGACAATCGAATACCAGATTCTGGATCTGGCGACGAACAAGGCCATTCTGGAGACACAGGAACTGACTTCGAAGACGAGCCCCAATTCGGATCAGGTAACGATTGAAAAGAGTTTGCCGCTGGCGAGTCTGCAGCCGGGCAAGTATCAAGTGAATATCAAGGTTAATGACGGCATAACGAAGCAGCAGATCGCAGAATCTGCGCCGTTCATCGTGGATTAGGCAGATGCGGACGTAGTACGGCGAGATGGTTAGGCGGATTTTGATGGTCTAACCGGTTACCGCGCATTCTGTAAGACGCTCCCCATTTTCGGGGCGCGGGAAAATTGCAACGGCCATCGACGCGCAGGACGGCTTTAACTGTGCAACGACCCCAGGTGAAGATCGGGTTTGTCACGCTGCTGCTGATGCTGGTGGCTGTGCGTATTGCTGCGGCTCAGGGGGCGGCTGTATCCGGGGTGGTGCGGGACGCGCAGGGTGTGGCGCAACTGGGGGCTCTGGTTCAGGTGATTGCGGACGACTCAGCCGTTCTGGGTATTGCGTTCACCGATCTTCGCGGACGTTATCTGATTCCGCATTTGGTTCCCGGGAAGTATGAGGTAAGGGCGAGCGCGGCAATGTTTGTGCCGGCGATGCGAAGTAACCTCCAGCTTCGGGCGGGGGCCCAGGCTGTCGTGAACCTTACGCTGAATACGCTGTTGGAGTCTGCGACGTGGATTCCAGCCGAGCGGCGGAAGGCCGATGAGCCCAGCGACGACTGGACGTGGACACTGCGCTCGGCGGCGAATCGGCCCATTTTGAGAATGGCTGAAGGTGACGACGTTATTCTGGTCTCATCGAGTGCGGCGGAGTTGCCCTCCAAGCACACCGATAGAGCCCGTGCCGAGATGACGGCCGGAGATGGCGGTTTTGGCAGCAGTGGCGTGCATGATGTTTTTGTTCTGGACCGGACGCTGGATGATGGTGCGGGGCTGAGGGTGCATGCCGACATTGGAAAGCAACCAGGATCGAGCGTAGTTGGGCCGTCGACGGAGGTTGCGGCGGGTTACGAGACGCGGCCACGATTCGGCGGGGCGGGCAGGGCGGTGGTGAGCTATCAGTCTCACCCGGAGCTGTTGAGTTCGGGCGGTACTCCGGGGCTGGATGCAATTCAGGTGTCGACCGCTCAGCAGATGCAGATTGGCGACTTTGCCAGTCTCGAGGCTGGGGGCACACTGTATGTGGTGCATACCTCGGACAACGCTTCCGGAGCACGGCCGTTCCTGAAGATAACGGCGCATCCGGTGAAGTCGTGGACGGTTGGATATCGGATGGCGACGTCGCAGAACCTGCAGTCGTTTGCCGGGCTCGACTCGGTACAGCAGGAGTTGCCGGTCGCCGCGATGTATCAGGGCCGGATACAGACAGAGCAGGGAGTTCACCAGGAGTTTTCCGCGGGTCACAAGGTGGGACCGGGAGAGGTGCTGGTTGCGTACTATCACGACAACCTGAGCAGGATTGCGGTGTCCGGTGGCGGCGCGCTTGGGCCAGCGGATATTCAGCCAGCGCTGCCGGCGGGGGCGAACGGGATTATTGCCGATTCGACGACTGGCGACTTTCGTTTTCTCGCGGGCGGGTACAAGGCGCAGGGGTTGAATGTAACGTTGACCGAGCCGCTGACGCCCAACCTGTGGGTGGCGTTCGCGTATGCGACAGGAGCGGGACTGGCGGCGAAGGAGAGGACACTGATGAGCCTGCCTTCGATTTCGACTGACCTGGCTCCGCAAGGCGCACAGACGGCGACGGTCGCTCTGAAGGGGCGGCTTGTTCGGAGCGGGACGAGGGTTCGTGCGAGTTATCGGTGGCAGCCGACGCGACTGGTGACCGCGGTGGACCCATATGCGCCGTTTGGCGATCAGGCGTATTTGAGTTGCTATCTGCGGCAGGCGCTGCGACTGGGTAACCTGCTTCCGGCAGGGCTGGATGCGACGATCGAAGTGACGAATCTGCTGGCGCAAGGCTATCGGCCGTTCCTCTCCGAGGATGGGAAGACGCTGTTCCTAGCGGAGTCTCCGCGAGCCTTGCAGGCCGGTCTGGCCTTTACTTTCTAATCCATCATCCATCGATTGGGGCGCGGGCTTCCGGCGCAGCATTCCAAGTTCATCCTGCACTTATTTCGCGCAGTGCTGGGGGGCATCTTTTGCGATGAGGCAAGCGCGGTCGTAATAACGAACTCCCGATGTCTGCTGGTATTCGAGTAGAGTGCGGATTCCACTGTCCGTGGGGGCAGAGAGGAGAGTTTTTATCTCAGGAGTTTTGGAGTTTTCGCCGCCGGTGAGAGCTTCCTGAAGGACTCGTCCTTTGAGGCTTCCGACGGAGGGCATCTCGATGCCTAGAATCTTTGCCAGGGTGGGCACGATGTCGATGTTTCCCATGGGCGTTTCGTCGACAAAGCCCGATTTGAAGTCGGGACCGATGGCGGCCATGTTGTTGAAGGTCTGGTCGCGGCCAAAGCCTCCGTGCATGCCCTGTCCCTCCTGAAGGGTCGTGTCGGAGACTTGAACTGCGCTTTGCAGATCGCCGGCCACCTGGTCGAAGACTTTGAAGGTCACAACGATCGCCGGTCGAGGCACATGGCTGCTTCCTACCAGGCCAATTGCGCTGAGAGGAAGGGTGCCGGGACAGTTGTTGGGCGCAGGGCAGAAGGCGTCGTCGACGAAGATTCCGCCGACGTAGTCGAGTTGTGTGAGTATGTCGATTGTGCGGCGCACGACGTCCACGTTTTTGTCCGGAACGTATAAAAGGTCGGAGCCTCCGTTTGCCGCAACGATGATTTTGGCATCAGAGCCGTCGATGTGTTCGATCGTCTGGCCAAGGAGAGCGCTACCCGTTGAAGGGTGCTGGGATCTTTCGCCGCCGAGGGCGAGTTCTGCATAGACTGAAGAGCCGGTAGCGGCCCGTATCGCGGGATCGAAGACACGGAGGTGCTCGCGGATACCGAGATCCATGGCGAGAAATCCTGTGGGCAAGGTTCCTTTGGGTTGCGGCTTCTCTTTGCCGCTCAGTTCGTAGTCCAAGGCAGCGGAGGGTTCCGTGGTCTGGGTGTTGTCGCCGGCGATTTCCCGGCGGCTGATGGTTGCAAAGCCATGATCGGATGTGATGAGTACGTCGGTGCGGGCTTTGACGGCGGGATGCGCGTCGAGCCAGTCGAGGAGTTGCTTGAGGCAGCGGTCGGCGTTCTGGAGGCCGCGTTTGGATGTGTCGCCGTTGATTCCCGGATCGAGCCGCTGCAGGCTGTCTCCTTCGTTGTGCTGGGTTCCATCGGGGTCGCGAGACCAGAAGAGGAGGACGAAGGGCTTTTTATCCGCGGCGAAGGTTGGCAGGAGGACTTTGGTGGTTACATCGGTGAACCACTGCTGCTGAACGAGGTTGGCCGCGGCCGCTCCTGGCGTGACAGCGTCGCCGGCAAAGCCGCTGTTCCAGATTGAGGTGTCAGGGTAGCCGTTGCTGCGCAAAGGGGAGTCCTGGGGAAGGTTCGCCTTCTGGAGGGCGTCGAGAATTTCGGATGGAAGCGGGAGGCCGTTTGGGTCTCCCGTGGAGTCGTCGATGATGATCGCTCCGTTGGTGGTCAGAGATCCGAACTGGTCCCAGCCGACGGCGTCGTTTTGCTGGATTGCGGTGGGGCCGAGCTTGCCGACCGAAGCAACGTTGAAGCCTTTTTCGCGGGCGATGGAGAGGAAGGTTCGCTCGCCGAGATAGTTTCCTGCGAAGAGACTGTTCATGTTCGCAAGCACCTGATCGTTTTCGAGGAATGGCGTGAGGTATCCGGTGGTGGCGGTTGGACCGGGCTTGGAGAGCCAGGCTCCGGGATAGATGGTGTTGCTGTAATCGCCGGTGTCGCCGAGGCCGTGGCCTGTCGCGATCGCCGAAGCGTTTGCGGTGGTGAAGGTTGGAAAGAGGGAGTGGCTGTTGCGAAAGTCGACGCCGGCGGCTCTGAGTTTGAGGAACGTCGGCATATCCGCCGCGTTGACTGAGCCGCGTCTTAGCCCATCCGCGACGAAGATGATTACATTATTTTTTTGCTGGGCTGCCAATGGCTGTGGAAAGAGTGGCGCGGAGGCGGCGGACGCAAGAAGGCACAAACGAAGGGACAGTCGGAGTTGCATGTGCATGATGCTAAAGCATATCGATTGGAGACGATAGTGACGTGAACAGGAGGAGACGAGTTTTCTTCGAGTTGAGTTTGAAGAATATACGCCGGGGTGTGTGGTTGCAGGTCGAGCGGAGGCGATTGCGCGAAAAAAATAGCGGCGGAATCCTGTCGAAGTTGCTCCAATACCTGACGGCCCATCCACCAAAGAATCGGAGGTAGATCGTTCGATGCCTATATCAGTTCAGCAACTCTATTCAATGTGGGATCTGGAAAGCATCCCAGTCTGTGACGACGGCATGACGCTGGTGCATCAGTTTCTGGACAGTGCCAGCGAGTGCGTGAACACGCTTGGCAGAGGCAGGACCAGCAGCAGCCGTGCTGCCCTTCTGGTTGCCTACAACGCGATGGTCGAGCACTCGGATTGGTGTGAGAAGTGCCGGTGAGTTTTAAGTGCAGCTAGTTCGATCCCTGGCGTTCATGCGGTGTCTGTATTTTAAATACTGCGATGCTTGCGGTCTCTTCGGTGGATAGGTTCCGTCCAGCAGCGACGGTCCAAGCTCCACTCTTTTGTGATGTGCGTGCGATGGTCTGGGTCATTTCGGTACTTCCTCCACTCCAACGACGCTTAGCTTCTCTGTTGAAGCGGGTCAAATCACAAAATTGACACAAAAAATCAAGTCCTATTTTCTGGGGCTCGTTTGCTTGGCTTTAGAAAGTGGTGGACGCGGTAGGGATCGAACCTACGACCAGTCGATTAAGAGTCGAATGCTCTACCAACTGAGCTACGCGTCCTTTGATTTTGCTCCTGAGAGGAGATCGATGAGAGCCCTTTTGCATGGGTTTCGCACGTAGACTGCAATCACTCGACTTATTAAAGATAACACAGCCTGCGGCGGATGAGACGCTCTGCAGGCTGCGTGTTGCGCGATAAATTTTGCTCGCTCAATTGCGCGATTGAACCGATAACTTGAGCGATCGAACCGAGGCCTACCCGACGAAATCTACTTTTGCGCGGAGGGGGATGATGCCGCGGTCGTAGCCCATCTCGAGGAGCTTGTGGATGGCTTCGCGGCCGTCGGGGCCGTAGTTGAGTGTTCGGTCGTTGACGTACATTCCGACGAAGCGGTTGGCGAGAGCGGGGTCGAGATCGCGGGCGAACTGCATGGCGTACTCGAGCGCCTCTTCGCGGTGGTCGAGCGCG
>JBEKGF010000101.1:0-10689 GCA_050012935.1 Edaphobacter sp. | reverse complement strand
AATGATTACTGTTACTGAGTTATCGGAGAAGTTTCGCGACCTCTGGCCGCATTTAGATGAACGTAGGCGTCGGCTGATGGCGGCAAGTGAAGCGAAGGCCTTAGGCTGGGGAGGCGTGACTCTGGTCAGCCGTGCATGCGGCTTGTCGCGCAAGGCTATCCTCAAAGGCATTCGGGAGACTGAGTCTGGAGAGACACTGGAAGGTCGAATCCGCCGCGCGGGAGGTGGCCGCAAGCCGATTACTGAGAGCGATCCCAAGCTCGTTGACAAGCTGGAGGCGATGATTGGTGCCGAGACGCGGGGGGATCCGGAATCGCCGCTGCGTTGGACGTTGAAGAGCACGCGGACTATTGCCGACATCCTGACCAGGCGCAAGCATCCTGTGAGCCATGTCAAAGTAGGCCAGATTCTGCGTGATCTGGGCTACAGTCTGCAGGGCAACCGCAAGACCGAGGAAGGAGAAAACCATCCCGATCGTGACGCACAGTTCCGGCACATCGGTGCCGCCGTGAAGCAATGCCTTAAGCAGGACTCGCTGGTGATTTCCGTGGACACAAAGAAGAAAGAACTCATCGGCAACTACTACAATGACGGCCAGCAGTGGCTTCCTGCCAAGAAGCCGAAAAAGGTGCGCGGGCATGACTTTCCCCACCCCGATGTGCCCCGCGCGTATCCCTACGGCATCTACGATATCGGGCGCAACACCGCGTTCGTGAATGTCGGGACTGATCATGACACCTGCGCCTTCGCCGTAGCCTCGATTCGGGGATGGTGGCGCTATGAAGGGAAGCGACTCTATCCCAAAGCCAAAAGCCTCCTGATGACCGCCGATGGCGGTGGCAGCAATGGCTGGCGTTTGCGCCTATGGAAAGTCGAGTTGCAGAAATTCGCCGACGAATCCGGTTTAGCCATCTCGGTCTGCCATTTCCCGCCAGGCACCAGCAAGTGGAACAAAATCGAACACCGATTGTTCTCCTTCATCTCCTCGACTTGGCGCGGGGAGCCTTTGCTGAATTACGAGACTATTGTGAATCTGATTGCCGCGACCACCACCGCCAAAGGACTAAGCGTGAAGTGCCGGCTGGATCGACGCAAATACCCAACCGGACGCAAGGTCACAGCCGAAGAAATGAAACAGCTTAATATCCATCCCGGCAAATTCCATGGTGAATGGAACTATCTTATCAAGCCTCATCCTATCCAACAGTAGATCGATAAACGGTACCTTTCTTAATTACCGGGCACTAACTGTGATAACCCTGACGAATGTTTTGACCCAACACCGATTCGGCCAGAACTAACTCCGACGATTTATTCGATTGCTATCGAGCGCGAAGAGCAATCAGCTTGCTCAACCATCCCTGTTTCGCCATATAGGCAACTCGGTCGGGCAACGACAGGCTAACGAGTGTTCCATGGCCAGTTTCGCTGCGGATACTGAAACGCCCCCCAATTGCCTCTGCTCTTTCACGCATGCTCACAAGACCAAAATGGCCTCGATAATGAGCTAGGAATGCATTTGCGTCGAGCCCTACCCCGTCATCTTGAATCGACATCCGGAAATCCCTGGGCGAGAAGGAGACCTGAATGGTGAGGTTTTTGGCCTTGGAATGCCGACTTGAGTTTGTAAGAGCTTCTCTTGCGATCCAAATGGCCTCTTCGTGAGCAATTGGCCTCAACGGTACCGGGTTTCCTTGTGCTTCGACAGTCACTTTGCATTTGCGGTTTTCGAATAAACTCGCAACAATGCCCCGAATCTCTGACGTGACGTTCTCATTATCGGATAGCTGCCCTCGCATCTCCCTAATCCGGTCCCTGCCGGAAATGAGGAGCAATTCTGCATCATCGAGTGATCGCTCCATTTCCTCTTGCACGTCTGGTGACACACGCGCCGTATAACTGGAGAATCGTAGGACAATTCCTTGAATCGCCTGTAAGAGGGTATCGTGCAACTCTCGCGATATGCGCATACGCTCGGACATACGTTCATTAACGCGGAGCTCAATTCTCTCTGCAATCACCCGGATTCTGAGCAGATATGCGCCCAGAAAAACGCAGATGATCAAAGCTGCGGCGACGACGCGAAACCAAATGGTCTGATACCAGGCAGGCGCGATATCAAACTGTATGAAAGCTCCTTGTTCATTCCATACACCGCTGTCGTTGCATGCTTTTACGTGAAACGTGTAGTGACCAGGTGCGAGATTCGTGTAGAAGGCTTGGCGTCGTGCTCCCGCGTCTTGCCAGTCTGTATCGTGCCCATCGAGCTTGTATTGGAACAATACCTTGGCGGGATTTGGGAAGCTAAGCGCTGTGTAGTCGATTTGGATGTCGCGCGTTCTGGCCGCAAGACGATTGGCGGCGAGTCGCGGTATTCGAACATGATCGGCTATCAACGATTCGATCACTACCGGAGGTGGTAAGGAATTGAAGTAAAGACGTGCCGGATCCACCACTTGCAAGCCGCTTCCGGTTGCAAACCAAAGCTTTCCATCTGGAGATCGGGACAGGGTCGGCGAGAAGTCGCCCCAATTCACTTCGTATCCATCTTTCCCATCAAGGAAGAGGCGATTCCAAGGCTTTGCATCGGGCGAATTCCACCATTGGTCGACTTCTCCTTTTTGGATACGAATGAGTCCGCATTTGCCCGCGGCCCACAAAGATCCAGTTGTATCGAAGATGGATTGATGTATCCGGCAAGATGCCAATTGCGCGTCTGGAATGAACCTGCCTTCATCTCCACGGATCAGTATCAAGCCTTCGTTACACCATATGTACAAAGTCCCATCAGGTCCCTGCATTAAGCCGAGTGGATGTTTCTGTTCAAGAAGTTTGTTCCGCTCGGGTTCAGTCTTCCCACCCTCAATATGGGCGATGTTGCCCGATCTATCCAATATCCAGATGCCTGAGCGAATGTCTGGCATGGTGACGGCTGACATCCCAAGCTCGGTGACAAAGCGCCGGGCGACGTGGTCGTTTGGCTTCACGAAGGAAAGGATTTTATCGTTAACCAGATCTTCGAAAGTGGATATCCAGACATTGCCCTGATTATCCTGCGCCATGCGTCCCACCTCACCGACTGACTGTCCGTCCTCGGTAACAATCGGCGTGATCACTCCTTTCGAGATCCGATAGAGGTCGTTATCCAGACCCAGCCATATATTTCCGTTTCGATCTTCAAGAAGTGAGGTCCCCTGCGTTCCTGACAGGCGGACCGTGTCTCCAAGCCGTGAAACTGAACGTCCGTGGAGAATATCTGCTCCAGTTATTGACGTGGTCCATACGCTACCGTCGTGAGTTGCGAGAACAGCGTCAGGATAGTCGTTGCTAAAGTGCTGTGCTCCTGAATATGTGATGACGCTGGAATCTCTGAATCGGTCGATCCCCTTGTTTGTTACAACCCAGAGGTTGCCCTCCCGATCTTCTAAAAGATTCGTAACTCCATCTCCAGAGAGGCCGGCTTTAGAGTCATAACGCTCCACCTGATTGCCGTATATCCGCAGAATGCCTTCCGTCTTTGTTCCAACCCAGAGAGTTCCGTTCTTCTCGCTAAGAAGGGCATCCACCTCAAGGGTGGAGCCATCGAGTTTGGGAGTCCTAACGCGTTGGATATGTCCATCTTTCAGATGTTCGAGACCAAGGTCAGTACCACGATATGGAAAGCCGAACCATACACCGCCATGGGAGTCAGGAGCCACTGCCGAAACCCCGGAAGCTCCCACCGTTTGTACGGCAAATCTGAATGGAAATTGCGTTAATCTTCCGGACGAAAGACGAAATACAGCAAGACCGCTTGCCGCCCAAATAGCGTCGTCGGAATTCACCGCTGCCATTGCCTCACTGTTGAATAATTGAAACTGTGCTCCGAAGCAAGTAATTGTAGCTCCTGTGGGTCTGCATAAAGCGCCCTCTCTGTCTTCGTGCACCCTTTCACGAACAGCCCAAATTGCTCCGGATCGATCTTCCACGATTGCATCGAATCTGCCGTGACGGGTGAAAGCTGAGAGTTCTACACCATCCCAGCGGTAAAGATGATCGGACCCTCCCATCCAAAGACTGCCATCGGAGGCTCCCAGCAAGCTCCACACACTTCCGCTGAAACCAAGAGGCTTCCCAACGACATCAGCCAGAGGAACAAAGCGAACACCATCAAATCGGAGGACGCCCTCTTCGGTACTGATCCAAATGTATCCATCCTTGGTTTGAGCGATTGCTATTGGTGCTGCGTTGATTAAGCCGTCCTCAAGACGCCATGCCGTGTGAGCATATTGTGAGAGCTGAGTCTGAGGATTCATCGCCATCAGGCTCTTCGGCAATCCCAGAATCAGGATGACCACCATAAAAAGGCGCATCCTGGTCATTGTCTCGATCCTCTCGCGGCGCAGTACGAAGCCGCTTCAAGCTGATCGAGAATTGATCGAGATGAGGGTAGCACCAGCGCAAGTACGCCGAAGTTTTGCTCACAATCCAACGGCTCATCCCCTAAGTGACGGGTATGATGTTAACGATAGGAGAGTTTGATCGAGAAAAACAGTGAGCTAACCGTGATGAACTTTGTGTTCTTACCCACAAATCCGAATTAGTCGGAACGAACTTCGACCATGGAAGCAATTGTTTCCGGACGCGATGAGGACCGCGCTTGCTCCACCACTCTCGTTGCGCTGGGAGGCAACTCAATTGTGCGCGGCAGCTCAATCTTCAAATCGCCTTTGAAGCGAGACAAAACTAAATGAGGTGTTTCGGAGTCATTTCGAGCACCCGCGGAACATCTAACCGAGCATACTCACGCGTCCAGGTCGAAATAGCCTCTTTTTATGGCGATGGTCACCGCATGCGTCCGATCATTCGCATTGAGTTTAGCCATCGCATTGGCAAGATGAGACTTCACGGTATCCGGGCTGAGGGAGAGGTGATCCGCGATGAGCTTGTTTGAGAGCCCCTCCGCTACGTGGCGCAAAATCTGCAGCTCTCGCATCGAGAGCTCGTCGTCGGCCACATGCGAGGCCATAGCAGCAGCGATATCCGGCGGGATGACTTTTTTTCCAGCGTGCACAGCTCGTATCGTGCTTAACAGTTCCTTCCGCAGAGAACTCTTGAGCAAGTAGGCCATCGCTCCAGCCTTGAAAGCCCTGACCGCTTGAACATCGCCTTGATACGTAGTCAGCACGATGAAGCGAGCATTCGGAAATTTCGCCCGAATCTGCTCGATGGCTTCGTTCCCTGATATATCAGGGAGACGAAGATCCATTAAGGTAACATCGGGCCGAGAGTGCGTGAAGTGCTCCACCGCCTCTTGGCCCGATGTGGCTTCTCCAACGATCTCCATGTCAGGTTGGCTCCTAACCGAGGCGACCACGCCATCCCTCACCATCGGATGGTCGTCGACGACTAGGACGCGAATTTTTCGATTGCCAGATGTTAACTCCATACAGAGGCTCTCTCGATGCTCACCTAAATGGGTGACGGAAATCATGCCTGAAAAGGCGTTGAGCAGAAGGGCATTCCGCCTCAAACTCTCAATATAGCAATTTTGCGGCGACAGAATGTCTCGGGATTGTCGTCAATCTCGACTTTAAGGGAGACAACGATGAACATCACATCACGGCTGTTCCAAGATCAAGATCAAAGTCCCATCACACGCCCCTCATCGGACAGCTGGACTCATGGCGAAGTACGGGACGAGTTGAATCGAATACTCAACAGTCGTCTCTTTATCAAGTCGATCCGACTATCGTGCTTTCTGTCTACGGGTGTTGAATATCTTCTGGCAGGAAAAGCTGATGGTTTCAAGGAGTACACCGTAGGAACAGAGGTTTACAAGAGGCCGGCGAGCTATGATCCCACCCTGGACACGATCGTTCGGACCGAAGCGCGACGCCTCAGATCAAAGTTAAGGGATTATTACTCGAATTTTCCTGAGCAGTATCGAGTGAGGATCACCTTGGCTAGCGGAAGCTATGTGCCAGTGATTGAGGTGGTTTATCCATCGCCATTTGATGACCAGTTGGGAACACGCGACCGAACTACGCTGCAGTCCAATGACAAGTCCCTTTCGGTAGCGGTGCTTTCCTTTAATGCGAATCCCATTGAACCCACCGTCCAACATGTTGCAAACAATCTAGAAGAGGAGCTGACTCACGAATTGGCACAGACCCAAAACGTCAGAGTATTTCGGGCCTGTTTCGGTGGGTTGCAGACACCAGTAGACCAGCTCAGCCACTGGAGCAGGTCGGGAATTCAGTTCGCTCTCCGCGGTCACGTGCATCTTGCACCTGATGGACCCGTTGCCCAGATTCAATTGTCGACCATGCGAGGAATGATTCTCTGGTCTGCACGATTCAGCGGTGAGTCGCTGCAGGGTAAATCCAACGAGATCGCATCCACTGTTTGCAACTCGTTTCTTAGTTTCACGTGCCGTGACAATCGAAGCCGGTCTAGAGCATCCACTCTCGAGAATTGAGACTCGAAAATGCACAACCTTAGGCCATTCCGCACATTCATCAACGCGAAGTGCGGTTTATTTTCCTCACGGTGATCTCACTTTCAACACCGAAGTGTCGGCAGTAGATACAGACCAAGCAAAGATCAGGTTTTCGTACGCAGCGCAGCGAGGTTCAGGCGTCCAACGGACAACTCTCATTCGAGACGCAGTTTTCTAAGGGCTGGGCTACCGATCGATACACTGCTCCCACGCTCTGGTGGCTGCAGATGGTGTATGCCTGTTTGCTTATAAGGGGCAAACTGCGCTGCCGAGCCGATGGCTGGCTTCAACTATGGCCGAGACAAGACCGGCGCGTTCAGGGTTTATAGGGATGCAGTGCTCTGCGGGTTAAGTCTAAACTGCCGAGGGCGGCGGAATCGCCGCCCTCTTTGACTGAGTCAATCGAGTTCGCCCGCGGAGGGAACGAGTGCCCAATTAAGCGCAAAGTCCGCGACATCTTCCCAACCAGCCTCGCCGCAGGTGTAGTGGCTGCGGCCTGGAAATAGCTTGTAGGCAGTGATTGCCTCGGAGTGCTTGGCATTCTTCTCAAAATTCTCATGCTGTACGGCGGGTGGAAGAATATGGTCGTTGCCTCCAGCAATGAACAGCAGTGGGGCACGATCATCGTTGGCAAAGTTATATGTGGTGGATGCGTGAGGTGTGAAATTCGCGAACCCACCTTGAAACAGGATTCGTGCCGGTACAGGGACGGCGTAACGGTCATAGACAGCTTTCGTTTCCTCTTCGCTTAGATTGTTAGTGAACGCGTAGTGAAACTCTTCCTCGGTGATCGGAACAGCACGGTGTAAGTTTGCTGGATTGTGAAGGACTGGAAATGTGGCTCTGATCTCGCTGAAGGGTAGTGCCAATACGCCCTTCACGGCAGCTCCGTCGATAGATACACCCGCCGTGCCGAAGCCAGCATCCAGAAGTAGCTGAACGAATGTCCCTCCAAACGAGTGGCCCATAATGATGGGCTTTGCCTCAAGCTTTGAAATGACATCAGCCAAATGGTCGAAGACCTCGCGAACACCCAGATTCGCTAATGCGGATGGATCCCGCCGCAGTGCCTCAACTCCCGCAATCCCCTGCTCCACGCCCGGATAGCCTGGAGTGACGACCTTGAATCCTCGCTGCTCGTATCGCTTGACCCAATGCTCCCATGCCAGGGGTGTCATCCAGAGACCGTGAATTAGTACGACCGTGTCTGTTGCAAGATGCGCCATCTCATTTCTCCTTGTTTCGAAACAACTGTTATTACAACTCGCGGTGGTTTCACAAGACACATTCTCCTGCGTTAAGCGAAGTGCCTACTACTTTCCTTTTTCTCGACCCTATGTTCTCAGCGCGGAAACTCTCTTAACTGCCGTTTGATATCGTTCTCTGCTAAGTACAGATTGAGCCGCGAACTCAAGACATTTACCTTTGCGGCAGCGGCAGCAGCGCGCGCGTCAGCCATCGCCGATTCCAATACGGCGCTCAACCTGAGTTTTTATCCTCTAAGAGGCACTGAACATCAAGACCGAACACTGTTCGTTGAAGGCGCGAAGACTACTAGCCACACTCACAAGACTGCACACTTTTGTTCCAGGTGCGACCCCAAGTTCTGCTCAATGAAGATTACGCCGGAGATTCGTGACGCCTATGGACAAAACGAGAGGGAGTCAATGGCAGAGAAGTCCCGCGAATTCTGCGAGTCGGATCGCGCCGCACTGTGCCTGACACTTCTCCGATCAGGAGAGACTCACAGCTCGCACCCAGATTCCGGCAAGAAGTGCAGGCACCCATTTTTCTGCAGGGCATTGATTCCAACTGTCTCTCTGGAACACAACTCCCTCATCGCCTGACCGCTTATAAGCCTCACTCAATTTAAGAATGAAGAGAGTTCCTTTCCTAAATGGGCAACCTGAGACTGATCCAGCGGCAGTTGCTTGACGAAGAACTCCTGCCGGTGCAGCCAAAGATCTGCTTGCTGCTTGTTCTGGAGAAAGAGACTTTCTCAGACCGATGTCGTGGTATAAAGCCTGCATTGATCGAAGAGCCGTAACCAAATTGTGGATCGCGATTCCGGTCCCATGAATCGCCGCTCTATCGCCCGCGACCTTGGCGGCAAGAACTCTCCTGGCATTGCGGATTCGGCCAGTGATCTTCCAGGTGAGGCGTGTGACCGGATTCTTTATTCGAATAGCAGCGTTCAGCGTCACCGCGGCGGCCCAGCTCTCCTGAGTTGCCTTATAGGACGACTCGAAGACACGTCCTATGAGTTCCTGAAGAAGAATGCCCACGGCCTGGTCTTCACCGGTCCCCTTTAGCCATGTCGCGATGCTTTCCAATTCGACGGGACCATCGGAAAAGGGGGAGGCCTTGGCGTTCAGTCGATCCCACAACGCGTTTTGATTGTGTGCACGAACAGCGTCTTGCTTTGGCAACATCGTTGGGAAACATTTTTCTCGATAGGAAAGTGTTCCTAATACATTGCTCAGCAGCAGACCATTCAAAAGCGGGAGTTTCGAAGTGAACTGCCGATCAATTTCACGCTGCTGATTAGCAGCCTTGATCTCATTGGGGTCACTCACCTCGATCACGTCGATGAAACCTGGGATACGCTTTGCCTTCATGATGATCTTTGTCCTATTCTAAAAACGGCGGTCGAATGCGATTGCGAGCGCGTTGTTGGCCTTGAGAGCAATACCCGGGTAAGCGGTCGATGCAACATGGCCAGTACCAATGTCGATTGCCCATTTCTGGTTTGGGTAATCAGATATCCTTACGGCATAAACTTCAGTGGTTGGAATATTCGCGTACGCGACGTATTTGAGATGGTGTGGTTCCTGGTCGATCTCGACGGTGGGGGCAAACACCGCATGTCTCACGGGAATCGGTATCGCGAGAGCTCCAAACGCTCGTGCTTGCCAATTTGTAGCATTCCCGCCATAGCCGTATACCTCTGCATTCGTACCCCTTGCACCACCACTCAGCAAGAGCGGGAATTTCTTCTCAATGACGACGAGCTTCGTCGCAACCCCATAGATATCGCCATTCGTTGCATTTGTCTGCGCGGATGCCTGACTTACATACGGATCGTTTGTTCGGAGCGCGCCGCCGACTGCGACCGCCGGAATCCACTTCTGTTTGTGAAAGTTCTCTGGAAGGACTTTCGCTTTGATGTTGAAGATATTCATACCAGCGTCATTAAAGAGCGGACTCAAGGCCGGATTTCCGCCATCAGTGTGGTTGTCGCGGGTGTAACCAAACTCAAGCCAGCTCCCGAAGCCCTCTTCCACAGAGACATTGAAGTAATCGCCTGCAACTGGGCCTGCTGTTACGGCGTGATAGGAAAGGGTAGGTCCGTTGAACTTGCCGGGCGACGATGGCGCGACGTTTGCCCAGGGTTGGAAGAAAATCCCAGATTGGCCGTCCATGGTGAGGGCTTGCGCCGAAACCTCTTGCGTTGCAATTGCGGTTTCCGCCACGAACAACGCGGCGAACGCAACTCGGCTCAATGTCTTAACAATACGGTTCATTTGGTTTTCCCTTCTTTCCAATCGCTTTATTTCGACAGATCTCGGTGTTGCCGCTCAATGCGGTTGAACTAGCGTTCTTTAGCCAGTTCACACTACGGATTTATGGCGCAGAAGTATGGAGAACGTGATCTAACGGTGAGAACAGCCGTCGACCAATAGGCCTGGAAAGCGAACCCGGAAGTCCTCCGCGCCGACAATCGGCGCGGAGCCTGGGGTCACCTAGGATCACTTGCTGGATGAAGGGATGAGGGATTTCAGCTCTCGCTTGATTGGAATAGCGATCACTGTCGGTCCCTCCGCGGCAAGGGCTTCCTTGAAGGCGTGTTGGATCTCTTCCTTGGTGTCAGCCTTCGTTGCGTGACATCCATATCCCTTCGCCAGTGAGACGATGTCCAGGAAAGGCAGATCGAGAGACGGCACGTTGGGCGTCTTCTCGAGGACTGCGAACTCCTTCAGGATTGCGTATTCACCGTTGCATGGGACGATGTAGACCATCTTCAGTTTGTGTTGAGCGGCAGCAGCGAGACTTTGCACCGAATACTGCAATGAGCCATCGCCAATCACAACGATCACCGGGCGATTGGTGCCGAGCTTCTTCTGTGCTAACGCGACGCCGACAGCTGAAGGTGCATTGTGTCCTAGCCCACCGCTGGCATACGTGAAGTAAGAAGCTTCTTCAATCGA
>JBEKGF010000100.1:0-10824 GCA_050012935.1 Edaphobacter sp. | reverse complement strand
CGCGATGGCAGACGAAAAACAGACCGCTCCGATGGAACCGCAGGCCGTGCCGCCGCCTCCACAGGAGACAACGACGGCGCTACGTGACAAACGCATCACACCCGAGGGTGTGGTTCCCAAACAGGCGCAGGGCTACGTCGTCGCCGGACTCGCGGTGCTTATCCTCATGGCCGTGATGTTCTCGAAGAACCACACCAAGCCTGCGCCGAAAGAGTTGGCATTGTCTCCTCTGGCCGCATCCACGGACATGAACCAGCGGAAGATTCAGGAGCTGGAGCAGGACCTCAGTGCGGATCAGCGCCAGAGCCAGCAGGAGCAACAGGCCCGGAACAACAACCCAACTGCATCCGCGATGAATAGCTCCGCCGCCAACGCCCCCACCATGCAGGCCGGCGGCGTCGCGGCTCCTGCTCCGCAGTTGCCGCCCGTCACCGAGCCGCCCCGCGATCCCATCGCGGACGCGGAAAAAGCGATGGCCTTCAAAGCCCGCTTTGCCTCCAACCTTGTCTCCGCCGATGACGGCGCTACGCACCCATCGGCGGAACCCACTGGCGTCAGTGACAATGCTCCGGCTCGCTCTTCGAGCTTGCCGCCGCAGGCTGCTGCTACGCAGGCCGCCCCTGGCACCTCTGGCAGCAAGCGTGCGCCGGAGGTGAACGTCAACTCGGCACACGGCCAGCCCTTTGTGGTCTTCGAGGGGACCACCATCGACACCGTGCTGGTTAATCGCCTGGACGGTGAGTTTGCCGGACCTCTGAAGGTCATGGTCACCAATCCCATCTATAGCCAGGACCGCCAACACATGCTCATTCCCGAGGGAACCTTCATCCTCGGCGATGTGCAGAAGGTCGCCGGGCTCGGCCAGAAGCGCCTCGCCGTCACCTTCCATCGTTTGTTGATGCCCGATGGCTACTCCGTCGATCTCGACCAGTTCCACGGTCTCGATCAGGCCGGGTCTACCGGACTCAAGGATCAGGTCAACAATCACTACCTGCAAATCTTCGGTGCTTCGATTGCGCTGGGGATTATCTCCGGCGCTGCCGAGGCAACGAACGCCAACCAGGGCTACAACGAATCCGGCACCGAGGCCTATAAGTCTGGTATCGCTTCGAGCCTGTCGCAATCGAGTGCCAATGTGCTCGACCGCTTCATTAATATCCCGCCCACCATCACCATCCGGGAGGGCCATCGAATCAAGGTCTACATCACCCAGGACATGCTGCTGCCCGCATACGAGAACCACGACATGCCGGGGGTGATGTGATGCGTGCGGCTCTCTTCAGCGCTCTCGCCTGTCTCCTGATGGCGGGCTGCGATAGTTCATCGCCGCCGAAGCCATCGCCCTGCCGGTTCATGGCGCCGGAATGCCTTGAGGTGCGTTCCGCGCCCTGTGCCATAACCATCCCTGTCCATCCATAACCCGGCGCTCTCATGAGCGTCTCCACGGAGGTTCCACCATGAAGTCAACAAAGATGTATTGCCTCATTCTCGCCGTCCTCACCGCGCTCGCGCCTGCGGCGCACGCGCAGTTTGGATCAGGCATCGTGTACGACCCGACGCAGAGCGCCCACGCCATTCAGGAAATCCAGCAGGGCGAATCGCAGCTTCAGAAGTGGGCGACGGAACTCAACAATTGGCAGCAGCACCTCCTGAAAGAGGCACAGATTTACACCACTGCCGAACAGACCCGGACCCAAATCGTCACCATGTACAACCTCGCCTACCAGATGTCCACCATGCCGCAGAACCTCGCGGCGCGGTACAGGGCGGATTGGGCGCAGTGGTCCAACCTAGCCGCGCCGCCAAACACCTACGGCAACACCTCTCCGCTGGTGAATGCGCTCAACTTTGGTGGTCTGCCCCAGGCGCAGCAGGGTTACAACAACGCCTACGTGCAGGCCCAGAGCTACCCATCTGGAAACTACTCGTCTCTCGACTCCCGGACGCAAGCCACTGTCGCCAACCAGTACGCCACCTCAGAGCTGGCGCAAACGACCACGACCAACACGCTCTCGACACTGGGAACGATCCGCACGAATGAGTCGGCGTTCGCAACCAAGTTGACGAACCTCGAATCGGACACCTTCTCTACCGATCCCAGCCAGCAGACGCAGAACGCCCTGCTCGGCAAGATCAACTCCGCCACGCTGCTCCAAATCCACTCGCAGCAGGACACCAACCAGCTTCTCGCGGCTTCGATTCAGCAGCAGCTCATCGCGCAGAAGCAGCAGATCGACGCGCAGAATCGTGCGCTCAACAACTCGGTCTACTTCCAGCAGAACTTTCCCACCACCATGCAGAACATCACCAGCGGCGTGAGCGATTCCATGCACTCCATCTCACTCAGCATCAACGGGAGCAACTGATGGGACAGAATCCTTTCACTTTCATCGGCCAGGCCATCACGCAGTTGCTCTCCTCGAACAGCGCAGCTCTCCAGGCCACGGGACTCGACATCTTCCGTGGCCTGGCCGTGATCCTGATTGTCTGGTTCGGTGTGAAGGCCGCCCTCTCCGCTTCGCAGGGAGGGGGCGGCTTTCACTTCGCAAAGTTCGCCGACCTCATCCTGATGATTGCTTTCGGATTGGGGATGCTGACGTATTACTCGACACCGATCCCCGGCACCAGTTACAGCTTCAGCGACCTCATCACTAAAGAGGGACTGAACATCTCCAATCAGATCGAGTCCGACCAGACCCAGCAGATCGTCACCGATATCACGAATGAGGAACAGCAACTCGGCGCGCCTCCCGGCAGCTTCAACATCCTCGAAGATCTGACCTATCTGTTGATCGCCATAATCCTCGCAGCGATGGAGGCTGTCGCATTCGCCGTCATCGCGTATGGCTATGTCGCGTCCGCCGTCTGCGTGCTGCTCGGCCCCGTTTTCATCCCCTGGTTCATTGTGCCGAAGATGGACTGGCTCTTCTGGGGTTGGCTCAAAGCCTTTATCGGCTTCAGTTTTTATCAGGTCGTTGCCGCAGCCTTCATCTTCGTCTTCTCGAAGGTCCTCACCGGGATGTTTCAGGTCATCGGGAACATCAGCATCTCGAACGCTCTATCCATCCTGCCCGCGTTGCTGATTACGCTCTTTGTCTGCATCTACGGCCTGGTCAAAATCCCGGAACTCACCAGCGCCATCCTCAGCGGACGCGCCGGCACCTGGGTCAACCCGATGGGAGATTAGCCATGACGAAAACACATAATCAACTTCCCATCACCGACGCCGGACACAAGTTCCTGGAGCTGTATGCGGAGCCTGTCGTTACCAACACCTATCTGAAAGTTGCCATCCTCGTGCTCTCCGTCGTCACGCTTGCTTCGCTTGCGCTCCTCTATCGAGCACAGACCGCTGCCTTGCGGCTGAAGCCGCTCATCATCTCGGTCTCGGACATAGGACGCGGCCAAGCCGTGAACTATGCCGACTTCTCGAAGGTGCCTGTTGAGCGGGTCAGCAAATACTATCTCGCTCGTTGGGCACAGCTCTACTACGGTCGAAATCACGCCACGCTGCAGCGTGACTTCGCCGAGTCGTTGAACTTCTTCTCCAATGAGCTGCAAGGCGCGACGTTGTCGCGGGTGACCAAAGCCAAAACCCTTGAGACCTTCCTGCTCGATCCCAGCGCACCGAACGTAGACATCGAGATCAAAGCTGTCGTGCTCGACGATACGCGGCAAGCACCGTATCGCGCCCACATCGAGTTTGAAAAGGTCTTCTATTCGTTGGGCGACCAGCAGGAGCAGAGCCGCGAGCGCTGGACTGCAAACGTCGTCTACGGCTTTCGCGATGAAGTACCGAACGCGATGCTCCTCACCAATCCGCTTGGCGTCGTGATCAGCTACGTCCACGAAGACCAGGCATTCGGGAGCTGAAAACTATGCGATCGAACATACCTATTTTGCTTTACTGCGCCGATCGTGAGTTGCTCTCCGCTACGGCATTTGCGCTGCGCCTACAGCCCTACGACGTTACCGCCATCGACGACAGCCGCAGTGCCGCTGCCGTCATGATGGCGAGCCACCTTGTCTGCGGCATTTTGATCCACGCGAGGCAGGGCGACCTTGCGGGCAGGTTGATTCACCGCCTGCTCGAAACGGACCTGCATGTCCCTCTTCTTCTGGTAGACCGTGCCGGTGATCTCGCGCCCGTTCGCTACGCCGACATGGTTCTCTATGGCCGCAACACCTCGATGGCTCATATCCTCGGTGCCCTCAATGTGCTCTGCGCGCGGAAGCGGGGACCGCGGAGCGTCGCATGAAGTATCTTTCCGTCTGCTCGGGCATCGAGGCAGTCTCCGTTGCCTGGGGATCGCTCGGATGGCAGCCTGCGATGCTCGCCGAGATCGATCCTTTCTGTTGCTGGCTCTTGCGTTCGCGCTATCGCGCATCGCGCCCGCTTCACATGCCGAGTCCGCATGACGCGCTAACGCACAAAGAGGCTAAGCAACGCGCGGCAGCTATTCGCAACATCGTTGCTCTGCCCACCGAGGTCGCAGTCATCAATGCCGGAGACTTTACTCGCATAGGAGCAGACGATGTTGGAGCAATCGACCTTCTGGCCGGAGGAACACCTTGCCAGTCTTTCTCCGTCGCCGGTAAGCGAGCGGGACTGGATGACCCGCGTGGCAACCTCACCATCGAGTTTGCTCGACTTGCTGGCAGACTCAGGCCCCTATGGCTGGTGTGGGAGAACGTCCCCGGTGTTCTGTCGATCGACGACGGACGCACGTTTGGAGCCTTCCTCGGGATGCTGGTCGAACTCGGGTATGGGGTCGCCTACCGAGTTCTTAACGCTCAATATTTCGGAGTACCCCAGCGACGGCGGCGCGTCTTCGTTGTTGGATATCTTGGAAACTGGAGAGCTGCCGCAGCGGTATTACTTGAGCGGCACGGCTTGTCGGGGCATCCTCCGCCGCGCCGAGAAGCGCGGCAAGGAGCTGCCGGAGGCGTTGAGGTCGGCCCTGCTGGCGGTCGCCTCACAGATACCGCACCCACCATCGATGCCGGATGCAAAGATGGCTTCATCCGCAATCAACTAGGCGTAGGTGTCCTCTCATCCACGGATGAAATCCCCCATCGCCTGAACGCTGGCGGCATGGGCAGGCAAGACTTTGAAAGCGAGACGTTGATCGCTCACGCTCTCTCCGCCGATGGCTTCGACGCGAGCGAGGACGGCACCGGACGTGGAACGCCCGTGGTGCCAGTCGCCATCTGTACAGCGCACACACAGTCGAATGGCAGCGGCTTCTCAGAAGCAATCGCTCACACGCTGGAAAGCGGCGGCGGTGCTCAGGCTGTCGCCTTTTCACAGAACCTCCGCAACGAGGTACGGTTACACGGCGGAGACGGCAAGACGGCCGGTGCATTGGCGGCTCGGCCAGGACTAAAACAGCAATGCTATATAGCCTTCACTGCCAAAGATCACGGCGCCGATGCGGGTGATATCGCGCCGACACTGCGCGGCATGGGGCATGATGCGAGCCATCCCAATGGGGGTGGGCAGGTAGCGATCGCCTTTACACAGAATCAGGAAGGCGATGTCCTTAGCGGCGATGTGATGCAATCGCTTGGAACGAATGCGAATGCCACCGGCCGCAATGCGCCTACTGTCGCCTTTACACTTCACGGCAGCGATGGCACGGCAAGTACGGCGTCACCGGCAGATATTGCGGGAAGTCTGCGCACCCGCGCCCCCGGAAGCATCGAGAACAGCTCAACGACCGCGGTGCTGCAGGAACAGCCCGTCGCATGGTCCGGAGAACTCACTGCATCGACCGATGTAGCGGGCACCCTTCAGCGTAGCGGCGAGGGTGGACGGCTCGATGACGTGATGACGCCTCAGATGGCCGTGCGGCGGTTGACGCCTCGTGAGTGCGAACGGTTGCAGGGATTCCCCGATGATTACACGCTGGTCGAGTATCGCGGCAAACTCTCAGCCGATGGCCCCCGATACAAAGCCCTCGGCAACTCGATGGCGGTTCCGGTCATGCGCTGGATCGGGGAGCGCATCGCAACCGTTGATGCGATCCTCCATGATGGGGCCGGCACCGGGAGCGTGTCGTGAGCGGGCGCGCAGAAACCCACACGAGACGAACTCGTACCTCCCAACCGCGGAGAACAGCGAGCCTTCTTCTTGCCCTTATCGTCCCGGAGTTGGAGCCGTGCAACTCGCCTTCTACTCCGTCGCCCCAAGACAAGTTCTTCGCATGGCAGGGTAAGGAGGACGATGGAGAGCGGACGGTGTGGTTCACCCACTCCCTGCTTTTGCAACCGGGTTGGTGGCAGGCGACAGGATATGGTTCTGCCGCTGTCCGGTTGCACCGGCTCCCTGAACGCCATGCAGTCCTTCATGCAAGTGTTTCCGCAAAGCACCATCCCTCCTCGTATTTTCCCTGCTCACCCTCGGTCACTCGCTTAGGTGCTTATACCGCGCAAATATTGTTGCCTATTCAGTCGCCCGGCTTGCCAGGCTGATTGAAGAGCAACTCCCTGACTCGCGCCTTGATTTTGGTCAGATCTGGACCAGGCAGCGTGTGGGACCTGCCGTGCTGAGGCAGCTCTCGTTAATAGGCGAAACAGTCGCACGCGTCATTTCGATACCGCCATCCGGATTTAGCAATATTAGTGAGTGGTGCAAAAAGGAGGCTTGCTGGACTCAGGTACATAAGGTGGACGTTGTTCTAGCCAAAGGTCTTCAAGACGAGCTCGTACTTAAGGATCATGACGCATCCAGCAAACGTTCATCCATTCAGGATCAGCGCGTTTCAAATGGAATCGAGAGGCAAACGCTGGTCTTATCTCTTGGAGCCGAATACTGGAGTAAATTGCTCCGGTGGTCGATGGGCAACTCACTGTTGACCCCGGATGAGCAGAGTATTGTGAAGGTTGCGGCGGCAATACCCTTACGCCTTCCCTCAGAGAAGCAATCTTGGAGACTAATTGATATTAGAGACAAAGCGGAGGAGGAAGGGTTTCGTCCGTAGAGGGGAAGAACGCGTTGAACTTAGACTTCTACCGCTTGCTCGCTGTATTTAGCACGACAGATCGTGGGGCGCGCGACAGAATGAGTTCGCTGCACCGTGACGAGCACTAGGGAGAGACGCATTATGAGACCTGCAGAAATTGAAATCCGTTTCTTCCAAACCTACTATTTTGCGAATGTCGTGAAAAACGTTCTCGGCGATCAGTTTGCATATATTCGACATCTCAATGACTTCTATGGAGACGAACGGGAGTTTGCCTTTGCGAAGCCGTTCCCCCGATTCTCGGCGCTGCACGCTTTCCTGGAATTTATAATCGATGACCTGCTCTCCGAGACCGGCGATATTCATTTGCCGCGCCGTCAAGGACAAATAGAACATTTCGCCAGCGCTCCGCAGGGAATGATCCCCAATCCGATGATGCTGCCGATCAACGAAGCATTTCGCTACTACGGCATCGAACACACCTCGTTTGGGGAATGGCTGCAAGACTCTGGGAAGGAGTTTTCCGACGCCGAGGATGATGACGTCTATGAATATTACGGAGAACTCCGTCTAGAGGGCGCCTTCCAGGAGCTTCTCGACCGCGCCGTTGACGAAGTGTTCTACATACTGTTTTCGAACCGGAGTCTTCTGCTGAACTTCAACGAAATGATGTCCCGACAGATTGGAGGAATAGATATCGATGAAGCCCCGGAAGAGTTCGCGGGGTATTTTGCTCGATCCGGGGTGCTCTTTCGTGTTGCCGTTCCGCAGTGGGCCAAAGATGCGGTTTACTTTCGGGATCGTGGTCGCTGCGTATTCTGTCGCTGCGACCTCTCTGGCCTGATCACCATCGGTTCCGACAAGAACTTTGACCATGTCGTCCCACTCGCCCAAGGTGGCTTGAATGACGTGACGAATCTCCAACTTCTATGTGACGCCTGCAACTCGAAGAAGGGAGCCGGAGACGCGCTTACATCGGACTTCTACCAAGCTTGGTATGACCTGCAGGGAAAGTCGTAGGTTCAAAGGAGGCTGCTGCGAATGCCTATCTTCATCACATCATTCATCCTCCCGACACGCAAATCTAGGTCGATCTCGGGTGTCCATTCAGGGTATTCCGCATCGCAGGTGCGACCGCCGCGTGTAGACCCCAAGCGTCGGTACTGGTTTGCGCGAGATCACCGTTTTGCAACTACCCACTCTTTGCCGGTAGACCGAACGCGTCACGGCAAGTTCTAGTTCCTAAGAGTTTTCTTCGGACATAGGTCCGAACGGATCAGACTTCAAGCTGAGGCCTTCAGCCCTCCACTCGACTAGGTCTAGGTATTGAGCATACGTCAGGGCACTGTCAGACAAAATATCGCAGCTACCAAGCTCGATCG
Source organism: Edaphobacter sp. (assembly GCA_050012935.1). Taxonomy (GTDB): domain Bacteria; phylum Acidobacteriota; class Terriglobia; order Terriglobales; family Acidobacteriaceae; genus Edaphobacter. The sequence continues at coordinate 2,477 of JBEKGF010000100.1, read as the reverse complement.
CCTCCCACTGTCCTGAGGACTTGTACTTGTCCATAAACGCTTTGTCGATCTTGGCCTTCGTTATCTCTGCGCTTTTTCGGGATTCCTCTGCATTAGGCGCACTGGTGTAGACGAGATAGATATCCAAAACATAAGGACCGTCAGAGTTAGTAGCGTCCGGATCTGAATCGTGCAGGTCAAATAGAATCGCACGCAGATGCGTGCTGGAGCTCTTGAGAATTTCCCGAAACTTCTTCTCAACCCTATCGAACCGCGCCTCGAATTCATCAGAAAAAGCGTGCCGCCGGTACCGGGCGGCAAGCCATCGGCGCAAAATTTGAAGTTCCTTGCTTGCTAGAGAAGATTCACTTGATGGACTATATCCAGCAAGACTCTCTTTGGGAATCTGGACTTTCTCAGTGGCCCTAAACTCCGCAAAACGTAGTTTCCCCGAACTGACATTGGTTACGCCGAGATGCAGACGCCTCGCCTCTTTGGCGTGAGTAAGTGATCCGTCTTCTTTCTCTATAAACGTTCCTGGAATCGCCTCGACGATAGACTCAATCGCAGGGTTTGCTGCTATATCGCAGTCGTGCGAGACGATCACTACAAAATCGACCCTCTGAGATGGATCGAGACGGCCCGTTGCAAACTCGCGGAATGTTTCTTGATCGAGGATGCTGCCCTGTCGCCAGGGTGTCGAGCGCGTCCATTCAGCCATTAGGTATTCGTCTCACTCAGCATGGGAGTTCCCCACTCCTCGACAGCCGGAGCAGGCCGCTTGCGTGCGCGCAAGCGAGCATCAAGCATTGCGCGCTGTCTCGATTCCAATTCAAGTGTATCGAGGATGGTCCGCGCCCACTCTTGTGCAGAGTCGCCGGCCCTCATCGTTTCGACCAAAGTTCTCCCTGTGTTATTTGTTCTCTTGATCAGCGATGCTGTGCCCGCAACACCACGAGTCGCAAACAGCTCTGCGGCACGATAAAGATCCTCAAGACGATTTTGATTTTCCCATTCCAAGGATGAATTGCCGGAGAGCCATTTATAGACCGCTTGCCGCGAAACCATACATGCCGACGCAAGATCGGAGATTGAAAACTTGAATATCTCTCGAATGCGATCGAGCGTTTCGATCGTGCTCCGAACGTTGAGCTGCGCAGCGGAAGACGATACGGCCGAGAGGTTCTCAACATGGATAAATCTGTAACCTTGGTCCTGACGCGACGTGAGATATGCGACGCCTGTGCTGCCGCCTGTGCCGACCAGGTAAGCGCATGTAAGAACGGCAACGGCACTGGATCTCAACGCGGACGGTGCGATATAAGAGGTCGACGAATTCGAGACATACATAGTCATTTCCTCCTCATTATGACCATAGACTGACGGCGCGTTCGGTAACGATTGCGTGGAAAGCTTCATCAACGCGTTTATGTAGCCCAAGGAACTTTGTTTCGATGGTACTTCTGTCTATTTTGCTTCGCGTGTCATTGAACCCGTCCGTATCGATAATGGCGTACTCCCCTGAGTACGTGGCGAACCGAGAACCTAATTTCACTCCATTCACATGCATTAACAGATCAGGTGGAAATCCTATCGGCCCCGTCTGCATGACTACTCGTGATAGAAGTTTCCCTTCCGAAACGTCAATAAGGGTTTCTGTAAAGGAATGCTGGACATTCCCGTCCACCTTTCCTCGCAGTCCAAAGACCTGTGAGATCAGATACGGTTGCAGGGACTCCTTCTCCTCCGGTATTACAGCATCGAGGTACCGGAGGCCAACTCGATCAGAATAACTGAGGCTTAATGTCACACTCAGATACTCAAGCCTAGACAGAAACGTCTGCATAAGGAAGTCAAAGGTCCTGTATTCCGTCGTCTGAAAGGTCAGTCCTGTTGGCTCAAGGATAAAAGTCTCCGTACCCTCCTCATTCCCAAAAAGGTACCGTTCATTCCGTTGCATCGGCTGTTCTTCACCGGGCCTCAACCCGGCTAGTAGCCCCACGTTAAAAGTGACGTTCAATGCCGTCTTGAAATCCGGGAACTTCGCTTTGCGGAAGTCCTCTTGAATCGTGGCGAGATATGAACCGAGGTTGAGGACGGGGTTGAAACGCACCTGTGCGATGACAAAATAGACGGGCGGTTTTTTCCATTGTTTGCCCATGCGTGTTGTGAACCTCCGACTGCCGAAAACCAGTTTACACTCTGGTTGACAATCATATCGGCATGTTCGTTAGCAAGTACAGTCAAAACGGCTTAAGGACGCGACCAATACACAACCATCGTCCATCGAAACAACCCAAATCGTCCCAAACTGCTGGCTCATAATACTAACGGAGTCAGCAATATACGCTGAAAAGGCCGGAGTCGGCAGCTCCGTCGTTCGCCACAACCTCTCAGGCTGGATTGTGCCGGCCCAATTCATGCTGCCGGTTGGAGGACGAGTCCAGCAATTGGGATGTGCAGAGGTGTGTAATGGTGGTGGTGGCCAGAGACGGGAT
>JBEKGF010000099.1:0-10856 GCA_050012935.1 Edaphobacter sp. | reverse complement strand
ATCAATCATGACTCGAATCAGTTCATCAAGATCGACTTCTGTGAGCGAAAGCCTAAGCGCGTCAGCTTTCGCCTCAGCAACATCAAGCGAAGTATTTAGGAATTCCGTTAGTCGATCCAGTTCATCAATGGCCGAGACGATTGGCTCACTTTGCTCGACCTTTAAATCGCCTGACAGAACGATCTCCAGCTTTCCCCGAATTGCCGTCAACGGGCTACGAAGATCGTGGGCCAGAGACTCAGTAATGGTGTGCAGTTGATGCACGGAGCTTTCTATTCGGTCCAACATGCGGTTGAGCGTTAGCGCCAGGTGCGCCACTTCGTCGTTCCGTCTGCTGGTCGGAACCCTGCTGCTCAAATCAGATTGCCCAATCCGGGATGCTGCTTCGGTTATCTCGCGAACATGGCCCAGCATACGTCTGGTCACGAAGAACACAATCACGGAACCGAACAGCACGATGAGCAGCCAGAGGCAGAAAAAGCGGAAGCGGAGATTTTTAAGTACACGCAATTCATCTCGTTCCGAAAGTCCGAGATAGATGTGGCTCCCATCATCGAGTCGTACCGATGCTACTCGAAAGGGGTGATTGAAGCCTTTGACATTCAAGTCGTAGGGAACGTCGGAGATGAACTTACGCGCGCGAATCGCGGCTAAGTTTGGCATCCCGTCTCCGGCACCTACCCAAAGTTTCAGAGTCCCGTCGTCCCCGGCCTGAAGAAAGAAGACGGAGTCGTTCTCATTGCTGTTGGAGCGGAGTTTGTCAGGCACTTCTCTGCTTGCAAGTTCGGCTACTTCCCTCACGACCCTACCGTAAAGGCGGTCTTTCGGCGTTCGACCAGCAACATCACCGAGGACTGCAACCTCTCCAGAGAGCCAAGCGTCACTCCGCCGCTGAATGTCGTTCGCGACGAAGCGATGAAGCATCGCAAAAACCAACATGGTTCCAATAGCAAATGCCAGAGTTGCCCACAGAGAAATACGCCATGCGGCGCTATGCATGACTGGATTAGCGGTCTTTGAGGACATAGCCAATACCTCGTAAAGTCTTAATCAGCGGCTCACGGCCTTCTGTATCCACTTTGCCGCGCAGGCGGTAGATATGTACATCAACGACATTGGTGTTAGGTTGAATTCGCATTCCCCATACTTCGGAGAGAAGCATCGATCGAGTAACAACACGCCCAGCGTGTTTACATAGATACGTCAGAAGCACGAATTCTTGCGGACTTAGATTTAAGACCTCTTCACCGCGAGAAGCTCTACGACTGATGAAATCCAGCTCCAGATCCAGTACGCGGAGGCGGGTCGCCTCCTCACTCGTATTAAGATTACGTCGCAAGAGATTACGCAATCTTGCTAGCAATTCTGCGAGTGCGAAGGGTTTTGTCAGGTAATCGTCACCACCTTGCTCCAGACCTTTGACCCTGTCGTCGACCGATCTTCTGGCTGAAAGTATCAATACGGGGCTGCTAATGCCAGAGCGTCGAAGCTGAAGAATCAGGTCAATGCCATCTCGATCCGGAAGTCCAAGGTCGACGATCAGAACGTCATATTTCTTTCCCGACGCGAGTTGGATGGCGGATCGCCCATCCTTCGCGGTATCCACCTCGTAACCTGCATTGGCAAGGGGTTGCTTCAGGAAATCCTGAATCTCGGGTTCATCCTCGACCAGCAGAAGTCGCATGAATCATGGTAAGACATTTCTATTCACAATTCGCATTCTCTAAGAGGCTGCAAGATGATCGCGTCCATGAACAAATCGTCATCCTGTTCCCTCCTGCAAAGTGCTATCAAAAGAAAGGAGGTCTCGTCTCAAAGAGTAGCCGTTGTGTTGAGAATACGGAGCCCGTTCTCTCAAGTAGTCGACTGTCGCTGGATTGTCGTCTCTTCGTGGTCCAGTTTCCCCGACCCACAAACGCGACATTTAATACCGATGATCCGGGCTGAGGACATATTCCGCTTGACTACGGCTTACCTGAACCGCATCGCTACTGCCGTACCAGAGCACGATGTGCATGACACCTTCGTCGTCTTCGCAGAGAAGATGCTCGCCGACCCGAGGCTACGCACGGTCTTCCGCCGCATGGTGAGCCGCGCCGACATCGCGCATCGCTATTCGTTCCTCGATCCGCAGAAAGGTTCCGGCCAATTCTCATCTCATGACGCGAATGAGTTTTATCGGCTAGGCAACTTTCCCAACACAGCGCGGCGTATGGAACTGTTTGAGCAGAGCGCTCCGGTGCTGATGAAGAAGGCCGTGGACCGGCTGGCGCTCGATGAGAAGGAACGCTCCGGTATTACGCATGTGCTGGTGACCTGCTGCACGGGGCTCTATGCGCCGGGGCTGGACTTTGAGATCGTCGACCACCTCGGGCTTTCGGCGGGCGTGGAGCGCACGATGGTTGGATTCATGGGATGCTATGCCGCGATCAATGCGCTGAAGCTGGCGCGGCACATTGTGCGCTCAGATCCGAAGGCGGGTGTTCTGATGGTCAACCTGGAGCTGTGTACGCTGCACTTCCAGGAAACGCAGGAGCTGGAGCAGGTGCTCTCCTTTCTGGTCTTTGCCGATGGCGCGGCGGCGAGCCTGATTACTACTCGCGAGCAGGGTCTCGCGCTGGACAGCTTCAAGGCGGTGATGGTGCCGGAGACGCGTGGGCTGATTACCTGGAAGATCCGCGATCTCGGTTTCGACATGCTGCTCTCCGGGCAGGTGCCGGGAGAGCTGGGCCGCGCACTGCACGAGGGCGAACTGATGGCGGAGCGCGACGGCATCGACCTGTGGGCGGTGCATCCCGGCGGACGGTCGATTTTGGATGCGGTCGAGAAGGGACTGGAACTGCCGACGGATGCGCTGGCAGCGTCGCGCGAAGTGTTATCGTCCTTCGGCAACATGTCTTCGGCGACGGTGATGTTTGTGTTGCAGCGAATAATGCAGCAAGCGCGCCCGGGGCAGCGTGGGTGTGCGATGTCGTTTGGGCCGGGGTTAACAGCGGAGACGATGCGCTTCCATGGGGTCTAGTGCACAGATTGACTTCAGTCGGCGGGTCTCTCCACGTGAGTTACCGGAGCTGATGGATGGTGACTGTAGTTATGAGGATTTCCGTGACTGCCTGCGCAGTCTGGAAGCAGTCAATCGCTGGCTGCTGGGTTATCGGCCGACGCTGGCTTGGCTGGAGCGGTTGTCGCGTGGATTGCGTGACCCGGTACACATTGTCGATGTGGGCAGTGGCGGCGGCGATCTACTGCGGCAGATTGCAGGCTGGGCACGAAGACGGGGCATTGCTGTGCAGCTAACGGGGATCGACTTGAATCCTTATGCGGCGCGTGCAGCAGCGGAGTCCACGCCAAAGGAGCTCGGAATCGAATGGGTGACCGGCGATGCTCTGGAGTATCGACCGAAGAAGCCAGCCGATATCGTCGTGAGCTCGCTGCTGGCACATCATCTGGAGGACGAGGAGCTCGTCGTGCTGCTGAGGTGGATGGAAGCAACGGTGCAGGTGGGTTGGTTTATCAATGATTTGGAGCGGTCGGAGTGGAGTAGTCGGATGTTTGGATGGGTGCGGTGGCACTGGCTTGTGCGGCATGATGGGCCGGTGTCGTTCCGTCGGGCCTTCCGGAAGGAGGATTGGGTACGCCTGCTGGCTGCGGCTGAGGTCCCGGATGAGGCGGTGACGGTGGAGCAGTGGCGGCCGGGGCGTTTGTGCGTGGGGCGGTGGAAGTGAGGTCGATGATTATGAAGCGTTTCGTTCGACTAAGAGATATGAAGCCTAACGCCTCCGTGACCTTCGCGGTGGACCACATCACGTCTAATCATCTGAGAAGGGAATAATGCCAATTTCCACTCTGCTAGCGCCCAGATCCGCCGGTTCCAGATTCAAGACGATTCTCTGGGTCTCGCTTGGTCTGACCGTACTTTTCGTCTTCATTACCTCAGAGTTGCTCCTCGTCACCGACTATCCGATGTACCACGCTTACCGTCTGCAGGTCATCGCCGACCGCCATCTCCTCATCCCGCACACCGTCGCCGGAATCTTCGCTCTACTGATCGGTCCTATCAATTTCTCCTCGCGGATTCGGCAGCGTCATCTCACGCTCCATCGCGTTCTCGGCCGCATTTACGTGGTTTCCGTTTTTGTTGGTTCGTTCACGGGGATCGCTCTCGCCTGGGGCCGTCCGGGCCTCCCCGGAACTTCCATGCAGGCTGCGGCGTGGATGGTCTGCACCACCGCCGCCTTCCTCACCGCGCGCAACCGCCAAATCGTCCAGCATCGCCAATGGATGGCTCGCTCCTACGCCGTCACCTTTACCTTCGTTTCCAGTCGCGTTCTGAATCTCGTGCCCGCGTACTGGAGCCATCTCGGCGACGTCCTGTCCGCAGTCGGGGTCATCGCCTTCACCCTCGCATCCCTGCTGATCGTGGACCTCGGCCTCAACTGGCGCGAGCTTACCACCCGTCGTGACTGATTCGTCGGCCAGCGGTTATGAGAGTTTAAGATGTGGGTTTGCAAAACGTCCTATTTCCCGAAGCTGGTCTCCACCAGATCCGAGCTGATAACAGGCCCGTAGCCGCCGAGCTGTCCAATAACTACCGCCACCGCAGGCTCCTCACCCTCCAAAACCCACACCATCACATCCTTCGGCTGAAGGCCGATCAGCCGCGCAATTACACTCACGATGCCGCCCAACACCGGATGAACGCGAAACACTGTTGCCTTGAGGGTCTGTCCTGCCAACTGAACCGTCTGCTCGCTCTCCGGCGAGATCAGGAGTTGGACCAACCGCCCCCCGCCGACTGGCGCCAGCATCCCCACCCGAAACGGCGTCGTATTGTGCGGCACGTTCAGCAGCAATGTCCCAACGAAGCCATTCGCCAGGTCATCCGGCAGGTCCATGTGCTTGCTTTCGACGTGTATCTTGCCATTCTTGTCTATTGTGCGGCTGGTCACTATGCCGGTAGCGGCTTCTACTGTAAAGTCGATGGGCTTTGTAAAGAACGGCCCTTTCTGTATGTGATGGTTGCGCACTAAGCGAAACGTACCCTGCTGCGTGTATGTCGTCGCCTCATCATCAATCGATCCATCGACAAAGTGATAGGTCAGGCGCATCGTTACTTCATCGCCCTGCACAACCTGCGAAAACTCACCACTGGCGATGGTTTTTCCATCCTCGGAGCGGGCCACCATAAACCGGTGCATTGGCCGTTGAATATGTCTCACTGAAATTCGCTCTGCCGGCGCTGCGGTGCCCAACATTGGCACCAGGAAAGCGACTACAAAGAAATTGCTCCGCACCACCAAATACCTCGTTCTAACGTTCAACTTTATGAGATCCCTGCCGGCTCCAAGATGACGATTTGTACAGAATGATGTGCCAAATTGTTTTTTGGAGGTCTACTAGAAATATGGAATCCGGCTATGAATTGATTGAACATCCAGGCGAATCGGGAGCACTGCTTTGCAAGACGAAGTACTGATCCTGGGCGGTGGAGTGGCGGGTTGTGCGGCTTCGATCGCGCTAGCCCGCAAGGGACGAAGCGTCACGCTGATCGAACGCGAGCCCACACCGCGCCATAAGGTTTGCGGAGAGTTCCTAAGCGGTGAGGCCCTGGAAGACCTACATGCGCTCGGCATCGACGTGGCATCGCTTGGTGCCGTGCCTATAAATTACGTGCGACTCGCCGCAGCAAGGCGAGCCGCAGAGGCGCCACTGCCTTTTTCCGCAGCCTCACTCACGCGCAAAGCGCTGGATACAGCGCTCATTGCCGAAGCCATCGCCGCTGGAGTCCGCATTAAGCGTAGTCGCAGCGTGCAGTCGCTCAGCCGCGCAACCGGTAACCTCTGGCGGGCTAGGCTTGACGACGGCACCACATACGAAGCTCCAACCGCCTTCCTCGCCACAGGCAAGCACGACCTGCGCGGCCACGGTCGCCCAAAGGACCCTCATCAATGGGTCGCCTTCAAAATGTATTACCGACTGTCTGCCGCCCAGACCGCTGACCTGGCGGACGCCTCCGAGCTAACGCTCTATTCCGGAGGCTACGGAGGTATTCAACCAGTGGAAGACGGCATCACGAATTTCTGCTGTGTGGTGCAACGGAGGTATTTTGCGTGTGCGGGTCTTCGCTGGGAGGGCCTTCTTGCGAAGATGCAGCAGGACTGTCCCCACCTTGCGATGCGGCTTGACGGTGCGGAGCCGCTGCTCGACAAACCGATTACCATCACTCATATTCCGTACGGTTACCTCCGCCGCACAACCGAGGATGGGCTCTACTGTATTGGCGATCAGGCAGCCGTAATCCCCTCGTTCACCGGCGATGGCATATCCATCGCCCTGCATACTGCCCGCCATGCCGCCGCTGCCTATGTTGCCGCGGAGCCGGCGTCGGTCTTTCAGCCAAAACTGCGCTCCGCAATGCTGCCCCAGATGCGTCTTGCCGAGGTCGCCGCAGACGGCTTGAACAACGCACTCGCGCGCGCTGTACTGCCGTTCTGCCTCAGGGTCTGGCCCGGCGCGATGCGCGTAACGGCTAGGCTCACGCGTGTCACCCAGCCCGCCGCTGTTGCTCCACAAGTGTTCGCTAACTGAAGTCGTCCCACGCCAAAACAACTCTCGGCAGTTAAATCTTTTAGGAGAGATGATGCAATGAAATCTTTCGCAGTCGTAGCCCTCGTGCTCATATTCGCTCCAGGCGCACTCGCCCAGCATCAGACCTTCGTCCTCAATCCCGATGCCAGCGAGGTCAAGATGACGCTCAACACGACTCACGAGGTGGTCAAGGGCACGTTTCACATTCAATCCGGATCGATTGAGTTTGACCGCAGCAGTCCTAAGATGTCGGGTTCAGTGGCCGTACTGGCCGGCGGCGGGAAGACCGGTAACGACAGCCGCGATAAGAAGATGAATAGGGACATTCTCAAGGTGGACCAGTACACGACAGTCTCCTTTGCTCCCAAAACCTACACCGGGACAATCGCGCCCCGTGGCGACTCAACCATTCAGGTGAACGGAGTGTTCATCCTACTCGGCAGTCCTCACGACCTGACGGTTCCGATGCAGATTCACATGGATGGACCGAAGGCAACGGCAAGGGCTCAATTCGTCGTTCCCTATGTTCAGTGGGGCCTCAAGAACCCGAGCTTCCTGATCTGGAAAGCTGAGAATGACGTTGCGATTGATCTTAATCTCGTTGGCCAGGTTTCTGACTGACTGACCATTCTGTTTGTACGCTGTAATAGGACCATTCCGTTCTAAGTGCACTTGCATTTCATTGAACTCAATCGGAGCTACAAAGCACTATGCCCAATTCCGTGTCTCGCCCTGCGCTGACACGCAGACGTTTTACTCAGCTTTCTGGAATGGCAGTCGGCACACTCGCATTGTCCGGCGCGGCCAGAGCTGCGGCGGCACCAGACGTGACGCTTGAGATTGCGCCGTACACTCTCGAAGCTTCGCCGAAGCATCACATCCGGACCGTAGCGTACAACGACCAGATTCCCGGGCCGTTGTTCCGGATGCGTGAGGGAGAACCGCAGTCTGTAGAGATTCGGAACCTGACGAAAGATGCAGAGGTTGTTCACTGGCACGGCCTTTACCTGCCGCCGGAAATCGACGGAGCCATGGAGGAAGGCACGCCATTGATTGCTCCTGGTGCCTCCACGCGCTATACAATGACGCCCAAGCCAGCCGGTTTCCGCTGGTATCACACGCATACGTTCGCGGGGAAGAACCTCACTAAGGCGCAATACGGTGGTCTGCACGGTTTCCTGCTGATTGAACCGCGTGACAACCCTGCTGCCTATGATCGGGAGGTCTTCCTTGGACTTCATGACTGGAACGGGCAATTCCTGAGCAGTGACGACGGCTACATGAACCCGGTCTACGACGTCGCAACGATCAACGGCAAGATGCTCGGCTCTGGAGATCCAGTAAAAGTCAAACAAGGCGAGCGCGTCATGATGCACATCCTCAATAGCAGTCCGACCGAGGTTCACTGGATTTCGTTCTCGGGGCACAGCTTCAAGGTGGTGGCGCTGGATGGAAATCCGATAGCCCAGTCTCAGACAGTTTCCATGCTTCGGCTCGCACCAGCGGAGCGTGTCTCTGCCATTGTCGAGATGAACAATCCCGGCGTATGGGTCCTGGGTGAAGTCCGCAAGCATGTTCAAGCCAGCGGAATGGGCGTTGTCATCGAATACGCCAACTCTTCCGGCAAGCCGGTATGGACGCAACCGGAGGATCTTGTGTGGAACTATCGCCAGTTCGCAGCGGCAGGCGATGCCACACAACATCAAGACGCAAAAAAAATCGAGCTGGTTTTTGACTCCAAGTTTCAGGGGCACGGTAACGAAGAGCTCTGGCTGATCAACGGTCTGAGCTATCCTCAAAACTCGACACCAGCCAACTCACCCGTTCTGCAGACCGGACAGCGATACCGCCTGGTCATGAAGAACAAAAGTATGGACGACCATCCCGTGCATCTGCACCGGCACACGTTCGAGGTCCGCAGGATCGAGGACAGCCCTGAGATCGCCGGTGTGCGCAAGGATGTGGTGCTGGTACACGCCGGTGGAACCGTCGAGGTAGAGTTTGTGGCCGACAACCCGGGCAAGACACTCTTTCACTGTCACCAGCAGGATCACATGGATAGAGGATTCATGATGGTGTTCAACTATGCGTAGCGCAACGATCAAGCTGGCTGCCAATATGGTTTTCGCGATCACGGCCATATTGTGCGTACGACCCGCTGTGGCACAAGGAAACTATGAGATCCAGGTTTACGGCGCCGATACGGTTGCGCCGAAGACATTGATGACGGAATTGCACTCCAACTTCACCCCGGAAGGTCAGAAGGACTATATCGATGGCGTCATTCCGACCAATCATCAGGAGCATGAGACGCTCGAACTTACCGAAGGCGTTACGAGTTGGTCGGAGATCGGCTTCTACGTCTTTACCAGCGAGCAGGATGGTCACGGTGTGCAGTGGGTCGGCGATCACATACGCCCGCGCGTCCGCGCACCCGATAGCTGGCATCTTCCGGTGGGTCTAAGTCTAGCGTCCGAAATAGGCTACCAGCGCGCCGTCTACTCGCCAGACACGTGGACATGGGAGATACGGCCCATCATCGATAAGACCGCAGGCCGGTGGTATTTTGCAGTGAATCCGGCACTGGAGCGTACCTTGCACGGTCCCGATGTAAAGCAAGGGCTCGGCTTTTCTCCGGGTGTAAAGGTGAGCTATGACTTCACAAAGGTAGTGAGCGGCGGTATCGAATACTACGCCGACTACGGACGCCTCGGAGCCTTCGACTCATTGCATAACCAGGAACAGCAAATCTTCATTGTCACCGACCTGAATACTTCGCCCAAGTGGGAGATAAACATCGGAGTCGGAGTTGGACCCACCGCAAGTACCGACCATCTCATTGTGAAGGGTATCCTCGGCAGACGCTTCGACTGGGGACGTCACTCACCGGTCGAGTAGCCCGACATCACATCAAAGGAGAAGAGCATGGCAGTTTCAGGCAATATGAGAATCCTTGCATGTACTAGCTCCGTCGTGTTTTGACGTCAATACCTATGACGATTTGTTCATATAGCATCTCAATCTAATCCATCGACGCTCCACGAAAGTCTATTTAAAAGTAAACAGTTCAACCGCGCGGAGCCATCGATCACTTATGCGTCGGAGAAGTTGTTGGTGCTGGCGCCGCAGCCGGAATCTCCAACATGTACTATCCCGCGAGCGAGCGAACCTTCGGGAACACCGCGCAAAAATGGGGCCTCAATGTCGGTATCGATGCTGGCACCTTCGTCTTCAAAGAGTTCTGGCCGGATATCAACTATGCGCTTTTTCATAACAAAGACTAGTTTTGCACCTGAAGGCTACAGCGATTCTTGCTGGGATGTTTTGTCCATTGCACATAGGGTCGATGCTGGGCTATCTTCATGGCTTTCCCTCCGGCTTGAGCGAAGACTGCTCGACCGCTACGTAATGCTCTGCGGCCTCGCGGATCACTTGGCGATTGCTGATGGGTGTGATCTCCGCCAGAGTGGCTTCCACCTGCTCCGCCGATAGAATGCGGAGAAGATGAACCGGAGGCCTCGCGGTCGATTCGAGGTATTCGGCGTAATCCTTCGGTAGAAGAAAAGTGGTCATGTGGTCGTGGATCGGCGCCATCAGTTCGTTCCGTTCGCCGTTGGGAATCCAAAGGTTCGTTCCCACAGCCTGTCTTCGAGTTTTCCAGAGCTTCCAGACGCCAGCCATACCAAACGGTTTATGGCCTCGAACGACGAACTCGTATTTCGGTTTCGTCTTCCCCTTTTCGGCCTCCTGGTCGAGTAGGCAGTCGGCGTTGCCGCCGACCGCCCCTCTAACAACCGTGCGTGAGAGTTTCCAGCTCACATGGCTCAAGCCTTCCGAACTCCTCCTGGGAGACGCAGCGGTGACGACGGCTAAGTTGGCTGTGCAGTTGACGATGACACTCTGGGTGCAGGAGCTGGCGGTTGGTGGCGCCATCGTGGCCTCCAAGGACCCTCGGTACAACATGATGACTATGCCATCCGGTCTCCCGAGTGATCATAAGACCGCAGGCAGGGCACCTTCCCCCTTGCGTTCGCCACTGACAATTTCTCTGCGGAAAATTGTTCCGTCGTCTTATCGATCGAGAGTGGGAGTCGGAGCGAAGCCGCAAACAGAAGAGCATGGAGCACGCAAAGCAGAACGAAGGCTGCGGTAAATGCGCCGGAGAGGCCAGCGCTGGACTGTGCCATCCCCAACCTCCATCCCAGAAAGGTTGCGCAGAGGGTAGTCAGAGTCGGCCCGCCGAGACGCTGCACAATATTGAGCGAGGT
>JBEKGF010000098.1:0-10873 GCA_050012935.1 Edaphobacter sp. | reverse complement strand
GGCGAGGACTGGGATTGGGTCGCTGAAGGTGCGGTTCAATACGGTGTTTGGCTACTACCTGGAGGTGACGAAGGCTAATGCGAAGGCCGTACCGGCGGACTATGAGCGGAAGCAGACGCTGGTGAATGCGGAGCGGTTTACGACGCCGGAGTTGAAGGAGTATGAGGCGAAGATTCTGACGGCGCAGGACCGGAGCGGGGAGATTGAACGTAGGATCTTTTCTGAGTTGCGGCGACAGTTGTTGGAGGCCGCGGGAAGGATGCGGGAGACGGCGCGGAAGGTGGCGGAGATTGATTTGCTGGGATGTTTTGCGCATCTGGCTGCGCTGCGTGGATGGGTGAGGCCGCAGGTGGAAGCGAGCGGCGTGCTGGAGTTTGTGCAGGCGCGGCATCCGGTGGTGGAGCGGCGGCTGGAGGAGTCGGGTGGGGGGCGGTTTGTGCCGAACTCGACGCATCTGGATGCCGATGCGGGACCGGCGATATTGCTGATTACTGGGCCGAATATGGGGGGCAAGAGTACGTATCTGCGGATGGCCGCTTTGCTGGTGGTAATGGCGCAGATGGGATGTTTTGTTCCTGCGGAGAGGATGCGGCTGGGATTGGTCGATCGGATCTATACGCGGATTGGAGCTAGCGATAACGTGGCGCGGGGGCGGTCGACGTTTATGGTGGAGATGACGGAGACGGCAGCGATTTTGAATACGGCGACGAACCGGTCGTTGGTGCTGCTGGATGAGATGGGTCGTGGGACGGCGACTTATGATGGGTTGTCGCTGGCGTGGGCTACCGTGGAGTATCTGCATGACCGGATCGGCGCGCGGACGCTGTTTGCGACGCATTATCATGAACTGACTTTGCTGGCGGAGAGGCTGGCGCGGCTGACGAATCTGCGGGTGACGGTGAAAGAGACGGCGGGGGGAATTGTGTTTTTGCATACGGTGGAGGCTGGTCCGGCTAGTAAGAGCTACGGGATTGAGGTTGCGAAGCTGGCGGGGTTGCCGGCTGGCGTGATCGCACGGGCTCGCGAGGTGTTGAAGGTGCATGAACGCGCGGAGACGCAGCAGGTGCGAGAGGCTTCGCCTGTGACGGCTCAGATGCAGATGACGATGTTTACGCCGTTGTCGCAGAGGATTGTGGATCGACTTGCGGAGGCGGATGTTGATGGGCTGACTCCGCGAGAGGCGCTGAATTTGTTGGCGGAGTTGCAGAAAGAGTTGAAGGGATGATCGTGGCAGAGAACAGAGAACAGCAACGACAAAGACGAAATGCGGGGGTTCTTCGCTCCGCTCAGAATGACAACATTTTTTCAGCGGAGAGATCTCAGCAATGGTGAAGAACATGGTGGTGGCGGGAGTGATGAGTGGGACCTCGGCGGATGGGGTGGATGTTGCGGTGTGCCGGATTTTGCCTGCTTTGACTCAAGGTGCGGCGCCGCGGGTGAAGCTATTGGGTCATGTTGGGGCGGCTTACCCGAAGGGTGTGCGGGCTGCAGTGCTGAACGCGATGGATGCGGATGCGATTTCAGTGGCTGAGTTGGCGCGGTTGAACTGGCGGCTGGGTGAGGTTTACGCGGATGCAGTGGCCAAGGCTCAGGAACAACTCGGAGTGAAGGTTGGGTTGGTGGGGTGTCATGGGCAGACGGTGTATCACCAGGGGGCTGCGGAGAAGTATTTGGGGAAGGCGACGCGGGCTACGTGGCAGATGGGTGAGGCTGCGGTGATTGCAGAGCGACTGCGGGTGCCGGTGGTGAGTGATTTTCGGCCGGCGGATGTTGCGGCGGGTGGGCAGGGCGCTCCGCTTGTGCCTATGCTGGACTACTGTTTGTTCCGGTCGGCGAAGGTGAGCCGGGTGTTGCTGAATCTTGGTGGAATTGCGAACCTGACTGCGCTTCCGGCGGAGTGTGGTTTGGATGGGGTGATGGCGTTCGATACCGGGCCAGGGAATATGGTGATCGATGGGTGCATGCGACGGTTGTATGAGCGGGAGTTTGATCGAAATGGTACGGTGGCGCGGTCAGGTAATGTGCTGAAGATTGTGGTGGATGAGATTTTGAAGGAGGGGTACTTCTCTGCGCGGCCTCCGAAGTCTTGCGGGCGGGAGCAGTTTGGCGAGGTGTTTGTTTCGCGGTTGATTGCGATGTGTCGGAAGGCAGGTGGATCGGCGGATCGGGATGAGGATGTGGTGGCAACGGCTACCGCGTTGACTGCGGCGTCGGTGGTGGATGCGTACCGGCGTTTTGTTTGGGGGCATGTTGGACAGGCGGCTCCGCTGTCGCCGGTGGAGTTTGTGGTGGCCGGCGGCGGGACCGGGAATGGTCAGCTGATGAAGATGTTGCGGGATGGGTTGGGGCCTGTGGGAGTGAAGGTGAGGTTGATGGAGGAGCTTGGAGTTCCGGCGCAGGCTAAGGAAGCGGTGGGGTTTGCATTGCTGGCATGGCTGAGCTGGAGCGGGTTGCCGGGGAATGTTCCTGCGGCTACGGGGGCGGCGAGAGCGGTGGTGCTGGGGAAGGTGACACATGCCTCTTAGTTTCAGGGTCTCTCGAGGCTGGAGGCGCGCGTGAAGATAGGGCGTCCCGATGCCTGGTGGAATCGCAGGATTCCGATTGGACGACTATGTCTCGCTATGGGGGTTGTGCTCGCAGGGCTGTATGTGTGGCTCGCATTTGGAGATTTGATTAGCAGCACTATTTGGGGTGTCCGTCATCAACGCACGGCGAGTTTTCGTGGACAGACTTTGCAGGTGCCTTGGTTCTGGCGCGAGAAAACTTGGACGAACTACAACGAGTTTGAACTCACTCGGCCATATGGTGGGCTCGCGTTCCCTTCTGATGTAACCGTGAGGCATCAAAATATTTCTCCTGATGACGTTCAAAGAACGGTCGAAAGAATGAAGAGAATGTCGAACGAGTCTGCTCAGAAGTTTCAGATGCCCAATTTGTTTTACAAAGACTACGAGGGTGACGATTTCACCAGAATGCATTATCTGTGCATGGAAAGAGGGCCCAGTGGGTCACTGACGTTATTTGTGGAATGCTATTCTCGCGACGGGCGGTGGAATGTCTCAATCATTGGGTTGAAGCGATCTCGTTCGGAATTCGAGACAATCTTGCGTGGGGTGGCATTCATGGGGAATCCGTCGAAATGATCGGCGATGCGCCACCTGAGATAGTTGTGAGAAAGGTTGTACGCTGCGCGTATTCTCACCTTAGCGCAAAAGACTCTGGAAGATGGGGAACCCGATTTTGTGGTGGGTGGATGGTTGCCTTTTGCTTGTTGATGGTGGGATGCAAGACCCGTATGGAAGCACCGGGTTCGGTGACGATGATTATTGAGAGTAGTCCGAATAATCTGGATTTGCGGGTGGGGACGGATGCGCAGTCGGAGCGGGTGGGTGGGCAGATCTTCGATGCGCTGGTGAAGAAGGATGAACATTATGAGTTGCAGCCGTGGCTGGCTACGCGTTGGGAGCAGCCGGATACGCTGACGTGGGTGTTTCATCTGCGGGATGGGGTGCGGTTTCATGATGGCCGGCCTCTTGAGGCCGAGGATGTTGCTTATACGATTCGGAGTTTGATCGACGGGTCGTTAGTCACTGCGAAGGGTGGGAGTTTTGCGGCGGTGGACCGGGTTGAGGTGCGGGACCGATTGACTGTGGTGGTGCGGATGAAGTGGCCCGATGCGGGGTTGCTTTTCAATATGAGCGATGGGTTGTTTGGGGTTGTGCCGCGTGGTTCGGGTAAGGACTTTGGGTTGCACCCGGTGGGGTCGGGGCCGTTCAGGTTTGTGAGCGCGGTGCAGGATAAGGAAGTAATTGTGGAGCGGAACCATGATTACTGGGCGGATCAAGTGCAACCCACTCTCGCGCAAACTACGCGAAAGGATGAGGCACCTGGACTTGTAGCGTCACACAAGATTGAACACGTGCGGTTTGAGGTGGTGCCGGATACGATTACGAGCGCGCTGGAGTTGAAGAAGGGGTCGGCGGATTTGGCCAGTAATGTGGTGACGCTGGATATGGTGCACACGCTTGAACAGGAGCCGAACCTAAAGGTGGAGTCTGGGCCTGGGTCTCCGGTGGTTTATGTAACGTTTAACGTTACAGACCCACTGTTGAAGGATAAGCGGGTGCGACAGGCAGTAGCTTGTGCGATCGACCGGCAGGCGATTGTGGATGCGATCTGGCGGGGGCAGGCCCGGCTGGCGAATACTCTGCTGCCGAGGGGGCATTGGGCTGCGGCGGAGAATGATGAGCTGGCCCAGTATCCGCATGATGCGGCGAGGGCGCAGCGGCTGCTGGAGGAGGCCGGCTTCCCTGCCGGCAAAGATGGCGTGCGGATGCGATTGACGATGAAAACGAGTACGGATGAGACAACCCGGTTGATGGCTGCGGTGTTGCAGCAGCAGTTGAGAGCGGCGGGGATTCGACTGGAGATTCGTTCGGCTGAGTTCGGTACTTTTTATGCCGATGTGACGAAGGGTGCGTTTCAGATCTATGCCCTGCGGTGGATTGGGAGTAATGAAGACCCGGATATTTTCCGGTATGCGTATGGGTCGGGGAGCTTTCCGCCCAGGGGTGGGAATCGAGGGCGGTACTCAGATGCTCAGGTGGATGGTTTGCTCGCGGAGGCCGCGGCTTCGTCGGATCGCGCGGTAAGGACGCGGGATTACGTGGAGGTGCAGAAGATTCTGGCAGATGGGCTGCCGGGGATTCCTCTTTGGTATCCGAATAATGAGGTGGTGCACACGCGGCGGATTGGGAATGTGCGGCCGCGTGCCTCCGGTAACTTGGACTTCCTGCGGGAAGCCGAAGTTACCGGAGATGCAGTGCGGTAAGGGTTATGCCTTTTTGGCTTGCCAAAGGGCAATGGTGGCTCCGGTTGGATCGCTGATGAGGCCGTCTGTCAAGCAGTCGCTATTTAATTTGGGTACCGAGCTTCGAGCAGGAGTGGTTGCCTCCCAGGGATTCGAACCCCTGACGGGTACCGAGCTTCGAGCAGGAGTGGTTGCCTCCCAGGGATTCGAACCCCGATTGGACGAGTCAGAGTCGTCAGTCCTACCATTGAACGAGGAGGCAACAGATTGAAAAAGGAGCCGCAGACGATGTTTGCTGGCGTCCTTTTAAGAGTGTACGGGGTGGGGAAGATTAGGTCAACGTGTTGACGGTTTTGTTGTTGCGCGCAAGATAGAATGCGATGTGACGGAGTGAAATTATGAGTGTCACCAATACGACGCCTGACGATCAGCAGGTTACTGCAGTTTTTCTGGATGTCTCGTGCCGCAGGCTGGGACTAATGACGGAGTATCTGGTTGCTTGTTTGAAGAAGCTTTCGGATGAACAGGTGTGGCAGCGCGGCGGGGCCTATGAGAATGCCGTTGGGAACCTGGTGCTGCATCTTTGCGGGAATGCCCGGCAGTGGGTGATCGCTGGGGTGGGTGGCGCAACGGATGTGCGGGTGCGGGATAAGGAGTTCAGCGCGGATGGCGGGATGAGTGGGGCGGAGTTGATTGCTCTGTTTGAGACGACGATGGAAGAGGTGAAGGCCGTGATCGCGGCGACGCCTGCGGTGAGGATGACGGTGAGGGTTCATCCGCAGGGGCGCGATGTTAGCGTGCTGGAGGCGATCTACCAGGTCGTTGGGCATGTGCAGCAGCATGTCGGGCAGATTATTTTGCTGACGAAGCAGATGATGGGGACGGATCTGGATTTGACGATGCCGCGGCCGCGGTGACTGATGGCAAGTTGAGATACCCCTACTCTCCCCTGTTTTGCGTCAAAGTATTCGAAACAGATACTTTAGGTCTGGACTTCGCTTAGGCGGATGCTGGCTTTCGGCTCTGGATTTGAGGAACCGGCTGAGAGTAGGGTTGTCATGGCTACTCTTTTGTCAAGAGGATTGGCTTTTGTGACGGCGGCTATTTGGTGGCGAGTTAAGGTAGCTGGATGAGCTCAGGGTGGGGTGGGTGGAGGGTGGGGTGGGCGGTTGCCGCGATGCAGGCCAGGCCTTCGAGGAGGGTGGTTTGGGCCGGGGTGTTGAGGTATTGGTCAGGGATGCAGAAGACGCGGCGTTGCTGCACGGCTCGCAGGTGATGCCAGTTGCGCTGGTCGATGACGCGCTCGAGGGGAACTCGATTCCCTGCTCCGCACCATGAGAAGAGGAGGACATCGGGGTCCGCTGCGGCAATCGCTTCGGGGGTGGTGTGGGCGCCGGGAGTGCCAAGGTATTGGGCTCCGGCGGCTTCGACCAGTTCGGCTACCCAGGACTGGGAGTGAATGAGGGGCTTACCCCACTCTTCGCAGTAGATGGTGGGAGTGTGGGTGCGCGATTCGGCGCGGCCGCGTGTGGAGGCGATGGCGGATTGCATGTTGGCGATGAGGGTTTCGGCCTCGGGTTGTGCGTCGACGTGCGCGGCGATGAGGCGGATGTCTTTATAGATGTCGGCTAGCGAGTGCGGGGCGAGCGTGAGGATGGGCAGGCCGGATTTAAGGATCGCGGCGAGAGATTCCATGCGATAGGGGACGCTGGCGATGACCAGGTCTGCTTTGGCGGCGAGGATCTCTTCGGTGTTGGCGGTCCAACTGTCGTGGAGGATGTGGAGGTTCTGTGCGGCGAGCTCGGGCAGGGCTTCGATGCAGTACTTTGTGCAGGCGCAGAGGTAGTCGAGACGGTTGAGGGCGGCGATGGTTAATGTGATCGAGGGCTGGAGGGAGGCTATACGCATCAGAGGTTAAGTATCGCATTGCGGCGGAGGGTGGCATTGATAGACTGCACGCAGTGAGGGTGGCCGTCCGATCATCTGATGTCGGGTCGCCTGATTGTTCGCGAGGGAGATTTGTGGCGCTGCAACATACTATCGACAGCATCCGCTATGGGTTTCGCGATCTCCGGGACCTGCTTGCGAAGGCAACGCCCGCGCGCGCTGGGGATGAGTTGGCTGGTATTGCGGCACGAAGTTCAGTGGAGCGGGTTGCGGCGCAGATGGCGCTTGCCGATCTGCCCCTGACGGCGTTTCTGGACGAGGCTGTCGTGCCTTACGAGACCGACGAGGTTACGCGGCTCATCTTCGATACACACGAACCGTCTGCGTTTGCTCCGATCGCCAGCCTTACCGTCGGCGGGTTCCGCGATTGGTTGCTGTCTCACGAGACGACGAGCGAATCGGTTGCTGCACTTGCTCCAGGGGTGACGCCGGAGATGGCTGCGGCGGTCTCGAAGCTGATGCGGGTGCAGGATTTGATTGCTGTCGCTCGCAAGATTCACGTGGTGACGCGGTTTCGGACGACCGTGGGGCTGCCGGGACGGCTTTCGACTCGTCTTCAGCCGAATCATCCTACGGATGATCCGCTTGGGATTGCTGCGGCTATGATCGATGGCCTGCTTTTGGGCTCGGGAGATGCTGTGATCGGGATTAATCCTGCCGCTGACAGCGTCTCCAGCACACGAGACCTGCTGCAACTTATCGATTCGGTTCGCGAACGCTATTCGATTCCGACACAGAGCTGTGTGCTGGCTCACATTACGACGCAGCTTGCCGCTCTGGAGCAGGGTGCGCCGATTGATCTTGTCTTTCAATCGATTGCAGGGACGGAGATGGCAAATTCTTCTTTCGGTGTGAGCCTTGGACTGCTCGATGAGGCGCACCGTGCTGCGCTTGAGTTGCACCGAGGGACGGTGGGCGAGAATGTGATGTACTTCGAGACCGGGCAAGGGAGCGCGTTGTCCGCGAATGCGCATCATGGGGTCGATCAGCAGACTTGCGAGGCTCGCGCTTATGCAGTGGCGCGGCGGTTCTCACCTATGCTGGTCAATACGGTCGTGGGGTTTATTGGGCCGGAGTATCTGTACGATGGCAAACAGATTTTGCGGGCGGGGCTTGAGGATCATTTTTGCGGGAAGCTGATGGGGCTGCCGATGGGGTGCGATGTTTGCTATACGAATCACGCGGAGGCCGATCAGGACGATATGGATGGGCTGATGACTCTGCTTGGCGTTGCGGGTGTGAACTACATCATGGGCGTTCCCGGTGCGGATGATGTGATGTTGCAGTATCAAAGCACGTCGTTTCATGATGCTCTTTATCTGCGCACGGCGCTTGGGCTGCGGCCGGCTCCGGAGTTTGAAGCATGGCTGGAGAGCGAGATTCCGCAGCGGCTTGGGCTGCCAAACCAGTTGCTGCTTCGCGGGGAGAGCTGATTCGGCATGTCTCATCTGACTCGGACTGCACGGCGAAGTCTACGGGACTTTACTCCTGCGCGGGTTTCTCTGCCTATGGCAGGGGACAGCCTTGCTACGAGTGAGGTACTGAACTTTCAGTTGGCTCACGCGCAGGCTCGCGATGCTGTGCATGCGGTGCTTGATCTTCCGTCGTTTGCGCAGCGTGTGCGGGATGAACTTTCACTAGTTACAGAGGCCTCTATTCCTGTTGTTGAGCTGCAGAGCAACGCGGGGGACAGGGCGAACTATCTTCGGCGGCCTGATCTGGGACGGACGCTCCATCGTGATTCGATGGGCAAGCTTCGGCTTGGCACCTGTGATCTGGCTATCGTCATCGCTGATGGTCTTTCTGCACTGGCCGTTGAGCGTAATGCAATTCCGGTGCTGTCGCATCTTCTGCCGAAGCTTTTTTCTGCGGAGTGGGCTATCTGCCCGATCTCTGTGGTGCAAAACGGCAGGGTTGCGATTGGTGATCCTATTGGTTTTTTGCTTGGGGCGCGGCTTAGTCTGGTTTTGATTGGGGAGCGGCCGGGGCTTTCTTCGCCGGATAGTCTGGGGGCTTATCTTACGTGGCAGCCTCATCCTGACCGGTGCGATGCCGACCGTAATTGTCTTTCTAATATTCGTGAGGGAGGGCTTTCCGCGGAGGCTGCGGCGGGGCGGTTGTTGTGGTATTTGGAGACGGCGCGTACTCGGCAGATTACGGGGGTGTCGCTGAAGGAGGGTTTGTCCGGTGGGGCATTGCCTGCCGGGTAGTTGGGTGTCGCTATCCCCCGTCGAATTGCCAAAGCGAAATACGGATTCTGAGCTGCGCTCAGAATGACGGCAAAGACTAAGACAAAAGCAACAACAAGAGCAGCAGCAAAGACAAATGCTGGGGTCCTTCCCCTTCGACAGGCTCAGGGTCAGGATGACAACTTACAAAACAAGGGCAACAGCAAGGTAGAAGCAACGGTGATCTTTAGTTAGTTGCCTACTCTACGGGGAGTTTGGCGTTGTAGCCGTCGCGGGCGATGATCGAGTACTTCTGAGGGTGGCCCTTCTCGTCCTGCATGCGTAATGGGTGACCTTCGTTGTCGACCAGGAGGACCTTGACCTTGCGGTAGCTGCCGTCGTTTTTGTTGTTGGTGGGGCGGTAGGTGAGGACGTACTGGTTGCGGATGGAGTCATTGATCTGGCCGAAGATGTCGGGGAGCGCGCCCTGGAAGAGTGGGCTGAAGCTCAGGCCTCCGGTCATCGAGGCGAAGGTGTTGAGCTGGTTCTGGGCCTGGAGATAGTTCATCTCGCGGATGCCGCCGCCGGATCTCATCTCATTGAGGAGCGCTCCGGTGCCGATGGAGAAGATGGTGACGTTTGGAGTCGCCTTGACCTTGGCGAGGATCTTGTCGAGGGTGAGCTTGGAGAAGGTGTCGCGGCCGGAGCTGATGAGGATGATGTACTTGCGGCCTTCGATGCGACTGGTGCGGTCGAGGGTCTCGTAGAGAGCGTCGAAGAGGTTGGTTTCCTGCCAGGTGGGGATAATGAGGGACTGGAGACTCTGGGCGATCAGGTCCTGGTTGTTGGTGAAGTCGGTGAGGATGTGGGTGTGCATGTCGTAGGTGACGACGGCGACGTAGTCGTCTTTGCGGAGGGTGCGGAAGAAGTAGTAGGAGGCGGTCCGCATGTCGTTGATGAGGTAGTAGCTGTTGGCGGCGAACTCGAGGAGCATGACGGCGGTGATGGGGGTCTGGGCGACGCGGACGCTGGTAACGGTCTGGGGGACGCCGTCTTCGAGGATGAGAAAGTTTTCTGCCTTGAGGCCGGGGACGAACTGGTGAGTCTTGTCGAGGATGACGTTGGCGTCGATGTTGACGATGGGGACGTCGACGCGGAGGGAGTAGGTGTCGTTGTTGGGGTTCTTGACCTTGGGGGCCTCGGGAGCCGGCGGCGGGGGTGGCTCGTCGGCCTCCTTCTTTTTCTTGAGGATGATGGTGCTGTTGTCGGTGGCTGGACCCTGGTCGTCGGGGGGCGGCTGGGTGGCGGGTTTTTGCTGCTGGGGCGGGGGTGGGGTGTCTTGCGCGGCCCGGGCGGCGGACGGCGGGAAGAGGACGGAAGCGGCAAGCAGGGCGCAGGCGGTGCGGAAGAGGATGCGGGCCGGGGGATTCGAGTGGCTGGTCATCATGTAAAACTTTACTCCGAATGTTGGACGGGTTTGAAGGGCCAGGGTGAGATTTAGAAGGAATTGCGCTGCCCAAAGGCCTGCTCTAGTAGTCTGTAAGACGTGATCCGTGCAACAAAGATTCGGGGGGTGGGGTACGGCCTGGCTGTGGCCGGGTTGTTGTCGGGTGGGATGTGGGCGCAGGCTCCGGTAAGTGTGGGCGCGACCTCTGCGGATACTGCTTCGTCGAGCTGGAGTTCGATGGCTTTGCCTGCGGCGGCGCCGGCGGTGACACGGGTTCTTCCGCTGGAAGAGGTGAAGCGCGGGATGAGAGGCGTGGCGTATACGGTGTTCGAAGGAGTGAACCCGGAGCCGATGCCGGTGGAGATTCTTGGGGTGTTGAAAGATGCGCTGGGGCCGGGGCAGGACATGATTCTGGCGCGGCTGCATGGAGAGAAGCCCGAGTATACGGGTGTGGTGGCGGGGATGAGCGGGAGCCCGGTGTATATCGATGGGCGGCTGGTG
>JBEKGF010000097.1:0-10892 GCA_050012935.1 Edaphobacter sp. | reverse complement strand
GGATGCCGCGCAGCGCCTCCACGTCACCATACGCAAAGAAATCACCCTTCGTTCACTCCACCGGCCCGAACCCCTCCGGCGGACGACGATGCTTCGTAGCCTGTTCATACGCATAGGCATACTTGATCAGCATCCCCTCGCTGAACGACCGCCCCAGAATCGTCATCCCCGCCGGCAGCGATCCATGCGTAAACCCCATCGGCACCGTAATCGCCGGAAACCCCGTCTGCGGCGACAGCACCTGGCTGTTATCCCCCGCCGGACTCTTCACATCCCCCACCTTCCGCGGTGCATTGCTCCACGTCGGATAAACCAGCGCATCCACATGCTCCTTTTCCATCTCCGCAAGAATCGCATCGCGAAACGCAATCTTCTTCGGATCGTGATACGCATCCACGCAGGGCCCACGCGCAATCTGAGCCTCCGTCTTCGGCGCAACGCTCCGCTTCATCTGCGCTTCGATATAAGGCAGATACAAACCCGAATCCACAATCTCCGACAGACTCTTGTAATAAGCCATCGGCGCATGCAACGCCAGATAGTGATTCAAATCCAGTTGAAAATCCCCACACCCAAGATGATCCGTCAGCTTCTCAAAATCCGGAATCACAAACGGATCCACAATCTCCGCTCCTTGCGCCTTCAGATCGGCAATCGCCTTCTCCATCAGCGCCTTCACCTCCGGATCGCCCGTCTCCGCATCCACATACCTCCTGAACACGCCAATCCGAGCCCCACGCAGCCCATCCTTCACCAAATACTTCCGGTAATCCGTCTCCGCCTTCCCTTCCGACATCTTCGTAATCGGATCCGCCGGATCATACCCCGCCACCACGCCCAGCACCGTAGCCGCATCCGCCACACTCCGCGCCATCGGGCCGCCAACATCCGCAAAAAAGTTTAGCGGAATAATCCCATCCCGGCTCGTCAACCCAATCGTCGGCCGAATCCCAACCAGCGCATTATGCGACGACGGCCCGCGAATCGAATTCCCCGTATCCGTCCCCACTCCCACCTCACCCAGACTAGCCGCCACCGCTGCCGCAGTCCCACCGCTCGAACCCGCTGGCACCCGATCCAGCGCATAAGGATTCCGCGTAATCCCCGCAATCGAGCTCTCCGTCAAATACGGCGAAAACGCCCACTCCGCCATATTCGACTTCCCCAGCACAATCGCCCCCGCCTCACGCAGACGCTTCACCATAAAAGCATCTGTCTCCGGCACAAATCCCTTCATCGCCAGCGATCCGCCCGTGGTCTGCAAACCCTTCGTGTCGTAGTTGTCCTTCACAATCACGACCACCCCAAACAACGGCCCCATCGCATGCGTCCGCTTGAACTCAGCATCCAGCCGATCCGCATCCTTCAGCGCATCCGGATTCAGCAAAATCATCGAATTCAAATGCGTCGTCTGGTCATACGCCAAAACCCGCTTGCGATAAGCCTCCACAAGCCCCCGGCAAGTCACCCTCCCCGATCGAATCGCGGCCTGTGTCTCCGCAATCGTCGTCTCCCTCACATCAAACACCGGCCCTTTACCCGTCGCGCCCCGCGCAAATCCCGCACTCAGCAGCAACCCAGCAAGCACAAAAACGAAAACACGGCGAACGAAACGTCGTCGATTCATCTTTCCTCTTTCTTTTGGCGCAGAGCGACCGGCACGCAACCCCATCGCTTCCCAAATATTACACAACAGTTCTAGGTGACCCTCGTTGCGATCAAGGCGCGATGAAGTGCCAATATCCGAGCCCAAATCTTAAGGTTATTTTAAGAACCCCATTAATTTAATAAGGCTAATTTAAGTTACATATTTTTCATTCAACCGCAGCCACGCAGGAATCTATCCGAAAACCCCATAAATACGCTTGTATTTTAGTAGTTTCCAAATGCAGCAAAAAAGCACATGACAATCTATTCTCTGAATTAACGAGTTACTAACATACTAAGCATATTGTCCTCCTCGTACCTCAGCAGCAACTTTTCATCACACTTGGAGACAACATGCAATCAATCTTCCCGAAGACAAAGAGCCTTTGGCATCCATTCGTAACAGGAATCGCGGCCATCTCATTGAGCGTCCTCGCCACTCTTCCGGCCGCGGCCCAAAGTAATAACGACGCCTTCCCCTTCTTCTTCCCCGGCAATCTCGTTGTCTCCCGCAGCGTTTACGACAACAACGCGAAAAACATCGCCGTCGGCACTCTGCTTGCGCCAAACTGTACCAGCACAGCCGCCGCCAGCGGCACCCCCTGCGCCGCCGCAATCAGCAACGGCATCTATCCCTTCGTCTTCAACAACGACACCGTCGACGCCAGCTTCGGAATAACCTCCAAGATCTTCCTCGACCAGATCACGCCCATCGGCTTTCTCCTCAACAGCCTCGAAGTGCCCAACAGCTCCCAACGCAACGTAACCGCGGGCAGCAACCAGCTCGTCACCAGCTTCAGCTCCAAATCCGAGGTGGCCCTCCACCTCTCCACCGACGGCTCCGTCCTCTCCTTCATGGGCTACGTCGCTCCAGTCGACACCATCGACGCCTCCAACTCCAACACCCCCGGAGTAGTCGATCGTACCAATCCAGTCGGCGTCAACTTCCTCCGCGCCGTCGCCACCGTCGACAGCACCGGCAAGTTTACCTTCACTGAAACCAACGCCTACAGCGGCAACAACGGACGCTCCGCCATCCTCAACAACACCAACGGCGCAAACTTCTTCTACACCGCCGGCAACGCAGGCAACGGCGCCAATCCGCAGCCCGACGGCGTAGTCCTCGGCGCAGGCGCACAGTTCATCGATCCCTCCACCGCGCCTGAAAGCTTCCAGACACCCGGCACACCCACACCCCTCGCCAGCTTCTCCGTCACCCTCCTCGGCGACAAAGCCGACAAGGTCGGCAAAGACGACAACTTCCGCGGCATGACCATCTTCAACAACGTCGTCTACTTCACTAAAGGCAGCGGCTCAAACGGCGTCGACACCGTCTATTTCGTCGACACCACCGGCACCGCCTGCCCCAAGGGCGTCGGCATCCCCGCCGCCGGAGCAACCCTGCCCATCGCGCCTTTGAACGTCACCGGCGTCAACCCACAGAACGGCCTGCCGAATAACATGTGCATCCTCTCCGGCTTCCCCACCGCTCTCGCGAAGAGTCTCGCTAATCCCGCAACCCCCTTCGGCCTCTTCTTCGCCAACGACACCACGCTCTACGTTGCAGAAGAAGGCGACGGCTTCGCGAGCGACGCCACCCTCTACACCCACGCAGCAGCTCAGACCGACGCCGGCATCCAGAAGTGGGTCTTCAACGCCTCCACCAAAACCTGGAATCTCGCCTACGTCCTCCAGACTGGCCTCCAACTCGGCACTCCCTACACAGTCGACGGCTATCCTACCGGCAATAACTCCGTAACCAACCTACCCTGGGCGCCCGCAACCGACGGCATCCGCAACCTCACCGGCTCCATCGACATCCTCGGCCACGTCGCCCTCTACGGCATCACCTCCACCGTCAGCGGTGGCGGCGATCAGGGAGCCGATCCCAACCGCCTCGTCGCCATCATCGACGACGTCAACAACACCGACCCCGCCAACGCCGCAAAAGAAAGCTTCGTCACAATCCGCAAAGCCGGTTTCGCCGAAGTCCTGCGCGGCGTCTCCTTCACCCCAATCGCGAAGGAGCCATTCGGCTTCTTCTTCTAAACGCTCAAGAACAATCAAACTCAGAGGCGGCGGGGAGATTATCCCGCCGCTTTTTTATTTCTCAATACCTGCAGTGCTTTTGTTCTTGCAATTGTTTCTGTCTTAGCTTTTTCAGTTGTCATCCTTCGCGAAGCGGAGGACGACCTGCTTTTGCCGTTGTTCTTGCTATTGCTGTTGTCGTTGCTTTCGTCTTTGTTCTCTCCGTTGCTCACACCTGTACAACCACCACCCCGCCACATCCCCTAAAATAAAATCAATGTCCACCCAGATCATCCGCCCCGCCCGCAACCTGCAAGGCTCCGTCACGCTTCCCGGCGACAAGTCCATCTCCCACCGCTACGCCATGCTCGCCGGCATCGCCGAAGGCGCCACACGCCTCTCCAACTTCTCCACCGGTGCCGACCCCCACTCCTCATTAGCCTGCATGGAAGCCCTCGGCGCAACCGTCGCCCACAACGCCGACAAGACCATCTCCATCACCGGCACCGCAGGAAAATTCCAGCAACCCACCGTCCCGTTAGACTGCGGCAACTCCGGTTCCACCATGCGCATGCTCGCCGGACTCATCGCCCCACACCCGCACACCTTCACCCTCATCGGCGACCACTCCCTCACCCTCCGCCCCATGGAGCGCATCCGCAAACCGCTCGGCCAGATGGGCGCGAAGATTGATCTCGTCGAAGGCCACGCGCCAATAACCATCCACGGCGGCCAACTTCACGCCATTGACTTCGACACCCCAATCCCCAGCGCGCAAGTCAAAACCGCGGTCCTCTTCGCAGGCCTGCAAGCCAAAGGCACAACCAGCCTCACCGAATCCATCCGCACCCGCGACCACTCCGAGCACGCCCTCCGCGCCTTCGGAGCCATCCTCCATCGCGAGAACGAAAAACTAAGCATCCCCGGCCACCAGAAACTCAAAGCCATCGAAGCCACCGTCCCCGGCGACCTCTCCTCCGCAGCCTTCTTCCTCTGCGCCGCGCTCCTCTTTCCCGACTCCAACCTCATCCTCGACTCCATCGGCATGAACCCCACGCGCGCATCGCTCCTCGATGTCATCACCGCCCTCGGAGGAAGAATCAAAGTCCTCAACGTCGAAGAGCAGCACGGCGAACTCATCGGCACCATCCAGGTCAACGCCCCCGCCACCGGCCCCCGCGGCATGCACATCGGCGGAGCGCTCTCCGCTCAGATCATCGACGAGCTCCCCGTCCTCGCCGCCATCGCTCCTTACACCAACGAAGGCATCACCATCCGCGACGCCAAGGAGCTCCGCGTCAAAGAGTCCGACCGCATCGCCCTCGTCGCACAAAATCTCAAAGCCATGGGAGCACAACTCACCGAACACGAAGACGGCCTCACCATCCCCGGCAATCAACAACTCCACGGAGCCCAGATCGACTCAGGCACCGACCACCGCATCGCCATGGCCTTCTCCATCGCCGCCCTGCGCGCCACAGGCGACACCGAAATTCAAGGAGCCGAAGCCGCAGCCATCAGCTTCCCCGAGTTCTTCACCAATCTCGACACTCTCTGCCAGCGCTAAGAACAGCGACGCACCGGCATTTCATCTTCGAGCAGTTCTGACCCTTCGGATAGACACGATGAGCACCCTTCGGATAAACACGATGAGCACTCTTAGGATAAGCACTGGATGAACCCTCTTGGGATAAGCGAACAAAGGCTTTGCTTCTAGGTAAGCCAAGCCTTCAGGCTTGGCCTCTCGTCCAGCCATAAAACGGGGACTTTAGCCCCTGGGGTATGCCTTCCTGTCGCCTTATCAAGGTCGAAGAAAAAGATCAAACCATCATAACTACGAACTCAGATGATCGACCACCGATAAACTCTCCTCCACCCGCATCTCCCGAGCCGCACCACTCGCCGGATAAACCTGCATCAAATCATCCAGCGCCTCAACCACACTCTCCGCCGAAATCTCATCCAGCCGATAACCCACCGGCACCGTATCGCGATCCTCCCCCCGAAGAATCCTCACGCTCTCCACCCCAAGCGGCATCCACTCCACCGGCTTCTGCCACGAAGGCCCAAGCACCACCATCGGCGTCTTCACCGCGCGCCCAACATGCATCGTGCCCGTATCCAGAGTCACCATCGCATCGCTCATCGCCAGCAACGCCGCAAGCTCCGTCACGCTCGTCCGCCCAGCAACCGAAACCCCAATCCCCCCCGCAGCCACTCGTATCTCCTCAATCGCCGCAGCGTCCACCGAAGTCCCCACATACACCACTGCACATCCCAGCCCGGCAGCATGACGAATCACCCGCACAAATCTCTCCGTATGCCAACCCGTCGCCTGTCCTCCGCTATTCTGCGTCACCATCACAACCAAAGGCCGTCCGTCAGGATTGACCTCTTTCACCAACCCCCGCGCCACCTCCGCATTCGCACGCGAAAAAAACACCCGAGGCTCAACATGCCCCGCCTCACACCCGAACACCCCGGCCAACCGCAGATTATTCTCAATCAAACTCACACTGCGGTCATACGCCAGCGCCCGCTGATACAACTTCGGCTTCAGCGTATATCCCCCACGCCAACCCCTGGCCCCAAACACTCCCAGCAAAGCAATCCGCGTCCGCTGATCCGACGCCCCCGTCAACACACACTCAGCCGAAAACCCTGACCGTCGCAACGAACCACGCAGCGAAGATACAGCCGCCGGAAAATCCGTCAGAGGATCCGGCGTCACAATCAGCCGATCCACAAACGGCGAATACCTCAGCACCTGCGCCCCCAACCCACGCGTCGCCACCGCAATCGCCACATCCTTCCGGCAACGCTTCATCGCTTCAAAAAACGGAGTCAGATGAACGCACGTCCCCAGCGGAAGCATGTACTCCAGAACCAGAACCTGCCTCACCGCCTCCGGCGCAACCTCCGCCCTACGACGCAGCGCTCCTTCCACCGCAAGCAGACCACGAGCCATCCGCTACACTCTCCTCATCCGATCCATAGCCTTCGATTGTACCCACCCATCGCGCCAGAGCCACGCGCTCCGTCTGCTAGCATGACTCAAGAGCGTAGCCCTTCGATGAAAGTCACCCAGGCCGTCTTTGGAGTCTTCCACCACTTCGAACTCGCGCACCAGCTTCACCGCCGCAATCATCTCCAGCAGATCTACTCCACCTGGCCCTGGGCCCGCCTCAAGCGCGAAGGCCTTCCCCGCTCTCTCGTCAGCACCTTCCCGCTCCTCCACACCACCGACTACCTTCTCAACCGCGCCGGCCTCCACTCCCAGCATCTCTCTTCAAAGCTCAACGCTCGAACAGCTCTCACCTTCGACCGCTGGACCGCCCGCCGCATCGCTCCCTGCGACGCCTTCATCGCCATCTCCGGCGCCGGCCTTCTCACCGGCCGCAAAGTCCAGGCCAACGGTGGTCTCTTCCTCTGCGACCGCGGCTCAACCCACCAGCGCTATCAGGAGAACATCCTCGCCGAGGAGTACCGCCGCTGGAACATCCCGCAACCCCTCGCCAAACCTCACATCACCCTCCGCGAAGAAGAGATCTACGCCACCGCCGACGCCATCACCGTCCCATCCACTGTCGCAAAGCGTTCCTTTCTCCAAATGGGCATCGCCGCAGAAAAAATTCACGTCATCCCCTACGGAGTCCGCCTCGATCACTTCACCCGCACCGAAGCGCCTCCACAAAACTCCTTCCAGGTTCTCTTCGCCGGCCAGGTCAGCCTCCGCAAAGGCATCCCCTACCTCCTGCAATCCTTCGCACGCCTGAATCACCCGAAGAAACGCCTCACCATAGTCGGAGCCGTTCAGGACGACATCCGGCCCCTTCTCGCAACCCTCCCCACCGAGGACGTCACCTTCACCGGCTCGCTCCCCCAACCCGAACTCGCAAAAAAAATGAGCGCCAGCCATCTCCTCGTTCTTCCCAGCATCGAAGAAGGTCTCGCCCTCGTTCAAGGACAAGCGATGGCGTGCGGCTGCCCAGTCCTCGCCACAACAGCCACCGGAGCCGAAGACCTCTTCACCGACAGCCGCGAAGGCTTCATCGTCGCCGATCGCAACGTCGACGCACTCACAGAAAAAATGCAGCAGATCGCCGACGATCCCGCACTGCAGCGCGAACTCAGCGAAGCCGCATTACTCAGGGTAAAAAATCTAGGCGGATGGGACCAATACGGCGAGACCTGGGACAATCTCCTCCACCAACTCACCGGCAAACCGCAAGACCCGCAGTAGAGCCCCACAGACCCCACAGCAGAATCCCCCACAGTTGTCATCCTGAACGTAGTGAATGACCCCCGTATTGTTTTGTTACTGGCCCCCACTTACATCTTGTAGCGGCCCATATCATCATCATTCAGGTTCTCGAGCCACCGCCGCATATCATCGGCACTCACCGCCTGCGCCCCGCTCGCCGCCTGCTTCGAGTTCTCCAGCACCACGCGATTCACATAGATCGGGCAATCCCACCGCAGCGCCAGCGCAATCGCATCCGAGGGCCGCGCATCCATCGTCACCGTCTCTCCCGCATGGTCCATCCAGATCACCGCATAAAACGTGTCATCGCGAAGCTCCGAGATCACCACCTTGCGCACCTCGGCATTCAACCCTCGCGCCATGTTCTGCAGCAGGTCATGCGTCATCGGACGAGGCATGGCCGTCTTCTCCAACTCCAGCGCAATCGCATTCGCCTCAAAAAAACCCACCCAGATCGGCAGCACCAGGTCGCTCCCCACATCCTTCAGCACGATGATCGGCTGGTTCGTCACCGGGTCCATCATCAACCCGCGAATCTGCATCTCCACCTCATCGGAGATCTGCGCAGCCGCCGCATTTGCCGAAGTCGTCGTCATCCGTTCAGCACCACAAAATCCGCCGCCCGCGCCATCGGCACAAACGCCGGAATCTCAATCTCCCCCGCCGCCTCCCCCACCAGACAATTCGGCAGAGTCTTCGTAATCAACACCGGCACATAACTCCCCATCGGAGCCTGCGCAAACTCAGTCCCCAAAGAAAAGTTCACCGTCTTATTCTGCGAACTTCTTCCCACCACCTGACCCCGAGCCGCATTATGGCTTTCCACCATGCACACCTGAACCTGTCCCAGGTGCCGCCCATAGTGCTCCCGCTGAATCTCCCGCTGCCGGTCCATCAAAATCCGCAGCCGCTCCGTCTTCACCTCATCCGGAATACTATCCGTCATCGTCACCGCCGGAGTATTTGGACGCGGCGAAAACTTAAACGCAAACACAGCGTCGTACTTCACCTCGTCCACCAGCGTAATCGTCTCTTCAAAATCAGCATCCGTCTCCCCCGGAAATCCGACGATCATATCGCTGGTAATGCTGATATCCCGCTTCGCAGCCTTGATCCAGCTCATCCGCTCCAGATACCACTCCCGCGTATACTCCCGCTGCATCGCCTTCAGCACCGTGCTCGACCCCGACTGCACTGGCAGATGCACATGGTCGCACAGCGTCGGCACCGCATCAATCGCCTCCACAATATCCTTCGTAAAATCCCTAGGATGCGAAGTGGTAAATCGAACCCGCTTCACTCCGGCAATCTCACCCACCGCAGCCAACAGCTCCGCAAACGTCTTTTTTTCAGATGGATCGCGCCAGGAGTTAACGTTCTGCCCTAACAATTGAATGTCGGTGTACCCCAGCTCGGCCATCCGCCGGGCCTCCACCATCACCGAAGCCGAAGTCCTGCTCCGCTCCTTGCCCCGCGTATAAGGAACCACGCAATAAGCGCAAAACTTATCGCAACCCTCAATAATCGTGATGTACCCGCGATGCGGATTCGACCGCGCCGCAAACTCCGTCTCAAACGTCAGATCCGTCTGCCGGTCATCGAGCCCGGTAATCCGCTGCTCCCCCGCCTCCAGCCGTCGCAGCATCTCCGGCAGATTCCGGTACGAAGCCGACCCAGCCACCAGCGAAACATAAGGAGCCTTCTCAAAGATCCGCTCCCCCTCCTGCTGCGCCACGCACCCCAGCACGGCAAACTTCTTCCCCTCACCCTGCAGCCGCTTGTACTCATTCAGCCGGTGAAACACCTTCTGCTCGGCCTTATCCCGAATCGAGCAGGTGTTATACAGAATCAGCCCGGCCTCGGCCTCATCCTCCACCCGCGCATATCCCTCATGCTCCAGCGTCCCGATGACCTTCTCCGAGTCATGGGCGTTCATCTGGCAACCAAAGGTTTCAATGTAAAAAGTCTTGCTCACCCCACCAGTATATCGCCCGGCACAATCGCCTCGGGCCCTCAAGGGCCGTCACGAAAAGGAAGCTCAAAGGAAATGGGCCTTGCAAGAGCGCGTAGCGCACAGGCAAGACCCAAAGAGGAACCGGAAGGCTAAATCTTACGCCCTCTTCCGGCGGAACAGAGTGCCTGCAGCACCCACCAGCCCGGTTCCGAGCAGCATCAGCGTGCTCGGCTCCGGAGTAGCCGCAGAGCCATTGATCTGAGCATCGAAGTCAACGCCCGTGGACTGGGATCCTACCTGTTCAACGTCAAACGTCAGTGTATTGGTTCCGCTTGCCGCACCGACGAAGCTCCATGGAACCGTCTCCACCTGCGTGCAGTTAGGCTGGCTCGATTCGCACATGGTGTCGTTGTTCGACGTTGACGCGCTGTCAGTAATGAACTGAACCCCATTGATCGAAACGTCGACAGTATCGTCCGCCATCACGTTAAAGGTGCCGGTGTACGTCTCACCCGCAATCGCAGTGAACGTCGTGGTGTAGACATAGGTTCCGTTCGGTGCGAACTGGCTCCCGATCACTCCCGCGCAGCTGCTTAAAGGCTGCGTGCACGCGTTGAAAGAGACCCAATTTGAACCGGCAAAGGAGGTGTCCGCGGCAGTCCAGATGCCCTCCGGGTTAAGATCCGAGGTTGCTCCGCTTCCCACTGACACACCGGTCGTGTCCGAAGCAAAGTTCAAGGCTGTGTTGCTGACCCCAGCCAGAACTGGGCCGGTGCTGCCATAACTCCCGAGGGTAATCTGGTCAGCCGACGCGAAAGCTGTACCTAGCGCAAGCACGGCTCCCAGGGCAGATAACTTCGAATAAAACTTCTTCATTGCTCTCTCCATTGCGTTGCTTTATTTGGCGAAAAAACACATGAAAACTCGTAAATCCGGACCAGACAAAGCTCCACTGGGATGATCCGGCTAACAAAAAATTGAGCAAACTTTCACCCGTTT
>JBEKGF010000096.1:0-11241 GCA_050012935.1 Edaphobacter sp. | reverse complement strand
TTGAATACGTAAGCATTCGCAAGGGCAATGATTTGTTCTCTGTCTAGGGCCTCGAAGGGTGTCTTCGCATCCAGCGCGCCCTCAATGCTTCTTGCGTTCGAAACAAAGTCCTTCAAATGTAGGTAGAAATGACTGATCTCCTTTGTCGTGCCGGGTTTGAGCGGTTTTTTCGACGATGCCTCGGCCAACATCCAGACGTACTTCGCCATCGGGTCCGTGGATCCTTCAAACTGCTTCGGATCGATACCCTCAGCGAATGAGCCGATGACCGTCGATTCCATTGCAAACTGATCCCATGGGTTCAGTTCAGCGTCGATCTGCGGGCGCGGGAACTCTCCGTATGCTGCCTGGAGAATCCCCCAATCGGCCGCAGCCGGGCACGCCCCGCAGCGCGGTAGGCTTGCCGGCAAGGATCGTGGAGTTGCTCCTCCGGCGGCACAGGGGGGTTGGCTAACCGGGGCGGGGGCTGGGTCTCCTACAAAACAGGCCGTTATCAACTCTGCCTTCCGGTCCGCCTCAAACTGCCGGAGTTGGCCGAAGATCGTGACAAGAACGCAGGCAACAAAAACCCCGATCCCTGCCAATGCGATCCGGATTCCTTGCGCTCGCGTTTTAGCAACCTCTAGCCAATCGTTGGAGGCGTCGTCAGACATGTGGGACTCCCAGTTCGCTTTTCAAGTTGTGCATTTGTGCAGCGGTGCCTTCGACTACAGTGTGGGTGATAATTGGATCACAACTCTAGCAGATAGGCCTACGGTGAGAGAGATTCGCCTTCACTTACTAACGTCAGATCCCGTCTTTTTGATGTTTCTTAGTGATACAAGCCGGAATCGGGGTGGATGTGAAAGTTCGAACGGGCGCGATGACTCGATTCGCTAATCCGGCCAACCGCTTGCCGGATCTCTTTCCCTGCCTTTTAACATCAAGCGTCAGTTGGCGCCAACGGCCAATTCACTTATCAGAACGGCTCCCGTAAGGCACAATGGGTACCGGCAAAATGCACTTCTTGTGCTTCTGGATTGACGACAAATCGCGGATGCGCTCGGCGAGCGCTGTAGGGCGCTGCTAAACGCCAATCCGTTCGATTGCGGGCGGATCACGGGACTGGCCCACTGCCGCTAAAGGCTCGGTAGATTCGCCTTCAGCTCTTCATATAGAGCCTGCTCACGTTGATACGAATCATGCGCGAGTCTCTCTTCTTCGGGCGTCAGCGCCGCAAGAAACGAGAAGCCCCGCACACAGTCTCTCGTGATCCTGTCCTGGTCGATTTCAGCCGAACGGCGCGTCAACTGGCGCAGGTCGTCCCAGTCGAAGTCGCGTCCATCTTCAAATTTCTTGACCAGCGCAGCCGGATCGAATGAGTCGCGGGCCTGCCAGAGCTTGATGACAACCATGCGGCGAATCAGAGCTTGATTGAGTGGCCGGGTTGCGAACATACCGAGGTCGTAAATGTCGCGGGCCTTGTTGCGCTGGTAGCAGGCGCGGATTTTCTCGGCAAGTATCTCATTGAGAGCCAGGCATCGGATTTCAGCCGGCACGAATGGGAGAAACTTGAAGTAGCTTTGCTCCTGTTGCCTCATCAGTTCAGTCGGCAGCGTGGGTGTCTCGCGTCGGCTGATTTGCAACTTGACCTCGCTCACCCCGCTCTCGTTCCAGTCATGGGCATACGTCGCGTTCACGCCCCACGAGACGT
The DNA here is from genome assembly GCA_050012935.1 of Edaphobacter sp. Taxonomy (GTDB): domain Bacteria; phylum Acidobacteriota; class Terriglobia; order Terriglobales; family Acidobacteriaceae; genus Edaphobacter. Next base: position 9,548 of record JBEKGF010000096.1, on the reverse strand, counting down.
GTCCTGCGTCTCGTAGAAATCGTCCATGTGGATTGCAAATTGAATGCCGTGGAAGGGCTGCTCGAATGCCGCCATCATGTCGAGAATCACGTCTTGGTGATCGTGCTCTTCGAGGCCTGTAAAGTCGAGGTCAGTCGAAAATCGACCCTGACTGCCGACGATCATCTTTCGGAGGCAAGTCCCGCCCTTGAAGGCGACCCGGTCCAGGATTCCGCGCTCCGAAAGGAGTTGCAGAAGAAAGGTCAGGACGACTTCCTTCTCCGCGATCATGATGTCGCGTAGGCCAGATTCCATAGCAAAGCGTTGAACTTGAGGTTGTGTGAGCACTCTTCTATTCCCCCTTCTCTACGGCTTTGCGCTTCCCTAGTCCCGCGATCCCATGCAACTCTTCGGGCGCAACGTTCACGAAGATCCTCCATGTTTCGTCGAATCCGATGGCGCGTGGCACTAGATGTTCAGGGGATGCCCCAAGCCAGGTCTTACGGCTACGAGCGGCGAGATCGACGATGCGCGCGCGCGCGGACGGTGGAATGTCCGCCTCGATGAAATCAGCCAACCAGCCGAAGCGTCGCGCTAACGCGCCCGCGCCGATACGTTCCAGGTAGTCAGATGCTTTGTCCCAGTCAAAGCGGCGACGACTCGCCGTTGCAAAGATTGCAGCGGCTTCCCCAACACCTCCAGCAAACTCAGGGTGGTCTATACAGTCGATGGCCGTCTTCTCTCGGTCGGACAGCACAACTTTGTAGCCCAGCACATCGACTTCTGCGAAGCCAAAGAACTTGCTCTCCGACTGAGTGACGATTTGAACCCTTGATCCACCGACTGTGCGTTCGCGCAGCCGTTGCGGCGTTACCACAAAGATTACGTTGCGGTGCTGCGTCGTCAGACCGTAGTGGGCAGCCGCCGTTCCGAACCCGATGTAATAGCGCTTTGTGATGTGACTCGCGAGCGCAAGGAGATTGCTGTTGCCGAGCGCGTCGGGTCCATATTCAGGAGGAATGAAGAGGTAAGCTCCCCAGGTCGCTCGTTCCAACCACCCCTTGCGGCGCAACGATTCGATGACATGGTCAGCCGCCTTCGACGTGCTCCCCAGCAGATGAGAGATTTCGGCGCGAGTGATCGCCCGCCGACCGCTCTCGCTGAGTGAGAGGACGATCCGGCTTTCCTGAGCCGAGAGTGATCGAGTGGTGAATTCCATGTCATTCTCTGTAACGAAACCCCGCGATTCAAGGTGTTTCGATGAAAACTATAGCACCACGGGAACCCAAATACCACCATTTCATGTAACGAAACCCCCTTATTTATGGTGTTTTGCGACATAACGATGCACGTCAACTGCGAAGGCGGCCATAAACCACATAAAATCAGAGGCATGCGAACAGGGTCCGAATGAAGTCTCAGGGGAAGTTCGTGAACAGTTCCCTTGGCGGCACCGACAGCGCACGAGCCAGTTTGATGATGTTCTCCAGGGCGACGTTCCGCTCCCCTCGCTCAACCCCGCCAACGTAGTTGCGATGCAGCCCAGCTCGTTCAGCCAATTCCCCTTGCGAGTATAGTCGGGGAGTAAGTACCTTCAACCCCAAAGCGTCGCAGCATCGTCGCAGACCAGCAATGCTTCCTCGTCGTTCCGCACATTGCCAATGCGAGAATTCGCTTTCCATGCTTTCATCTTTTCAGCAGGGAAAGGCCTCAGCAGATCGAGCGGAAGAGCCTCAGCTTCTGCCGGCTGGAGCCAGCGGTCGTAATCCTTCGGCTGGATAATCACCGGCATCCGGTCATGCAATGGCTCCATGATTTCATTCGGGTCGGTCGTGATGATAGTGAACGTCTCCAGAAGCGTCCCATTCTCTTCCTTCCAACTCTCCCAAAGGCCAGCGAAGCCGTACTGACTTCCATCGAGCATTCCGATGGCGAACGCTTGTTTGGTCTTCGCACCGATCTTCTGCCACTCGTAAAACGTATCGGCCGGGACGAGGCACCGCCTCGTCTTGATCGCTTCGCGGAAAGATGCGGTGGTGACAATGCTCTCTGCACGAGCATTGATGCGCTTCACTCCGTCTCGCGCATCCCGCGCCCAGAAGGACACGAGTCCCCACCGCATCAGGACAATCTCCCTCTCGCCTGTTTCTGGAGAGAGCCGCACCACAGGTTGGAACGTCTGCGGCGCGATGTTGAAACTCGGCCCGAACTCCGGCAGGTGTTCGGGATCGACGCCGAACCAGTCGGCTATCGCCTTTTCGTCGCCCGTCGAACATAGCGTCCACACATCGTGCTGGCCTCCGGCACGATTCTATAAGAGCATTACTTCCAAATAGCCCGTAATCCGGGAGTCACGCCTCTATAGAAGATTGTCATCAACAGGATTGCGAGTTCTGTAGACTTGCAGACGGTTGGGTTCGATAGCCAGCATGAGATCGTCACTGAGCCCGAACTCGAATCGAGATCCCCAGTCCCCAGCGCTAGTGACTTGCTTTCCAACGACCATGGACAGGAGGAAGCTCATTGAGCACTGTTCTCCCGAAAAGTTCTTCTGACAGGGCAGATCAACGATTTCATCCGATGGCAGTGTCTGTCCAACGCGACCAAATATGATTTGCGCTCCGAGCATGTGAAAAGCCAAACCATTTGAAAAGCTCGCATAAATCCCGGTGGCAGTTGTGGCAATTGATTCCAGAGTCTCGCCTTTCAATATCCTCACAAGTTCGCCGAAAGAGGATATCCAGCCGGTCTCGATCAATTCATAACGGCCTCCATTCTCGACTGCATTCTGATCCCTTCCTTCAAACGGCTCTGTGAGCTTGTAGACAAAATCGTAAAATGTAGGAGGCTGGGTAAGATTTTCATACGGGAAGTTCAGTCTTTTTGCGAATGCCCGAAGCACACGTTCCACCATCTGGAGAGATGTGTCGACCGAGAAGCTGAGTTTCTTTCCTTTCAGCGGCGGTATCAAACCCAAATTGTGCGTACTAGCCCAAGGCTCACATCCACTTGTAAAGCCGCTGGGCGAAATCACAAGTCCGATAAATCTAGTGCCAGCAGAATAGCGATTCATTGTGTTTACTACAGCTACCCACTCCTGCACATGAGCTGGCTCGGCCTTTGAATTGCCGAAGTCTTTGCAGCTAATAAGCAGTTTTACGTCCGCAATATTGGCCGTGATGACGTCGATCTCTTTCTTGGGAGGACCGACGAATGACGCGACTTCGGTAGCAAGGGAAACTTCAATCTGAATCGTCTTGTTGTGCTCAATCGTAACGGCATCCCCAAACACCAGACACGCGGTTTCATACACACACTTTTCGAGATCGTTCTTGAAGTTCACAGGTACACCTTCTCGCCCGTTTTGAGAATCATTCCAGGCTTGAGATCACCTGCTTTGACCTTGCGAAGACTTGAACCGTCCATGATGACAAAAATGCTGTCAGCATCCAACGTCTTTACGACCGACCCTATCTGGCGGCGTATCTGCTTGCCAAAGCGAACGATTGAAACCTCATTAACCTTCTGTACCCATCTCCCGTCCGGGAGCGGAGATGGCGTGCCGTCAACAGGGTGCCCGAGTCCGGTAACTGTAAAGATGTCCAGGTCTCCCACGTATGCAACCAGTCCGATTTCGTCATCAGCGAGTATTCGTTCGGGGCTGGAGCGACAGGTCTCAATCAACTCATCAATATTGATCGCTTCATGTCTCGAATTGAGAAGCAAAGGCTTGTCACTCACGCTCTCAGACCTTTCCCTTCCACTTCTGCTTGATTTCGTCCAAGACTCTGTGCCGTTCTTCTGCCGATATCTCCAGCTTTTCCTTGGAACTGCCTTGAACCGGAATGAGCATGGTCTCGCCATCTGGAGTCATGCCCATCACATAGCCCGGATCGCCAGATAGGACGTTGATCTTGATTCGAGATTCGCATCTCGGACAGACGACCAAATCCTCTTGCATGGGAGGCATGATGGTGATGACGCCCCCACAATTGCAAGTAATTGGCACTGGCTGCCCATTTTGGAGTGCAATCTCTGCGACGAACGTGAAGAGATCAGGTTTTGCTGCTTTCGGCATTCTCGAATGATAGAGCAAGCATGGGATGGAACCAGTCATAGCCGTAGACTTCCGAAATTGTCCTCAATCCGAAAGGTCCCAATCTCAGAAAAATCGTGACAGTTCAGCCTGGAGAACCAAGGCAGGTAGCAAAAGCGATGAGAGCGATTAATGAGTCTTCAGGCGAGATTAAGTGGCGTGCCAGCGAAGGCTGCCTGCAAAGCGTGAAGCATGCCGAAGCCCTGTTTACGAGCGGAGTCTATATAGGAGCGGATGGTGCAAAAGTTCTGAGCGCCCCTGAAGGTGCGAAAGCAGCCTGAGATTCTCTGTTTGACTTTAGGCATACGAATCGCCCGCTCGGCCAGGTTGTTGGTGAAAGGCACGGCGAGATCGTGCATAAAGTACAGCACCTCGATTCCATGTTGCTCTAACCGTTGCAGCAAATTGAAGGCGCTGGACTGTTTGGTTCGCCCCTTGCGCCCTTCGATCTTTGCCGCAGCCGGGTTGAGCGCAAGCCCCGCCTGCACGGCGGATCGATAGCGTCCGGTGAAGGTTTCGATCTCGGCCGCCGATAGAGCCGTTGCGCCGGCTGTGCGGGCCGCATCGCAAGCCTTGAGCGCATCCACCAACGTTGTGGCCAACTCCTGTGCCCAGCTCTGACCGCTGACCTGCTGCTCATAAGTTAACTCGCGCAACAGATGTGCGCCGCACAACGAGTGCTCCTTATCGACAAGATTCCAGTAGGGCGCAAAGCAGTCATGCACCAATCTGCCCGTGCAGTGAGCTAGCACGTCCAGTTCCTGGATGGCCTCCATGCCGCGCTTGGCGTGCACCCCATACCAGGTGAGCAGCGGTGTGACCGCGGTATGCAGCCATTGCAGCTTGCTGTCCACACGCAGGCCAGACTCATCGGCGCCGACCACCGGGGCGGCCTGGACGCTTTCCTTCACAGCCTCTACGCTGGACGCAACTCGCTGGGCGGCAGCATCGATCCAGGCACATATCGAGGCCGGTGAGATATTCAGCCCGTACAGGTCGCGCAACAGTTCGCTGGTGCGGGCCACGGGCACCAGTTGGCCTTGCGTCAGGTGTACGGCCAGGGCCTGGATGTTGGGTCCGTACCCCACCACTTCGCCAACCCACTGCGGAAACTCGCTGAAGTGCAACTTGCCGCAGGCGCAACGCAGGCTCAGGGTCTGGTACTCCGTTACCTCATACTTCACAACAGGGATGTCGAACACCTGCTTGCGTTGATCCACATCGGCCAACTCCTTGGCCAACGGCGTCCCACAGACGTCACATTGCGTGGGCAGATCCATCGCGACAACTACATCCGGGGTCTCCACTCGCTGAAGCGCTTTGCCTTCGTGGCCTTCTTGACCTCCAGGCTTGTTCCCGCTCGGCTTCCGCTGCGAGGTCGTCTTCTTCAAACCATCGAGGACGGCGGCTTGCTGGAGTTTTTGCTGTTCTTGCTCAGATGCCCCTCCAGTTCCCGAACCCGCGCTGCTAAGGTTTGCACCGTCGCAAACATCGGTCGGATCAGGTCATGCAGACCCTCCACGCTCAGTTGGCCAAGATCTGGTAGCTGCTCCATACCTCATAGACTTACATGCTTTTTTTCCCGCCATCACAATTTCTGGTGACTACATTGGTTCAATAGGATGAACTGTTACTCGAAATCAACTATATTTCATGCCGGAGAACGGCCTTTATACTTTGTAGCAGCCGGGACGCTAGGAATCCCGCCGCACTTGCGGCATTTTCCCGCCGGGCGAGGAAGCCGACTCGCTTTTGTATTTTCCTCGCAGCGGCGTCATCCGTTGTTTTCTTCTTACCACAAATTCTGTGGCATCAAAAAGACGTCGCCGTTCACAAGTTTATCTCTCAGCTTTGACCTGATACTCCCACAGCAGCTGATTTTTCGGTTCTACGTTCGACAGCATTTGAAGCCACATGGCCGGTATTGGTGCCGGATCCGGGACTTTTTTGCCGCGCTCGAAAGGAGGGTTGTTCAAGCAATAATTCTGGCAAGTGTGCGTTTTTGAACATCGCATTTCGGCTCGATGGACCATATTCGGAGTTGAAACGTTCTAAAGAAAGGAGAGCCTTGCTTGCCGCTAAGGAGTGTAGCCCGATAGAGGCCTTTTCCGAGGGACAACTCTCAGCCTTTGCTTTTCGTGCGCCACCCATCGCGCAGTCCTTATTCTCGGATTGCGGTCATTAGGAACAGCCCGATTCGGGCCAAAGCCGAGGCGGTACAAGACCCTCCCACTGTGCGTCTCGCCCTACCGCATGCATTTTTGCGGCATGCAGAGGATCTCTACCCAATTCATAAATCATCCGCTTCCCTGTATCCTGATTGGCTGCTGTTTTTACCAGCACGTAGGGTCTATCCTGTGGGAGCACCGCCGGTTGTATGCTTGGAGCCTCGCTCCACCCCAGAGAATTGAGCAGGTCCTTTGAAGAGAAGGGAGCTACTCTCTGGCCGAAAAGAGGCCCGCACAGCCGGATAGACCTATTTCAGCGTTCCCAAAACAGCTCAAGATGAAGGGCGAACCTGTGAACGGATCCCAAGCTCCTCAATTTCGACGCGGATACCAGGGTGCAATGGACTGGCGCCAAGCCTTGTATGCGCTAAGGAGTCGCTTAAAAAACCAAATCCGCGCTAAAACTGCCAACAATAACTAACGATCTGGTCCCTCTCGTCCAAGCGCCCGAAAAGATAACGGGGGACAGGCTTACCCCGACGAAGCTCACCATCGAAGCAAGTGGCCGTGTCCGGCACGCGCTGCGATCAACCGGAACCGCCGAATTCTGCCATGGTATGCAAGCAGTTCGATACTTCGTTGCCAAAGCTGGTTCTCGCGTTCCTCGGGCTGTTGTTCGGGGTCGTACCTTATGCCAAAGCAGCTGACCCGATCTCCATAGACAATCTTCAGGCAGCTGTGCAAACTCTGAACTTTCTCGAATCGCTTCCAAAGGAGGGTCCGGTCACAGTAGGCGTTATCTATGCATCCGAAATCGCCAACTCGCAACAGGTCGCCGCTCAGGCAGTGAAGGCGATCGGCACCATGCGTGGCCCGAACAATCGAGAGGTGCAGGCAGTGGCCATATCGATAGACGATCTGAGTCACTATGCCGGACATCTAGACGTGATTTATCTACTAATCGGCGCCTCCAATCACCCTGGCGCAATTGTGACTGCCATACACCGCCTTCGTGCGATAAGCATCTCAGACGATCCTGCTTGCGAAACGGCAAAATGCTGCGTGCTGCTGGTGCGGTCGGCGCAACGGGTTGAGATCACCCTTAACAGTGCTTTGGCAGATGCTGCGGGAGCACGATTCTCTCTGGTCTTCATGATGGTGGTGAAGCGCACATGAATTCATCCTATCCATCCAACCCTTCCACATGCCTGAGATGGATCGCAGGCCTCGTGCTGGTGGTGTTGCCGTCTCTCGTTCATAGCCAGGCCATTGACTATGGCGCTCTTGAACAGCTTTTCAAGGAACCGGTGACAACCAGTGTGACCGGCTCGCCCCAGCGAGTGAGCGACGTTCCGGCCACCATGGAAATCATCACGGCGGATGAAATTCGCCGTTCGGGCGCGAAGGACATTGCAGGCGTATTGCGTCATGTCGGGGGAGTCGACACCCTGGAATGGGGCAATGACAACATGGATATTAGTGTGCGTGGATACGATCAAGCTGTTCCGGCACGACTGCTCGTTCTAGTCGATGGCCGCCAGGTCTATCAGGACGACTTCGGTTACACGCCCTGGAGTTCGGTTCCAGTCGAGTTGGGCATGATCCGCCAGATTGAAGTCATCAAGGGACCGAACACTGCCTTATTCGGTTTCAATGCGGCCGGCGGCGTCATCAACATCATCACTTACAACCCGCTATACGACAATGTGAATAGCCTATCGGCTACGGGAGGTACACAGGCGCTGACAGCCGGAGCGATTGTGGCTACCCATCGTTTCGGCAACCGAGCAGCCATGAGGCTTTCCGCGGGAGGCGACTCAAATGACGACTTTTCCACCCCGATTCCTGTCTCCGAGGACACAACTTCCCGCCTTCATCAGTATCGCGATGCCGCCGACATCGATACTGTCATCCGGCTGCGCGGCTCCATGCTGTTTAACTTCGAGGCGACGCACTCGGATGCAAAGCTCAATGAGATCACGCCCAGTTATCAATTATCCAATGCTCTGCATGGCACCGACTCGGTGCAAGTAAGATATACGGCAGAAGGCCGCACAGGCCTGTTGCAGGCAAGCGCGTATACCAACTGGTCCAGTGATGCAGTCAATCTTGGTGCCATCGGAGCAGTACTCCACTTAAACGATCGGCTCACTGTGGCCCGGCTCCAGGACATATTCAAACTGGGCGCTCATCACATCCTGCGGGCGGCAACCGAATATCGGTATACCACCGAAGACACGACCCCGACCACCGGAGGCAATGTCCACGACAACGTCGTAGCCGTCAGCGGGATGTGGAATTGGACCATCACGCCGGATGTTTCCATCACCAATGCATTGCGCGTCGATCACCTGGCGCTCGGCCGCAGCGGCTCTGTCCCGCCGGGCTACCCTTTCACTAACCCCGACTGGAATCGCTCGTTTACTCCGCCCAGCTTTAATAGCGGACTGGTCTGGAAAGTGAATGACGTAAACTCTGTTCGTGTTACTGCCAGCAGAGGCATTGAATTGCCCAGCCTCGTGGATAGTGGCGCTCGTCTTCTCAACCTCGAGGGCTACAGCACCTCGGGTACACCCTATCTCAACCCTACCGTGGTAACCAATTATGAAATCGCCCTGGATCATGCGCTGTCGGGTCAGCACCTGCTTTTCCGCGGGAGCGCTTTCCACCAGCATAGCGCGGACATCCGTGCAATCACAGGCGGACTAATTGTGGGGCCAGCCGGTCCTTATTCTCTTCCCAGCAATATAGGCAGCTCCGACGCAAACGGCTTGGAGCTTGGACTCCGGGGGAGATTCCAGGATCACTACCGTTGGAGCGTTGATTACCGCCCCGAACTGATCGCGGACCATTTTGTGCCGTCTGCGCAGAACGGCGCTGATTTCACCGACTATCAGCACACCACACCGGTTCACCTGTTAAAAGCTAACCTCGGCTGGGCAAACAAGGCATGTGAGTTCGACGGCTATCTCCACTATCAGTCCAGCACCTCCGGAATCCAGGTGGCCGGGCTCACGGGTGGCCTCGCGCCGGTTGCCGGCTTTGCCTCGGTCGATGCACGGTTTGCCTGCAATGCGCCGAACCGTCTGACCTGGGCTATTTCCGGACAGAATCTCACTCAGGCAAGCCAGCAGCAGACTGTTGGTCCAGCAGTTGAACGCCGTGTTCTCGCTACCATATCTTTCCATTTCTAAGGAAATCGGATATGAATCTATTCTGGCAAATCACGCTGATCGAACTACTGCTCAATGTTGCAGTCTTTGCCGGTGCAATCATTTTTTATGGGCCCGTGAACATGCTTGCCC
>JBEKGF010000095.1:0-11302 GCA_050012935.1 Edaphobacter sp. | reverse complement strand
GCTGGCTGGTGAGGCTGGGGGCGTCGGGGAGTTGCTCGGCGGGCGGCGGTGTCGCGGGTGTCTGGGCCGCGGGTGTCTGGGATGTGGGTATCGGCGCTGCGGGTGTTTGCGCTACGGAGGAGATTGCGCTGAAGGCCAGAACGAGGGCGAGAGAGCGAAGCATCATGCTGTGTTGGACTCCAACAAACAGGCTATCGCAGACGCGCAGTTGGAGCAATGCGATGCGGACTATTGTCGCGACCGCGATGGCAATGTGAAAGATGCGAGAAATCGTTACATGGCTCCTCCTTCGCGAGGAGGCGGCTGCGAAAATCTGTAACTACATTCGGGTTTCTGCATCTGATTGTGCTGGAGGATTTATTGTTATGGCGAAGTATGCGCTCTATGTGTCGTTGAAGGCTAAACCGGGCAAAGAGAAGGATGTCGAGGCGTTTTTGAAGCAGGGCGCTGAGATGTCGAAGCAGGAAGCCTTCACCGTGAACTGGTATGGGCTGCATCAAGGTGATGGGATGTACAGCGTGTTCGATACCTTTAACGATGAGGCGGGCAGGGATGCTCACCTGAATGGGGAGATCGCCAAGGCGCTGATGGCAAACGCCGCTACGCTGTTCTCCGAGCCGCCGCAGATTAGCAAGATCACGATTTTGGCGGATAAGTAGCGATCATTTTGATCTGTCTGCTGCGGCTTGTACGTCGCGGAAGACGCGGAGGAGATTGCCGCCGAGGAGCTTGCGCATGTCCTCGGCGGTGTAGCCTCGGGCCATGAGAGCGGCGGTGACTTTGGGGAGATCGGCTGCGGAGTCGATGCCTTCGGGCAGGATGGGGATGCCATCGAAGTCGGTGCCGATGCCGATGTGGTCGATGCCGGCGACCTGGATGACGTGATCGAAGTGGTCGATGAGCGAGTTGAACGGGGCGCGTCCGATTCGCGCGGCGAACTCGCGGTCGATTTTGTCGGAGGCGTTGTAGGGGACGGGCAGACCTTTGGATTTGTAGTCGGCTTCCATGGTCTGCTGGGCTTTCTTGCGCTCGGGCGCTTGCGCGTTCCAGGCTTGGCGCCACTTTTCGTCGATGAAGGCAGGGAAGAAGTTGACCATGACGACGCCGTTGTTCTTCTTCATGGCGAGAAGCATCTCGTCGGTCATGTTGCGTGGGGCGCTGGTGAGGGCGCGGGCGGAGGAGTGCGATGCGATGATGGGTGTGCGAGTGGTGGCGATGACGTCCCAGAAGGTCTTGTCGGAGACGTGGGAGATATCGACCATCATGCCGAGGCGGTTCATCTCGGCGACGACCTCTTTGCCGAAGGGCGTGAGGCCGTTGTGGTGCTGGATGGTGGCGTCGTCGATGTCGCCGGAGGAGTCGGCCCAGTTGTTGGTGTTGGACCAGGTGAGCGTCATGTAGCGGACGCCGAGACGGTAGTAGTCGCGGAGGAGGGCGAGGGAGTCTTCAATGGAGTGGCCGCCCTCGATGCCCATAAGGACCGCGAATTTTTCTTGCTTGTGCGCGTCGATGATTTCGTCAGCGGTGGTGCAAAGTTGGAGTTTGTCGGGGGCGCGACGGACCTGCTCGAGTGTGGCGTCGATGAGTGTGAGGGTGCGGCGGGCGGAGGCGTTGGCTGGGTATTGGTTGGGATCGACCCAGATGGAGAAGAACTGCGCGTCGAGATCTCCTTTTTTCGCGGAGTCGTAGTTGAGCATGCCGCCGTTGAGAGGGTCGGTGAAGTTCCAGTGCTCGTCGACGAAACGCTGGGGCGTGTCGGCGTGGGTGTCGACGACGATGGCGCTGGCGTGGACTTGTGCGGGTGTCATCTGTTTGTTTCCTGTTGCAGGGGTTGCCTGCGCGTGCAAAAAAGAAGCACAAAGAAGCAAAAGTGTGGATGTGGTTGCAAAGAGAGGCGATTGTGAGGGAGTGACTGCGATTCTCTCGTGCATTAGTAAAACGATTGTAGCAATTGCGATGGGGATCGTGACTCGAGGACAACCGTGTCGCATGCGGGTCATCTCTCTTTCAGAGAGGTGAAATATATGGCACAGGGATTGAATTCAACGAAGACTCCGGCACGTCCTTCGCATGAGGCGATTGAAGACGAGACGACCGCGAATGAGGCGAATAAGAGCGATCAGGAGAGAATGGACCACATCGCGATGCAGAGTGCGAAACGTGCGCAGAATCGGATCGTTTCGAATGAAGAGACGGCGCCGGGGAATTCGGTGTTTTCGAAGTAAATGAATGAATGCTGCCGAGGTGAGGAAGCCCCGCGGCTAGCGGGGCTTTCTTTTGGTGCTGTTTTCCTGTGATTAAAGAGCTGCTGCGCCGGCTTCAGCGACTGCGTGATCCTGATCGCCGGATCCTCCGCTGACCCCGATGGCTCCGACGACTTTGCCATCTTTCTTGAGTGGGATGCCGCCAGCGAAGATCATTACTTTGCCATCGTTGGAGGCGTGGATACCGAAGAACTGTGCGCCGGATTGGCAGTGTGGAGCTACGTCTTTGGTGGCAATATCGAAGGCTCGGGAGGTCCAGGCCTTCTTGATGGAGATGTCGATGGAGCCGATCCAGGCGTTGTCCATGCGGACGTGAGAGATGAGGTTTCCGCCGGCGTCGGCTACGGCGATGTTCATGGGTTGGCCGATTTCGGCGGCTTTCTTTTCGGCTGCGGCGATGATGCGGCGGGCGTCTGCTAGTTGGATCATTTTTTCTCCTAAGTATTTTGTCCGAACGGTTTTCAGGTGGGGTGGGATGCTTGTGTGAAGTGATTTGTTACCGAATCACTATCGCCTAAGAAGCCGTATGGTCACCTTCGAGTGAAGAGTATTACGAGATAGATAGAGGTCAGAACCACAAATCCAATTGTGACCGAGCAGAGTAGATATCCTGTGAATCGGAACCACCACAATCCAAACTTCGAATTCGTTGCAATGCCGAATGTGAATATTCGAGTAGCCGCCTGAGGTTTTCGGATCAAATATTTTCCAAGCGCAAAAAAGACCACCGCGAATACCAAAGGCAGTATGAAGGCAGTTGGGGTAGGCAATGTCTCGACCCGCAACTTACCGTGCGAAGAGGTCTTTTACTTGTTGGACGAAGACGTCGCGGCCCATGTCGCTGATCGCTTCGGTGAGAGGGAGTTGTTTGGGGCAGGCCTGGACGCAGTTTTGCGCGAAGCCGCATTCTTGAATGCCGCCGTCTCCGGCTAGCGCGCGGAGGCGCTCTTCTTTGAGGACTGCGCCGCTGGGGTCGAGGTTGAAGAGTTTGGCCTGGGCGATGGTGGCGGCGCCTACGAAGCCGGTGGCATCGTTGAACTGTGGGCAGACCTCCATGCAGATGGTGCAGGAGATGCAGTTGGAGAGCGGGTAGCGCTGCTCCTGTATCTGAGGTGCTTGTTTCGGTCCAGTGCCTAAGTCGTAGGAGCCGTCGATGGGGACCCAGGCTTTTACTTTTTTGAGATTTTCGAAGAGGACGGAGCGGTCGACGGCGAGGTCGCGGACTACGGGGAACTTCGAGAGGGGGGCGAGGGTGATGGTCTGGTCTTTGTTGGGGCCGGTGAGTTTGTCGACCAGCGCGGAGCAGGCCATAGCGGCTTTGCCGTTGATGAGCATCGCGCAGCTGCCGCAGATCTCTTCGAGGCAGTTGGAGTCGTAGGTGATGGGGGTGGTCGCGCGGCCGGAGACATCGACGGGGTTGAGCGCGATCTCGCCGAGGAGCGAGGTGATGTTCATGCCCGGGCGGTAGGGGATCTCGAACTTTTCGGTGGTGGCGGGTGCGTCGGGGTTGGACTGACGCTTGATCTCGACCTTGATGGTGCTCGGTGGCATGCTGGCTCCTTAACGGCTGCAGATTTCCTGTGCCTTCAGCGTGCGACCCTGCTGGAGGCGATTGTTGCGAAGGATTGCAGCCGGTCGAGGAGTTAGAACCTGCCAATTTTGTGCAGGCGTTCTTTTTCCAGCGTTGCGACTGCGATGCCTTCTTCCTTGCTGACCGGCGGACGGCCTTTGAGGTCCTGACACCGTTCCCGTGGGTGAAGGTGCCTGGTATAGAGATACATATACGCCATGACCGCTGCGAATATGACCGACAGAGCGATGTAGACGAACTGGATGTTTTCCATGCCGCATTAGACGGCTTAAGCGGGTTTTAAGGCAGCTTGTCATTTTGAAACTAGTTCTCAAACTATCTGTGCTCTGTCAGGAGGAAATAAGCTGTCCCGAAGAGCATGAAACTTCCTATCGCCAACGCAAATATGCGGTAAATCCAAGCAGGTTTCTTACCGTCGCGTTGTTTTCCGCTTATTCCCCAATAAAAAAGTGATGCAAGAAATCCGAGTTGAAAGATTCCTATGATGATTTGTTTGAGAACTTCCATCGTTTATGCTGTGGCGTCGTAGCGACGTGGGCGCGGTTTGATGTGGCTGATGTCTACATCTTCCCACTCGAAGGCGGGGGCGTCGTCTTTGAAGTAGGCTTTGGTGGTTTTGAGGAACTTTTCGTCGTTGCGGTCGGGGAAGTCGGGTTTGTAGTGGGCTCCGCGGGACTCGTCGCGGAGGCGTGCTCCTTGAACGATGACGCGGGCTAACTGAAGCATGTTCCAGAGCTGGCGGGTGAAGGCGAAGCTGGTGTTGGCCCACTGGCTCTTGTCGGAGAGGTTGACATTTCTATAGCGATCGAGAAGTTCGACGATCTTGGCGTCGGCTTCGTCGAGGCCCTTGTTGTAGCGGATGATGGTCGCATGCTGGGTCATGGTGTCGCCTAGCTCGCGCCAGATCTTGAAGGGATTTTCGGTGCCGGGGTTCGAGAGGAGGAGTTTGTTGAATTCTTCCTGGCGCTGGAGCTCGGCGGCGTGGCCACCGTCGCCTTCCTGGGCCGGGAGGGTTTTGGCGTAGGCCATGGCTTGCGGGCCGGCGACGAAGCCTCCGTAGATGCAGGAGAGGAGCGAGTTGGCGCCGAGACGATTGGCTCCGTGGATGGAGTAATCGGCTTCGCCTGCAGCGAATACGCCGGGAATGTTCGTCTGCTGGTTGAAGTCGACCCAGAGGCCGCCCATGGTGTAGTGCATGCCGGGGAAGATCTTCATGGGGACTTTGCGGGGGTCGTCGCCGACGAACTTTTCGTAGATTTCGAGGATGCCTTCGAGTTTGTGCTGGGCCGAGGGGGGAAGGTGGGAGACGTCGAGGTAGACCATAGGCTGGCCGTCGATGCCCATGCCGTTCTCGTAGACGACTTTGAAGATGGCGCGGGTAGCTACGTCGCGGGGGACGAGGTTGCCGTATTTGGGGTACCACTCCTCGAGGAAGTACCAGCGATCGGACTCGGGGATGGATTGCGCGGCGCGCTTGTCGTTCTTGTCTTTGGGGACCCAGACGCGCCCGCCTTCGCCGCGGGCTGACTCGGACATGAGGCGGAGCTTGTCTTCGCCGGGGATGGCGGTGGGGTGGACCTGGATGAACTCTCCGTTGGCGTAGTAGGCGCCCTGCTGGTAGAGGGCGGATTGGGCGCTGCCGGTGCAGACGACGGAGTTGGTGGACTTGCCGAAGATGGCTCCGTTGCCGCCGGTGCAGACGATGATGGCGTCGGCTGGGAAAGTGCGGGTCTCCATGGTGCGGAGGTCCATGGCGGTGATGCCGCGGCAGGCGCCTTTGCTGTCGAGGACTGCGGAGAGGAACTCCCAGCCTTCGTACTTGGTGACTTTGCCTTCAGCTTCGAAGCGGCGGACCTGCTCGTCGAGGGCGTAGAGGAGTTGCTGGCCGGTGGTGGCTCCGGCGAAGGCGGTGCGGTGGTAGAGAGTGCCACCGAAGCGGCGGAAGTCGAGGAGGCCTTCGGGGGTTCGGTTGAAGGGGACGCCCATGCGGTCGAGCAGGTCGATGATGGCGGGACCCTGCGCGGTCATGTTTTTGACGGGGGTCTGGTTGGCGAGGAAGTCGCCGCCGTAGATGGTGTCGTCGAAGTGCTTGAAGACGTCGTCGCCCTCGCCTTTGAGGTTCTTGGCGGCGTTGATGCCTCCCTGGGCGCAAACGGAGTGCGAGCGCTTGACGGGGACGATGGAGAAGAGATCGACCTTGCCGCCGGCTTCGGCGATCTTGATGACGGCGGCGAGACCGGCTAGGCCTCCGCCTACGACGATGATTCTGGGGGTTGCTGCCATTTTTGTTCCTATCCTGAGTGCTTAGCCGACATAAAAATGGATGCGTATAGCTTTGGGAAGCTAGTTGATCGGTTTCGAACGATTTTCTTTCACAACGCCTTCTGACTGAAGCTGGCTCATGAACTGCGGCGGAAGCACTTTACCAACAAAGATGTGCGGCTTCGGTAAGTCGTATAGACCAAGTGCTAACTCGCCTTGCTTCTCGACTTGGATGTGCAGGATTGAGCGAGGCACTGTTCCGCCTAGTGCGCGTCCGATTGCTTCAACGCCTTCTGCCTCCAAAGGGAGTAGAAGAAAATCCTGCTTAGGCCAGATGGTGTTCCTTCTAAGGACGGTACTTTCCAAGGTAGAAGCAGTTCGAAGCTCCGCGAGCTTGCTTGACCCCAAGCGTCCTTCGAACGAGATATGGGCTTCTCCGGCAAGCGCGTGCATCGCAGCAAGCAGGAAACGGCGCTTATCAACAATTCGAAATGGCTGATGAGGTTTGGTTAACACTCTAGCGAACCTCGCCGGGTTGCGACGGATTGGTTGAGTTCGGCGGTGGTGTCGAAGGTTTGAGAAGTGTGATGCCCGGCTGATCAGGCATCACGTCATCCGGGGCGGGTGGTGCGGTGACTACGGCATAGATGCTGATGAGGCCCATGAGGCAGAGGGCTGCGCCGCCGAGGCCGCAGACCCAGCCGAATTTCTTGCGGGCCTTGTCACCGGGGGTGATGCCCCACTTGGCGGCGAAGAGCCAGATGCCGTAGGCGAAGTGCCAGGTGGTGGCGATCATGGCGATAACGTAGACGACGAGCACCACAGGGTTCGCGAGTTCGTGCTGGACCTTGGCAAAGGCCGCGCCGGGGTGCTCGGGTAGCGAGACACCGGAGAAGCGCTGCGTCCATAGGTGATAGCAGATGTAGACGAAGGCGATAAGGCCGGTGATGCGTTGGGAGAGATACATCCAGTTGCCGGCCCAGGGGTAGACGTTGACGTTACTGCGGCCGCGGATGGCGATGAAGACGCCGTAGAGCGCGTGGAAGGCGAGGGGGATGAAGATGAAGACCCACTCGAGGACGCGGACGAGGGGCAGGGAATTGAGGAAGAGGACCTGTTTTGCGTAGGCGAGAGGGCCGTTGACGATCTCGTAGTTGGAGATGATGTGCTCGACGAGGAAGGCGCCGATGGGGACGATTCCGGTGAGGGAGTGGAGCTTGCGCCAGAGGTAGGAGTTGCCCTCGCCTGCGCGGAGCGGTTGCACTCCACGAAGTGGCGGCGCGGCAGGAGGTGCTGGCGTAGCAGCGGTGGCCATGGGAACTCCTTCAGATCATGATGCATGCACTGGCGGGAAAGAATTTAGTGCAGCACGAAGATTATTCCGCTCCTGTTTGGTTAGCGTCAAGAAAAGTGTCCGCGTTTGTGCGGTTATCGTGAGGTTTGTGCGATTAACTTGAGACGAGTTGGATTTGGGAGGGTTACAGGTGGGGTGAAAGCGCTTTGAGGAGTGCGGCGAAGGCTCGGCCGCGATGGCTGAAAGTGAGTTTGGTTTGGATGTCGAGCTCGGCCATGGTCTTTTTCTGCTCGGGGAGATAGAAGAGTGGGTCGTAGCCGAAGCCGCCGGTGCCGCGTGGAGTGGTGAGGATCTCGCCTTCGACGGTGCCGTCTGCGGTGGCGAGGATTTCTCCGTTGCGGGCTGCGGCCAGGACGCAGTGATAGCGGGCTTGGTGGGGTGCTGGAATGTTTTGGAGGCCTTCGAGAAGGTAGAGGTTGTTGCGTTGGTCAGTTGTGGCGTTGGGTTCGGTTTGGAAGTGCGCGTCTTCGGCGTAGCGGGCGCTGCGGACGCCGGGTGCTCCGTTGAGGGCGTCGACTTCGAGCCCGGAGTCGTCGGCGATGACGATTTGGCCGGGGGCGCGGCGGGAGTAGTAGATGGCTTTGAGGCCGGCGTTTCCTTCAAAGGTGGGTTCGTCTTCGGCGGGGGCGGGGATTTCTTTGAGGCCCGGGAGCGGGGTTAGCGTGATGTGTTGCGATGTTGCTGCGGCGAAGTCGCGGAGCTTGCCTGGGTTGGAGGTGGCGACGAAGAGATTCATCTCGCTACCTTAGCGCAGATCGAGGTGAGACAGTACGAAGTCGGCTCTCTCGTTTGGAGTGGTTAGCGGTAAGAGGATTGGATCGTAGCCGCAACGGCTGTAGGCGTTCACTACTGTTTCGAAGCTGGTGAGAGCTTCGTCGAAGGTTTGTTTGCGTTCCGTGTCTGTTGTGTAGATGGCGCGCCACGGTGGGGCGAGAAAGATTTTTGCGTAGCGGTGAAGGTTGCAGGCCTCTTCGATGGCGTGTTGATCCGGCAGTTGAATGATGTGTGCGTAGCCGAGGGTGTCGAGGAGCCCGCGATCGAAGAAGGTTGGATGCTGGGCGTGCTGGTGTTGGAGGAACGATGCAATGGAGCCTTCAAGCATGAGGTGGATGTAGGCGGTTTTGTCTTGCCATGGGAGAGCGTTGCCGCTGGATTGCATTTGCTCCTGGATGATGCGTCGGGCGACCTCGGGAACACAGGCGTAGCCGCGCGATTGCAGGACTTCGAGTAAGGTTGTTTTGCCTGCGCCGGGTGCTCCGCTGATGGCGATTAGATTTTTGTTTGCGATGGGCATGGTTCAGATGCGTCCCTTTTAGTTGCCGGTGATTCTGAAGCGGACGAAAGCGACTACGCCGAAGGGATGGGCGCCGTAGGTGGAGACGAGTGTAGCGGGTGTGGTGTAAGTGGTGAATTGTGCTCCGGGGGCGGTGAGGATGTGCGGGATGAGGCGGTAGTCGCGGTCGTAGCCGAAGCTGTAGGCAGCTACGTGGCCTATGGGGGATTCGGTGAAGTTGGGTGGGAGCGGCGAGCCGGGTTGGAGGAGGAGTTCGTTGGAGCGGCCGGCGTTTTCGATGCGCGTCCAGACGTAGTTGCGGGTGTGGAACTGGAGGAGGGATTCGAGGAGGTAGCTGTTTTCTTTGTTGCTGGCTTCTCCAGTTTGGGGGAGGGATTTTGTTCGGCCCCAGAGGAGGGTTGTGGACCAGTTTCCTGTGGCTTTGGTGGTCATGTCTTGGCTCATGTTCATGCCGGGCATGGCTGTGGTGTTGTGGTGCGCGGCGTCGCTATGAGCTCCGAAGGGGCGGTTGTAGATGATGGAGGCGGTCTGGCGCTGCTGGTCTTCGCCGGGATAGAGCGCTTCGGGGCTGACGATGTGGGCGATGGAGTATTGGCTGCTCCAGTTGGGTGTGGGCGAGAAGGTGATGCGCGAGGAGTAGCTGTCGACGGCGTGGCCGTTGGGCGAGGGTTGGAAGCCCCAGCGCTGCTCGGTGGGTTCGGCGCCGTGGAAGCCGGACTCTTCGAAGCGGAGCCAGCGCCAGGTGAGGCCGCCGGTGAAGACGTTGAAGGCGATGTGGGTGGAGTCCTGCTGATGGTGGCCGAGGGCGGCGATGGGATCTTCGGAGGCGGAGAGGCGGTGCGGGTAGGCGATGGGGCCGATGGCGGGGTCGCCGATGGGCGCGGCGTAGAGGCTGAAGAGAGTTTGGTGGCCGAGACGGAGATCGTAGAGGGCGGCCAGCTCCATGAAGAAGTCGTGGGGGTGCTGGCCGTCGATGATGGGTTTGCCGAAGGCGGTCTCGCCTTGCTGGAAGAGCTCGGGGAACTGGCGGTTGGAAATGGTGGCGGGTTCGAGCGAGAGCATGGTGCGGAGGGTGAGCTGGCCGTACCTGCCGTCGGGGCCGAGCTGACGCATGGCCATGGGCATGAGCCAGTTGGTGGAGAAGAGCTTGTCGCCGCCGCGATGGTTTTGCGCTTGCTGCTGCGTGTCGGAGAGGAAGGCGCTGCCGTGGAGCATGAGCGTCCAGCCGCGGAAGTTGCGCATGAGCATGGTGACGGGCGTGGATGGCGGCTCGGCGCTGGTGCCGGAGGTGGTGTGCGCGAGTATGGTCTCGATGAGCGTGGTGGGAGGGTTCATCGTGTCCATGCTCATCGGGGCTGCGGCCTTTTGTGGCGCGGGCATTTGAATGGAGTTCATGTCCATGCCGGAGATATCCGGTGTGGTGGGCTGTTTGGTCTGCGCGTGAGTGGAGAGCACGCTGAACAAGACCAACGCGAGCAGACTGGCTGCCGGCTTGTGCATGGAGATTCCTTCTGGTGGGAACTGCATTTCGGACAAACAGCGAAATACGCTGCGAGGCGCGAAGAGGCCAGAGCGGAATCAGATTCGAAGTGCGATGCGAGGCGGAGAGGGAGGGGGTGCTGCGGCTTTTACAACAAAGGGGGAGTTGAACGATGCGATTTTGCCGATGCGAAGGGGCACGAAGATGGCGCCGGCCGGTGCGGGCGTCTCAATCTTTGCGGAGGTGACAGCCGGAGCCTGTTGTTGCGCGACACAGCAGGGCGGGGTTTGGTGGCCGAGGGGTGCTCGCTTTGGACAATGACTGCACGCAGACTGCTTTGTCTGCTCCGCATGCAGGCATGTTGCCGCGTTGAGCATGATGGTCAGTAGGCAGAGGAGGGTCGCGAGGCTGTGGAGCGTTTTCTTCATCCCTTGGATGGTTGGACGTTCCAAATCACAAAGCTGATGCATTAAGTTGGGGAATTTTTCGGTGCGGAAGATATGTGTCTGCATCAGAAGCTGTATGTCGTTATAAGTCAGTCTGCATGAGTATAGCTTGGGACGTAATCATGCGGGGTTGTGACGGAGCGAGAGATCGATGGCGACGATGAAGACGCATACCGAGTATCTGACGTTTGAAACCGACAAGAGATACGAGATGGTGCACATCACCGGGCAGATAGAGGAGATTGTGCGGCGCAGCGGAATTGACGATGGACTGTGTTTTGTGTCGCCGATGCATATTACGGCGGCGATCTATGTGAATGACGACGAGGATGGGCTGATCGAGGATATCGGCGCGTGGCTGGAGAAGCTTGCTCCGCGCTGGCTGGGATATAAACATCATCGGACCGGTGAGGATAATGCCGATGCGCATTTGAAAGCGCTGCTGCTGCATCACGAGACGACGTTGCCGGTGACGCGCGGGAGGCTGGATTTGGGGACCTGGCAGCGGGTGTTTTATGCGGAGTTCGATGGACAGCGGTCGAAGCGGGTTATCGTGAAGGTGCTGGGCGCCGCAAAAGGATGATGTCGACGCGGCGGTTTTGGGCACGGCC
>JBEKGF010000094.1:0-11307 GCA_050012935.1 Edaphobacter sp. | reverse complement strand
GGGGCTGTGCCGGCTCCGAGGATCTGGGTGGAGATGTACATGGCCTGCATGGCGTTGTAGCGGCGGACGCGAGAGGGCATGACGAATGCCTCGAAGAGGCCGACGATGGCGGGGAGGCCTGTCCAGAAGAAGAGGAGATAGAGGACGCCGATCCGGTCGCGGCGGAGGTAGAAGTGATGGACGCCGAAGTCACCGAGAAAGATGGCGAGGAGAACGCCGATGACCGCGTCCTTGCGGGCGCGCTCGTATTCGGCGTAGAACCATGCGCGCTGCTGGTCGTTCATGTTTGCGGTGTAGATGGGATCGATGGGGTACATAGTCGTTCCTCGTGAAGCAGTGCAAGGCTATACGCGGGAAGGCCGGAGCCGGTTCCCGCGGGGATTCCGGCGGGGTGAGTCCGCAGCCGATTCGACTTGATTGGTCGCAATTTACAGGGCTTTTTGTGAGGCGTAGAGTTGCGCAATCGCATTGGGTCAGGCAACGCCGGGTTGTGGCGATGAGTCAGACGAAGGAAACAGGAGGTCATTATGCAGGCAGTTCATAGCGGGCAGTGCGGACTTTGTAATCACTTTGGCGAGCACCATGCGAAGAGCCAGGTATTGGTGTCCATCCTTTCGAGCAAGAAGGCGGATGAGTCGTTGCTGGATGAGTGCGGGCATCCGAAACATGCGGCGCTGCACCTGAAGGTGACGCCGATCAGTGGATGCGACGGGTTTATGCCAGCGGCGCAGGCTTAGGAGCGATAAGGTTTGAGTTGTGTGAGCTTTGAGGTGGGCTTGCGACTGAGCTCATGGTCTCAAGCTGTGGCTGCGCGTTGCTCTTCAGCGCCGGTTCATGCCTAGAAGGCTCAAGAAGAAGCTGCCGAAGATGGCTTCTACTCCAAGCATGAAACATGTGGCGGAAGGAAGGGTGAGACGAAGCATGCGTTGCGGTGAGAGATTGCCGAAGCCTGCTCCGTGCCAGATGTTCACTGCGTAGATGAGGATGCCGAAGCCGATCAGTAGAAGAGTGCAGCCGAAGAGCAGGCCGACCTCGAGGTTGATGTAATTGAAGATGCGTTCGAACTTCGGGTTGGGGGGTAGAAAACCTTCTTGTGTGCCGAAGACCCGGGCGCTGACGGCGAAGACGGAGATGTGGGCTCCGATGAGAACGAGGCCGAGCGCGTAGGTGAGGGTGTCTACGTCGAAGGTCCAGCGGCCAATGGTTTGCGGGCCAGGTATGAGCCAGAGCGAGAGGATAGCGCCTACGAAAAATGCGATGATGCCTGGGTAGAGGAAGAGCCAGCGCGGGCTGAAGAGAAGAAGGAAGCGGAGGTGACGCCATCCGTCGCGCCAAGTGCGGAGGTGAGGTGGGCGGCTGCGGCCGTCGGGTGCGAGGGTGGCGGGGACTTCGGCGAGGCGGAGGTTAGCGAGGGCGGATTTGACGACCATCTCGCTGGCGAACTCCATGCCAGTGGTGCGGAGGTTGAGGTCGAGCATCGCGTCACGGCGGAAGGCGCGGATGCCGCAGTGGAAGTCGCGGGCGGGGATGCGGAAGAAGAGGCGGCCGATGTAGCTGAGGACGGGGTTGCCGAGATATCTATGGAGCGGAGGCATGGCTCCGGGTTTGATCTCGCCGCTGAAGCGGTTGCCCATGACGAGGTCGTTACCCTCTTCGAGTTTGACGAGGAAGCGAGGAAGTTGGCCGAAGTCGTAGCTGGCGTCGGCGTCGGCCATGAGGACGTATTTGCCGCGAGCGGCTTCGATGCCTGCGAGGAGTGCAGCTCCATAGCCGCGGATGGGGACGGGAACGACGCGGGCGCCTTCGTCGGTGGCGATTTGTTGGGAGCCGTCGGTGCTGCCGTTGTCGGCGACGACGACCTCGCCGGCGATGTTGTTGTCGTGGAGCGCGGCGACGGCCTGGCGGACGCAGAAAGCGAGTGTCTCTGCTTCGTTGAGGCAGGGCATAAGGATAGTGACCAACAGCTCGCTCATTAGTTGAATGCTACCAAGTGATTCGGGATTCTTATGGTGTGAAGAATGGTTCAGGGCCGAGCGTCGTTCCGCTCAGAAGGCGGAGGTACGGCGGGGAGGTTGAGGGGAAAGGCGTAGAAGGGGGTCTCATCGAGCTCGCGCCAGCCTGCGGCGACTGGGTCCGCGGTGTTCATGGTGCCGGGTTCGAAGTAGCCGATGAGAGCTTTGGCTCCTTCGCGGCGAAGAGCTTCGTAGGCCTGATCGCGATTGGATTCTGCGGCGAGAGCGGGATAGAGCGGGGCGTCGAGAATGCGAACCCTGGCGAGACGCGCCCAGTAGTGATCGTAGAGGCAGGCTCGTGTGCCGATGCAGGCGATGGTGTCGCCGGGGCCGACGCCGAGAGCGTTTAGGGCGTGGGCGGAGCGGAAGATGTCGCGGTCGTACCAGCCGGCGGGATATTTGACGACGATGTCGCGACGGAGTTGGCCTACGATGCGGGCGGATTCTCCGATAGGACGCGAACCCAGGATGAGGATCTCGACCAGACGCTTCGCGCTCTGCGGCCAATCGGGCTCAGAGGCCACGTTGGAGACGCCAATCAGAGCGCGTAGCAGATCGAGTGGGTCGAGATCGGAGCGTATTTCGCCGCTCTTGATGGCGCGCTTCACCAGCCGATGAGGTCGGAGGCCAGTACTGCGAGAACTGTCACGTCGGAACGATTGTTCCGACAGATCAGCCCATCAGCCTTATCAGCGAAGGCGTTCGCGGCTACGCGCTCGACCCTGCGAACGCTGCGGCACTCTGGAAGAAGAGCGAGGAGATGGTTGGAGAGAAGTTTTAGCTCTACGCGGTGATTTGTCTACGTATTCATCAACGCAAAGAGGCCGCGATATAAGCTCGCGGCCTCTTTGATGTTGAATTGATGGCTTCCGTTACATGTCTTTGACGCCGTCGACGAATGCCTTCAGCTTGCGGCTGCGGCTGGGGTGACGAAGTTTGCGGAGAGCTTTGGCTTCGATCTGACGGATGCGCTCGCGGGTGACCTGGAAGGACTGGCCGACCTCTTCGAGGGTGTGTTCGCTGCCGTCTTCAAGGCCGAAACGCATCTTGATGACGCGCTCTTCTCTCGGCGTTAGCGTTCGCAGCACTTGAGACGTGTACTCCTTGAGGTTGACGCTGATGACGGCGTCAGCCGGGGAGACGGCCATGCGGTCTTCGATGAAGTCTCCGAGGTGCGAATCTTCCTCTTCTCCGATGGGGGTTTCGAGGGAGATGGGCTCCTGGGCGATCTTGAGGACCTTGCGGACCTTGGCGACCGGGATGTCCATGCGGCGGGCTATCTCTTCCGAGCTGGCTTCGCGGCCAAGCTCCTGCACGAGCTGACGGCTGGTGCGGATGAGCTTGTTGATGGTCTCGATCATGTGCACCGGGATGCGGATGGTGCGGGCCTGGTCCGCGATGGCGCGGGTGATGGCCTGACGGATCCACCAGGTGGCGTAGGTCGAGAATTTGTAACCGCGACGGTACTCGAACTTGTCGACCGCCTTCATGAGGCCGATGTTGCCCTCCTGAATGAGATCGAGGAACTGGAGGCCGCGGTTAGTGTACTTCTTCGCGATGGAGACGACGAGACGAAGGTTGGCCTCGATGAGCTCGCGCTTGGCGCGCTCGGCGTCCATGTCGCCCTGGATCATCTCGCGCTGGGTGCGCTTGAGGTCGGCGATGGAGATGCCGGCGTCGGCTTCGACGCGCTCGAGGTCGGTGCGGCAGTTCTTCTGCTGACGCTTGTACTCCTTGCGCAGCTCTTCGGACTTCGAGGCCTCGAACTTGGTCTCGAGGGTCTTGATCTGGCGCTCGAGGGTGCGCATGGCGTCGACGGTCTTGTTGACCTTGTCGAGGAGGCGCTTCTTCTCGGAGTTGGTGTACTTGAGCTCGCGGACGATGCGGTTGACGTAGACGTGCTCGCGGCCGATGAGCCAGCGGGTCTTGCGCGTGTCTTTCGCTTTGGCCTTGGCGTCCTTGCCGTGCGGGGCGGCGAGCTTTTCTTCAAGCGCGTGGATTTTCTTCTGGTGCTTGAGGATGACGTCGATGCGGCCGGCGGTGGCGCGGACACGGGACTGCAGAATCTCTTCGGTGAGCTCTTCTTCGTCGAAGGTGACGACTTCCTTGATGTTGCGGACGCCGCGGCGCAGGTCTTCGCCAAGGCCGACGATCTCGCGAATGACGATGGGCGAGCGGGAGATGGCCTTCATGACGCGCATCTGGCCGCGTTCGATGCGCTTGGCGATTTCGACTTCGCCCTCGCGGGTGAGCAGGGGGACGGTGCCCATCTCGCGGAGGTACATGCGGACGGGGTCGTTTGTCTTCTCGAGGGTGCCGGGGGAGAGGTCGAGCTCGACGTCCTCGGACTCCTCGCCGGCCTCGGGCTCGTACTTTTCGCGGTCGCCGGAGAACTTGTCGCCGGAGAGGACGTCGATGCCCTGGGTGTTGATGGTGGTGAGAAGGTCATCGAGGTCGTCGGGCGTAGTGAGGTCGCCTGGGAGCAGGTCGTTGACCTCTCCGAAGGTCAGGTAGCCCTTCTCTTTCCCTGTGTCGATGAGCTTGTCTATGTCTTCTTCGTACTTGTCAATTTCTTCAGCCACGGCTGTACGCACTCCTGCGAAAGATTCAGATGATTGGGATGCCGCTGGTCACGATAGATTGGTCTTCAGGCGGAGAAATCCCTGGGTTGTTGCGTAATGGGCAGGGAGTAGGTTGCGGTTTAGACCGCGTTGGCAAGCCCGGCGACCAGAAGGTCAGGGCATTCGAAGGCACACGTCCCCAGCGAATCACAGAATACCACATCCTTTAGACGCCTTAGTGTGGAAAAAGGATTCGTTTGTTGGGATTTATAGCGGTACGGCGTGCTTGATGAACCAGGCGGTCAGGTCGTCCTCGCTGAGAGAGCCTTCGGCGAGGTGGAGGAAGGTGAGGTACTTCTCTTCCGGGGTTGAGACGATCTTTGTGCCGTTTATTCGTAGAAAGCCTTCGGAGACGACCAACGCTGTGCGCTTGTTGCCATCGACAAAGGCGTGATTTCGGGCTATTTCGAAGGCATAGGAGGCCGCGAGACGAGGCAGGTTGACGGAGTCGGCGAAGACATTCCGTGGTTTCGCGAGTGCGGAATCGAGGAGCGTTTCGTCGCGAATGCCATCGGAGCCGCCATGTTCCGCCAACTGCATGGAGTGAACAATAAGAACCTCGGGTTTGTCGATCCAGATTGGCTCGTTCATTACTCGGCAAGCTTCCTCAGGACATCGCGGTTTTCGCGCATTACCTGCTCAAAGGCACCAAGTTTTCGAGCCAGTTCGACATTATAGGGAGTGAGGAGAACTCCTTCGGGCGCGTCGGTGACGTAGAGGCTGTCGCCCTTTTCGACGTGGAGGCGGTTGAGGACCTCTTTTGGCAGGACGATGCCGACGGAGTTGCCGATGGTGGTGATTTTGACTGTAGTGGCCATGGGTTTATCTCTTTGTTTGATTATAACATTCGTTATAAGCTGGAGGGTAGTAGTCTTATCCCCGATTTGTAAATCACCTTCATTCCATGGTTTGAACAGGTGTTTCGGATGAGATTTCTTGGATCGAGTTTGGGATTTGCGATTGCCGGAGGGATGATGATGGCGGGTTCTTTGGCTTTGGCGGCCAGTTCGTCCCTTCCCCAGCCAGTGACGCTTGCTGCCGGCTGGCAGTTGCAGGATGCGGCGAAGGTGGCGGAGGCTGGGGCGGTGGTTTCGGGGGTTAGGTACAAGCCGCAGGGTTGGTATGCCGCGACTGTGCCGGGGACCGTGCTGACGAGCCTGGTGAATGACGGGGTTTATCCGGAGCCGCTGTATGGGGAGAACAATCGGCCGGACAAGATACCGGATAGCTTGTCGCGGACGGCTTTCTGGTATCGGACTGTGGTGATGGTTCCGAAGACGTATGCGGGGAGGCGGGTTTGGCTGAACTCTGAGGGGATTAATTTTTCTGCGCAGGTTTGGGTGAATGGGCGGCAGGTTGGCTCGATGAAGGGGGCGTTCAGCCGGGGGATCTTTGATGTTTCGCAGGATGTGAAGCCGGGGAAGGCGGCGGTGCTGGCGGTGCTCGTGTCTCCGCAGCCGCATGCGGGCGATCCGCATGAGCATACGATTCGCAATGGCGTCGGGATGAATGGCGGTATTACAGCGATCGATGGGCCTACGTTTCTTTCGACGATCGGGTGGGACTGGTTGCCGGCGATTCGCGATCGCGATACGGGGATCTGGCAGAAGGTTTTTCTCTCGGCGAGTGGGCCGGTGCTGGTGAGGGATCCGCTGGTGACGACGGATCTTCCGCTGCCGAAGGTGGATACGGCGGATGTTGCAGTGCAGGCGCGGGTGGAGAATGTCAGCGATGTGGCGCAGAAGGGCGTTTTGAAGGGGAGCTTTGGGGATGTGTCGTTCGAGCAGGCGGTGGAGATCGCGCCGCACAGCTCGCAGACGGTTTCGTTCGATCCGAAGACGACGGTTGCGTTGCGCGTGAACCATCCGAAGCTGTGGTGGCCGAATGGGTATGGGCCGCAGAATCTTTACGCGCTTCATCTGAGTTTTGAGATTGATGGGAAGGCGTCGGATAGCCGCGAGGTGAGCTTTGGGATTCGCAAGTTCAGCTATTCGGTGCCGGACTCGGAGAATCTGACGATCTCTGTGAATGGGGTGCGGGTGTTTGTGCGTGGCGGGAACTGGGGGCTGGATGAGGCCATGAAGCGGAATCCTCGCGAGCGGCTGGAGGCCCAGATTCGGCTGCACCAGTTGGCGAATCTGAACATGATCCGCAACTGGGTGGGGCAGAGTACGAGCGAGGATTTTTACGAGCTTTGCGATAAGTACGGATTGCTGGTGTGGGATGAGTTCTTTCAGCCGAATCCTTCGGATGGGCCTGATCCGGATGACTTCGAGACGTACATGGCGAATGTGCGGGAGAAGATTCTGCGGTTTCGGAATCATGCTTCGATTGTGTTGTGGTGTGCGCGGAATGAAGGGAATCCTCCGAAGGAGATTGACGATGCGCTGCGGGTGTTGATGACGGAGCTGGAGCCGACGCGGTTGTATCAGGCGAACTCGAATGATGGACGGGGCGTGAAGTCGGGTGGGCCGTATCACTGGAGGACGCCGCGGGAGTTTTACGTTTTCGATGAGGCGTTCAAGACGGAGATTGGCAGCGTGTCGGTGCCGACGATCGAATCGATTCGCGGGATGATGCCGGAGAAGGATTGGGAGACGATCAACGATGACTGGGCCGAGCATGATTTTGCGAAGGGTGCATCAGGAGGGGACAAGTATCCGGCGATGATTGCGGCGCGGTATGGCAAGGTGGCGAATCTCGCGGATTTTGTGAGGAAGTCACAGATGGCGAACTATGAGGCGTTTCGCGCGATGTATGAGGGAAGGAATGCCCAGATGTTCCGGCCGACGACGGGGGTGATGACATGGATGAGCAATCCAGCGCAGCCCAGCTTTGTGTGGCAGCTTTATCACCATGACCTCGAACCGAATTCGGCGCTGTTTGCGGTGAAGAAGGCTGCCGAGTCTATTCATATTCAGTTGGATGAGAGTAACGGCGATGTGCAGGTTATCAATAATCTTGCGGTTTCATTGAGCGGCGCGCGGGCGCATCTTGCGATCTACAACCTGGATGGGTCGGAGGCGTTGCAAAAGGATTTCGATGTGACGGCTGCGGCGAGCGCGGCGACGAAGGTTGGTCGGGTGGCGTGGCCTGCGGGTTTGTCGGCGGTGCATTTTGTGAAGCTCGAGTTGCGTGCCGCGAATGGGAAGCTGGTGGCGGAAAATTTTTACTGGCGGGCGTTGCCGGAGCATCAGGATGATCTGACCGCTCTGGGGGAGCTGGCAACTATAACGCTGGATGCGAAGGTGGCTCGCCGCGATGTTGCAGGGAGAAGTTTTGTCGACGTGATGCTGCATAATCCAGGGACGCAGGTTGCCCTGATGGCGCATCTGCAGTTGCGGCGCGGGCGGTCGAATGAGCGGGTGCTGCCGGTGTATTACGACGACAACTATGTTTCGCTTGTGCCGGGTGAGACGAGGACGATCACGATTGAGGCGGCGACGGCGGATCTGAAGGGGGAGCCGGCGCTTGTTCTCGTTGATGGGTGGAATGTTGGAGTGGTTGCATCGTCGTCAGAGGGAGCTGGTATTGCTTTGAATACAGGGGCGCAGGTGGATCATTGGCCGGTGACAGGGTTGCCGATGATGGTTCCCTGAGGCAAGTACAACCATTGAGGGATTATGGGTTGTTTTGCGCGAGGCATACTTTACAAGTGCGGAACTTCCTTGCGGACTCCGGGTCTGTATGGGAGGAAGAACGGCGGCTCATACCGACCGATCAATTTACGGCTTCTGTTGAGATATTGAAGCTAATTCAACGAGGATAGAGAGATGCGATTTTCTAATTTAATTCGTAAGGTTTTTGTTGGCGCAGCTCTCGCGCTTGTGCCCGCGGCTTCTTTTGCCGGGGTGTTTCTTTCCGTAACGATCGCGCCGCCAGTGCTGCCGGTTTATACGCAGCCGATCTGCCCTGGAGATGGATATCTCTGGAACCCGGGCTACTGGGCGTATGGCGATGAGGGCTACTACTGGGTTCCGGGTGTTTGGGTTCGTCCTCCACAGGTTGGGCTGCTGTGGACGCCTGGTTACTGGGGCTGGGGCGGCGGCGTGTACCTGTTCCACGCAGGATACTGGGGGCCGCATGTCGGCTTCTATGGCGGAGTTAACTATGGATTTGGATATGGCGGAGCGGGCTTTGTGGGCGGACGGTGGGAGGGCGGACGGTTTGCCTATAACACTGCCGTAGTGAATGTGAATACGACCATTATTCACAACACCTATGTGGACCGAACGGTGATCAACCGCAATGTCGGCGTCCGCACCAGCTTCAATGGCGGAGCCGGCGGAATCCAGGCTCATGCATCGGCGCAGGAGGCTGCGTTTGCCCATGAGAATCATGTTGCGGCCACTGCGGAGCAGCAGAACCATATGCAGATGGCTCGGAACGATCGCGCCAATCTGGCTTCGGTGAACGGCGGGCGGCCCCAGAATGCAGCGTTTTCGCGGCCTGGAGTACAGGCGCAGAACCAGCAGCAGCGCGTGAGCCAGGGTGCGCAGGAGCATCAGCAGGTCAACCAGCGGCAGAACAACGCTAGCAGATCGACCAATCAAGATAAGCACAATGCGAATCCCCAGGCTCATCCTCGTGAAGAGGGTGGTGGCGGGCATCCGAAGTAAGCAGCGATGAACTGAGCAAGCGGCCGGCGGAAGTTTTTGCCGGCCGTTTTTTTGCGCCTGGAATCGTCGCGCCTAGAATCAGGAATGATGAGCGGACGAGAGCTGGATCAAGTGGTTGTCGTGCTGGTGCGGGCGCGTAATCCTAACAATATCGGCGCGGTGGCGCGGGCCATGCATGATTTTGGCTTTCGGCGCCTGCGAGTGGTGAATGAATATGCTGTGCCGTTCGAGACGGCGCGGTCTGCGGTGGATGCGTCAGCGGTTCTAGCAAGTGCGGCGTCGTTTGCCAGTCTTGCGGATGCGGTTGCGGATTGCACGATGGTGGTGGGGACGACCGCGGTGGGGGAGAGGGCGTTGCAGCATCGCCTGCATGGGTTGGTGAAGGCCGGCGGAATAATTGGCGAGGAGCTTACGCGCCAGGGTGGGCGGGTTGCGCTGCTGTTCGGTTCGGAGAAGACAGGGCTAAGCAATGATGAGCTGAGCTACTGCCACTGGCTGTTGACGATTCCGATGGCGGAGCATGAGGAGGTGCGGCACCCGTCGATGAATCTTGGTCAGGCGGTAGCGGTTTGTCTGTATGAGTTGGTGCGGCAGACGGGGGTTACTTCTTCGGGGAGCAGGGTTCCGGTTGCGGCGGAGGCGGGTGAGGTGGAACGGCTGACGGCGTTGTTGACTGAGGTGTTGGAGGAGACAGGGTATACGAAGCGGCATCCGGCTAACTGCGAGGAAGGGCAGATTCGGCGGCTGGTTTTGCGGATGGGGCTTGGAGCAAACGATGTGCCGGTGTGGATGGGGATTCTGCGGCAGGTTTTGTGGAGAGTTCGCGGGGGCGGGACACCCACAGGGAAATAGCTCCAGTTTGCGGCAGGCGCTGTTTTGTTTGATTTCAACTATCGCGAAGAGCGCGGCGAACTGTAGACTAGGCGTCATTCCTATACTTGAACAGAGTATGAGAGAGACGGAGGCTTGGAGCATGTTTGTGCGTAAGGGACTGTTGGTAGCTGCGGGGATCGGGTTGGGTTGCTGTTTTACAGCGATTGGGATGGGACAGGGAAGGCAACTGACGACAGAGGATTATGCGCGGGCGGAGAAGTTTATGGCCTACAACGTCAATTCGCTGGTGTATCACGGGGTGGCGCGTCCTACGTGGATGGAGGATGGGCGGTTCTGGTATCGCGACAACGGGCCGGATGGGGCGACGTTTGTGGTGGTCGATCCGGCGAAGGGGACCAAGGGGCCGGCGTTCGATCAAGCGAAGCTCGCGTCTGCGCTAACGGCGGCGACCGCAGGGAAGATGAAGGCGGATGCGCAGCACCTGGTGATCTCGGAGATCTCTTTTTCCAACGGGGATAAGACGGTTGAAGTTGGGAATGGAGCGCGCAAGTTTCGCTGCGATTTGAGCGGGGCGGGGGTCTGCACGGAGGTGGTTGCGGCGGGTGCGAAGCCGGGAGAGGCTGCAGCTGCTGGCAGGTCGCGTGCGGGCGCGGATGTTTCGCCGGACAAGAAAAAGGCTGCGTTTATTCGCGACTGGAATCTTTGGGTTCGCGATACGGCCACGGGCAAGGAGACGCAACTGACTACGGATGGCGTGAAGGACTTTGGGTACGCGACCGATAATGCGGGCTGGCAGATGAGCGATAACCCGATCCTGGTGTGGTCGCCGGACTCGAAGAAGATCGCGACGTTCCAACAGGACCAGCGCAAGACGGGCCACGCGCTTGGCTTCGCGCAGAAGGACCTCTGGATCTTCTGTGTGATGCAGGACGTCGGTGAACAGCACAACATCGAAAGATTTGTCTTCGAACGGGAGGTGGACGCCGTCGAACTGCTGAACCGCGATGTGGGTGTGCTCGAACCGATTTTTCCCGAGCCCGACGCGCTACTGACGTCCGCTCCACGTTTGCCGGGCGCAGATGGGCGCAAGATGTCAAAGAGCTACGGGAATGCAATTTTTCTGACCGACGGGCCGCAGGTGGTTTCGAAAAAGCTGTCTGCCTATATGACGGACCCTGCCCGGCAGCGGCGCACCGACCCCGGCGATCCGGACAAGTGCCC
>JBEKGF010000093.1:0-11490 GCA_050012935.1 Edaphobacter sp. | reverse complement strand
CGCCATCATGCGCGCCATCGGTGAAGACCGCTGCAACAGGTTCCAGCGGTCTTCACCGATGGCGCGCATGATGGCGTGTTTGGCGAAGGCAAGGGCGCTTTCACCGCACTCCTTCCAACTTTCAGACGTTCCGAGACCTTCCCGCACCAGAGCGGCGCAGAGGTCGTACACCAACTCCGCTCGGAATTCATGGCTGTACTCGATAGGTAGCCCGGCGAGGGACGGGAGTGCCTGCGCAAACGGAGGGGCCAGAAGCGCTATGCCAGTGGTGGCAGTAACTCCGTCGGCGCCGGGAGCGGTTGGCTGCGGTTCGCGCTGTGCTGGTCCATGGCTTCGGACACGGACCGGGCGAGTGCGATGGATTCTTTGCATTGGAGGTGCCTCGCGAGTGCCTGGCTTGTCTCCGGGGGCGGCGCTGCCGCTTTGGCGGCGAACAACGCGATCAGTTCCTCCGGGCTCATGTTGGGCGAATCCATCGTTCAGCCCTTCGTCCCGATGGCTCGATTGAAGGTGTAGCGCAGGGCGGAGCCGGTATCTTCCGGGCCGGTTATCGATGCCGTAGCGATCTCAGGGTACGCAGGTGTGAGAAGGTCGCGGACCTGATCCACCGTCAGTTCGGGGCCAGGGTCAGGAATCCGTACACCGTTGTATTGGAACTCTCGTAAAAGCACTTCGGTCTTGAGACTTCTCATCACTGTTCTCCTTCTTGAACATGGTTGGGGTGGGGTTTGGAGTGAAGCATCCGCTCCCAGTAGTGGTCGGCGATGGAGTGGCCCATGCTGCGGCGCAACAACTCCAGCGTCTCCGACTCGTCGATAACGAAAGCGAAGAACTCATATCTCTTTCTCAGGGCCCGCGCGGCGCGATGGTTGCCGTCGATCACCGGCATTCCGCAGCCGCTGGGTAAGGTAGCCATGATGCCGGGGCCGAGAACGGGGGGAAGATGATCGACATGCTCCCAGTCGATGCGCGCATGCTCGAGCCATCGCTCCAGAGGAGCACGGTTTACGAGATGAGGAGCGCGGCCGCGGCAGAGTTCCCGCGCGATGCGAATGTTGAACCGGAGCGAAAGGATCTCGTAGACCTCTTCGCCCGGAGTGTCTTCGGCCCCGATGACGGGACAGCGAGGGCAGTTGTTGTGGTGGCGAAAAGGAAGCATATGCATGAGGTCACCTGCGGGAACCGTGCGCCAAGAAAAGAGAGAGCCCGGCAAATACCGGGCTCATCGTGAGTGGCGCGTTGTTGATTAGGAAGGAAGGATCACTAGAACTTAGGCATCTGCGATGCGAACGGCCTCAAGGCCGGTCGCGGCTACCACGGTCAGCTCAGGCGAGCAGCCTCTGTTGTCTGCCGAGTCGAGGAGATCGCGAATTGTGCGGGTTCAGAGATCATCTGAGGGGACCATAGTGCTGAGCTTCATTAGGATAGATATATGACTGAATCTCGACTCTCAAAGGCGCCGGCGATGGGCAGCCGAAGCCGAACGCTCGCGTTTCCCGTGGACCAGATCGGCGTCTGGACATCGACGCTCTGCGTGATCCATTGCCTGCTGACTCCGGTGGTGCTTTCCCTTTCCACTGTATCGGCTCATTTTCTGCCGTCAGAAGAGAGAACGCATCGCACGCTTGCAGTCGTCATAACCGCGCTTGGAGCCATAGCGTTAGTAAAGGGTTATCGTAGGCATCGCTCTTGGCGAGTGCTGGCGCTTATGGCTGTTGGCCTGACCTTTATCTTCGGTGGCGCGTATTGGGGCGATCACCTGCCGTCGCACGCGTTTGAGGTTCTCGTCACCCTGATTGGCAGCGGATTCATGATCGCCGCGCACAGAACTAATCACACATTCTGTCGAGATTGCAGTTGCAGTCACTCAGGCTAAATGCTCTGAGACCACCGATCCGTTCTGGAATTTCTGCCGAACCTTCAGAATTCGATTCTTCCCTGAAACGCGATCTTGCGCGGTGAACTATCCCCGCCGATTCCAACACCAAGTAGTCCGATTAAGTGCAGGAAAGTATTGCCGAACGCTGCATTGTCGGCATTCGTCGAGAACTCTGTCGGCAGGAAGTCCGATGGAAGAAATGACCCTTTGGGCATGGACATCTCCACGCAAAGAAAAAGGTCAGTCGCCAGGCTGACCCTTTCTTTGCCTGTTGATCGAAGCCGAAAACGAGTGGCCTCGTTGGAACTGTTCTCCCCACTGGACACACTAGCACTTCAACAGTTCCCGGGGAATCTCCAAAGTGTTAGCTTGCTTCAAAGCCTCTGACTTGCCACTGCAGCGGGCAGAAACCTGCCAGACGCTCAAAGTCCCGTTGGTTGGTTGTAAGGACAGTTATGCCGGTGCGGCTTGCGCTTGCGGCAATGAGCGCATCATTCGTAAGGCGGCTTCGGCCGATCTGTTCATATCCGAATTTCTGCCCCAGCGTGGCGAGCATCTTACCAGCATTAGTCCAGTCGGTGAGGTTCGGCGTAAGGACGCGGCGCGCTCGTTCGAAGTCCCGTTCCAGCCGTTCCAGAATGCGGTGGTCTCCTGGATTCGCCCCCGCATAGAGTTCCTCCAGCACGACCGAACTGAGCCAGAGCGGGCTTTCCCGCGACCACCGCTGAAGGAGAAGGGTTGCGCCGCCTTCACGCAAAGCGGTGATGTAGATAGAAGCGTCGAATAAGAGAGGCATCGATTAGCGCTCGACTGCGCCAAAGGCGTCGTTGATTCGGATACCGCTCTTGAGGAAACGCTGATTTGCTTCCACGGCTATCCGGTTGCGGTCATATTCGCTGATCGCCAAATCCAACGCTCGCTCCACGGCCTCTGTTTCAGTATTAGCCTGAAGCACCTTCTGCGCACGCTTAAGCTTCTTTGAATCGAGACGAAAATGCTTGTGGATGACATTTCCCTTTGCCGTAGCCATACGTCGCCTCCGGTCTTAGTCTATCATTGATGTGTACAAATCTACTTTCTATGAACATATAACCTTGGTTGCTATGAGTGGGCCCACTCATAGCAACGATCAACCAAACAGCTTCAGCTGCGTGTCGTCCTGGATTGCGGTCGGCCAGAGAGCAGCCTTCTTGCGCTTCTTCACCGTGACCGGAGGTTCGACGAGATGAAGTCCAGTCCAGATGGGTGCGGGATCGGGGCTCACGACGATAGGAAGGTCAAGCTCCGGGGTTGGCTCTTCCTCCACCTCGACCACTGCAGGCCGGGGTTGTACCCTTTCTCGCTCGCGATCCAACTCTCGCCAGATGGCGTCGGCTGATTCACCAACGCCAGCTTTCTCGACCAACTCGCGCGCCATCGCGCTCATCAGGTCTTCGTCGGCATCGAGCGATTGCAGCCCTTCCCCGGAGAACTTGCCCTCCATCATGAGCGCGACCAGCATCTTCTTGCCCATAAGGCGGAGGCACGTCTCCTGCATCGTGCCCGCGTAGGTAACGAACTTCACCTTTACGGGATGGCGCTGTCCAATTCGCCAGGAACGCCGGCTGGCTTGCCGCAGAGTATGGAGCGAGTAGCCAGTCTCGTAAAAGTAGAGCGTCGGAAAGGCCAGCAGATCGAGACCCGTTTCTACCAGCTTGGGATGACAGATCACAACCTCGATACCGGCCTTTAGCTGCCGGTCGTACCAGTCCTCACGCTTGTCGGTCGAAACCGAAGAGCGCAGGACCGCCACGCGAATGCCAGCCTGACGCAGAACCGTCTCGAGCCGCAGCGTGACGTCCTTCTCTCCCGTGAACGTCGCGTAGATCTGGCACCGACGCCCCTGCCGGAGCTCCTCTTTGATGTCGGCGATCACTTCGCGCTCTTTCGCATAGAGAACGTCTTGCGCAAGGTTCTCGGGCGTGGTGACCAGGAACTTCTCATACTCCTTCGTGGTGGGATCGAAGGCCCGCGCCCAGATCTCCTTGAAGTCGTAGGGATGGTCGGGATACAGGAGAAGCGTGTTGAGCAGAATGCTCATCAGGCTCTTATTGCCGCGATGCGCCTGCATCGCATTGCGGATGTCCTCCTCCAGTTGTTCGTAAGCGGCCTGGAGCCCAGGGTCCATGTCGACGGACAACACACTCTCGTCATATCGAGGCAGATTGTCCGAGATGTCCTCGAGCGAAAGGAACGCCGTCGTATTCATCAGGAACTTGCCGAAGAGCAAGGGT
The DNA here is from genome assembly GCA_050012935.1 of Edaphobacter sp. GTDB lineage: Bacteria > Acidobacteriota > Terriglobia > Terriglobales > Acidobacteriaceae > Edaphobacter. Next base: position 7,338 of record JBEKGF010000093.1, on the reverse strand, counting down.
GACGCTCCCGGCTTGCGCAGTACGTGGATCGTCTTCTTGGTTGCCCTCGAACAGGCGTTGTCTGTTTCCTTGACCTTCTCGACGGTTTCGAGAACGCCATACTGTTCCTGAAAATCCCGCCGACCCTGACCGCCATACGCAAAGCCTTCGGCGACCATCACACGGGGTTCCATGCGAAAGAAGATATTGAACAGGTCATCCGCGTAGCCGCCCATCAGCGTCCCGGTGAGCGCGATCAATCGCTGCGCGGCGCGTCCCAGGACACCGAGGCCGTTGCCCTGAGCGGTGTCGCCCGCGAGTTGGTGGAGTTCGTCCGCGATTGCGAAATCGAACCATCCACGCATGTAACGGCCGATGTACTCGATCGGCGCCATCCGCTGAATGCGTTTCCGGTCGGCCTGCCACAACGGCGAGAATCGCGTCGTGCCCAGCTTGGGCGAAGTGAGGATCTCACTCAGCTTGATCTTGTCGTCGAAGTCGAGGTGTGTCAGCTTTTGCCGCTCGGAGTCCAGAATGGCAAGACCGGAATCTGGGTTGACGATCGAGCCGAGATTGGGACCTGACTTCGCTTTGAGATAGGCGTGGTCCCAAAAGTAGCCCAGTTTGGCTTTGTCCTTGCCGGTGATGAAGAACACAGGTCCGGGGAAACGCTTGCGCCACTCGCGGCGGCCCATGCGCCTCATCTCTGCAAGAGTGAGGTGTTTGCCCTCATACACGGTCTTGCCTTTGCTCAGCTTCACCTCGCAGATGCCATGCTGCTTCTTGGGATCGCCGCCGTTGCGCATGTCCTCGATCAGGAAGGCGCGCGCGCGTGGGATGGTCAGCAACACTTCGCGCGCCCATTTGTGGGTGATATGGGATGGGCACATCACGAGTGTTGTGCTCGCTTGACCGGCTGTCAGGACATGGATCGTCCCCAAGGCCATAAAGGTCTTGCCAGCCCCGCATTCGGCGACGATGCGGGCCGCCTTCGCCTCGCGCAAATACTTCGCGGTGCCGGTGATGGCGAGGCTTTGCGCAGGCAGGGCCCTTGCGCAGCAATGTCGCCACCGCATGGGCTATGGGGTCTTTGGTGCTCTGGAGCGGCGGATAGGTTTCAAGGATGCGCGCACCCAATTCTGCCGCGTGGGCGCGCAAATAGTCGAAGGTGGTCTCCATGAGATACCTCGCGAAGTCTGGATTGGATAGGGTTAAGCAGCTTGACGGCTAAATGCGAGAGACGCTCATCAGAGCGCCTCTCGCAAAACCTGCTCGTTCTTTGCCTAGTCGATGAGATGGAGCGTCCGTGATCCGTTGACAACGGCATCCGGCACCAACTGGTGGTCGAAGGTCGCGAGTTGTCCACCGTGTGCGGATGCCAGAGCCAGGAGATAGGTGTCTGTTACCTGTCCTGAATCCAAAAGGCGGCTAGCGTCGATACGTTGGGGATCGAGAAGTGTAATATCGTCGGCCCAAAACTCATGGCCGGGGAGTGCTCGCAGAGTCATGATGAGCTCCGCTACAGCGGCGGGTGTCCCAGGGAATTTGGATACCGCGCATGTCCGACAATCCTCAGCACCCCGTTTTCGGTCAGCGGGCAGGTCGCCCAAGCCTGCTCGCCCACTTCTGCGAACCACTGATGCGCCCGGTCATGTCGAACATGCGCCGGATCGATGAGGGCTATCAATACATTGACGTCGAGCAGAAACCGAATCACGACAACTCCTCATCCAGCCGACGAACCAACTCCGACGTCACTGGCACAGAACCCGGACGCACAGCTAACAGGGGCACGCCATTGCGGGTCTTCTGGTCGGAAGAGACGGGACGCAGTGCCTTTCTGGCGAGCGAGGAGATCACTTCCCCAATGCTTTTTTCTGCGTGGTCGCCAGTTCCTTGGCGACCGCCAACACATCATCATCGATCGCCAGTGTGGTTCGCATAGGTCCCTCTATTTAGAGTATAACATCAATCATCACGCATCAGATGCGTAAAATTAAGCATTTCAAAGTTGGGCACTGTGATAGGTGCGAGATCTCGTCAGCCGTATTCAACCTTCAGGGGGGTTCGCTGGAGACAGATCTGTCGCGCCAGGCTGCTTGCTTGATTTGGCTCTGGCGCTTCACCTCTGCTTGCGAATGCCACTGGACATTTGGGTCGTCGGCCTCGCGGACGGCATTCTCTACTTCGCGACGGAACCAAGCATCGACTTCGTCCAGCCCAGTTGTCAGGTGTCGAAACGATTTCGTCATCATCTGCCTCCACTCATAAAGAGTAGCGCGGTTCCGCGCGTTGGGTCCGACCGACGAGTCCCGACGGTAGAGTTCAGTCCCTAGCATGCAACAACTCTGTCAACGAAAACTGAGGCCAACAAATTGGGCCGTTCCTCTCAGGAAAGTTCAGCCCTTGGGAACGCAACCCGTTCCCGATTAAATCAAGCAACTCTTCGGTGGTGGCTGAGATGAGCACTGGCCGGCAACCGATGCCATCGAGGTCCTTGATGCGTTCTTCCTTTTCAATCACCCCGAGGACATGGTCCGCCCACGTCTGCTCGCCCGGCAGACCCAGAAATCTGACAAGCGTGGCCCACGCTTCATCCCTCTGGTAACGCAGCAAGATGGTCCGGCCGACGTTTCCGTTGGCATGAAACTCTTGTGAGGCGGCAACCAGATGGCGCACGGGATGCTTCCGATCCGCGAGATTGATCGACCCCTTGTAGCAGGAGGGGTTCTCTCCAAGCGTAACCTCCTTGCTGCTCCCGTCCGGAAAGGTCAACGTGAACGTCGCCTTCTCATGCACCGCCGCCGTGATCGCTCCGATGTCCGAATCGTTGCCGAAAACGCTCAGAAGATGGGCCTTCCGGTCCTCGCCGACATACCGATCCACTCGAACCCGAATGCGAGTCGAAATCTTCTCGGTGGCCCGCTGATATTCAAGCAGCCCGAGCCTCAGATGTGCGTTCTGCATCGGCCTCTCCTTCTGGCTTCGCTGGCGTCTCCGTCAGTTTGAGGGTCCTGCCGTCCACATAGACCAACCTCAGTTCATTAGTCCAGCGTTCCCGGTGGTGAACAATCTGTGTATCCCCGTCATCTTCTACGAAGGTCGTGACGTGTTTGACCGATCGCCAGCGGGCGATATGCCGTTCATCGCCGTCGCCGAACACCCCATTCAAGAGACCGGCAGTGCATAACAGCCCGACATGGCCACCGTGCAATGGAGTGATGGGCCGGCCGGTAGCAACGTCTTCGTGAGGCATGAGGAAAGGAATGGTCTGTCTCCAGGCTCCGGATTGGGGCAACAGGTCTTCGAGCAGATCGTAGGGCAGCCCTCGATACCCGAGGGACGCCTCGCCGGACGGTGGAACGATATAGGGAGAGCAGGAATTTGCGGTCAGCTCTGGCAGTTCATGGATGCTGCCATACGGGCTGATGCTTTGCAGGAACCGCTTATTGTCTTCGAGGGCTGTGCCTCGAATGTTTCGGCGTACCCCCAGAACCGCTATCTGTCGAAATCGTATCGACTCTTCATCGGTCATCCGCAGGACGCTCAATCTGCCGAAATGCGAGCCCAAGACGCCAACACAGTCATAGAGACGCTCGAATGGAATGATCAGCACAAGAACGCCCTCGGGTACCAACCAGCGGTAGGTATGGTCCAGGATGAGCCGTTCCATGCGGTTGTTGGCGACTGACCCAATCTCCGAGTCGTAGGGTGGATTCAGGTACAGCAGCGAGAAGGACTCGGGTTTCGCGATGGCATCAAAGGCATTGCCCTGAATTGTCTCGACACCCCTTGACCTGGCAATCCGTGCGCGTTCTGCGTCAAGCTCCACGCCGAAACGCCGAACCTCTGCCTCGGCGGTGACAAGATGTAGTGCTCTTCCTTGGCCGACGCAGGGATCGACGACAGAAGCTGGTTGAGGGAACGATAGGAGAGTGCGGAGTTTTATCCCTTCACTCTCAGGCAATGGGTAGTATCCCATTTTGAGGCGCGCGACATTGCGCATCGGATTCACCTCAGACGCATGGATTTTGTATTATCTGAAAAATAACCCATAATTTGGCCAAATGGCCACTTTATGGGTTATTTGGTTTGATAGATGAAAACTCGATGAGTGCATTGTCCTGTGGGTGTTGAAAAACTCGTTTTCTGCACAAACGACCTCAAATCCGATGATAGAAAATGTCCACCCAATCCGATAAAATCGTTTGTAGGGCATCCTGGCGAGATGATTTTTCTGAGAGTTCTCAGAGGATGAGTTTTTCAACACCCACTCCTGTTATCAGCAAATGAGAGTCGAAGTTGCCGAAAACACTGACTTTCAGAGAGCGTCGATTCCGCACAGCTAATTGCTGCCGATCCGATCTGTGAACAGAAGTGCGTTTTCTGATCATAGCAATTAGCTCGGCCTCATCGGGGGATGCAAGAACTAACGTTTTGCACCGCAGCATGCGCTCATCGGTTCTCTCATCTTTGTCCGCATATGAGCGACTCATTTCGCTACTGAACGACCAAGAGGCTAGATTCCGCGAAATCGATCATGCTCCTGAGGACAAACAGACCTCCCCAGCCAGCTTCGTGGACACGGTCCGAAAAGGCGGCGAAGCGTATGATCGTAACGATGAAACTCGGTAAGAAGACTACCAAGTTCAGTCGCGACGCGCCAAGAGAGTATGCCACGGCGTTGCGAAGATCTGCCTCTGAATGCCGCTCTGGGCATGCACACGAATACTTGCCGAAGTTCCTTGACTGATGTGACAAGCAAACAACAGCGTGGAGTCGATTCGTTGAGAACCAAGACAAGAGTACCTTCCGCAAGTTGCCTTGTTGGGGCTGCTGTGCTGTTCACCGCTAGCATGATCAGTGTCGCCGCTCAGACGCGGCAGCCTACGGCTCCGCGTACGGTTGATTTGAAATCCGCGGACGGCACACTGCTGAAAGCCACTTATTATGCCGCGGACAAGCCGGGCCCCGGCGTCCTGCTGTTTCATCAAGTCAATCGGACACGCAAGTCTTGGGATGACGTGGCTGTGAGACTAGCGGCTGCTGGCATAAACATACTGATTGTTGATCTGAGGGGATTCGGTGAGAGTGGCGGGACGCCTTATAACGAGCTGACGAAAACGCAACGGAACGAAGAAATATCAAGCGAAGGGTTTGCCGGCGACCGTGACGCCGCTTGGCGATATCTGATTTCGCAGCGTGGCGTAGAGCGTGATGTGATCGGCGTTGGAGGAGCTGGGCTCCTAGGAGTCGGCAATTCCGTGCAGATGGCACGTCAACATCCTATCGAGGTGAAGTCGATAGCGCTGCTTTCCGGGGAGACATTCCAAGAGGGGTTGCAATATCTCCGAACGACGCCGCAACTACCTGGGCTCTTCGTCGTAGACGATAAGGACGAGTATCCGCCCACGGTCGAGGCGATGGAACTCGCCTACGTCAGCAGTTCCAATCCCGGCAAGAAGTTCGTACACTACTCCGCCTCGGAGGAGGCACCATGGGTATGGTATGAACCGAATGATGTTGGTAAAGTTCCGGCCGGTGGCCATCACGGGACCGATATGTTTAGGGTCCATCCGGAGCTTCCCGGCATCATTGCGCAATGGTTTGTGACCACCTTGATTAAGACACCGGGACACGCGCCAGCCGACACTGTGGCCTCGGCCGAAATCCTAAATGAGATTCGCTTACCCGGCGGAGTTGACAGAGCCCGGCAGAAATTATTGGCAGCTCGCCAGGAGGATCCCAAAGCGCAGATGTGGCCCGAGGTAACAGTGAGCATTATCGCTCAGGATCACTTACGTGCGCGAGAAGTGAAGTCGGCGATCGAGATGTTTGAACTTAACCTGCTTGCTTACCCTGACTCGGCCGATGCGGAAGGTAGCTTAGCCGATAGCTATCTTGCCGACGACCAGAAGGATTCAGCAAGGCGGCATGCCCAGAGGGCACTGTCTCTATTGGATACTCCTGGATTGCCAGCATCGTCTTGGACTGATACTCCAGAATACCGCAGTGAGATTCGCCGCGACGCGGAGAAGGTACTCAAGACGCTAGATGGCAAAACAGCGAACTAGCAGGAAGTGACCTGTCGCGTCTGAGACAGTCGCCCACACACATTCCCAAGGTACGCCAAAGAGATGAAACCAACAGCAGACGCAAGATCTTTTCTGAAGGCGATCTACCGGCCCAGAAGAACCAGCCCCGGTAGTCCGTGACCCTTTGGCGATGCTCTCGTCGTCAGGGGCAGAAAACCCTCGCTGCTGCGCAGCGGTTGTAGCGTTGACACGCCGCAACCAACGTTGGGCCGCTTCGGCTCAACGCTCTCCGACTCGATAAATATTCATACGCGCATCTTGTCAGGATAATTGTGGAATGATGCGAAATCGCCAACTCACCCATCGACGCCGTATTTAGTAGAAATCTGCTTAAATCTGATCCCCTCCGAAACGCTGGAACAGGTTATGGTCCGTTAGAAACGTTTCGGCCAAGTAATGGCCTCAGAGGCTGCGAACGGTGCAGTAAGGCGGCACTCTTAACAAAGGAGTCTTGCTGGCCACCTTATGGTGGCAATTGGCAGTATCAGTCGCGAGCTTTGGTTGCTGCGAATCGCAGCCGCACGTAGTCGGCAACCCAGATTCCATTGGCATCGCGGAGTTGCGGTTCCAACACCGTCCGAACCTCTTGCAGATAGTCGTTGCGAACTTCGTCGGAGAAGCCTTGAAAAAAGTTGAGAGCAAAAGTTTCCAGGTAGCCAATGATGTCGCCAGGCAACGGAGTCGGACGCGGGATCAGCGCAATGCTATCGACGCGAAACCCTGCACGTTCCAGTCTGGCGGCATAGTCGCCGGGCGTGGGGAAATACCAGGGCACGCGGGACTCGCCATCCAACCCACGGCGGTCCAATGCTTGAACCAGAGCGGTCCGGATCTTGTGAATGCAACTTTGGCCTCCGCATTCGGCAACAAATCGGCCGCCTGGTTTCAAAGAACGATACACTCCCGCAAGCATCACATCTGCGCGCTTAATCCAGTGCAGCGCGGCATTGCTAAACACGGCATCGAATTCCTCGTTGTACGGCAGCTCTTCGCCGCTGATCGCGAACGCATTCAAGCCGAGCTTTCTCGCGGCTTCGATCTGCGGAACGCTCGAATCGACCGCAACCATTTCACAACCGAGATCCGCTAGCTTTTTCGTTAGGACGCCATCTCCGCAACCAAGATCGAGGATTCTTTCGCCGGGCTTAGGTGCAAGTAAATCCACGACGGGCGATCCTAAGTCGGATACGAATCTCGCGTTTCGGGCATAAGACACAGGGTCCCAAGTTTGTGCTGTAGACATGGCCGCAATGATAGCAGCCTA
>JBEKGF010000092.1:0-11511 GCA_050012935.1 Edaphobacter sp. | reverse complement strand
ACGAGCATCATGATGACAGAGTTCAGGTCGAGGGCGAAGCCAGTACGGCACCACTCAGAGATCAGAGCGAAAAACCCGAAGGCGACAAGAGAAAGGTTGATAATCCAAGCGTTATCAAGCATAGACCCAAAGGTGTTTTGGCCCTCTTTGGTGTGAACTTGTTGGTCTTCCTGTCGTAAACGATCAGGATCGGCAACGATCGTGTTGCGCTCGCTTGGTTGCAGCGCACGGAAGATGATCGGCAGCACAATCAGTAGGACGAGACATGGAACCAGATTGAAACGGGTAAACACGGTCTGGCTTAGCGGAAGCCCGTGACCCATAACCTTCTCCACGATGTTGAGCGCAGAGCCATGAGTTGCCTGCGAGAGAGCAATGGAGCCGGAGAGTCCTTCCGTCGAGATCACAAACCCTGTGTAGGCCGCAGCGACGAGCCATCCGAAGTCGAGCTCGACTCGCTTGGCTATTTCGCGCGCCAAAAGAGCTGCAGTGACGAGACCCAGTCCCCAATTTATCCAAGAGGTAATCATGCTGATGACGACCGTGAGCGATATTGCAGCCAGAGGAGTTGATACCATAGCCGCGACTCTTGCAAGGCCTCTCTGTACCGGCGGAGCGATTGCCAGCGCGTAACCGGCAACGAGCATAAGAACCATTTGGAAAGCGAACGCAAAGATGGTGAAAATGCCGCCGTACCAGGCTGACGCAACAGAGGGCAGGGTCGCGTTCGGCGCGAATTTGAGCGCCAATAAGGCTCCCACGAAGGTTAGGATGACGGCAAAGACGAATGGATCCGGCATCACCTTTTCAAACAGATAGACAAAGAAGGCGGTGGCGCGTCCCAGCAGCGATTGTTTCTTTATGGGATGAATCGTCACTGACATAAGGGTCACTTCTTTCTTGCCGAACAGTTTTGTGTACACCGGTGAAGCGGTTATCCCACTCGATCTGGACTATGCAGCCTCTTGCTGATGTCTGATTCTGGTGAGACGGAAGAACACAACTGGTGTGACGAGAAGCGAAAGAACCAAAGAGATGAGAAGGCCTCCAATCACCGCGACGGCGAGCGGTTGCAACATCTGCGAACCGGCTCCAAGTGCAAATGCGAGGGGCAACATTCCTGTGATCGCGGCGAGCGCTGTCATGAGAATTGGACGTAACCTGCGCCGGCCCGCGTGTAGCATTGCGTCTTCAGGATCCATTCCTATTGCGCGAAAGCGTGCCTCTGCATCCAGTAAAAGGATGCCGTTCTTGGCGACGATGCCGATCACCATGATGAGTCCCATGAATGAAGCGACGCTGAAGGTTGTTCCTGTTATTAGGAGAGCTGCGATGACTCCGGCGGTGGATAATACGGAGGAAACGAGGATCGCAAAGGGAGCATACAGATTGCGGAACTCGGCTAAGAGCACAGCAAAGACGAGTACGAGGGCGAATAAGAGAACTCGAGTGAGCTCAGAGAACGACTTCTGCTGCTCTTCGTAGGTGCCTCCATAGCTCACGCGAACTGTTTTTGGCAGATGAAGCGCGTTGATCTGAGCTTGGACCTTTTTGACCGCTGTACCGAGGTCTGAGCCTTCCAAGCGGCCGGTGACAACAACGTCTCGCTGCAGGTTTTCTCGGCGAATCTCCTGCTGACCGGGGAGTTGCTGCACGGTGGCGAGAGAACGCAGTGAAGAGAGGTGGCCCGTTGAACTGGTGAAAATGGTGTCCTCGATTGCGTCGAGTGAGGATCGGTTCGCCTGTGGCAGGCGGACCCGGATGTTGTAGGCACGACCCTGTGCGATCAGCGGGACAGTGGCCGGCACGCCTTCGACGATCGCCGAGGTGTCGGTGGATAGCTCCTCTGCGGTAAAACCGAGGCGCGCCGCAGTGGCAGGATCGATCAGGAAGCTGGTAGCTGGGCCGCTGACAGTGTTTTCGAGTCCGTCAAGCACGTCGACTACTCCCGGTTGCTTCTTGATGGTATCCGCGACCCTTGCGGCGACGTCGTCGAGGACCTCAGGACTCGGATTGAAAAGCTTGATCTGAATTGGCTCAGGAGCGTTTGAGAGGTCGCCGATCATGTCCTGCAGAACCTGGGTGAACTCGACGTCGAGTTGGGGCTCGCTGGATTTGATTTGAGCGCGAAGGTCTGCGATGACCTCATCGATGCCTCGGTCACGCTTGCTTTTCAGCTTTACGGTGATGTCGCCAGTGTTGGCCTCTGTGACAGCAGCCAGCCCCATCTGCAGGCCGGTCCGCCGGGAAGTGCTCTCAACCTCGGGCGTGTTTTGGAGTATGCGTTCGACATGCTGTAGTACCCGATCGGTCTCAGCGAGAGAACTTCCGGCTGGCATAATGTAGTCGAGAATGAAACCGCCTTCGTCCATCTCGGGTAGTAGGTCAGTTCCAAGTGCCGCGTATCCTGCATAGATCCCGACAGCTAGGAGAGCGCAGACGATGAAGAGTCTGGTTGGCTTTTCAAGGAACCGACGCAGCCATTTCTCGTGAAAGTCGAGAATGCGCAGCAGGATGCCGCTTTCTTCGTGGGGTGCCTGGGGTTGTTCTGCTGCTTCGCTGGGGCCGTCTCCTTGACGCCCGCGAATAAGGAGCGCGCTGAGGGCGGGCGTCCATGTGAGGGCGAGCAGGAGCGACGCCAGCAACGCAACAGTCATGGTAATTGCGAGCGCGCGGAAAAAGCTGCCAGTCACGCCGGCAACCGAAATGAGCGGAAGGAAGACTACGATGGGGGTGATCGTCGAGCCAACTAGCGGCGTTGAGATTTCTTTAAGCGCTTTTCGAATCGCCTCGACACGGTCTTCGCCGGCCTGACGGTGCAGCACAATATTTTCGACGACCACGATTGCGTCATCGATGACTAGACCCACGGCAGCAGCAAGGCCGCCGAGCGTCATGAGGTTGAAGCTCTCGCCGAGGAAATAGAGGAAGACGAAGGTGATTGAGATCGTGGTTGGGATTACGAGACCTGCGACGAGCGAGGACCGCCAGTCTCGAAGGAAGACGATGATGATGATCGTTGCCAGAATCAGACCGATGAGAATGGCGTCGCGAACGCTGCGGATGCTGTCGCGGACCAGTTCCGATTGATCGTAGTAGGGCTTTAATGTGACTCCTGCGGGGAGGATCGCTTTGAGGTTTTCCACTTCAGCCGCGACTTCGTCTGCGACCTGCACCGTATTGCTGGAAGGCTGGCGGGCGATGTTAAGCAGGACGGCCGGTTTACCGTCGGCGCGGACCATTGCGTACGAGGGCTCGGTCGATTCGCTGACCGTAGCCACGTCGGCGATGCGAAGTGGAACGCCCGCGGCAGAGTTCTTGATGATTATCTGAGACAACTGATTGACGTCATGCACTTGGGCGCCGATTAGACCCAGAACAAGCTCGTGCTGGGTCTGGTAGAGCCCGGGAGAATCAACCAGGTTGGTGAGCTGAATGGCATTGAGGATGTCCGTGATGGTTATGCCGGTGGCAACGAGCTTCCCCGGGTCGGGAGTTACCTCAAAGTTTGGAATCTGCTCACCTTGCACAGTGACAGTGCTTACGCCGTTGAGGCGGTTGAGCGAAGGTTTCAGGTCGTAGGTAGCAATCTCCCAGAGTTTTGGAAGTGAGACCGAATCCGATGTCAGGCTGTACCCAAGGATCGGAAAGGTCGCGAAGGTAAGCCGATTGGTGGTGATGATAGCGGTCACGGGTAGAGTTTGACGCACCTTGGAGAGAGCAGCATCGACGAGTTGGAGTGTGTGGAACATATCCACGTTCCAGTCAAAGAAGAGGCTGACCTCTGCTGAGCCGCGGCTGGTGTTTGAGCGTACGGTCTGAAGGCCGGGCACGGAGTTGACGGCGTCTTCGATGGGTTTCGTGATCGTGATCTGCATCTGCTCGACTGGCATCACCCCGTTGTCTACTCCAATCACAACGCGAGGGAAATTTGTGTCGGGAAAGACGGAGATCGGGATCTTGTTCGCGAGATAGATGCCGGCCAGACTCAGCAGGATGATGCAGAAGAGGATGGTTGTAGCGTGACGAGTGACCCAGAAATCCTTCGATTCGCGAGGTGACTGAGCGAGGGATTCGCGCGGCGATGAAGCGAGATGCGACATCAATTGTCACCTTTCTCGCTTGCGGCAGACGGCTTATCGTCCTTATCGTCGCCAGCGCCGGGAGCGGTTATCTTGACCTTGGTCCCATCGTCCATACCGTATGCGCCTGTGGTTACGACTAGATCGCCCGGCTGTACACCGCTGAGGATCTGTGTGTCATGGCCATCGGTGATACCGGCCTTCACCTCTTTCTGGTGAGAGACGCTATCGGCGCCTACCAGCATGACGGCGGGCGTCCCCGCCTTCGTCGTGATCAACGCCTCATTCCGTACGGTGACGATGTCACTGAGAGTATGTGCGGCAAGTGATACGTGGACGGGAGTGCCCACCTTGTATTTGCCTGCCTTGTTCGGGACGGCCACCCATACCTCAAGCGTTGTCGATCCAGGATCGAGCGCCGGGCTTATCAGGCTGATCTTCCCCTGGGCCGGCTCGTTCTGCCCTCTGAAGGTGAGCATGGCGTCACCGCCGACTTTCAGGGCTGTGGTCTGTTCCTGCGAGAGATGGACCTTGGCCAGCAAAGTGGATGTATCCATCACAGTTACAATTGCCTGGCCGGTGTTCGCCATCTCGCCCGCGAAGAGTGGTCTGTCGGTGACGACTCCGTCGATCGGCGAGCGAATTTCGGAGTAACTCAACCCTGCCTTGGCTCCTTCATATTTGCCGTTGGCTGACTCAAGCGCCCCTTGGGCGTTGTTGATTGTGGCGGTCTGACTAACTGACTTGAGCGAGTTGAGGTGCTGATTTGCAATGTCGTAAGCGGCCTTCGCCTGTACTAGCGCTGCATTTGCGGTATCGAAGTCGCGGCGAGGGATGGCTCCCTCCTGCAAGAGATTTTGACGCGCGTCGACAATGCTCTGCTGCAGGTTGAGGTTGGCCTTCGCCTGGTCGAGATCGAGCTGGGCCTTTTGCAGGTCTTCGATAACGCCTGCTTTGGTCGTCGTGACGTAGCTGGCGTTGGCTTGTTTCAAGGCGCCCTGAGTGTCCTGCACTGCTGCTGCCAAGTCGGCATTCTCCAATACCGCAAGCAGCTGACCCTTCTTAACGTGTGCCCCCCGTTGAACGAGAAACTCCTTAATTGGCGCCGAGATCTTGGGGACAATTGCCGCCTGACTATGGGGCGCGAGGATGGTGTCTCCGGACACGAACTCTGTCAAGGATTTTCGTTCAACCTTTTCTGCTTGCACAGACACTTCAGCGGGCGGTGCATCCTCCGACTTCTTGCAGCCGGCGAAGAGTGCGCCAAGGCAGACGAAGACGGTGAGGGTTCGGTTACAGCTGTAGACGATCGGGTGTCGATATGGTTTCTGCATCAAGGCATGTTTCCTGTAAGAGTTTGCAAATTGGCTAGAGCGATATAGTAACGGACGGCACCGTCTGCACGACTGGCTTCCGCACTAACAAGCGAGGTCTGAGCGTCAACCACCTCGAGGACCGTACATTCCCCGGCGACGTAGCGGAGATTGGTCAGGTGCAGGGACTGGGTAGCGGTCTGGACGCTTTGATCCAATAACGTCATCTGTGCCTGCGAAACTGACGCCTCCTTGTATAGCTCATCGAGAGAGGCGATGAGACGACGTTGTGTGAGGGTCAGCTCGGTTTTGGCCTGCGTCCGTCGAATTGTGCTCTGCTTGATCCGATTGTGCGTCGCGAACCAGTCCCACACCGGAATATCCAAAGTCGCGACAGCGGAGTAGCCGAGGTTGCGAGTTCCGTCGGGCGCATGGATGGCGAACTCAGGTGCGTCAATACCGTAGACATAGCCAAGACTGAGGTCTGGCGCATAGGCGAAGCGTGCCGAAGTTACCTCGAAGTCGGCGGCACGAAGGGCCTCGAAGGCCGCCTTTACATCGGGATTGTTGGACTTTGCCGCAGCATCGATCTCCGCCCTGGTTGGCAATGGAGGCATCTGGTCGAGAGTCGCGGCAAGAGTATAGGGAGTCGTTGGATCAGGGAAGAGAAGAATACCTAACTCGACATGTGCCTTGCTGGCCTCCAACTCCGCGTCGTTAGCTTCACGCTGCCTCTGCTGCTGCTGAAGGTCGGCACGAACCGTGTCGGCGTGGGCAACTTCGCCGCCGGCCTCGCGTTGCCTTGTAATCGTGCTGAAGCGGCTGGCCTCGGCGAGAGCACGGTTCGCGACCGCGACCTTGGCATCGGCGGCAAGGGTGCCGTAGTAATCAGCTACGACAGTGGCGACCAGGCCGCGGCGCGAGACCTCTAGGCGGGCCCGGGCAGCCGCTGCCTCCGCATCGACACGTTTTAGGTCAGCCAAGCCTGCACCTCCGATTGTCTCGGTGACGACTCCCTGGCTCGCGTATTCATGTACGGCGTTGTTGGCGATAAACCGAACAGACGACGTCGATCCGCCATGGGAGGGGTTCTGATCGAGAGGGTTGCCAAGTCCTTGGGTATAGAGAAACTGGTTGTGATAAACCACTCCGGGAAGAAGGGAGGAGCGCGCAATTCCGTGTTCTGCCTGGGCGACACCGGCATCCGCTACAGCTGCACCATAGGTGGTTTCTACCGTTTGCGCCCTCCGAATCGCCTCGTCAAGAGTAACGGGTGCCGTGGGTGCTGGCACGCCGGATTGGGCCTTCACTACGGAGCTGACGCAACAACCAATAATGGCGAGAGCGCAGAGATTTCGAGGGAGATTACGTTTAGAGATCAAGATAGTACCAAAGTGACCGATTAGAATTTGTGGCTGGTAAAAGTCTATCGCGTGAGTTGTCCGGCATGATCCTGACCGTTCGTGATTCACTTCACTTCATACGTTAGGACCTTCGCCATGGTCTTAGACTCGCCTGGAGAAACCGCGAGGAACAGGCGGTGCATGCCGGGAAGTAAGATACCTGTCTTCGCTCCTGCTGCGGTGGTCACTCTTTCCACGAGTTTGAGATGGTCGGGATCACTCGTATCGTAAATCCCCATATAGCCCTCTCCACCAGGCACGAAAAGACGATGCGAGCTTGCGTCATACTGCACTTCATCTGCACGCAACGGGGCCGGCTGGGTGCCGATGACTGCCCCTGTGTCGGAGTTCATCACGACGACCATGCCTGGTTGTCTGCAGACGACATAGAGGCGGTGTTGCGTCTGATCAAAGGCAACCATCGCGTTCTGCTGGGCTGGAAGTACAGGCCACACCTTCAAAACCTTCATCGTGTTTCGATCAACAACGGCAAGCTTGTTGGTCTGCATCAGATTAATGAAAAGACGCGGGTCACCATCAACGAATGCCATAGCTTCTACATGGTTGTCAGGAAATGTAAGAAGCGCCTTTCTGTCACCTGTGTCGGGATTGACGGCTTCGAGGTTAGCCGTCTTCATATCCACATCTTTCCCGCCAGTGACAATGAAAAGAGTGTTCGACTCTGCGTCATACTTCGCTGTGTCGGCTCCAGGGGTAAGCGTAACCGTCTTCTTTTTATCCAGCGTATCGGCGTTGCGAATCGTCGACATCTTGGCGCTGTCCGTAATGAACAGAGTTGGCACGCTTTTTCGAGCCAAGATGCTGTGCGGATTGCCAAAGCCTACGATCGTGCGAATATGTTCAGACGTCTTCAGGTCGAAGATCTCAATTGTGCCATGGTCCTCAGCAGCCAGAAGCAGCCGGTTACGATCGTAATCGACGGCAAAATGATCGAAGTCGCCGGTATAACCAGCGAGATCGACTGACTTTATAAGTTTGACGGAGGATTGCACCTGGGCGTAGGAACAAAATACAGTCAAAACAAATAGTGCAGCAACGAAGAATACGCCACGGGCAGCAGACCTATGCATAAAGACTCCTTAGAAATAGAAATTAGCTTGTAAGTGCAGCATGAGTCTGGGTTGAAGTCTGCATGAAAATGTGTTCATCTGAACGCATTTTCCTAAGACAGATGAAGACCTTTGATGAAACACTTTTCATCTAAGCTTCAGCGCTACTTCATTAACGTAATCATTAATATGGACGGCGGCTATGCGCATCCTGGTAATTGAAGACGAGCAAAAAGTTTCGGCGCTGATCAAGCGTGGACTGACCTCGGATAGATACGCGGTCGATGTCGCTGCGGACGGTATCGAGGGGTTAGAGTTGGCCGAAACGTATTCCTACGACCTTATGATTCTGGACCTTATGATCCCACGGCTCACGGGCTCTGAAGTGCTCCAGCGCGTGCGGAAGAAAAATACTTTCCTTCCCGTTCTGGTGCTGACGGCCAGGGATTCCATCGATGATAAAGTGAAACTCTTCGAGCTTGGGGCAGATGATTATTTGACGAAGCCATTTGCCTTTGCAGAGCTGCTGATGCGAGTGAAGGCTTTGCTGCGTCGAGGCCCCGTCAACCGTTCCAGCACCCTTCGTGTTGGAGAGTTAGAACTAGATCGACTGACCCAGCAGGTCAGACGCGCGGGGAAGCGGATCGACCTTACCGCAAAAGAATACGCGCTTCTCGAGTATTTGATGCAAAATGAGGAACGCGTTTTGTCGCGCAATATGATTATTGAACATGTGTGGGACCAGAGCTTTGATGGCATTACTAATATAGTGGACGTCTATGTGCGTCATTTAAGAAGCAAGGTCGACGACGGAAATCTATTCAAAATGATTCGGACCGTCCGCGGAGCAGGCTATACGATACGCAGTGAGAATGAAACGTGAAGCACAATTCGCTTCGCACCAGGGTGACCGCGTTCTACGTGGCAATGCTCGCGATTGCGCTGCTCGTATTCAGCGCCGCAGTCTATTTTGGAGTGAAGACTTTTCTCACGAGATCGCTTGAACGCAAACTGAGCAATAGTGCCCACAGTATTGTCAGCGACTATCTCGTGCCGCTCGACCAGAAAGGTGCGTCTTGGCTGGTTGAAGAGATGAGCGAGACTTACCCACCCGGGTATAGTGATCCTTTCGTCAGGGTATCTCAAGGGTCGAAAATCTTATATCAATCGGGCGACATGCGCGACCCATTCGTCGAGATGTCTAAGGTGCCGCTCCCCACTAATCAAAAGTGGTTCAATACGTTTCATCGCGAGACCGTGACAAGCGGTCAACGGATCGTGCTGTACACATTGCCATACCATTCTCCGAATGGCTCGCTCATCTTTGTTGAGACCGGAGCGACGATTGAATCCATTCGACACGTACTCCAGAGTCTTATCTTTATCCTTCTCCTGACGACGCCGATCATCTTGGTCGCGGCTGCGGTCGGTGGCTATCTGCTCATGTCACGACCCTTGAGACCTGTCGTTGTGCTAACCGAGCGGGCGGAGTGCATCGGTCGAAAGGAAATGGGCGAGCGATTGCCCGTCATCCGAACGGGCGACGAGTTAGAACGTCTTTCGCTTGCGCTAAATAGCATGATCGAACGTCTTGAGACGGCGTTGACCCACAATCATCGCTTCTCCGCTGACGCCTCTCATGAGCTACGAACCCCTCTAACGATCATCCGGGGAGAACTCGAGGCGCTCCTGCAAATGCCGTCTCTTCCGGTCTATGTAGTAGAAAGCATAGGGAGCGCTCTCGAGGAGAGCACTCGTATGGCGAAGATCGTACACAGCCTGATGACGATCTCGAGACTGGATTGCGGCGGCGAGCAGATCGAACTTGTCCCCGTAGACCTTGTCGATGTCGTCAGAGTAACTCTCGACCATATGAGCTTATTGCTGGAGGAAAAAAATATCTCACTTCGCGTTGAATCGGGACCGCCAACTTATGTCACCGGCGATCCGATGCGTCTGAAGCAAATCGTGGTCAACCTTGTAGACAATGCGATCAAATACACGCCAGCCAGAGGAGAAGTCTGTGTTTCGGTAACTACCGAAAAGAAGACAGCTTGCATTGAAGTATCCGACACCGGTATTGGTATCCCGGCCGTTTCACTTCCGTTGGTTTTTGATCGCTTTTATAGAACAGACCGGGCGCGATCGCGAGAATCTGGAGGTACGGGACTGGGATTATCTATCGTGAAGGCTATTTGTGATGCTCACGACGGTGTGGCCTCTGTGGAGAGTATTGAGGGTAAAGGCACCACGGTCCGCATAGAACTTCCGTTGTTAATACTGTCCACCGGGCAGGTCGATCAAATGCAAGCTGCGAGCCACCCAGGGTTGCCGTCATCCAACGCCGTTGAATCTGCGGACGGAGCGAAGGATGTTTCACCTAGACACTGACGCTTGAATTCCTCTGTGCTGGGAGGGCAGTATTGCCTTGCGTCGGTATCCGTCTCCGGGGATGCCGAAATCGAGCCTGTACGTCACGGGAGATGACGTACAGGACTTTCTTCAGACATTGCTTCTTGAATTTCTTACCATGGGAATTCTGGGTGGGCATCCGTGAACACCGAAACACATCCGGGAAGCGTTCCGCAGAGCGGATTCGGATCTTCGATCGGCACAAATATCTGGTTATTGAAGGGGTTGACGGTCACCGAATGGGCGTTGGTTCCCGTAGGAAAGTTTTCGACCCATTTGTTCGTATCGGCGTCAATAACGCCTAGCACCGGAGACGCTGTGGTTGCGGTTGGGCTCGTGAAAAAGTCGCGTGCTCCCAGATAATAGTGATGATCGGTGGGGTTGTATGCGCCGAAGTCTACACCGCCGACTTGTGGGATATTGGCAAGAATCGCTCCCGTGCTTCCGTTGATCACGTAGGTGCGCGGCGCGAACAGAACCGGATCAGGCGCGGGAAACCCTGGGTCGCAGGTAACCAAAACATTATCGCCAGGCCCCTGCGCCATCCCGGACGGCATGCAGTTGTTCAGTCCCGAAAACACCTGTGTCACCTTCCCCGTTAGCGGATCCATCACGGCGACTGCGCCCGCAGTCAAGTCCGACCCAACCTCCGGAATGCTGACAAGAAACTTATTGGTTCGGGCGTCGTACAGAACACTGCCAATGCCGCCCTGTGATGTGTCGGGTGTGCCGTTCGTCCCATCGAAGGTTACTTGTTTCACGATCTTAAGTGTCTTGGTGCTGATCAGAGTGACGAAGGCAGGAGTTGAATCGCCGTTTGAGACCATAACAAGCTGATCGACGGGGTCAAAGTCCATCTCATCGGCTCGAAACGCGCCGCCTGTTTGGATTTCGGCGATTTCGGGCGGCGAAGTGATACTTGCGCTAAGGTCAAATACTCTTACTGTGCTCGGGAAGTCTCCAGCAAAGAGATAATGACCGGCGACCACGTTTCCGTCGGGGCCCGAGTGGGGACTGTCAATGCCTACGCCAGCGAAAATGGCTGGCGTCTCGCCCAACTTCCTGTCTGTGAGTGCATCAATGATGGCGACGGCTTTCGACGAGCGGCTTGACACGAATAGCAATTGAGATTGGGTATCGACCCGAGCCTGATCGAAGGCGACAAAGGGGGACACGTCGGAAGTTCCAGGAACACCTATCGCCGAAATGGGGACGACATGCGATTGGTGGT
>JBEKGF010000091.1:0-11693 GCA_050012935.1 Edaphobacter sp. | reverse complement strand
CTAACGGAGCGCAGGCTGAACAAAAGTGTTTCCCGGGTTGTGTTGGCAAGCTCCACGAATATGCTTCACAATTGATTGCCGCCTATGCCCACCAATATGACGCCACGACAAGCCGTTCTTGAGAAGATCTGGAGTTCGAAAGGCTACGACGACCTCTGGAAGCTCATGGGGCGCGAGTCTGCGGCTCGTGCGGCGGACATTGCGCCCGAGTTATTACGTGAAGCCGACGCGTGTCGGCAGCTCAACCCAGATCTTGCGAGTCGGCTTGAGCAGATGGGCTACGCGGTGTCGCAAGTCCATATGTGTGTGGATCAGTTCGCTGCAGTCACGAACATGACGGAGCTTCTCAATGTCCATAAATCGTATGAATTCACTTGGACAGGCAAATTCAACCTGATTCTTGGGGGGTTCTGGTCAGACGCTCTGAAGAGCGGCGATCAACCACGAACTCAGGGTCTCCGAAGAGGAATGAAGCTCCTTCAAAACGTCTATGTTGCCGTCCACGAGACAACGGAACCAAAAGGAAAAGGAGAAGACAGTTGGATCAAGAAGCTGCAAAGTAGTCCTCTGCTTTGCGATGCTTCTTTCCATGAGTTCTTGGATAGACGAGCCCTTTTTGCCGGGAAGCACAATCACCCGTCAGCCGAAGGTTTTGCTGAAATGGCCAATTACCTGCGCTTCTGCTGCAAGATGGCTACGGCTATCACAAAGATGGAAGAGCATATGGCTGCGGGTGGAGACGGCGACGGGTACGTCGAGATCAAATTGCCCCTCAAGCCGGAACAGGCGGATCTTTGGTTTGCGATTAGCGAAGAATTTTTCAAGGAAGCGTCGGAACTCGCGAAGCAGGTAAACGAAAAGTCTTTAGCACTTCAGGATGCAGTAGCGGCCATTGTTCAATTTGAGCTTCCAGAAGGCCAACATTTCGTACGGCAGGAGAAGGAGAACAATCAAACGACTGCAACCTTCTTCACTTCTGCCTTCCTCGAACATCTGCTCCTCGTAGGCAGCGCGGAGAGCCGTGTCAACGCCCTACAACACTATCGTGATCTGCTGACAACGGGTTATTGGAGTTCAGAGGAAGCCCGTGCGACATTCGTGCTGCGATATGCGAAAGCGGTCTTGAACCATTGGCGCTACGTCCCTGATCCGCAGAACCGTTTGCATGAAGTTTCTGATCTCATTGCGAAAACTCTTCCATTGGTAGATCCTGCCAAATCGCCGCGTCTCACTCGCGACTTGTGGATTGTGCGTGCTCGGTTGTTGGAGAACATTGGCATATGGAAGCCCGGTGCATACGAGGATGCTGCGGACTCATACCAGCGCGGTCTTGATGTTCCAAACATCGCGTTCGAACTCGAAGCCCGTGGAATGGCCCTCACAGACTACGCGAACACGCTTTCCCGTTTGAATCGGGAAGACGAAGCTGCGCTGGACAAGAAGATCATCGCAACGTTCAAGGAAGCGCTCGCGGTCTTCCGGACTGAGAAGCGTATCCTCGGCGGAACGCTGGCGCGAAACTCGTATGCGGTCTATCTCAACGAACGCCATTTTGGAGATCGAATCGAAAATCAGGAGCGTGCTCTTGCCCTCGCACAAGAGGCCATCGATCTGATTGAGAGCGACCAAAAAGAGTATGACCCTGACAACGATTACCTGCGTCGAACGATAGCTGGCCCGTACCTCACCAAGAGCAACATCATCTTGCAGCGCGAGGTAGGAGATGATCTCAGCGCTCATAGAGCCGCGATCGACGCGCTCCATAGTGCTTGGGACAAGTTGGGTAAGGCCCATGATGATCAGCTGCGAGGCATCATCAAACTGGACCTCGGTCATGCTCATATAGCGTTGTACGGTATGACCGGAGATGAGGCTGAGGCCCGGAATGCAATGTATGCCTACCAAGAGGCCGAAGGTCTTCTCCAGCCATACCCCCTTGAATACAGCCAAGCCGTACTTGGCACCGCGATGCTCGTTTCAGAAGTGCCCGAATGCTCTTCGCCGGAAGCGATCGAGGAAAGCTTGGCATCAAGCGAAAAGGCGCTGGCGCTGATCGAACAGACGAATGATCCCGGCGCAATCGCCCGCGCTTGGGCCTGTCTTGCGGAACTGCATTTGCTGCGAGGCCGCGCGGGTGACGGAGAGGCAGCCATCAATTACCTTTCGCGCTCCCGTGACAAGTTCTTTACCACTGGTTCCACCGAAAATGCGATTTCGGCGGCGAGGCGGATTTCGACAGTGCAGATTAAGATCTTCAACGAGACCCATTCCCTGGATGCTGTCAGAGCTGCCAAAGACGTCCTGTTGACCGCTGCGGGATGGGTGGACGATCTGTGGACACAGATCGATTCGGTCGACTGGCATTACCTGATCTCGGACCGCTATTCAGAAATCTACGCAGACATTGCCTGGTGCCAAGCGACACAGCAAGAGCCTTTGCGCGATTTGGTCTCGATGGTGGCACGCTCCAAGGGACGTGAATTCGTGGCGCACGCTCAAGAGCTTCAACTTGGAACTGATTCGAGCGAAAAGCTGAGCGAATATGCAGACCAACTCAGGGTGGATTCAAGGCTTGCAGAGCGGAAGCGCTGGCAAGCCTCGAGAAAGGCGAAACCCGATATTGCGCTCGACGAAGTGATGCACACCTCTAAAGAAGAGATGAGGCACGTCGAACTCGCGCGAAGGCTTCTTTTCCCGCGACCTCTTGTTGAGAACGATGTTGACATCCTCGATACCGTGAAAGACTTCCTGCAGACGCATCCCAAGACGATCATTTTGGACATCACACTGAGCCGATGGGGTACCGTAGCTGTTCTCTTTGGGGGAAAGGAGACCCCGTGGGCCGAAGGCTTGAAGGTAGTCCTGCTCGCACTGGCAACTTCGAGCATGATGCGCCCTGTTCACGAGTGGCTATCGAGCTATTTCTCCTATCTCGGGACATCGGTGCAAGACCGTGAGGAACCGCGAAAAGAGTGGGCAGCGGCAACGGACCGCCTTCTTGAACTCCTCGGGCCAGAACTGATGCAGCCATGCATGGATGACTTGGGCGAGCACGCACTCGAGTTTGTTCTCGTAATCGCTGCTGGCCGTTTAGCCGGTTTGCCTCTCCACGCCACCCGCCTCAAGGATGGTCGGTTCGTTGCGGAGAGCCTAAGCGCTGTAGAGTACATACCTAACATTTCAGTATTATCGCCAGCAAAGGAAGAGTGGGACCTCCCAAAGGCGGCGTTGTGCGTTGTCTCCGACCCCTTCGAGGATTTGCCGTCAACGGCGACGGAGTGTAAGTCCGTCGCCGAGTCTCTCGCGCAAGACGGGGCCAAGGTCACTGTTTTGGCGCGCACCGGCGCAGCTTCCGGAGCCACCGCGTTCGCGCGACGCGGTGTGACGGTCAGTTCCAATGTTGAAGTGCTAGATGCTAGTCCCACACCACGTCGTGTCGCGGAACTGATGGCGGAGAGAGATCATTTCTTCTACTCAGGCCACGGAACACGTTCCGGAGGGCAGTCAGGCCTCGTGTTGGTAAATGACGAAGGAGTCGAAACCCTGCTGTCCGAAGATGAAATTCTCTCCATGCCCGCTTTACGCCAACGACCGTTGATCGTATTGAGCGCATGTGAAACCGCCCGAGGCGAGCAAGGATCTTCCGAGCTGTTTGATGTTGCGTCGTGCTTCTTACGCGTTGGAGCTCGATACGTTATCGGCAGTCTTTGGGTGGTACGTGGGGACTGCGCAACGGCATTTACCGCTTCGTTCTATAAGCAAATGGGTACGGGCATGTTTCCCAATCGGGCATATGGCGAAGCAATCCGAGACCTCCGGAAATACCTTGCGAGCCACGCCACGACTTCTGGGGTAGCACTGGACCACCCTATCCACTGGGCTCCTTTCCTTGCTTTGCGCGGCGAATGATCCTGAACTACTTCAGAGCACGACATCGTCTAGACGACTATCCCCAACGCTCCGGCCGTCTAGGGAATCCGCTACCATGTTCTGATGCCGGTAGAGAATGCCGCCACGCTTCAATCGTTCCGAGCACACTTCTTACCTCTGATCCGTCGTCTATGTAGCAATCGGCGCAAAATCGCCAATGCACTCATCGAGACCTCGGGCAGCGGCAACAAAAGCAGGCATTGCGGCAGTCGGGATTTTCGCGCAGACTGCGCGGAGATGCTCATTCCCACGATGACCAGCAAGATTCCGCGGGCGCGGCGCGGGTCAAGGCTGAGACGATCACAACTCAAGACGATGCTTCGCCTTGAGGCGTGGCGGGTACGCGGGTACACTCACCGCAACGTGGGAATGAGTACTGGAGAGGACCGCTTTGCGATCCTCTCTTTCACTCTGTCGAGCCTCTGCGAGGCCGCCTCATGGAACTCAGCATCGAGTTCAACGCCAAGATACCTGCGACCCGTCAGCAACGCCGCCGCACAGGTCGAGCCGCTTCCAGTGAAGGGATCGAGCACCAGCTCGCCAGGCAATGTGAAGCTACGAACTAATGGAGCGAGCGCCGCTACCGGCTTCTGCGTCGGATGCAGCTTGTTGCCGCTGTATGGCATATCCATCACGTCGGCCAGAGGCTGCTTCGGCAGCGGCGGTCTGCCCTTCGCCAGCAGATATGCCTGCTCGTGCTGATAGCTGAGAAACCTCGCCTTCGAGCTATAGGTCTTACGAAACACCAGGTGCCCGACCGGCTGGAAACCTGCAGCCTTCCATGCGTCGAAGAACGCATCGACCTTCGTCCATCCGTAGAACATGATGGCTACGCGATCCTGCTTCAGCACCCGGTACGCTTCCCGCATCGCGGGCCTAAGCCAGTCGGCGTTCGCATCGTTCTGAATGGTGCGTCCGTCACGGTCGCGGTAGTTCACCAGGTATGGCGGATCGGTGAGGATGAAATCGACGCTATTTGCAGGCATCTCGTGCATTACCCGAATGCAGTCGCCATGCGTGATGGTATTGGTGAGCTGATGTTGAATTGAACTTTGTGCTTGCATGGTCTTGATCTCCTTTGTAGTCCCGGAGTGATCTCGCAGGACACACACCCGCAGGGGCGCGAGAGATGGCTGCTCCCAAGACAGGCGGGATGCTTTTTGGGGGGACCTTTAGGGGGAGCCGAAACCCGTCTGCCAGATCACGCTACTTTTCAAGTGGAGATCGATCGTACGGCAGACGAAGCAGAATCCGGCCTGTCGCCGGGCGCAGCCTGCAATTCTCTCGCGGTGCCTGAGAGAACACGCAGGACAGAGGGGATTACGACTAACCGAGCATAGAAACAGCCACACAGCTCCAGCCGGATGCGGTAATGCATTTACTCGCACAGCATCGGCGACTAGCTTGGCTCAACACTACATAATGGTAGCATTACGAATCGGGGAGTTCGGCGGCCGTTTGTACGGGCGCTTACTTGCCGGCAATGATCCTTTGCGCTCGATCGAGCGCGGCGAGGGCGACAAAACTACTGAGGCTGCGGCGTTCCAGCTTTGCCGCCTTCTCCAGCAGTCGACGTTCTTCCTGGGTGTAGTAGGAAAACACTTTCGCTCCAAGCGAGGTCTTGCCGGTGCGCCGGGAAGGAATGTGTTCCTCTTTGGCCACCGGCCCCTATGGTACTACTTCACGCCATAACAGAGGTATTATGCACACGTTGTCCTGTATGGGTTAACTGGTCCGGGAAGGAATCTCAAAAGGAGTGGAATGTCATGGCTAAAGGGACACGCCAGAACGAACTGCGGGACGAGGACAGAGCTTTGCGGAAAGCTCTGCTGTTTGAAGTATCGGGTCATAAACGCACCGACCACGGAAAGGAAAGGCTGACGCTGCGTATTGCGGCTCTCTCTCTGGAAGAGGTAATCCGCTATACACGAACCAGTCGCCCGGATTTTGAGATTACGGAACTAAAGGTCATTGACCAGATCGAAGTCCTGTCCAGTTCGGAATACCTGGGATGAGCTTTTGAAGCCCTCTGAAAGCCACACATGGTGTCCAAAAAGGACACCGCGTGGAATTTCTTTCCACGATAAGCGACCCATCGGCGCCCTACTCTTGTCCTGAGACAGAACGATCTTCTCCCCGAGAGTTTTATGCGACCGGATACCCATAGCCATATTTTCAGGAAACCGATGGGTTCACAGAGATCCAGCTTGGAAGATCTGCAAGTTCCGGCTTTGGAGAAGCACTATTCTGTGACCGAGATAGCCAAACTATGGGGCCTAAGCGAGAACACGATCCGCAGAATGTTTATGGATGAACCCGGAGTGGTCGAATGGGGCGGCGAGGAAACCCGGTTCAAGAGAGCATATAAGACGATGCGTATACCTGAGAGCGTCTTGCAAAGAGTACATCGCCGTCTGGCTAAGGTGGGTTGAGCATCGGCGACTGCTGCAAAGGGCATGATGCGTGTCCCCAGCATCCGCGGACGTGGGACTTCTCGGAATGGTTTTGTAGCCCCGCAAAGCAACAGCAGTGTGGGCTTATATGATGAGGGTACTGAGAAAAGATGCCGTTGCCATCCAACCCCAACCCGTCGAGCATCCGTTCCGCCACAGCGGAAGACGCGACGTTTTCCGAGATCGTCGGGCTGATCGTAGCCACGCGGGAGAAGTCTCTCCAGGCAGTCAATACTGCCCTAATTGATCTCTACTGGAACGTGGGTGAGATCATCAGCCGCAAGATTACCGCCGCTGAATGGGGAGATGGCGTTGTTGCTCAGTTGGCCGAGTACATCGCCAGAACGCAGCCTGGACTGCGCGGCTTTACCAGATCGAACCTATTTAGAATGAGGCAGTTCTACGAGACTTACCGGGGTGACAAGAAAGTCGCACCGCTGGTGCGACAATTGCCGTGGTCTCACAACCTCATCATTCTTGGGCAGAGCAAACGACCGGAAGAGCGGGAGTTCTACCTGCGGATCGCCATACAGGAGGGGTGGACCAAGCGCGAGTTGGAACGCCAGGTCAACAGCGCGCTGTTCGCCCGCGTCGTGCTGAGTCCACCAAAAGTCTCACCAGCGGTGCGACAATTGCACCCCGAAGCCCTGAACATCTTCAAGGATGCCTATAACCTTGAGTTTCTCGGTCTGCCGCAGGTCCATGCGGAGGCGGATCTCCACCGGGCTCTGCTCGACAAGCTGAAGGATTTCCTGATCGAACTGGGGCGCGACTTCTGCTTTGTCGGTTCGGAATACCCGCTCCAAGTCGGTAGTCGGGATTTTGCGCTTGATCTTCTATTCTTCCATCGCGGCTTGAACTGCCTTGTGGCGATCGAGCTAAAGATTAGCGAGTTCCAGCCGGAGTACCTGGGTAAGCTCGATTTCTATCTCGAAGCACTGGATCGCGATATGCGCAAGACTCATGAGCAACCGTCTATCGGCGTGCTACTCTGCGCCAGTAAGAACGACGAAGTCGTCGAGTATGCACTGAGCCGGAGCCTATCGCCAGCTCTCGTCGCCGAGTACCAGACTCAACTTCCTGACAAGAAGCTGCTCCAGGCTAAGCTTCACGAGTTTTATCTTCAGAATTCTCCAGAGAATGCCTGAGATGCGTCAGAAGAATGCCTTCGCATACTTAATTTGCCGATGTAAAATGCTACTTTGGAGTAATGTACCGTATGAGGTACACTTCGTGCATGCCAACCAGAGACGAGAAACAAATGACCACGAAATCTGAGCAGACGAGACAGACCCACAGCGGGTCCAGCTTCGACGATTTTCTTGAGAGCGAGGAATTTCAGGAGGAAGTTGACGCATTTGCGGTCAAACGGCTGCTAGCTTGGCAATTGTCTGAAGCTATGAAAGAGCAGCAAAAGACCAAGAAAGCGATGGCACGCGAACTTCGGACCAGCAGATCGCAGCTTGATCGCTTGCTCGACCCACAAAATACAGCCGTGTCGCTGGAAACCATCACCCGTGCAGCAGGCGTGTTAGGAAAACGGGTGATTTTCATAATCGCTGATACGCGCACAGAACGGGCTCGAAAGGTCTCCCCACGGAGAAAGCTAGTGTCACGCGCGGTTCCGCGTGCGGCTAATTCACGGCGTCGCTTCTCGCGGGTGGCATCATGAAGGCAGAGGTTACTATGCCCCGCAAATTGGAATTGCGTCGGCAACAGGCAATTCACGTACAAAAGAGGACGGCGAGACCGGGGCCCGAAATCCGCATGCTTCGGGCGGCGTTAAAGACAGAATTCTTTTTCCGTCGTCAATTGCCGGCAGTGTTCTTTCATGAGCCAGAGTTGCCCACGGGACTCCCAGACTTGGTTGCAGTGTACATGTCGAAGAAGGCTCCCGAAGTGAGCCCCAAGCGGCTGCGACTCAAAGAGACTCACATTCGAGTCCTTCATGGGCTTCACATCCTATCCAGTATTTCGCTCCATGATCTGTCTCCACTTCTTCGAATCGCTCCGCGAGAATTGGAACGTTTGGCGATCGACTTGAATGACGCCGAGCTCGTTACATTTCAGGGGGGAATTCTTGCACCGAAGAGACTATCTCACAGTTTTGCCGTGAAACATATTGTGGCTATCGAAGCGAAAGTTGGCAATTGGTCGAAGGCCCTCGAACAAGCTTCAGCCAACCGGTGGTTCGCATCGCAGAGTTTTATACTAATCCCTCCGAGCAGATCTCTTGCTAAGATTGCTGATCGCGCTTTAGAGCTGGGTGTAGGAGTCTTGGTTTTCGAGGGCAATGAAGTCAATCAGATTATTGACTCTCGCGTTGCTCCAATCCCGGCCTCATATGGTTCGTGGCTATTCAATGAATGGGCACTAAGGCGCGGGCGGTCACAATGAATTTGACGGAATTGGCAGCTTTATTCCCTGACTGCTCCGGACTTCAATCCATATTGGTGCGGACTGGTCAGAAGGAAGTGGTCCGCGCCGTGCAGAATCAGCGCGCGGTTGCGATCAAGCTCTTTTACAAGGGAGCAGACGATCAAGAGCGCATCGACCGCGAACTAGCAGCAGTGACAAAGCTGCAATGTTCCTTTGTGCCTGGAGTCTTCGCTTCCGGCCAAGTCACCTTAGAGGGTGTCGATCGCGTTTACCTCATCGAAGAATTTATTGAGGGCGATACCTATTCGACGATCCTACAGCGGACACCCGTACAGTCGTTGCACGACGTGCTCGATCTGGCAAATATCCTCCTGCGGGTCGCAGTTGATTGTGAAACCGCCGGGTTGGTGCATCGAGATTTGAAACCCGCAAACCTGATCCGTGATATGGCAGGAAAAGTTTGGGTCCTGGATTTTGGATTTGTGAGGCACATTGATCTGTCAACAGTCACGCCGACCGGACAGGGAGTAGGCACTCTGGGTTATGCTCCCATGGAGCAGATGCGCTTACTCAAGGCTGCCATTGACACTCGTGCAGACATATTCGCTATAGGCACTATCCTGTATGAATCGCTAAGTGGGCGTAACCCGTGGTTGGATGGGACTAAAGATGTCCATGACCTCACACGCAAAATGAGTACGCAAGAACTTCCCCGCCTGGCAATCGCAGGGGATGTAAATGGAGAGTTCAGCAGTTATCTTGGCTGGCTGACTCAACGCTTCCCAAGCAGAAGACCGCAAAGCGCGGCTGAGGCGCTCGCGGCCTTTGAACCAATTTATCGAGCGCTGACGGCGCCTACTCCATAGGATTATGTGGAGGTTCTGATACAACACGGTGGTGGCATCTGTTATCCATTTGACCCTCAGATAGGGGTCATCATCGTCGGAGACAGCACTATGCAAATGTATTTGCAATTTGGACATGGGATGATGGCGCATACGCGCGAGCTGCTCTCCAATTGGAAGGGCGGAGCCGCCATCTTAAGCCCCAGAGATCTCACGGAAGCTCAATTGCAAAGAGTCGCCGTCGATGTGGTCAAGTCTGGCGGGGAACCGCTACTGGACCCACAGTGCTTTTCAACGCAAGCCGATCATTATCGTTTGACTAAACATACATATTGGAACGTGGTTAGTCAGTACCCCAACGAGGTATACCTCGGCGGAGTCAGAACTGCATAGCTGCTCGCAGCCCTAGCCTTGCTCGGTCAATCGCTGAATGTTCGCCGTCAAATTCTACCTACCCCCTTGGCCAGCGCGATAACAGATGATTACTTCGCAGCTTGTGAAGCGATCTTGGAGGAGGCGCCAAATCATTTCGCTCAGCAGCCGATACTACTGACCATTGCTCTTTCAAGCACGGTTGTATTGGACGAGCTCCAACTTGAAAACTTAATCGAGCGAGCGCGAACATGGGTTGGTGTGACCGGCTTCTACGTGGTAGCGGAAACACCGGGAGCCTACTTGGTTGACAACCCTGTGTGGGTTTCGAATCTCCTCATCCTGACTTCGGGACTCAAGCTACTCGGCAAGACTGTATTGGTTGGATACTCAAATCACCAGATGCTTTGTCTATCCGCAGCTAATATTGAAGCAATTGCATCGGGCACATGGCTGAATGTGAGGGCATTTCCACCCGACAAATTCTTTACCCCTGCAGAAGACGAAATCTCACGCCGAGCGACTTGGTTCTATTGTCCTCAGGCTCTCTCAGAATATAAGCTACCCTTCCTCGACATAGCCCTGACCGCAGGTATTCTCGATCAGATGCGTCCCGACGCCGCACTGGGATCGAATTATGCCGACGCTCTCTTTCAAGGACTTCCGCCATCCACGGTCAATTGGGGCGAACAGGATGCTTTCAGGCACTATTTGACGTGTCTGCGATCTCAGGCTTTGCAGATTCGCCAGACATCGTTTCAAGATGCATACGATGACAATATGACTATGCTGGATCGCGCTGAAAAATTGCTGGCAATATTGAAACGCGAGGGCGTGTCTGGCCAGGATCGGGATTTTTCGTCTTTCATCGACGTGAATCGGGCGGCGCTGACGCGGTTTAGGGCTGCGCGAGGGCAGCAATTGCGCCGGTATTGGTAGAGATTATTGCACCACCACTCGGCTCCGATAGCCGATCCTAACGGAGCATTCCAAGATTGGTCAATCTATTGGTCATGGCAGCCGTGCTTACATGGAATCGCTTTGACAAGAGACTGATGGCTTCTTCATCATCCAAATCCAGGTCGTGCTTCACATACGAAGCTCTGTCAGGGCTCACTCCCAGAAGGCGAAAGAAAGTAGTGCATGAGGTTTGTCGTCTGGCAAAGATCCGGATGCCTGAAACAAAGGCTCAATATATTCTCGGCTCCTTCGATTACGTCAAGAGCATGGGGGGACCTGAAAGGGCAAAGGAATTACTTCTAGCCCAGCCGGATAGGGATGCAAAGATAAAATTCTTAAAAACCTTCCCAGGAATAGGACCCAAGTATGCCCGCAACATCATGATGGACGTGTATCACCCACAATTTCTGGACAATATCGCAATCGATGTGCGCATTAAGTCCATCTCGAAGGTTCTTGGACTCACCTTCACTGACGCTAATTACTCGGCGCACGAGGCCTTCTATGTTGAAGTGGCACACATGGCTGATCTAAACGGCTGGGAATTGGACAGGTTCCTTATATTTCCGAGTGAGCAGATAGCCAGTGACCTGCGCTTTTACGTCAGCATTCACCTGCCCGGTGAGAGTCCCAACCCATTCTCCATAAAGAGGAACGTCTCTCTGCTCGACGGTTGCGACCTCTACGATGGGTGGTGGTGGAGCCTGCACCGAGGCCTTGGCCCCCGAGCGTGTCAGAACAATGAGCAGTAGGC
>JBEKGF010000090.1:0-11943 GCA_050012935.1 Edaphobacter sp. | reverse complement strand
TTCAGCGACCCAATCCCAGTCCTCGCCCTCTCGCGCTCTTCAATCGAAGCCAGCGCCTGCCGCCCACTCCGGCTCAACTCGCGCAGCTCATCCAGCTCCGCATCCACACCCTCGCGAATTGCCCCGCCATCTCCCAGCGAAACCGGAGGCTCTTCCGCAATCGTCCCCACAATCATCTCGTGCAGATCCTCCAGCGGATCGACACTAGCCCCCAGTTCCAGCCACTTCGCACTCTCAAACAATCGAACCGCCCCCACCACGCCAGGCAGACAGCCCAACGTCTTCGCCAGCGCCATCACCTCCCGTGGCCCAGCCGAATCCAGCGCCACCCGCCCCAGCAACCGCTCCAGATCCAAAACTCCATCCATCGACCGCCGCAGTTCCTCGCGCCGCCGCAAATCCCCCGCAGCCTCACCCACAGCCTCCAGCCGAGCCTCAATCTCCGCCACTCCACTAAAAGGCCGCAGCAGCGAAGCCCGCAACAACCTCTTTCCCATCGGCGTACAACAAGCATCCATCGTGTAGAACAACGTAGTCTGCGCCGACTCCCCTGAAAACAGCGGCTCCACCAGCTCCAGATTCCGCACACTCACCGCATCAAGCTCCAGCGAGTTCGACCGCTCATAAAACCGAAGCCCATCCACATGCTCCAGCCCGCCCTGCTTCGTCTGCCGCATGTAATGCAGCAGCGCCCCAGCCGCAATCGCCGCCGCCTCATGTCCGCCCAGCCCCATTCCATCCAGCGAATGCACCTTAAAGTGATTCCTTACCAGCGGCACGGCATACTCCGACGTAAACACCCACTCATCCACCGCCGTCTTAGTGCGAATCCCATCCAACCCCGCGCCATCCTCACCTTTCAGATTGTCATTCTGACCCTGAGCTTGTCGAAGGGGAAGAACCCCCGCATTTTGCTGTTGCTTGTTCTCCTCACCCAGCCCTAACGTCCTACTCGCCCCCACCCCACCCAACAACCCCGTCCCATACAACAACTCCACCGGCCGCACTCTTCCCAGCTCATCCAGCAGCAAGGCCCACGCATTCGCCCCGGAAAACTCAGTAGCCCGAAACTCCCCCGTAGACAAATCCAGCAGAGCCAACCCGCAGACCTGAGCAGCCCCTGAACCAATCACGCAGACACTAGCCAGATAATTGCTCTGCTCCGCCCCCAGCGTTGGATCGAGCGCGGTCCCCGGCGTCAACACCCGAGTCACCTCCCGCCGCACAATCGTCTTCGTCTGCTTCGGGTCCTCCATCTGCTCGCACAGGGCAATCTTGTACCCCATACGCAGCAGCCGTTGCACATACGTCTCCGCCGCATGGTACGGAACCCCGCACATCGGCTGCTTCTTCTCTCTATCTCTCGCGGTCAGCGTAAGCTGCAACTCACGCGACACCAGAATAGCGTCCTCATAGAACAGCTCGTAGAAGTCCCCAATCCTGCAGAACATCAGGCAATCCGGATACTGTTCCTTCGCAGCAAAGTACTGTCGCATCACCGGCGTCAGCGTAGTTTCGCTTGTCGTTTCAATTCCCATAAGCAGAAACGCCAGAATACCGCACCTCACGGCTCACAGCCGAATGCTCATAGCTCGCTTACGGCTTACCCTCAGGCGTCACCGGAACAATCGTCGTCGTAACCGAAAACTTGCGAAACCGCGAGTACGTATGATCGGCTACGACCCGCGCTGTTTCGTTATTCAGCCTGGCTTTGCCATCAAAATGGCTGTGAACAACTAGCGGAACGCCGTCCAGATATTGAAATGTCTTACTGCCGCTCCCGCCGCTGAGAAGGTCACCATCGTCCGCGAGCTCATCGAAATCCACCCTCCGGATCTCGCTCGTGTTCGGATCGATCCACAAGCGGTAGTGCTTCTTCGCCGCACTTGAAGTTGGAACCGAATCAATCACAACGCAATCGCAGCCATCGATCGCAGCATCGTGCACAACAGAGCTTCGATACCCAGCCAGCAGATCAGGAAAGTTTACCCCGGCATCCAGCATCTTGTGATGCTGGATCTTCGCGCGCGCAAATCCATCCAGCGCAGAACGCTCCTGCACAGCGTCGTCATACCGCTTCTGTTCGGCTTCAAGAGCCTTTCCGGAAAGCGCCTTGCCATTCACTTCAAGCAGCCGCGAGTATTCCAGATCGGCAATGTAGGTGACTTCAAAAAGCTGCGTGTAATCCACCGTCTTTTTCCCCTTCTCGTTGAAGTTCTGCGTATGCACCAGTTCGAGATAGGTAAAGCGCGTCTTCGAATCCTTCGCTTCTTCATACTTGTCGACCGCAGGACGCAGAACTGCGGTCGAATTGATTTCGTGCGATTCGGTTTGACCCTCAGCGAAAACAGCGAACGGAAGAATGAGAAGAAGGAACAAAGCCTTGCCGCATCGATTCATACACACAGCATACATTCCGCTCAATATGCGGACGCGGGCACCGAAACCATCCTGCTTACGATTTCTTTATCCCAAAAGTGCTTCACTTAAAAAGCGTCGTTCAGGCGCAGGTCATCTTTGCCTGTTTGGTTGAAATATCTATGAGCCGTACCGCCATCATCCTCACCCTCCTCTTTGCCGCCATCCTTGAGGCAGGGGGAGACGCAATCATTCGTACTGGTATGCACGCGCACGAGCCATGGCGCCGCGCCTCGTTCTTTGGAATCGGCATCGTCGTTCTGTTTCTGTACGCCTGGACGGTCAACTCACCTCCATGGGACTTCGGCAAACTCCTCGGTCTTTACGTCGTCTTTTTCTTCGTCGTCGCTCAGCTCATCTCGTGGATCGTCTTCAAACAAGCTCCCTCAGCCATGGTTCTCCTGGGCGGAGCTCTAATCCTCGCCGGCGGCGTTATCGTCTCTCTGGCCAGGACATAGCAAGCCACCCATCGAAACCTGCAACCCGGCGCGGCCATAACCCGATATACTGAAGATTCGCGAGTTTAGCGCCCGCGAACCTTTCGATGTCACTCCTCTGGCTCAGAGTCGCGGTCCTCCTCTACGGCATAGCCGCACTCGCCGTCCTTCCCGCCGCCCTCTACGACCGTCCCCGCTGGCGTCACATCGCCATCCCCGCCACCATCGCCGCCGTTCTCTTCCACTTCGTCTCCCTCGCCGAGATGCTCAACGCCGCCCACCATCGCCTCCCGGTCGACACCCACGAAACCCAGACCTTTCTCGGCCTCCTCCTCGCCGCAGCCTTCCTCGTCATCAACGCCCGTTACAAAACCATCTCTCTCGGCGTCTTCGTTCTGCCCATCTGCTTCCTCCTCTGCCTTATCCCTGCCTTCCATCCCGGTCAGGAAGCCTCCACCTTCCCCACCTTCAACTCCGGCTGGATCTTCCTCCACGTCGCTCTTCTCCTCGCCGCCTACGCCGCGCTTCTGCTCTCTCTCCTGGCCTCGCTGCTCTACCTGATTCAGGAGCGCCGCCTCAAGCAAAAATCCCCCGCCCTCTCCTGGCTCCCGCCGCTCGAAACCCCACTCGAAGTCCTGGACCAGATCGCCCTCAAATCCCTTCTCTTCGGCCTCCCTTGCATGACGGCAGGCCTTCTCATCGGCTCGCTCATTGCACAGATGACCGTCGGCGCCTCCTACTTCCGCGATCCCAAAATCCTCCTGGCCTTCGCAATGTGGCTCGTCTACATTGTCATGATCTACATCCGCCGCCACGCAGGTCTCCGCGGACGCCGCGCCGTCTATCTCTCCAGCTTTGTCTTCTTCGTCGTCCTCGCCGTCTGGGCCGCCAACCAGTTCTCCGCCGTCCACAGGTTCACCGCCCCATGAGCCCAACGACGACGCAAGGACGCCTCGTCCTCCTCGGCATCAATCACAACACCGCGCCCATCGAGGTTCGCGAGCGCCTCGCCATCCCCACCACCCGCCTCGCCGACGCCACCCGCACCCTCCTCCACCAGCCCGGCATCCGCGAGGGCCTCATCCTCTCCACCTGCAACCGCGTCGAGCTCCTCACACTCCAGGACGACGCAGAGACCCAGCAGCCGCAAGCCAAAGCCGATCTCCTCCGCTTCCTCCACGAGTACTTCGCCGTTCCGTCCGACGACATCCAGCCCCACCTCTACGAGCACCGCGATCGCGAAGCCGTCCGCCATCTCTTCCGCGTCGCCAGTTCACTCGACAGCATGGTCGTAGGCGAGCCCCAGATCCTCGGCCAGGTCAAAGAGTCCTACACCATCGCCCGCGAAGTTGGCGCCGTCTCCACCCATCTCGAATCCCTCCTCCAGCGCACCTTCACCGTCGCAAAAAAGATCCGCACCGAAACTCAGATCGGCTCAAGCTCTGTCTCCATCGCCTCCGTAGCCGCTGATCTCGCCCGCAAAATCTTCGGCTCGCTCGAAGGCAAGACCATCCTCCTCGTAGGCGCAGGAAAAATGTCCGAGCTGTCCGCCCGCCATCTCATCGAGCGCGGAGCATCGTCCATCCTCGTCGCCAACCGCACCCAATCCCGCGCCGAAAAAATCGCCGAAGCCTTCGCCAGTCCCACCGTCCACACCGAAGCCATCTCCTTCGACGACCTCTACGCCCAGACCCCCCGCGCCGACATCGTCATCACCTCGACTGGAGCCCCGCAAAAAATCTTCGCCCGCTCTCACGGCCAGCAATTCCTCCACGTCCGCCGCAACCGCCCCATGTTCTT
This sequence comes from Edaphobacter sp., assembly GCA_050012935.1. Lineage (GTDB taxonomy): Bacteria > Acidobacteriota > Terriglobia > Terriglobales > Acidobacteriaceae > Edaphobacter. Next base: position 7,288 of record JBEKGF010000090.1, on the reverse strand, counting down.
CATCGACATCGCCGTCCCCCGCGACGTCGACCCGCGCATGAACGAAATCGAAGGCTGCTTCGTCTACGACATCGACGACCTCCAGCAAGTCGCCGCTGCCAACCTCGCCGACCGCAGCCGCGAAGCCCAGGCCGCAGAAACAATCGTCAGCAGGGAAGTAGAAAAATACGAGCAGCGCCTCCAATCACGCGACGCCGTCCCCGCCATCAAGGCCCTCCAGCAGCAAGCCGAAGAACTCCGCCAGGCCGAACTAGCCCGCTCCCAATCCAAACTAGCCGATCTCACCCCGCAACAACGCGAAGCCGTCGAAGCTCTCACGCGCAGCCTGACCGCGAAGCTCCTCCACCCCCAACTCACCGCTCTTCGCGAATCCACAAAGCCCAAAGACACCGAGTAAATCTCTCCGCTCGACGGCTATGTCTTAAAGTATTAAACCCCAAAAACAATCAATAGTTGCGCGTGATAAATGTTGTCAAAACCCTGTAAGGACGGGCCTTTTAGCCGTGACCTTTCGTATGTTGGCACATCTATATTCACAGAGGTTTTAAGATCATGCAGCGGCTCAAAGCACTTGTACTAACACTTTCACTGGCAACTCTTGGTGCAATAGCCTTCGGGCAAAGCGGAAACCAGGCCCGCCCAGGAACTCTCAACTACATCGAAGGGCAAGCCTCGATCGAAGGTCGCCCCCTCTCTCCCAACTCCGTCGGCAACGAGACGCTCGAAGCCGGTCAGGTGCTAGCTACAGCCAACGGGAAAGCAGAGATTCTGCTCACCCCCGGTATCTTCTTCCGTCTCGGTAACGACACCACTGTCCAGATGGTTTCGCCCGATCTCACTCACACCGAAATCAGCCTCGAGCGAGGCCGCGCCAACATCGAAGTTGATCAGATCTATCCTCAAAACACCATCCTCATCGATCTAAAGAACGGACAAACTCAGCTCCTCAAAAATGGCCTCTACATCTTCGACGCAGACAACTCGACCGTGCGTGTCTTTGACGGCAAAGCCGCCGTCTACCCGGGACATAATCTCCAGGCCCACGTCAAACCCGTCGAGGTCAAAGGCGGCCATCAACTCGCCATCAGCAGCGAACCCACCAGGCCACAGAGCTTCAACAAAGATCAGGCATCCACTGACCCGCTCTATAAATGGAGCAGCCTGCGTTCCGATTACCTCGGTCAAGCCAATCTAAGCCTCGCGCAGGAGTACGCTAGCTATCCCGGCTTCTATCCCGGCTGGTACTGGGCAGGCGGTCCATTCGGCTACACCTGGCTCCCCGGTAACGGCCTCTTCTGGAGCCCCTTCGGCTATGGCTTCTACTCGCCCTTCTACATCCGCGGCGGCGGCTTCATCTACGGAGGTTTCGGCCGAGGCTTCTACCGCGGCGGCTTCGCCGGAGGTGGCTTCCGTGGAGCGAGTGTAGGCGGTGGAGGCGGTCGCCGCTAACTCCATCGCGCTAACGGAAAAAGGGGCAGGCACCCGATTGGAGGATGCCTGCCTCATCCATTTAAAAAATAATCTTTTGACCGCCAACACCGAAGAGATCCTCGCCGCCAAAGCAGACTTGGTCATCGCCAGCGTCCCCTATCGCATGGAATCTCTCGCCGCGATCCTTAAATCCAGCCTGCCCATCCTCGCAGTGGCAAACCGGAAAATATCTGAAGCGAACTATCCACGCCCTCATCCCGTATCCTAGTTAAAGACATGAGCAACGAGCACGATCACTCTCGCACCCCCATTCGCATCGGCAGCCGAGGCTCCCAACTCGCTCTCTGGCAAGCCAACCACATCCTCTACGCTCTTCGCGACGCCGGCTACCACGCCGAGCTCGAGATCATCCGCACCACCGGCGACCGCATGCAGCAACCAGGCTTCATCCCGCCCGCGAACCTCGACGGCAAAGGCATCTTCATCAAAGAAATCGAGGAAGCCCTCGAAGAGGGCCACATCGACCTGGCCGTTCACTCCCTCAAAGATCTCCCCACAAAACTTGCCCCGCAGTTCACCCTTGCCGCGATCCCCAGGCGCGCCGACGCCCGCGACGTCTGGGTCTGCGAACCTTACTGGGCGCTCCACACGCTCCCCACGGGAGGAAGCATCGGCACCACCAGCCCACGCCGCCGCGCACAAATCCTCACCCTCCGTCCCGACGTCTCCTTCGTCGAAATAAGAGGCAACATCGACACGCGCCTCCAAAAACTAGCCGACGGAAAATGTGATGCCCTCGTTCTCGCAGCTGCAGGCCTCGACCGCCTCAAGCGCACCGAATCCGTCCACTACCGTTTCCCCCCCGAAGAGCTCTGTCCCGCCCCAGGACAAGGCGCACTAGCTCTCGAAACCCGCAGCCCCGAATATCCCATCGACGAAGCCCGCGACACCTGGATTCGCAATGCCGTCTCCTTCCTGGAGCACCCACACACCCGCTTCGCCATCAATGCCGAACGCACCACCCTCGACGCCCTCGGCGGCGGCTGTTCTCTTCCCATCGGAGCCCACTGCATCCCGCCCGCCACCGAAGCAGGGAAGTGGCGCATGCTCGCCCAGGTAGTCTCACCCGACGGCGAAGCCATGATCCAGATCGACACCGAAGCCAACTGCTCCACCACGCCCGAAGCTCTCGGCCGCTGGGTCGCCGAAGACCTCATCTCCAAAGGAGCCCTCAATCTCCTTGCCACTACAGTCGCCTGAAGCGCCACAATTAACGCCTCACTTCGCAGGATCAACCAGCGCCTGATAAACAACCGAGCGGCTTAGGTATTCCAGATTCGGGCTTTCCGCCGCGAGCTCGCGCTGAATCATGCCGACAAACACAATATCGTTCGCCGGATCGACCCAGAACCACGTTCCCGCAGCTCCATCCCAAAAGAACGTGCCCGCGCCTTCGATAAGGTTCGCCTCAGGCGGGTCGTAGACGACCGCGCAGTTGTAACCGTAGCCAAAACCCGGTCGCAAGACCTGCATTCCAATATGAAACTCACCTGTGAGCAAGCTGGACGGCACATGGTTTGTGGTCATCAGGTGCACTGTAGGCGGTGCCAGGATGCGCACTCCGTTCAGTTCGCCATGTTTGGCCAACATCTCGGCAAAACGGTAATAGTCTTCCGCAGTGGAAACCATGCCCCCTCCGCCTGATGGCATGGTCGGCTGCATTCCATAGTCTCTGGACAGGCGCCCTGTCGAATCTGGAATTATCCCGCCATCCGGGCCAGTTTTATATAACGTGGCCAAGCGCGTGCGCTTGTCCTCAGGCACGAAGAAACCGGCATCCTTCATCCCAAGCGGCGAAAAAATATTCTTCTGCATGAAATCCGGCAGCGTCTGACCCGATAGCTTCTCAATGATGTAGCCCTCGATGTCCATCGAGACACTGTACGTCCAACCCTTACCCGGCTGATAGAGCAGCGGAAGCTTCGCGAGCCTGTCGATCATCTCTTGAAGATTCTTCGATTGCGACACGTTCGCATCGCGGTACATCGCATCGACAGGAGTATTGCCAAAGAACCCATAGGTAAATCCCGCGGTGTGCGTCATCAGCTCACGCATCGTCGGAGCATGGTCAGGATCGACAAGAATCATCTTGCCATCCGCATCCATGCCCTTGAAGACCTTCAGGTGCGCGAACTCCGGAATGAACTTGGCAATCGGATCAGACGGAAGCCACTTGCCATGCTCATACAGAATCATCATCGCCACACCGGTCACCGGCTTCGTCATCGAAAAATCGCGGAAGATAACATCCTTCGTCATCGGCGCATTGCTGGCCATATCGCGCTGCCCATAGCTCCGATAGTCCACAACCTTCCCATGCCTGGCCAAAATGGTGACGATACCGGCAATCTGTTTCTGGTCCACCGTGCGTTGCATCAACTCGTGCAGTTGCTCCAGTCGCTCAGACGAGAACCCCACCGTCTCAGGCTTGTTCACCGTCATGTCGAGTGCATGCCGCTCCGGTTGCTGCGCCACTAAAGGAAGGACACCCAACCCAAGCAACTGACTCACCAACAGCGCAATCCCAACCCACCGATTCTTCGTCATCCGTTTCCCTCACATTCAGATAGCCAATAGCGCAGAGATGGCCGATCAGCCGCACCCTTTATACCAGCTTCAACTCTCGTGATCCTGAGCCGCAACTCTTACTCACTGTCATTCTGAGCCGCCACCACTAACGCTTGTCATCCCAAGCCGCCACCACTAAACGCTTGTCATCCTGAGACGCCACCACTACCGCTTGTCATTCTGAGCGTAGCGAAGAACCCCCGCATTTGTTTTTGCATTTGCTTTTGCCGTTGCCGTTACACTAAAACCAATGCCCGACACCTACTACGTCTACATCCTTGCCAGCACCTTTCAAAAGCTCTATACCGGTGTAACCAACAATCTCTCCAGACGAATCGCCGAGCACAAGGCCGACAAAAATCCCAACTCCTTTACCGCTCGCTACAAAATCTACAAACTTGTCTATTTCGAACGCTTCCAATACATTCAGGACGCAACCGCACGAGAGACGCAAATCAAAGGCTGGCTGCGAATCAAGAAGCTCCAACTCATAGCAGAAAACAACCCAACCTGGCGCGATCTAAGCCTCGAATGGGGGCAACCCACCGAACCCTTTAACGAAGCCAATCTCCGCCCACCCACAACCTTCTAACCTGCCAAAACACTTCCAACCAACCAAAACACTTCCAACCTGCCAAAACACTTCGTCCCGCACAAAAAGCTTGTCATTCTGAGCGCAGCGAAGAACCCCCGCATTTGTTTTTGCACTTGCTGTTGTTTGTTTCACCCAAACCAAACACTGCCCAAAACGCCCGCCATTCTGCACTAACACCAACACCTATCATTCTGACCTGAACAAAGTCCCCCAGCGCCAGTGTCATTCTGAGATGTCGAAGGTATTCCTGATTCCATCGGCAGGGATTCCCATGATCCCTGTCTTGCACGTTTATAATCGCCGATGCATGTAAGCCTCGGGGCCCGCAGAGCACTCATGTCTAAACTCGCTGGATTATTTCTTGCTTCTTCAGTGCTCTTTCTGCATCCTCGGGCTAACGCGCAGCAAATTACGCGCCACGAAGTGGGGTTAGGACTTTACGCCCAATCCGATACTCCTTATGCAGGAACATCCGCCGCGTACAAGCTCTACCTTGGCGGCCCACTAGCGCGCTACACCTTCAACCTCAATCGCTCAGTAGCACTCGAAGCCTCCGCAACCGACTCCTGGAATATGGAGCCTACAGATGCACTCTTAAACCGCGTCGGCGGCCATCAACTCCTGGTTCTCGGAGGCCTGAAGGCAGGAGTGCGTCGCCAGCACTTTGGTCTCTACGGCAAACTCGAGGCCGGAGCCGCCAGTTACACCCGCGGGGCAGTCGCCGCTGATTTCAATACAGATTTAACTTTTCAGTACTTCCGCGAAACGCACTTCGCCTTGCAGCCTGGAGTTGCAATAGAGTGGTATGTGTCGAAACGCAATATCCTGCGGCTGGACATTGACGAGAGTCTCAACGCGAGCTTCAAAAAAATTCTTTTCCAATCACCTTTTGAGGAAGTCTATTCCCCGGGTAGCGTTCCCCATCATCTCGGCCTCGCGTTGACCGCTGAGCACCGCTTCGGTTCCTTTCAAGATGCATCTGAGTTCACCCCGAAGACCGAGAGTGTCACTGTGGGTGCGTTCTTTCCACTCCAGATTCGTGAGCATCTTCTTGAGCAGGACGCCCCCGTCCTCGGAGGAGGCGGCGCTTGGATAGGCACGCCAATTTGGCGCTTCCTCTCCGCCGACATCATTGCCTTCGATATTCCTCATGACGACCACACCGCCGGAGCACAGGACGGCGGAACCTCATTTTCCGCGTTCGCCGGCCCCAAGCTCGGCTTTCATCTCGGCAGACTGGGCCTCTTCGTCAAAGCTCGCCCCGGCATCACACGCTTTAGCCGGACAGATTTCGGGGTAAATCTCGTCGGAAGTATCTTCTTTGTTACTAATAGACCGCAGGTTCAGTTCACCTTGGATACTGGTGGGGTTATCGAGTACTCTCCCTTTCGCCATGCAGTTCTTCGATTCGAAGCCGGAGATGCCTTTATCCATTACCACAGCCACGTTGTCATCGATACAATCTCGGGACGCGAAGCCTCCACTCATACAGTCGGTATCTCATCCTCTGTCTCAGCCGCGGACTACCCTCCCATGCACAACAGTTCCATCCTCTTTCTTACTGGCCTCGGATGGCGATTTTAGCGACAGTCGAAGTGCAATTCCCTTGTAACCTTGCCGCTACCGTACCATCAAGACGTCTGCTTGAAATAACTCTTACCCTTCAACTTCAAAAAAACGATGGGCGTAGCCATCAACAACGACCCCACCAATACCGACTCCAAAATCTCTTCCCTCGAAAGTCCCACTAGGTGGCTCTGCACCCGGTAGCACTCAATCCCCAGCGGATAAAACAACACCAAAGCCGTAACCAGACCCGGCGACCACCTGCCTCGTTTCACCAGAAACGGCAATACATGAAAGAAGGTGGCATTAATCAGCATCAGGGCAGCAAACCCCAGCGCCAGCGCCGGCAGCCGGGAAGCAATTATCGCAGCCACCACACCCAGCACGACCACAAGACTGTTGGTGACGTAAAACATATCCCATTCCACTGGCAGGTTCAGCACATTCCGAGCCCAGTTCTTCCAGTCGAAGGCAAACTCCTCCAAAACGTGGATCGCATAAGCCGCCGTCGAAAGCCAGCACATCAAAGCCAAATCCATCCCCATCACCTCGCGAAAGATTTTCATCTCTGGACCCGGTGTCTCAGCGAACCTCGCCATCTTTTCTCACATTGTTTTGGCAATGAGCCTCAAATTATCGCCTCGAAAACCTCAAAAAACCCAGCAAATTCGCATGTCAAGCCCCAGGACCTTCCAACTCCTTATAGAGCAACAACATACCGTTGGCGTATGAGTTAGCCCCAATCTGCTATTCTTAAATCAGTGAAGAAAAAGACAAGTCCGGCGACAGCCGGGCTTTTTCCTTTAAACCGTAAGACGAATACCAGAAGTCCAGACTTAACTTATTTCTTTCGAAGACTTTGCGCACTTTTTGACGGGGAGGGGGAGTACCTGAACATGACGCAGCCTAAAATCGTGCCAGTGCAAACACTGGCCAACAAACGCATCCTCATCACCCGGACCAGCCATCAGGCCTCCGAGCTCGCCACCCGGCTCGAAGCTCTGGGAGCACTCCCTATCTCCATCCCCACCATCGAGATCGCCCCGCCAGACTCCTTCGCCGCCCTCG